>CAZNYS010000069.1:568-17455 GCA_964577305.1 uncultured Rikenellaceae bacterium
CTGAATACCCATTATTCCATTATTCCAATAATCCATTAATCCAGTAAAACATCCCCCTGGCCTCCTTCAAAGGTGGAACCTAGCCTGAATACCCATTATTCCATTATTCCAATAATCCATTAATCCAGTAAAACATCCCTCTGGCCCCGCTTTGCGTGTCCTTCCCACTTCTGAAGGGGGAACCTCAGTGCTTTATGTATTCAATGTTATTCTCATGCAGAATGCGGTTCAACTCAGGTATCTTTCCATCAATAATCTTCCTAAGCCTTGCTAACTGCACATCTATTGCAGAAACAAACTCATCTCTCACCTCATATGACTGGTCGGTAGGCTTCCAGTCGCCGGTGGCAACTGCACCGTTCAGTGCTGCAAGTTTATTACCCAGCTTTATTGGATAGTTCAGCGGATCCTGGCGTGAGCGGTTCTTCGTCTGGTATAATGCTTCTTCAATAGCAGTAAGGCCTTTCTTTATCTCCCCGGTCATTTCCAGTATACTGCCATGATCATCACTATTGAGTTTTGATTCCACATCCACTATGTCGTCCCTGAGCTTCCTGATATCAAGAATAGCCTGGTGTGTTTCTGTAAGTTTATCTCTTACACCAATAACAAAATCAAATTGTTCCTGCAGGTCTGCAATGCTGCATGACGATTTAGGATTGGACAGTATCTTAAATTCCTGTTCATAGGATTCACCATTGACATTGAGGCTTACCCTGTATTGTCCGGGTACGGCTACAGGTCCATCGAGGTAGCCACCCCAGAAGATCATTCCGGGGACTCTCAGCACCCCGGGGTAAGAAAGGTCCCAGGAAACGATGTTCATTCCCTGCTTAACCTCAAGTTTGGCATATGGTGTATGAGGCTCTATCTCAAGGTCTTTGGTATTAGTATAAAATGAGCGTATAATATATCCATTGTTATCCATAAAGTCCAGCTGTACACTGTCATCCTGGCCCGGTTTATTATTCAGATAAAAACACACCACGGCTCCAGGCAGGGGATTCTGGCCCGCAAACAGGTTGCCTCCCTGTCTGCCTCCTATGCGATAAGTGTCTTCAGGTCTGAACAGTGTAACATTATCTGAACCCATACTGTTATCCAACTTACGCAACAGGTGCATATAATCAAATATCCAGAATGATCTTCCCTGGGTTGCGACCACCAGGTCATTTTCTTTTATTGCCAGGTCGGTAACCGGCACCACCGGAAGGTTAAGCTGGAAAAGTGACCAGGAATCACCATCATTGAATGAGATATACATACCAGATTCTGTGCCGCAGAACAGCAGTCCCTGTCTTACAGGATCGGCCCGCACCACGCGTGTAAAATGCTCATTATCAATTCCTGTGACTATTTTCTTCCATGTTTCACCGTAATCAGTTGTTTTATATAAGTATGGTTTATAATCATCGTTCTTATAACTGGTAGCAGCAACATAAAGACCACCTGCATTAAAAGGGTCAGCTTCCAGACTGTTTATCATTGTCCATTCAGGCATGATATCTGCAGGAGGTGTCACATTTGTCCATGTACTGCCACCATTCCTTGTTATATTTATAAGTCCGTCATCAGATCCACACCATATTACACCCTCTTCAACCGCAGACTCTGCTAAACAGAATATTGTCCCGTAATATTCCACACTTGTATTATCCTTGGTTATTGGTCCTCCTGAAGGGCCCATTTTCGATTTGTCATTACGTGTAAGATCAGGGGATATATTTTCCCAGCTCTGCCCTTCATCTGTTGTTTTAAACAGGTAATTGGAGGCTGCATAAAGGGTATTATTATCATGCTTTGAGAACATTATCGGGAAGTTCCACTGGAATCTCTGTTCAATACTGTCGGCTCCCCATCCCATGGGATTGTCTGGCCAGACGTCCACTCTTCGCATTTCACCTGTTTCATGGTCGACTCGTTCCAGGTAACCACCATAAGAACCGCCGTATACAATATCATTATTCTCAGGGTCAGGTGCTATCCATCCGCTTTCACCACCTGCCGTTGTCTCCCAGTTTTCTTCAGTTATACCTCCATATCCAAAAGCGCGTGATTCAATCCTTACAGTGGAATTATCCTGCTGTGCTCCATAAATGCGGTACGGAAAATGATCATCAGTTATTACCCTGTAGAACTGGGCTGTAGGCTGGTTCATCAAAGTTGACCAGTCAGATCCTCCATCCAGGCTGACCTGTGCACCTCCATCATCGCCTATAATCATAACATCGCTGTTGAGAGGATCGATCCACAGGTCATGGTGATCACCGTGAGGTGTCCTTATACTTTCAAAGGTCCTGCCTCCGTCTGTTGACTTATGAAAACCCACATTCAGGACATACACTATGCCCTCATCAGCCGGATCAGCATATATTCTTGTATAATACCATGCTCTCTGTCTCAGGCTGCGGTCATCATTCACCCTTTCCCAGTTTTCACCGGCATCCTCACTGACAAAAAGACCCCCTTCCTTTGCTTCAATAATGGCATATATCTTTTTATGGTTTGCTGCTGATAGGCTTACACCAATTATACCTATGGGCTCTGAGGGCATACCATTATTGCCTGTAAGCTTTGTCCATGTATCTCCACTGTCAGTGCTTTTCCAGAGATCCGATCCATCTCCTCCGCTCTCCAGGCTATATGGTGTTCGTCTCACCCGCCAGGTAGAGGCATATAATATGCGAGGATTTACAGGATCAAGAATAAGATCACAAGTGCCTGCATCTCCGCTTACATAAAGTATTTTCTCCCATGTTTCACCTCCATCCTTCGACCTGTAAATACCACGTTCTTCACTGGGTCCGAACAGGTGACCAAGGACAGCGGCGTAAACCAGGTCAGGATTATCAGGATTTACCCGTAATCTTGGTATATACTGACCTTCTTTCAGACCAATATAGGACCATGTCTCTCCCGCATCCAGTGATTTCCATATACCATAACCATGCGATACATTGCCCCTTACGGTAACTTCACCACCTGAGGCATATACAATATTATTATCAGATTGGGCCACTTCAACAGCACCTATGGTGCCACCAAAAAAACCGTCGCTGATATTTTCCCACGATGCACCGGCATCGGTGGTTTTCCATACTCCTCCTCCGGTTGCTCCCTGGTAAAATACTTTTTCGCTACCCGGGATACCTGTAACCGCAGCTGATCTTCCTCCGCGAAAAGGCCCGATAAGCCTGTATTCAAGATCTTTATACAGAAAAGTATAGTCGTCAGCGGGTTTGTTTTGCTTCCTGTTTAGCTGTGCGTATATACTGTCAGCAGCAGAAAATAACAGGATTAGAGTAAAAATAATAGTAGTGGTCTTTTTCATATCATAAAGTATTTGTCAGATTATTTATAAGGGTTTTATAAGACTTTACCTTTCAAAAGATAATAAGTACAAAAGTTAATAAATTGAGTGAGGAGTAAAACAGTTTTTACTATTTTTAACATTTATTTCACATGATAATATACATTATGAAGACCAGATTTACCTTAATCTTTGCATTTTCTCTTATAAATATATCTGTTGTATTTGCTCAATCTCCGGCTACCGAGGTATACTTTCTGACATGTGATCCCGGGCCTGAATCATATACACTGTATGGTCACAGTGCATTACGCCTGTATGACAGCTTAAGTGGAACAGATGTCGTATACAACTGGGGTGTATTCGATTTCAATACCCCTAATTTCAACTATAAGTTTGCTAAGGGACGTTTGAACTACAGGCTTGCAGCATACTCATATAAAAGTTTCCTTAATGAATACGGTCCCACAGAACGCAGTGTCTATTCACAGAGGATTTATATACCTGATGAAAAGTTACTGAAACTCAAGCGGATGCTGAATGATAACCTAAAACCCGAAAACGTATATTATAAGTACGATTTTTTCTGGGATAACTGTGCAACAAGAATACGTGATATAATAGAAGAGGTATATGGTGATAAGCTTGTTTACCCGGAACAGGAAGGTGAGATAAAGGTAACATTCAGGCAGAGATTAGACGAATTCCACAAAGGTGTTTTGTGGATGGATGCCGGTATGGACTTGTTGTTGGGTAGTCCTGCAGATGAAAAATGCGGATTCCGTGAATCAATGTTCCTGCCCGAATATCTTATGAAAAACCTTGGTCAGGCTCATGTTATTGACGGTGATAAACGCGTTATGTTACTGGGCCCAACGGAACTGATATTCGATTACGAGAGACCTGTTTATGATACGGGCATATTAAAACAACCCTGGTTCTGGCTTTCGGTAGCTTTCATTGTTATATTCCTTTTTACAATATTTATACGTAACAGGCTCGTCCAGAATGCTTTTGACCTGGTATTCTGGTCAATTCTTACCCTGCTGGCCCTGCTGATGATCTTTCTTAATTATATAACCGATCATGAAGCAATGGGACAGAACTTCAACATGATATGGTTAAACCCTCTCATACCTGTTTCCTTCTATGCCATATATTCTAAATACAAGCTATACTGGTTCTGGAGAGCCCAGATAGCCCTGGCAGTAATTTTCATGCTCGTTATAGTGCTGATAAATCAGAGCATAAACCCTGCTTTCATACCTGTTATTTTAATGATAATCATACGTTCATATTACCGCCTGGCAGAATAAAATATTAGTTCATTTAACAATATTTTAACAGTCTTTAACAAGCTTGTAGCATTATCATATTTTATTTTGTATGTGGTTTTCGTTATTCTTAACATACTCTAATTTGTATATTTGCTTTTTTTAAAAACATAAATATTATGGATCTGAACGTAGACATAAAGGAATTAAATGAAAGGATAGAGAAACAAAGTGGCTTTACTGAGGCTATAACTCTCGAAATAGGCAAAGTGATAATAGGTCAGAAACACTTGGTAGAGAGCATGTTAATAGGTCTTCTAACAGACGGTCATATTTTGCTTGAGGGTGTTCCCGGCCTGGCAAAAACACTGGCAATTAAAACCCTTGCCTCGGTTATAGATGCCAGGTTCAACAGGATACAGTTTACTCCTGATCTTCTGCCGGCCGACCTTCTTGGAACAATGATATACAGCCAGAAAAGTGAAAATTTTCTTGTAAAAAAAGGACCTCTTTTTGCCAACTTTATTCTCGCCGACGAGATAAACCGCTCACCTGCCAAAGTACAGAGTGCATTGCTCGAAGCTATGCAGGAAAGGCAGATAACAATAGGGGAGGAGACATTTAAGCTGGATGATCCATTCCTTGTTATGGCCACCCAAAACCCTATTGAACAGGAAGGAACATACCCTCTGCCTGAAGCACAGGTCGACAGGTTTATGCTAAAAATATTGATTGATTATCCTGATAAGTCAGAAGAGAAGCTGATAATGCGTGAAAACCTTGCTAAAATTTTCCCTGTTGCTTCTGCCATAATTAAACCCGGACAGATTATAAAGGCAAGGGAACTGGTGAAAGAGGTTTATATGGATGAGAAGATTGAGAATTATATACTTGATATAGTATTCTCCACAAGAAATCCTGAAGCCAATGGCCTGGTTAAATACAAAAATATGATCTCCTATGGTGCATCACCAAGGGCCAGTATAAACATGGCACTTGCATCAAAAGCATACGCCTTTATACGCCGCAGGGGATATGTAATTCCTGAAGATGTTCGTGCTGTATGCCCTGATGTGATGAGACACAGGATAGGCTTAACATACGAGGCAGAAGCGGAAAATATAATACAGGAAGATATTATCAGGGACATACTTAATACAGTGGAAGTGCCATAAAAACAGATATGAAAACAGTACTTATCAATATTATAATCCTTTTTCTAACAGTGAATCTCTCAGGTCAAAACCTGCTGGGCTATAAACCAAATAAGATTGAGAAATATTTAAGCAGTAATTATAAGTACCTGGTTAAGGACAGTAACAGTAAAAATGAATACTATAAATATCTTAAATATACAGATGGTACAAGTGGAACAACTACTATTTATTTTTTCCTTTCAGATGATAATAAATGCACCAGGATTAAAAGGATGCATGTGCACAGCATGAAGGACGAAGTGATAGAAGAGCTTGATAGTCTGTACACCAGAAAAGGGGAGAATACCTGGTCAGACAGGCACAAAGGGATACAGGCAGTAATAAAACTGGTTAATGAAGAATGGTTTTTTACAGTAACGATTGAACCGGAAAAAAGGAATGAGTAGTGGAAGCAACTGAGCTGCTAAAGAAAGTCAGAAAGATAGAAATAAAAGCACGTGGCCTTACACGACAGGTATTTGCAGGTGAGTATCACAGTGCTTTCAAGGGAAGGGGAATATCTTTCAGTGAAGTAAGGGAATACCAGTATGGTGATGATATAAGATCTATCGACTGGAATGTTACTGCAAGGTTTAACCATCCCTACGTTAAGGTTTTTGAAGAAGAGAGGGAACTGACTGTAATGCTCCTGGTTGATGTGTCAGGCTCCGGTAATTTTGGAACAAGAGGATCATATAAGAGGGAACAAATAACAGAGATCGCTGCTTTGCTTGCTTTTTCAGCAATAAATAACAATGATAAAATAGGGGTAATATTCTTTTCTGACAGGGTGGAAAAGTTTATAAGTCCGCAGAAAGGAAGAAAGCATATACTGAGAATAATAAGGGAATTACTGGATTTTAAACCCGAAAGCACCAGGACCTGCCTTAATGAACCGCTAAGGTATCTTACCAATGCTTTGAAAAAAAGATGCACAGCATTTATAATATCTGATTTTATCGCCCCTGACTTTGAACGGTCATTGCAGATAGCATCCAATAAGCATGATATAGTAGGACTCAGGATAAATGATATTATGGAGAAGGAGCTTCCTGATATTGGCCTTCTCTATCTTAATGATCCTGAGACCGGTGATAATTTATGGATAGATACTTCGTTAAAGTCTGTAAGACAGAGATTCAGGGATAACTGGCTCTTTGACAGGGAAAGGCTGAATGAAGTATTTACAAGGTGTGGTGTGGATAATGTAACCATTTTCACAGGAGAAGATTACGTAAGACCTCTTATTAACCTGTTTAAGAAAAGGTCATGAGGAGAAAATTGTTATTAATCATATTATCTCTTATAATAAGCCTGTCAGCCCTGCCACAAAACGTGCTGGTTGAAGCAAGCCTGGATTCAGCTGATATATATATTGGTGACCAGGTGGAATATACTATAAAAGTAACCCAACCACCGGATATACACCTTAATATGCCAGAGTACACTGATACACTGTACGACAAGCTGGAGATATTATCGCAGTCACCTGTTGATACAACATATGAGGACTCCGGTGAAATGGTACTCAGGAAAAGCTATACCATTACTTCGTTCGATACCGGTTATTACCAGATACCACCCTATTACCTTGAATATGAAACCGGGCAGGGGAGGAAACGGTATTTCAGTGAATATGTACCTTTGAGGGTTAAAAGGGTAGATATAGCTCCGCCTGATTCAACTGATGTTATTTTTGATATTGTCGGGCCCGAAAGGGTTGGCTACAGTGCGGGAGAGATACTGCCGTGGGTATTCATGGCAGTTGGGCTGGTAATTGCTGCCTGGCTTATATATAAATACATGCCTCGCAGGAAAAAGAAAGAAGAAGAGAAGTGGCCAAAAATACCTGCTGAACCCATCCATATAATTACTTTCAGGGAGCTTGATAAGCTTGAAAAGAAGAAGCTCTGGCAGGCAGGAAGAATAAAGGAATATTACTCAGATCTAACTGAAATACTTAGATACTATATTGAGGTAAGATACAGTATACGGGCCCTTGAAATGACTTCTGAAGAGATCCTGTCAGGACTCGGGAATGAAAATATTGAACCTGATAGCCTGTCACTATTAAGAAAAATATTGCACAATGCCGACCTGTCAAAGTTTGCAAAGTATAAACATGATGATGAAACAAATGAATCAGCAATGGCAAACGCACGGGAGTTTGTGAAGGCTACTTACCAGCGTGTTGAAGACAATGAGGATGAGAGGGCTACTGAGGGAGTCATACAGGAAGGAGAGGAGGTCAGTGATGATGAGTAATATAACATTTGCAAACCCGGAATACCTCTGGTTATTACTGGTAATACCGTTACTGGTAGTATTCTATATCCTCAGGCAGCAAAAAACATCTCCTTCATTAACCTTCAGTTCAGTAAAGCAGCTGAGGGATATACCAGGATCTGTGCGTCCTTATCTTCGTCATATATTATTCGCTTTCAGAATGATTATTATTGCATTGCTGGTACTAATATTTGCACGCCCCCAGTCAACCGATTACTGGGAAGATGTATCAACGGAGGGAATAGACATAGTGCTGGTAATGGATATCAGCAGCAGCATGCTTGCCCGCGATTTTAAGCCTGACAGATTGGAGGCAGCCAAAAATGTGGCGACCGAATTTATCAGTGGCAGGCCTTATGACAGGATGGGACTGGTTATATTCAGCGGTGAGAGCTTCACACAGTGTCCATTGACTACCGATCATGCCGTGATGATAAATCTGATGCGGGAAATGCAGAGTGGGATGATAGAAGATGGCACGGCTATTGGCCTTGGATTGGCTACAGCTGTTAACAGGATAAAAGATTCAGAAGCAAAGAGTAAGGTCATTATCCTGCTTACCGATGGTGTAAATAACATGGGAGAGATTGCTCCTGTTACTGCAGCTGAAATAGCTAAAACACTAGGTGTACGTGTTTATACTATAGGCGTTGGCAGCAGGGGAATGGCTCCTTACCCGGTGCAGACAGCAGCAGGGCTGCGATACAGGAATATGCAGGTGGAGATAGACGAGGATGTATTGCAGGAAATTGCAGGTATGACAGGCGGTAAGTACTTCCGGGCAACAGATAATGAAAGCCTGAATAAAATATATGCAGAAATAGATACACTCGAGAAGTCAAAAATAAGTGTGCAGGAATACAGCAGGAAAAGAGAAGAACATATGCCTCTTGCAATCATAATAACTGCCCTGTTACTGCTTGAAATACTTCTCAGGTATACAGTATTGCGAAAATTTATATAAGAGCGAATATGCAACTGTTTAAATTCCATAATCCAGAATACCTGTACCTGTTGATATTGATCCCGGTACTGATTGTCATTATGATACTTAACAACAAAAAGACGAAAAAGAAAATCAGGGCAGCAGGTGAGCAGCATTTGATTAAAGGGCTAATACCGGAATTCTCGTTTTTCAGGAAAAACCTCAAGTTCTTTTTTCAATTAATGGCGTTTATGCTTATGACACTCATTCTGGCCCGGCCTCAGTTTGGATCAAGACTGGAAGAGATTAAAAAGGAAGGTGTTGAAGTTATTATAGCCCTTGACGTCAGTAATTCAATGTTAGCTGAAGACATACAACCTAACAGGCTGGAACGCGCAAAGCAGGCGATATCAAGCCTTGTAGACAGGCTTCAGGACGATAAGATAGGATTGATAGTCTTTGCCGGTGATGCCTATACACAGATACCTGTTACAACAGATTACGTGTCGGCAAAGATGTTTCTTTCATCGATAAGCCCGGGGATAGTCCCCAAACAGGGAACTTCACTTGCATCAGCCATAAACCTCGGTGTAAGCTCCTTCAGCCCTGCCATGGATGAGAGTAAAGCACTTATCATTATTACAGATGGGGAGAACCATGAAGAAGATCCTATACCTCTGGCAGAACAGGCATCAGAAAAAGGAGTCATAATACATACTATCGGTATAGGTTCAAGTTCAGGAGTACCTGTACCTGTAGTAATTAATGGCCGAAGAGACTATTTAAAAGATAATGAAGGCAATACAGTTATTACCAGGCTTGATGAAAATATCCTGAAGGAAATAGCATTTTCTACAGGAGGGAAATATGTCAGGGCAAGTAATACAAACATTGGTCTGAATACAATATTTAACGAAATTAGTAGTATGAAACAGCAGGAACTTGAAGGGACAATGTATACCGAGTACGATGACCAGTTCCAGGTTCTTGTAGCCATGGTTCTTTTTCTTCTCGTAGTGGATGTAACTATAATGGAACGGAGGAACAGGAAACTGAGTAAAATAAAACTATATGATGTACGAGTGTAAGTCAATACATAGAATTTTATTTATCATTGCTTTAATCTTCTTAACCGTTTTGCCTCTTGCGGGTCAGAAGCAGAAGAAGTATACCAGGCAGGGAAACAGGGATTATTCTGAAAATAATTTTGAGGAGTCAGAGATCCTTTACCGCAGGGCTATTGATGTTGATCCGTTATTCAATAAAGCAGCATTTAACCTGGGCGATGCCCTTTATAAACAGGAAAAATACGAAGGGGCCATTGACAACTTTGAACAAGTGTCAGAGAAGAAGCTGGATAAAGAGAGCCTTTCAGGATCATATTATAACCTGGGTAATTCATTACTTAAATCAGGTAAGATAGAAGAGAGCATTGAAGCGTATAAAAATGCTCTGAGGAATGACCCTGATAATATGGAAGCCAAGTACAACCTGGCCTATGCACAAGACCTGCTTAAGCAGCAGCAACAACAACAGCAACAGCAGAATAAGGATCAGAGCCAGGATCAGCAAAATGATCAGCAGTCAGGTTCGGGTGAGAATAATGAACAGCAGGAGGAACAACAGCAGCAACAGAAGCAGGAACAGGAAAATCAACAACAGGACAATCAGCAAAATAATAATCAGCCGCAACAACAACAGATATCTAAGGAGGATGCTGAAAGATTATTACAGGCATTGGCCGAGAATGAGAAAGAAGTACAGGAAAAAGTAAAAAAAGCAAAAGCAGCAAAAGCCAGGGTAAGAACATTAAAAAACTGGTAAATACAGATGAAAAGGATAATTATAATATTAACCCAGCTCTTTGTTTTTTGCAGCCTGCAGGCACAGGATATAAGTCTTACCGTGGAAGCACCATCTGTTGTTGCCGTAGGTGAACAATTCCGGATAAGCTGGACTGCTAACTCAAGAGGTGGTGAGTTTGTGGCACCTGAAATTAATGACTTTTATGTTCTCTCCGGACCTCAGACATCTTTCAGCCAGAGTACACATATAATCCAGGGTAAGGTTACTACTACTATTTCAAACACATATATATATTACCTGCAGGCCACTAAAGAAGGAAAATTTACCATACCACCGGGAAAGTATATACTGAAGAAAGATGAATATCTGTCTGAACCAATAAATATAGAAGTAGTAAGTGAAGGAAATAATGTGAACAGACCCGGCGACGAGGCTACAGTCCGTGAAGAAGGTATACAGGAAGGTGTCAGCTCCTCTGACATGTATGTAAGGCTGCTGGTGAATAAGAATAGCGTGTATCTGGGAGAACATATAGTTGCAAGCCTTAAAATATATTCACGCGTTACACTTTCAGGTATACAGGAAGTTAAATATCCTGATTTCAAAAGCTTCCTTAAAGAGGATATTGAAACGGCTCCACTGAGGGCACTTGAAAGGGAGAATGTGAACGGTAGTATTTATGGGACAGGTGTACTGCAAAGATTCCTCCTGTATCCACAGCGAACAGGAACAATTTCAATTGATCCTGCTAATCTAACCGTTTTGCTCCAGCAACAGTCACGTTCCAATGACCCTTTCTTCGGTGATTTCTTTTCAACATTCACTACAGTTCCCAAAATGATAGCCACTCTCCCTGTTGAGATAAATGTTAAACCACTGCCGGCGGGAGCTCCCCCGGGTTTTAATGGGGCAGTGGGAGATTTTTCAATGAGTTCATCAATAAGTGCTGATACGGTTAATGTAAATGATGCTGTTACATATAAGATTATACTGCAGGGCAGTGGTAACCTGATGCTGACATCTGCTCCTGAACCTGACCTGCCACCTGATATTGAAATATACGAACCAAAAATAAGCTCAGATCTTAGTACGTCTGCATCGGGGACATCAGGATCAAGAATATTTGAGTATGTTCTTATACCGCGCTATCATGGTGAATTTACCATTCCATCAGTGCAATATAGTTATTTCGATCCATCATCAGGCCGGTACCGTACATTGAATACAGGTAAGCATAAATTTGTTGCATTAAAAAGTGATGAAGAACAGGAAGGAGCCCAGGTATATGGTGGGGTATCAAAAGAGAACGTGAGGTTTCTGGGTAAGGATATAAGATATATCATTACAGGTAAACCAAAGTTCAGGGCTGCAAAAAATATACTTGTAAGAAATAATGTATTCCTGTATTCATACCTGGGCCTGCTACTGCTGTTCCTGATAATAATAATACTCAGACGTGAGCAAATAAAAAGAAATTCAGACATAGCCAGGGTTAGAAACAGAAAGGCTGCGGGAGTAGCTGCCAGAAGGCTTAAGCGTGCTACGGAATGTCTAAAGGATTCAGACACCGAAGGATTTTATGCCGAACTGCTGAAAGCCATATGGGGATATCTGAGTGATAAATACAATATACCACTGTCTGAATTGAGTATTGACACAGTAAACAGGATACTTGTAAGTAATAAACTGGATAAAGACCTGATAGATGAACTTCAGGAAGTTATTGGTAAATGTGAGTATTCAAGGTATTCACCCGATTCCGATATGTCGACTGCAGATGAGATTTACAGGAAAGCAGAGCAAATAATTAAAAGTATTGAAAACAAATAATATTCTGTTAATATGAAGCATGTCATTTGCGTTATAGGCGGGTTATTGATGTTTCTCTTTGCAGTACAGGCTGATGAAACTAATGAGGAAAAACTCCTGTATGATAAGGCCCTTACAGAGTATCAGAATAACAATTTCGAGGAATCGCTGGAACTTTTTGAAAAATTAATAGCCGGTGGCTATTCTTCTTATAAGCTATATTATAATACAGGTAATGCTGCCTTTAAAACAGGTAATATACCTGAAGCAATATTGAATTATGAAAAAGCTTTACTCCTTAAACCATTTAATGAGGATGCCAGGTATAATCTTGAAATAGCAAAGACATATACTGTTGATAAACTTGAAGTTATTCCTGAGATTTTCTTTATCAGGTGGTTTAAGATCTTCTCACTTTTATTACATACAAACACCTGGTCGGCAATAAGCCTGGGCTGTTTTGTCATGACACTAATCCTGCTTGCTGTTTTTCTTTTTTCGGCCAGGTATAAACTGAAGAAACTGGCATTTATTCTTGCAGTAACATTATTTGTAATAAGCCTTGCATCATTTACCCTGGCTTTAACCAATAAATCCCTTACTACTAATAATAAGAAAGCTATTGTGTTTGAACCGGTGGTTACAGGAACCAGTTCGCCCGGAACGGGGGGTAATGAACTATTCGTTATACATGAAGGAACAAAGGTTGAAGTGGAGGATAAACTGGGTGAGTGGTACGAAATAAAACTGTCTGATGGTACAGTAGGCTGGATACCAATGAATTTTGTAAAAAATATCATTCCCTGAGCAACCATATATTTAATAACTTTGTCTGTAAATTACGGACTAAAAATACCTATGATGAGATCTATTATTGCACTTCTAAGTATCACGCTACTGGTTGTTTCATGCACAAAACCAAATCATACTCCTGAAGGCCCTACAGATGTGAGGATAAGAAACATTACCGACCAGGATTTCAACAATGTAATAGTTGATACCGGTGGTGGAAATTATAATTATGGGAATATACCAGCCGGTACCGAAACAGATTATCACAGGTTCGATAAAGCGTATCCCGATGCTGAAATAACTGTTATGATCAATGGTGAAGAATATACAACGGGAGAGCAGGATTATACATATGCAACATATATTGGTCCCGATAAAATAACATATGTAGTATACATCTCTAATCCTGCCCTGAAAAAACTTGATGTGGATGTCATTCTCGAAGGACCTATTGATGATAAATAATTATCAAAAAATCGCTTTTTTTGCGAACTTTTTCTGATCTCATTCGTTAAGTATATGACTAATATAATTTAATTCATTATTAGTCTTCCAAAAACTAGGTTTTTTGGTTAGGTTGGTTGGTTTTTAAGAGTCCCGTCCCACGGGACTCTTTTTTTATCCCTGTTCTTCCCCTTATTTTTTCTTAGATTTGCAGTTAACGGTATTAAAATTATTTCCATGCGCGAATGGCCATTAATTATCTCCTCTTTGTCCTCCGCGGTGTTGTTCGCACTCTGTTTCTCAGTATGGAATGATTCAAAAATGATAAGCCCGGCAATATATATATCTGGCCTGTTGGCAACAGGACTTATATTCCTGTTTCACTACTGGAGGTCATCAGGATTGCATCATTTAATATTTAACTTTCGGGCTTCTCAGCGCGGCAGGGAAATTCTTTCTTTCACTTTTTTCTCCATTTTTTCCTCAGTAGCAATGTTCACAGACATTGAATTATTCTGGATACTGTCCTTTATAAGCGGGATATTAATGCTGGTTGCTATCGATACTGTGTATGCAAATTCAGATAAGCGGTACACAATAAGGTATCATAACGCACAGGTATTCCTGACAGGCCTTTTGCTGGCATCCTTTCTTATATCAGAGCCCCTGCCATTTATTTTTATCTGTGTTATAAAGACTTTATACCTGATGGTATTTAAGATATTCAGACAAGGTCGTATTTATATAAAATTTTTTAGCCTGGCATACATTATTTACCTGGTATTTGTTTCATACACTCTATTCACTTCACTTTCTGAAATTCACTTTGCAGAAATCTTAACATTATTATTGATATTTGAACTGGGGATGAGAATTATTTTCTATTTTGATTTCACCCGGCAAGGACAGGTTTAAAGTTCTCAAAAGAAAAAAAACAACAATATAAATGAAGAAGAAGATAATTAAAAGTACCAGGATGCCTGTTTACAGGAATACAGGTTTTGAACTTACTGATGCTGATATTACCTATGAAGCTTTTCAAAGGGAAGCAGATCATGAACACAGTCCGGATAATTATATTTATTCAAGATACCGGAATCCAACGGTTATTGAAGCGGAGGAAGTTTTAATGAAAATAGAGGGAAGTAAATGGGCTTTACTTACACAGTCTGGTATGTCTGCTATTGATATTGCTCTTTCGGTATTCCAGAAAGCCGGTGAAAAAAGGCCCTGGCTTTTTTTCTCAGAGATATACGGAGGCACAAATTCATATATTGACTCTGTTCTCACAGACAGGAGGGGGATAAGCCTACAACGGTTTTATCCTGATGGGATGAATTATGATCTGCATGCATTTGAAAGAAAGATGGAGGATGTTAAACCTTCACTGGTATTTTTTGAGATAGTATCAAATCCGATGCTCATAATTGCTCCTGCAAAGGGAATAGTTGATATAATTCACCGGCATGGTGCGGTAGCAATAGTGGACAACACTTTTGCAACTCCTCATCTTGTGAAGCCCCTGGAAATGGGAGCTGATATTGTTGTACATTCTGCTACCAAATACCTCGGGGGACATGGCAATATTACTGCAGGCGCTCTTTGTGGTAATAACGAACAGATAATGAAAGATGCCATTGAGTACCGTAAGAATGTTGGTCATATGATCAGTCCGGATGATGCATACCGCCTGAATACGCAGATGCAGTCGTTTGCCCTGCGTTTTAGCAGACAGTGTGATAATGCAGCAGCTGTTGCCACTGAACTGAAAAAATCAGAATTGATTGAAGAGGTTTACTACCCGGGACTCGAGAGTCATCATACGCATGGAATAGCTAAAGAAATATTCAGTGGGGGAGGCTTTGGTGCAATTGTTACCTTCAGCTTTGCAGGAAAGGAGGATAAGCAGAAACGTCAGCGCAGGGATGAATTTATCAACGCCGTATCAGATTATATAAAACTCGTCCCCACCCTGGGTGATTCAAATACTATACTTATACCCGTTGAACCTATCTGGGGTGACCGGTATCCGGATCCCGGTATGATACGATTATCACTGGGTTTTGAAGATACCGGTAAAATACTCAGTACGATTAAATCATCGCTGCCAGGTATATAATCTGGCCTATTTTATTCTAACTAAATTATCAGGTTTCCATTTATCTTTCGGACTGTCCTCTCCCGTAGGGTATCCAACCGGGATAATATTTAGGGGGATGTGATGTTCAGGCAGCCCTGTTAGTCTCCTGACAATGCTAATCCTGCTGTCATAAGGAAAAACAGCTGTCCAGCATGCACCCAATCCCATCGACTCTGCTGCCAGTAATATATTTTCAGAAGCAACAGAACAATCCATTACCCAGTAATTCCTGTAAGTGGTAGTATCTGCTTTGCTGATATCACCGCATACCATGATAGCTGAATGAACTGATCCCAGCATTTTTGCTGTTGGCAGTTCATTCCCAAGCTTTTCCAGAAGATCCTTATTAGTAATAATATAGAAAATCCAGGGTTGCAGGTTTTTGCCCGTGGGTGCTGCCATACCTGCTCTTACGAGCGTTTCAAGATCATCATCACTTACCTTCTGGTCAGTAAATGATCTTACACTTTTGCGCGAATGAATTACTTCTGATACTGCTCTTGCTTTCATATTATCATCCATGATCTTTTCTTTATCCTGTTTAACACAACTGTATACAGTTATCAGCAAAAGGGTAAATATTGCTGTTGCTATGTATTTTGTTAATCTTATCCGGTATATCCTGTATCTGGAATATTTTTTTTTCATAAGAGTTAATATTAATACTATTACTTAACCTGTGACTAAAAATTTAATGGTCAGATTTCCGGACCAAAGAAAACAGCATTCATCAGCAGTTTATTGGTTCCAAACCAGCATCCCCTGAAAACAGGATCATCAACAAATATGCTGATATTTCCTCTTCCTTTCGACAGGGATATAAGGCTGGCACTGCCTTTCATCTTCTGTATGTTTTCATCAGTACAAAAACCGCTTATAAGAGGATCATCTGTATATATTGCAAC
>CAZNYS010000070.1:0-17367 GCA_964577305.1 uncultured Rikenellaceae bacterium
ATATCATTTGGTTTAATCTCTATTATATATCTTATAACCTCTATTATCATGTTTATAATTATTTTCAAAATTCACTGAATTGAAACAGGATTATCACAGGGTTTGCAGATTCATTTATAGATCTTAGCATATACTTTTGTTCAACAGGTATTTTAAGATCTTCAATTCGGTCCAACCAGTTCGTTTTCGAATAAAAGGATGTCGGAATGATCGATATAAAACTGTTCCCGGCTACTCCATGAATCATTTCATCCCCGTAATACTTCTCTTTATCAATCCTGGAATAACACTTTATCCTGTTATTTTGCTGTGAAATGAGAATATTTTTATTAAAAATACCTTTGGATGCTCTAATATGAAATATCTCATTAGTCTCGTAAAGGCAACTGATATCTCTTATTAACTCAGAATTCTGGTAAGCCAGATTAGGATCTTCTTTCAGTGATTTCACAAATAGTTCATCAGCAAAAGAATCTTAAACTAAACAACATACTCTACTAAAACCATTTTTTGATATCTCAAATATTTCATTTGAAAACCTAGGACAGAATTTAATACCACCTCCAGATTCGAAGAAGTAATGTGTACTGAATCTTATTATTGACATATCATCGAAGATACTTCTAACAGGAATAATGGTTGTGACTTTATTTGTTCGGATGTCGTATGATCCTAGACAAATCTTGTTTATCCCTTCTTCGTATCCGTTTTTAAAGTAAAACTCATCAGGATTGACCATATAAAATTCATCAAACCTTATATTTACTTTGTACTCAGCTATGAATTTACCATCGATTGAGTACTTTACTATTTTGCTTGAACCTATATCGAATATATAAACATTAGCAGAATCGTCAAGACAAAAGTCCATGGGCATCAGACATTCTTCCGGACCCCTTCCTTTATTATCAAATTTATTGTAAAAGCTACCATCTCTGTTGAATATAAAAAGGCTTTTTGCTTTAATAAGATCGAAAACAAAAAATAGACTATCCTTGAAAAGTATTTTTGAAACTTCCCCTAAAATGCAATCGCTATTAGTTTCAAGGGGAATATATTCAATTTTGGTAATACCTGCATCTGCATTGTCAATACTCAGGCTGTCAATGTTTATTGTGGTGATTGTTTCATCAGGAAAATTGATATCATCATTTGAGGCACATCCGGCAAGGATAATAAACAGGATGTGCAATATCCTTCTCATTAACTTACCTCTTAAGGTACCAGGTTCATAATATTGTAGATCGTCAAAATGAGTAGGACAAAAGTTATATGTTTTACTAAGTGGTGTTTTGTCTGTTCTCATAGGTTAAAATTACGCAATTATTTCATTTGCCTGGTTTGCCAAGTTCAGCATTCTTTCTCAATATATTTTCAGATCCTCCTCTCCGCTCCTGCCATCGGCCCGGATCCCGGAATTTCGGCGGGCAGGGCAGGATGACAGCGGAAACGTGAGGCAAAGCAACTTTATTAGTTTTCTGTTTTCCATCGGAATAATTATCTACAAAAGGTAATATTTATTATCTTGGTATTCGATTTATACAGTCTTAGGTTTATCTTGATTATTTTCCCAAAAAAGAAATCAGCAAGGTGATCATCCCCCAGATAATTGAGATAGATTATAAAACAACTGTAGCTTAAACACATAAAAAGTATTAACTGAAAGTGATAAGATGAATTACAGGAATAAAACCAGGGAAGATCTGGTAAATGAAATATCGAAGCTGGAGAAAATCCTTAAAAAGACCAGGGAAGAATATGGAAAAGAGATACTTCTCCTGAAGCCGGTTGACGAGAGAGTCAAATACAAAGAAAATACTCTGAGAAAAGCATTTATGCTAAGTCCTGACTCGATAAATATCAACCGTTTTGCCGATGGTTTGTATGTATTTATCAATGAAGGATTCACCAGGATCATGGGATATAGTGAAGAGGAAATCCTTGGGAAGACTTCTCTTGAAATGGATATCTGGGTTGATCCTGACGACCGTAAAATCCTCCTAAAGGAGCTACAAGCTAAAGGTGAAGTTAAAAACTTTGAGGCCAGATTTAAAGCAAAGGACAAGACGATCAAAAATGGAGCAATGTCAGCCTCTCTGATCGATTTAAATGGGGTTTCCCATATTCTCAATGTTACCCGGGATATTACCGGTCTCAGGCAGGCAAATGAAGCTCTGAGCCAGGAAAAGTTTCTCATGGATACAATTATGGATAATCTCCCCGACTATATCTATTTCAAAGACCGGGAAAGCCGGTTCATAAGGATGAACAAGGCCCAGGCCAGGTTCTTCGGTCTTGATGACCCCAGCCAGGCTGTCGGGAAGACAGATTTCGACTTTTTTACAAAGGAACATGCACAACAGGCATACGAAGATGAACAGACAATCATACGTACCGGGCAATGGATGAAAAAGGAAGAAAAGGAAACACATCACAATGTCCCCGACACCTGGGCTTCCACAATCAAAATGCCCCTGCGTGATAAAGAGGGAAATATCATAGGTACATTCGGAATGTCGCGAGATGTTACAGAGCGCAAACTTGCAGATGAAGAAATCAAACATAAAAATGAGCTTCTTCAGTCTATAAATGCTGAGAAAGACAAGTTTTTTTCTTTCCTCGCTCATGACCTTAGAGAACCCTTGAGCAATTTCGTGGCTGCCACACAAATACTGACAGAAGAAATTCAAACCATGTCCCTGGATGAGATCCGGGAGCTTACCGTCAGTATGAAAATATCTGCTTCAAGCATATACTGTCTGCTTGAAAACCTCCTCGAGTGGTCATATTTTAAACGTGGCGTATTGGAATTCACGCCGAAAATGCACAACCTGAAAAACATCGTTCAAAACAGCATTGAGGTTGTTTCTGAATCGGTGGGCAAGAAGAACATTGTTATAGACTTTTCCATTGCAGATGATCTTCGGGTGTATATAGATAAACATATGTTTGAGTCAGTAATCCGGAACCTTGTTTCTAATGCTGTCAAGTTTACACCTAGAGGCGGTAAAATAATCATTTCAGCCAGTGCGGTTAATGACAACTTTATCAAACTGAAGATCAGTGATACAGGTATCGGTATGAACACGGAATTGAAAAGCAAACTGTTCCTGCTAAGTGAAAAAACCAGCCGCCCAGGGACTGAAGGTGAACCAAGTACGGGCCTCGGACTGTTGCTATGCAAAGATTTCATTGAAAAGAACGGTGGTAAAATTTGGGTTGAGAGCGAAGAAGGTAAAGGAAGTGCCTTTTCGATTACAATAAGGCAATCTGAAAAAGCCCTCACATGAACGTGGAAAGCTGAACCTTCACGTCCTTTCGTCGTCCTGCCTTCGCTTTGAGAGCTATGGCAGGCAGAGCAGGATGACAAATCTCAAAAATTCATTAATATTACTCCTATTAAATATGAATTAAGTATTTTCGCATATTAAAAACAGATCCTGATGCCAAGTAATCTCGTTATAATACCTACATATAATGAAGAGGAAAATATCGAAAAGATTATTGACTCTATCTCATCACTGGAGGTAGATTTCGATATACTTGTTGTTGATGATAACTCTCCCGATGGCACCGGGGTCATAGTGGAAGGTCTGAAGCAAAACTATAAAAACCTCAACCTGATACGCAGGAAAGCCAAGCTTGGCCTGGGAACAGCATACATCACAGGTTTTAAATGGGCAATAGACAGGGGTTACGATATAATTTACGAGATGGATGCAGATTTTTCTCATAATCCTGAAGATCTTGTCCGGCTTTATAATACATGCATGAATGGTGTCGACCTGGCTATTGGCTCAAGATATATATCCGGGGTGAATGTTGTCAACTGGCCTCTTGGCAGAGTGTTTATGTCGTATATGGCCTCCATATATGTAAGGATGGTTACCGGGCTGAAGGTAAAAGATACCACTGCAGGATTTAAAGCCTATAAAAGGGAGGTTCTTGAAACAATAGAACTGGATAATATACGGTCCAGAGGTTATGCCTTCCAGATAGAGATGAAATTCACTACCTGGAAATTTGGTTTCAGGATTAAGGAAATACCAATAATATTCACAGAAAGGCAAGAGGGGGCATCAAAAATGAGTGGTGGAATATTCAATGAAGCATTCTGGGGAGTACTGAAGATGAAATACAGAAGTTTTTTCAGGGACTACAAGAGGAAAAACATACAATGAAAAAACTCATACATAAGGCAGATATAATAAATGAAGGAAGGAAGTATAAAGGAAGTGTTCTGATAGAAAACGACAGGATTAAAGCAATTTATACTTTAGATGATAATTTTATTATTCCAGTAGCTACTGATATCATTGAAGCTGAAGGCAGGTTATTATTACCTGGTATTATAGACGACCAGGTACATTTCCGGGAACCGGGCCTCACCCATAAAGCCGATATAAATTCAGAAACCAGAGCTGCCGTGGCAGGTGGCATCACAAGTTATATGGAGATGCCCAACACTGTGCCTCAGACAATAAACAGGGAAGCACTGAAAGATAAGCAGGAAAGAGCAGCAGAAACCTCACTTTGTAATTATTCATTCTATCTCGGAGCAACCAATGACAATATTGACGAGATAATGAATACAGATCCTTATACCACATGTGGTGTTAAAGTGTTTATGGGATCTTCTACCGGGAATATGCTGGTTGACAATATTGAAAGCCTGCGTAGTATATTTGCCGAATCACCTGTACCAGTTGCCTGCCATTGTGAAGATGAACAGGTTATTCGCCGTAATCTTAAAGTATACACTGATAAGTACGGTGACGATATACCTGTCAGTTTTCATCCTGCAATCAGGAGCCGGGAAGCATGTATTAAATCATCATCCATGGCTGTTAAGCTTGCAGAAGAATTCAATACCAGGCTTCATATTCTGCACCTTTCTACTGCAGCCGAAATGAACCTCTTTGATAACAGCATCCCCCTTGAGAAGAAAAGGATAACAGCAGAAGTATGTGTTCATCACCTGTGGTTTGATGATACTGACTACAATGAAAAAGGAAATTATATTAAATGGAACCCGGCGATAAAAACTGCTTTTGACCGCAGCGCACTTATTGAAAGTATTAATAATGATAAAATTGATATAATAGCTACCGACCATGCCCCTCACACACAAGAGGAAAAACAGCAGTTATATACTGCTTCGCCTTCCGGCGGACCACTGGTACAACACTCCCTGGTAGCTATGCTGGAATTAGCAAAACAGGGTAAAATAAGGATTGAAAAAATAGTGGAAAAAATGTGTCATAATCCCGCTATAGCTTTTGGTATTAATGAGAGGGGGTTTATACGTGAAGGTTATAAAGCTGACCTTTGCCTGGTTAATCCTGATCGTGAATGGAAAGTAACGAAAGGTAATATACTATATAAGTGTAAATGGTCTCCTTTTGAAGGCCAGGTATTCAGTTCATCTGTTGAGAAAACATTCATAAACGGGCAGCTCGCATACGATAGGGGACGAATAACAGAAACCCTGAGAGGAGAATTACTAACATTTAAAAGACAGAGATAATGAAAGCAACAATCTTAACATGCCTTTTCATTACGTTAACATTATTTTCATGCAGGCAGTCAGGTGATCTATCATCAGTGACTAACGAAAGGATACTGGTTGCTGAAAACATTATTTATGATGTAATAATAAAAATTCCAAACAGTGAAGATCCATGGGAAGTTGAAAAACTCGAAGGATACCATGGCGACAGGATGATCTCGGAATTATTCAATGCCGTGTATACTGAAAAGATCAAGGCATACGATTATCACAGTGGCAAACGAATGTCGCCCGACGAAATCAGGAAAACCGAGCTCACTCCCAGCTTTGACAGGAATAATATTGGCAAGATACAGTTTACCGAAAACTGGTACTTCAATGTTGCCATCATGGATATTGACAAAGAAGTAGTATCAATTGTGCTGGGCTATGAAAATCGTGAGATAGATGGTACATTAATAGGTTATAAGGCTGCTTTCAAACTTGACCTGAAATAAAACGGCTCAAATCATTTTTACGACAATTTGCACGGTACGCCTTGTTTTTTGTTCAACGAGCATTTCCCGGTTACCGCATACTTTCTTAATGGCCTCAGGTGTATACTGCCGTATGGTTAGCATCTCCACTCCGGTGTTATAAACCACCCTGTAATCTTTCTCAAGCTCAGAGATGAGCTTTCGTATCCTCCTTCCGTCATCATCGGCACAAATGGCAACACTTACAGCACTGGCCTGTACCATATTGGCTTTTATACCATAGTCGTAGAACAAGCTCAATATCCTCGATATATTATCTCCAATGGCAAAGGAGAAGTCACGGGACAGGATAGAAATAAGTATCTGATCCTGTTTCCTGATAAATACCGGCAAGTTTATTTCCCCTGGCTCACCAATAATAAGAGTTCCCCGGGAACCACTATCGAGGAAGGATCTTACGATCATCGGAATACCCTTGTTATGTAAAGGTTTGATAGTCTTGGGATGTATGACTTTGGCTCCCGAGAATGACATCTCAACAGCTTCTTTATAATCAAGGTATTCCAGTACAACAGCATCATCAAGCCATTTTGGATCAGCATTCAGAACACCCGGCACATCTTTCCATACCTGTACCTCAGATGCATTTACCATGTTGGCTATCACGGCAGCAGTATAATCTGAACCCTCGCGACCCAGCGTAGTGGTAAGATCATCTTCTACACCTCCAATAAATCCCTGTGTCAGGAAAAGACCTGTTTCTGCATCCCCAAAAACAGACTTAACCCTGGCTTCTGACTCAGACCATAGTATGTTGGCATCCCTGAACCTCCTGTCGGTAATCATGACTTTCCTTATGTCTACCCATTTGCATTTATGCCCCTCCTTTATCAGCCATGATGCAATAATCCTGCTCGACCAGAGTTCACCTGCCGAAACTACCTGGTCGTATTCCCTGTCATAATCAACTGCATCATTATTCAGTAAATAATCATTAACCTTATTGTAGGTCCCATGGAGTAAACGGATCATTTCATCATCTTTCAAACCAAGACCATCAATTACTGACAGGTGGTAATCTAATATCTTCTTGAGCAGTAAGGAGGGATTTCCCTGTCCCTCGTATTTTGAATTTACAACCTCTTCGAGGGCATTGGTTGTTTTTCCGAATGCAGAAACAACAATAATAAGCGGTAAATCAGATTTTGATATTATGTCCGCAAGATTCCTTATGGCGGCTGCATCTTTTACTGAAGCTCCTCCGAATTTGAATACTTTCATCTGAAAAATTTTCTCCAAAATTAGGATTTTTAAAAGCAAACCAGGCTTTGATGTTCTTTTTATTGATGCTTATTAGTAACTTTATGCTCATCAATCCCAATTGTATCCGGACCATGAAAAGTTATAATATCACCACCCTGGATGACTTTATTATCCAACGACAAAAAGACTACCCCGAAGCAAAGGGTGAGTTTTCAAGGCTGCTTCACCACCTGGGCACAGCTGCCAAGATGGTGGGCAGCAAGATAAGGAAAGCTGGCCTTGCCGACATTTTAGGCCGTGCAGGTAATATAAATGTGCAGGGAGAAGATCAGCAAAAGCTTGATGTATATGCTGACGAGGTATTCATAAGTGCTATGCTTTCCAGTGGTGAATGCTGTGGTGTAGCCTCGGAGGAAAACCAGAACATAATTACATTCACACACGAATTTGCCGTGAATGGCAAATACATTGTATGCATGGATCCACTCGACGGCTCTTCAAATATTGATGCCAATGTTAGTGTGGGTACAATCTTTTCTATCTATCGGAGAATAAGTGAAAGAGGAACAGAAGCCGAGGAGTACGATTTTCTTCAGCCTGGAACCAGCCAGGTTGCGGCAGGTTATGTAATTTATGGATCGTCAACCATGATGGTATATACGACTGGCTATGGGGTGAACGGTTTTACCCTCGATCCCTCACTTGGCGAATTCTGCCTGTCGCATAAATCAATCAAACATGCCCAGACGGGCAGAATATACTCTATCAATGAAGGAAATTATATCAAGTTCCCTGCGGGTGTAAAAAAATACATCAAGTATTGCCAGGAGAGAGATGAGGAATCAGGCAGGCCCTATATTTCAAGGTATATCGGATCCCTAGTATCAGACTTTCACAGGAATCTTCTTAAAGGCGGTATTTATATGTATCCTGAAAGTGAGAGTTATCCCAATGGCAAATTGAGGCTTGTATATGAATGTAACCCAATGGCCTTTATTGCAGAAGAGTCGGGCGGGGTGGCATCAGATGGGGCCAACAGGATCCTTGAGATAAAACCGGAATCATTACACCAGAAAACTCCTTATTTCGTAGGATCGATTGATATGGTAAAAAAAGTGGAGGAATTCATTCATTTATATGGATAATACTTACCCATCCAACACTGAATACATTTTCTGGTGCAGGTCAAAAATGTTGAGTACTTTTGCATCTCAGCGTCAAAACACATGAGTGATACAGATTTAGGTAGCTTATATCCTGGGCATCCAAATTATGAAACTGTCAAACACCGGTTGCTGTTAGATAAGCCGGGGAATATTGCTATTGAGGGTTTAACAGGATCGTCACGATCGCTCTTCCTGGCATCATTATTTGACTCTTTCCCGACAACACATTTTGTAATGCTCCCGGAGAAAGAGGATGCTGCTTATTTCTATAATGACCTGGTATCGATCCTGGGTGAAGAGATGGTATTTTTCTTCCCTTCCTCCTATAAGCGGTCAATACAATACGGTCGTACCGAGGCTTCAAACATAGTATTAAGGACCTGGATACTGAACCACCTGAGTGAAGGAAAGCGGAAGTGTATAATTATAAGCTACCCCGAAGCGGTAATGGAGAAGGTTATCAGTAAAAAGGTGCTAAAGAAAAACACACTTAAGGTCAGTGAAGGAGATAACCTGTCGATGGATTTTCTGGAAGAATTGCTAGCTGAATATAATTTTTCAAGGGTTGATTTTGTATACGAACCCGGTCAGTATGCTGTCCGTGGTAGCATTATTGATGTCTTCTCATATGCAGCCGATAAACCCTTCAGGATAGATTTCTTTGGTAATGATATTGAATCAGTAAGGTCCTTCAGTACTGATGATCAGCTTTCTGTAAATAGATTGAAAGAAATATCTATAGTGCCTAATATTCAGGATATTACTATTGAAA
The DNA here is from genome assembly GCA_964577305.1 of uncultured Rikenellaceae bacterium. Classification (GTDB taxonomy): domain Bacteria; phylum Bacteroidota; class Bacteroidia; order Bacteroidales; family VadinHA17; genus UBA9300. The sequence continues at coordinate 9,187 of CAZNYS010000070.1, forward strand.
AGACACATGAGAATATAACAGAATTTATTCCTCTTTCATCAATTTTGTGGCTGGATAATTTCAGTTTCATAAAAGACAAAATTGATACAATATATAATTCATCATGGACAACCGAAAATGATGTTGAGCTAAAAGCAAAGTATGATATTGCCATAACAGGGGCTGATATTGAATCAGCACTTTTAAAATTCAGGGTAATTGAGTTTTCTTCAATACCTCATTATACTGACAGTTCAAGATACATTTTCAATACAAGCCCGCAACCTTTCTTTAATAAGGACTTTGAACTGCTTGGGGCTAAACTCCTTGAGAACAGTGAGATGGGATATACTAACCTGATTATTTCTGAGAGTGAAACCCAGATTAAAAGGATAAAGGACATCTTCACGGAAATTAACCCCGGGCTGGCCTTTGATACCAAACTGGCAAACCTTCATGAGGGATTTACCGATCACGACCTGGTAATATCTGTATTTACCGATCACCAGATATTTGAGCGTTACCATAAATTCAGGATCAAAGGCATGTATTCCCAGAAAGAAAGTCTGAGCATAAAAGAACTTACCAGTCTCAATCCCGGGGATTACGTGGTGCATGTTGACCATGGAATTGGCAGGTTCGGCGGCCTTGAGAAAGTTGAGATCAATGGTAAGATACAGGAAAACATAAAACTTGTATATAAAGATAATGATACTTTATTTGTCGGTATTCACGCCCTGCACAGGATATCAAAATATAAGGGTAAAGATAATACCGAACCACGCATTTATAAACTCGGTACAGGGGCATGGCAAAAGCTTAAAACCAGGACAAAGAATAAGATCAAGGATATTGCCCGTGATCTTATCCTGCTATATGCAAAAAGGAGGGAGATTGAAGGATTCAGTTTTTCACCCGACTCTTACCTGCAGCGTGAGCTTGAGGCTTCTTTCATATATGAGGATACGCCTGACCAGCTTGCTGCCACCGGTTCGGTAAAGGAGGATATGGAAAAAGCGCATCCCATGGACAGGTTAATATGTGGTGATGTAGGTTTCGGTAAAACAGAAATCGCAATAAGGGCTGCATTTAAGGCTGCTGCAGACAGCACACAGACAGCCATCCTTGTGCCTACCACTATACTTGCCCTGCAGCATTACCAGACCTTTACATCAAGGCTGGAAAATTTCCCGGTCAGTATAGATTATATAAGCAGGCATAAGAAACCATCACAGCAGAAAGAGATTATCAGGAAGTTAAAAACAGGGGAACTGGATATCATCATCGGTACGCATAAACTTGTTGGCAAAGAGGTAGAATTCAAAAACCTGGGACTGCTTATTATAGATGAGGAACAACGTTTCGGTGTAGCCGTAAAAGAGAAACTGAAAAAGATGAAGTCCAATGTTGATACTCTTACACTTACCGCTACACCAATACCCCGGACACTTCAGTTTTCCCTGATGGGTGCCAGGGACCTTTCAATAATAAATACACCACCACCAAACAGGATGCCTATTGTAACTGAACTTCATGGATTCAATGAAGATATCATTAAAGAGGGTATTGAGTATGAACTGAACAGAAATGGCCAGGTTTTTTTCATACATAACCGTGTTGATACAATCAGGGAGGTTCAAATTACCATAAACCGCATATTGCCAGATATAAAAACTGCCGTTGTTCACGGCCAGATGGAAGGAAGGCTTATAGAGAACATAATGTTCGACTTTGTGCATGGCGATTATGATTTATTAATTGCCACTACCATAATTGAATCAGGACTTGACATCCCCAATGCGAACACGATATTTATAAATAATGCTCACCAGTTCGGATTATCAGAGCTGCACCAGTTAAGGGGACGTGTTGGCAGGTCAAACAAGAAAGCCTTTTGTTACCTGCTGGCACCACCATTAAATATTATCACCCGGGAAGCACGGCAAAGGCTTAAAGCAATTGAAGAGTTTTCGGAATTGGGAAGTGGTTTTTATATAGCCATGCAGGATCTCGACATACGTGGTTCAGGTAATCTTCTCGGGGCTGAGCAAAGTGGATTTATAGCTGATGTGGGCTTCGAAACGTACCAGAGAATACTTGATGAAGCAATACATGAGCTGAAAGCTGAAGAATTGAGGAACATAAGTCCGGAAAACGAACCGGAACCTGAGCCTGTATACCGAGCTGAAAAAAGTTACTTAAATGATTGCCAGATAGATACCGACCTGGAAATAATGTTCCCGGATGATTACGTTTCAAATATATCTGAGAGAATACGCCTGTATAAGGAATTGAACAACATTGAAAGCGATGATGAATTACTTGTCTTTGAGAAAAAAATGAATGACAGGTTCGGAAAGATGCCGGTGCCAGCAATAGAATTGCTTAACCTGGTTAAACTGCGACACCTGGCCTGCAGATTGGCTGTTGAGAAAATAGTGATAAGGAATGATATAATGGTAATGCATTTTATTTCAGACCCTGAATCTTCATTCTATAAAAGCAATACCTTTATGAACCTGATAAAATTGGTAAGCACAGATAGTAAGCGATTCAGGGTAAAACAGACAGAATCCAGGTTAGTTATCACTACACGAAATATAAAGAACATAAAGCAGGTTATCAATATTTTCAGTTCTGTTATTGAAGCACCTGCGGATAATTAAAAAGTTAAATAAATATTAAAACCCGGGTTGATGCACTTTAATTATACACTTTTTTATAATTTTACCAATCCTTTATGAATCTGGCAATTGACATAGGTAATTCAGCAAGCAAAGCGGGAGTATACAGCCTGGATAAAAAGGAATATATTACATATTCTGACAGGCCGGATAATAGTTTTGTGGAGGAAATCATTACTGAATATCCCGTGAAAAGAGCTATTCTTAGCACAGTAAGAAAAGGCAATCCAATATTTATGGATATACTTGAGGATGCAAGGATTGCAACTCTCATACTAAACCATAAAACACCATTACCTTTCACCCTGCGCTATGAAAGTCCGGAGACACTTGGGACTGACCGTATAGCTGCAGTGGCAGCAGCACACAATATGTTCAATGACACAAACGTTCTTGTTATTGATGCAGGCACGGCAGTTACATATGACCTGCTGGGTTCTGATAATATTTACCTTGGCGGCAATATTTCTCCTGGCCTGCAGATGAGATTCAGGGCCCTGAACGAGTTCACCGGCCGTCTGCCTCTTGTTAGTAAAAGTGATTCATTTGGTAATCTTGGAGTTAACACAGTTGATGCAATAAGGTCAGGTGTTCAAACAGGCTTGATTTTTGAAATAAATGACTATATTCGCATTTTAAAAAACAAGTACAGGGAACTGAAGGTGATCATTACAGGCGGAGACGGGGCGTTCCTGTCAGACAAGCTGGAAACCAGGCATATGCTCATCCCCGACCTTGTGGTTGACGGATTAAACTATATTTTGAATTATAATGCACAAACATATTAAAATATTCATCCTGCTAATCCTTCTTTCACCATCCATGATGGTAATGGGGCAAAAAATGATCAACAGCCCCTATGCCAGGTTTGGACCCGGGATAATTGAGCAGCAGGGAATATTGAAAAGCCGCAGTATGGGAGGGGCAGGTATTGCAATGAGAGATCCCGTTTCAATTAATTACCTCAACCCGGCATCTTATAGCAGTATTGATACCAATTCATTTGTTTTTGACTTTGGCATTGAATACCAAACAAATATGCTTACAGATAAAGAGTATTCTTATAGTTCCGATGATATTAATTTTCATCACCTGGCTATGGCCTTCCCGATAACAAAATGGTTGGGGTTTGCAACCGGTATCGTCCCCTATTCCAATGGTTATTACAACCTGATTAAAACAGTTACTGAAAATGATGTAGAATATAACCCGGTTATTGGCGAAGTTCAAAATACTCATAAAGGAGCAGGTAGTTATAATAATTTCTTTGCCGGCTTTGGTATCAGTCCGGTCAGAAACCTCTACCTGGGAGTAAATTTTACTTATCTTTTTGGCAATATTGAACGCGATAATCTATACTTGTTTACTGATGATAATAATCAGTTCAATAACCTTTCCTCAGAAAATATCAGGGTATATGGATATGATTTTAAGTATGGTATACAATATTCAGTAAATTTGAAAAACGATTTTTTTGCATCCGCCGGTTTAACATATTCTATGAAAAAAACATATAATTCAGAATATGAGAAAATATTCTTAAGGTATGCTCCCTATCAGGGCTCTGAATATTCAGTCGATACTCTCTCTTATGTTTACGATGATAATGGAAGTGTTGAACTGCCTGAAGAAATGGGCATGGGAATAGCCTTCGGGAAAAAGGACCTCTTCCTTCTTGCAGCAGATTATATCATGTCAAACTGGGGTGAGGTATCTTTCCACGGATATGAAGAATACCTGGTGAACAGTTCAACTATTAAACTGGGAGCTGAATTGATTCCTGATAAAAATGCAAATTATAATTATCTTAAAAGAATAGAATACAGGCTTGGTGGTTTTGTCACTGACGGCCATCTGATGGTAAACGGAGAACAACTTAACGAATTTGGCATTACTTTTGGAGCAGGTTTACCGATGAAACGTAGTAAATCAAGAGTTAACCTGCATATTGAATATTTGAGCAGGAAAGGTTCTTTGGAAAATGGCTTGCATATTGAGAATTGTTTGACGGTAGGTTTAAGCCTGAATTTATATGATAATTGGTTCATGAAACAGAAATACAAATAAAATAAATTGAAGATGAAAGCAGGATTACCCAAAACGATCACAGTTATCTTCCTTTCTTTTTTTGTCTTACCATTGTTTGGTCAGAAGGGCATTGAAGACGGCAGTAAGTATGGGCATGGAGATGATAGTGCAAACTGCAGAAGGAATTTATCACTCTATAAAACTTATTATGATCAGCAAAATTATGAAATGGCGTTAAGTTTCTGGAGAAAAGCATTCCTTGAATGCCCTAAATCCTCGAGCAACCTGCACTTGCATGGTATAAATATGTTCAAGCATTTGTACATGAAAACAGGTGAGAGGAAATATATAGATACCATTGAAATAATCTATGATGCGAGAATAAAGTATTTCAACAGGAAAGCCTACTACCTTGGACGTAAGGGGATGGATATATTTGACGTGGCCGGTGATAACTTTGAATTGGTAGAACTGGCATATGCCACACTTGCAGATGCCATAAATACAGATCCAAGAAGAGCAGATCCTACCGTGTTAACTGTATTTATGGGAACCACCCAGATGCTTTTTGAAAACAATAGTATTGATAATGAAGAAGTTATTAATAACTATGGCATGCTCATGGATATTCTGGATGAAAGGATTGCCAATGTAAACAGGCCTCCTGATGTGAATGCCAAGGAAACAATAGATATGATCTTTAAAGCCGGTGGTGCAGCTACCTGTGAAGGACTTATACCCATCTTCACCCAGAGGGTAGCCGATAATCCAGATGATACTGAGCTACTGAAAAAGGTACTTGACCTTCTCGACAACGCAGGATGTACCGATTCAGACCTTTACTATACTGCAGCAGAACACCTTTACCATATTGAAAAGACAGCTGTGTCAGCCTATCATTTGGCTGAAATGAATTATGATAAAATGAATTTTGACAGGGCAGAAGATTATTATCTTGAGGCTGTGGCACTGGAAGATGATAATAACATGATATCAACATACTATACCAAGCTGTCAACATTGAGATTAAACAGCGAAGATTACAGGACAGCAAGGGATTATGCCAAGAAAGCCATCCGGGCCAATCCTGATAACGGTACAGCCTATATGATTATTGGTAACGCCTATTCAAGTGTGAAAATATTTGATGATGAATTAAAAAACCAGATGATATACTGGGTTGCGGCCGATTACTTCAAGAAAGCCAAGGAGAAAGATCCTGGTCTGACAGAAAGGGTGAATGAATACATCCAGACAGTATCAAGATTGTTCCCGAAAAAGGAAGACCTCTTTTTCATAAGCATTATCAAGGAAGGAGAACCGTATACTGTTGGCGGATGGATAAATGAACAAACAACAGTGCGCTTCAGGGCAGAAAATTGAATACTCTTAGAAAAATATTGAATAAAACAAGCATTGCAGCCCTGTTATGGGCTGCAATGTTTTTCTCATGCCGTGAGAAAATAGAGATTGTCGATGCTTCACTCAAACCTGATTTGCCAACGCAGGTTGTTCACGATTTTGTAACTTCGTTTACAGATTCAGCTGTACTGGAACTCAAAATGAAATCGCCACTGATGAAATATTATGGCAAGAAAGAGGTTCCTTATGCTGACTTTGATGAAGGGATAGAAGTTTATTTTTATGAAGGCGAAGATAAAATGATTGCTGAGATTACTGCCAATTTTGCCAGGTATACCGAAAGTAAAGGCCTCTGGGAAGTCAGGGAAAATGTAATTGCTATTAATGATGAGGGTGAAAAGCTTGAAACAGAACTATTGTTCTGGGATGAAAATAAAAATCTGGTATATACTGATAAATACGTCAGGATAACACAGAAAGATCAGATAATAATGGGAAACGGCCTTGAGTCAGATACAAAATTTGATAACTGGAAAATAAAAAATGTAACGGCCACTATATACATTGATGATGAATAAAAGAACACTGATAATCCTTGAGATCCTGTGGATAGTAATCGGGATCTTCTGTATCGCTGCTGCTATACATAATAAGATTACCAGCGGGGGTGAAAGGTTTCTTATTCTCCTGGGGATGGGCATACTTGCCTTTATAATGGCTTATGTTAGGGACCGACAACGTAAAAAGAAGTAACTTTGTGATATGAACGTTGCCCTGGTTATATTGTTAGCCATACTTTTCTCCGCTTTCTTCTCGGGTATGGAAATAGCTTTTGTTTCTTCCAATAAACTGAGAATAGAAATAGACAAAAAAGTTGGCAGGTTCGGTTCAGGTATAATTGCTTCTTTCAGCCGCAGACCTGAGCGTTTTATCGTTACAATGCTTATTGGTAACAATATAGCACTGGTAGTATATGGCCTTTATGTAGCCGGGCCGCTTGAAGTACTTTTCAACGGGCTGATAAAGGCTGACTTCCTGCTCCTTTTAATACAGACTATTATTTCGACACTTATTATATTACTGGTTGCTGAGTTCTTACCAAAAGCATTTTTCAGAAGGTCACCTAATCTATTTCTTAAAACATTCACTATTCCTACTGCCCTCATCTATGGCCTTTTTTATCCTGTTACTATATTGATTATTAAGCTTGCAAACCTGTTCCTCAGGTTATTCTTCGGTGTTAAAAATGAAGAAGATGTCAGAAAGAATGTTTTTACCAAGGTGGATCTTGATGACCTTGTCAGTGATGTGCATGATGAGGACCTCGATACTGACCTCGAAGAACATGACATAAGAATTTTCCAGAAAGCCCTTGATCTGTCAAATGTTAAAGTAAGAGCCTGTATGGTCCCCCGAACAGAGATTGTAGCTCTTTCAGCCAACAGCTCCCTTGAAGACCTCAAGCAGTCTTTCATTGATACAGGTCACTCAAATATCCTGATCTTTGAAAAATCAATAGATAATATAAGCGGTTATTTCGGGTTGCGCGACCTTTTCAGTTCACCCGGCAATATAAGAGAATCAGTCCGTAAACTGCCTATTGTACCAGAAAGCATGGCTGCCAATAAACTGCTGAAACTTTTTGTGGAACAGAATAAAAAGCTTGCTCTCGTGGTAGATGAATTTGGAGGTACCTCGGGAATGATTACCATTGAAGATGTGCTCGAAGAGATAGTTGGCGACATAGAAGACGAACATGACAGTTCAGAACTGATAGAAAGAAAGATCGGTGATAATGAATACCTCTTCTCAGGCCGAACAGAAATTGACTATATTAATGAAGAATACGGGTTGTCGCTTCCTGACTCTGATGATTATGAGACACTTGCCGGTCTTGTCCTGATCCACAGGGGAGACATACCAAAGATAAATGCTTCTATAGAAATAGGCAATTATATCATTAAGGTTGTTAAAGTATCCGAAACACGGATTGAGCTGCTTAACGTTAAGGAAAAGTAGGATCTGTCTCAGAAGTAGGGGGTGTCTCATAAGTCACTAAACCACCCCGTCCTGGACCTGACGGTCGGGACGCCCCTCCTTTAAAAAGGAGGGGAAATAGTTGATTTAC
>CAZNYS010000071.1:0-17128 GCA_964577305.1 uncultured Rikenellaceae bacterium
AAAAACATAATCCACCAACTTTATAAACTTTATCAACTTTATCAACCTTATCAACTTCCCAGGTTATTCAAGTGATTCCATGGACTACTTTACCGGCAGGAACCTGGTTGATATTTCAAAGGAAGACATTAATACATAGATGATATTAAACCTCATACAGGAATTCCTGGGTCATAAGAGTAACAACAACAGAGCGATATACACATGTTCCTAAGACAAATATTAGTAACTTTAAGAATCCAATTGATGACATATTGAATAATGATGAAATTAATCAGGAAACGGAAGATAAAAAACAGCCTGACAATGGTAGGCATACACTTAAATATAAGAGATATAAATGTACCTTTCAATAATGACATAAAAGATATATATGTAATTGTACATTTACACATACTTTGTAAACAATTGTAAAAACCATTTATGAATAAAAGACTATGAAGTACCTTACATTAATTGTTGTATTATTTGGGCTTTGGACTATCAGTCTTAATGCCCAGGATATGTTCAAAGCCAAACAATTGATTTTCGACTCAGCTCAGCAGGGATTTCCCACATGGTCACCCGATGGGAAATCTATTATTTACCAACACACAGATATGAATGATACAATCGGAAAAAACGGCTTATGGAAAGTTTCGGAAGATGGAACAGGAGCAGAACAGATTTTTAAAGGTGTTGCTGAGCATCCCAAATGGTCACCTGATAACAGCTTCATTGTTTTTGATGCAGATACCGGTAAGAGTATTAAAATGATACCGGTTGAAGGAGGACCTCCAATTAAATTCCTTCCTGATTCAATTCACATTATAAATGGTGGACTTCCCTGTTGGTCCCCCGATGCCTCACAAATTGCATTTTTGGAAGGATCCACAGTGTCATTGTGTATTTATAATATTAAAACCGGTAACATTAAGAAAATATTTAGTGAAGAAGGTTTGCTGCCCCTTCCCGGATGCTGGTCTGTTGACGGGAAGAATGTCCTGATAGCAATGTTGGACAGGGAATCCAGGAAATCAACTATCTGGAAAATCTCTGTGGATGGAATAGAAAAAAAACAAATCCTCGGGCATCATGAAAATTTTTATCGCCATCTTGCTATTTCTCCCGATGGTTCGCTGCTGATTTATGCATCTTTAGAAGGCGGATATCTGGGACTTTATATCATGCCCTCTGAAGGGGGAACTTCACTTCCTCTAGCAGTCACCCCCCAGCTGCATAATGAAGGCGTAAGCTGGGCTCCGGATGGAAATAGAGTTGCCTTCACTAGAGGCAGTTTCGGGAATTGTGATATATGGATTATGGATATGAATATAGAGCAGGTGAAGAAAGAGCTTCAGGCACATTAGCTTCGCCGAGTTCAGCTCCGCTCAGCGGGTCTTCGGTTGGCTTCGCCGAGCTCGTCCCGAGATCTCGAAACTAAATGCAATTTGCCCAGTAACTCTTTTCTGACGGACCAATCTCAACCTCCAATCAGAGTTCCAGATATTTTTTCAGAAGTTCCTTACCCTGCATAATGGCATCTCTCCCAGTTGATTCGATCCCGTACCATCCTCTGTAACCCCCATCATGACACAATTTTATCATTTTTGCCGTCAGCTCTTCTGTTGGCTGGTTGCGATAAGACATTCCCACCGCCCAGGGCAGCATCTTTTCGAGATAATCCACATTATCGAAATCGTCTGATGGTCTTCGCCAGTCGGGGTAGGAGCCGAAGTAGAGGTTATTCACCTCTTTCAAGAGAGCTATCATCCAATCAGAATCATTTGAAACTCCTCCATGATTTTCAATACATACACTAATTCCTGCCGGCACAGCATATTCCAATAGCATGTTGTATGATTCTGCTGCCCACTTCAAGGCCTCGTCTTTATCCACGTCCTGCGGCCCCCTGCAATTGGTTCGTATGGCTTTGCAGCCCAGATAATGCGCGATATCAATCCATTTCCTGTGATTGATCACAAATTGTCGTCTCAATTCAGGTGTAGGTTCACAGCCATCTCCTTCTGCATCAATCATGATCAATACCATCTTTACCCCATGGTCATCTGCATTCTTTTTCAATTGATTGAGATAGTCTACGGTCGGCACCTCAAACAGTGTATTCACAAATTCAATCCCGTTCAATCCAAAATCTTCTCTGGCAATTCGTGGAAAATCCAGGTTCTTCCATTTCCCATCCCTTATTTCCTGTACCAGTGCCCATTGGGCAAGTGAAATATCATCGTGCGTCATACGTGGGGTTGCCATGGCTTTTGATTGTATATCCAAAGCAGGTGCAAGCAGTCCGGCCGCACCCAGTAAGACAGTTTTTTCAATGAAACCTCTTCTTGAATAATGCTTTTTTGTATTCTTCATAATTCCGGTTTATTTAAAGTTCCCAGCCTTTTCTGTATTCCCGTGTCAAATATTTGTTGGCTGCTTCATCATTGGTGATCTTCATACTCTTAGAATCATATTCTACCTTTTTACCTGCTCGCAGAGCGACAGCTGCCAGGTTGATGGCTTCGGTGACCGTACCAGCATATTTAAAGCTACCAGGTGTCTCTTTATCCTCTTTTATTGCTGCCGCCCAGGTATTTGAGCGAGGTCCACGCTCTCTTTCAGGAAGTTCCTTTTCTCCCTGATATGCTTTCATAAGTCTGTAAGGAATGATCTCGGGATCTTCACCGCGAAATCCTGCCAGTATTTTTCCCTTATCACCTACAAACATCATTCCTTCCTCTGGCATATCACGCTTATCCTCCTTGAGTTCGTCAGGGATAAAGGGCTTCATACCTCCATCATACCAGAAAAGATCAAAAGCAGGAAGATTTTTCTGTTTCGGGAATTCTATCTGTATCAAGCTTGATAAAGGAAATGAAACATCATTCTCAATCCATTTATAGGTATTGCCGTCAACGTATCGATGGGTGGTCCCATATGCTTTCGCACTGACAGGAGGTGTATCAATCCCAAAGGTCAGGAATAACGGGAAGAGACTGTAATGTCCCATGTCTGCAATGCTCCCGCCTCCAAAATCATACCATCCGCGGAATCGATTGTGAGTGTAGTAAGGATGATAGGGTAAATCGGATACCGGTCCCAACCATAACTCCCAATTGAAGCCATTTGGTATGGGCCTGGATTCTTTGGGCCGGGATGGCCATTGTTCCCATACCGGACGGTATGACCAGTTATGTATCTCTTTTAAATTGCCGATTACTCCATCATTGATCCATTTCAGAACCAATCCATATTCCGGTCTTTCACTCCAGGCCAGCAAATGTGTCTTCACTTCTGAACTTTTTGCTGTCTCAATAGCGAGCCTTCCCTCAGACATACGGTTGGCAATGGGTTTATGCGTGATCACATGTTTGCCTTTCTTCATGGCTGCAATCGCAAGATATGCATGATGATGATCCGGGGTCATGATCTTAATGGCATCGATATCCGGTTCTTTTTCAAGCAGTTCCCGGTAATCCTCATACGAGCTGCATCCCTTATAGGTACCTGAAGTTTGATTTTTGCGATAATATGTTTCGACGTATTCCTTTCCTATGTCCCTTCCTCCAGGGATGCCCTGGTAATTGGAACCCCAGTTAGGAGCATCAAGTGTATTACGAATAGAGTTTCGAAGACCTTCTGGAGACCAGTCCAGATAATCGGTAGTAAATTTATTCACATCACAAACAGCAACAACCTGTATATCTGGGTTTTGTAGTAGCCCTGGCATCTCCCTTAAACCCTGGGTGCCGCAACCTATATTGGCAACTGTTATTTTATCGGAAGGTGGGACATATCCCGTTCCGCCCAGTACATGTCTGGGAACCACCGTAATGGCCGCAGCCGTGGTAACAGCTGAACTAATGAATTTTCTCCGGTCCATAGAGTTCTTCGATTTCATAATTCTTGTATATAATGATTAAAAAATTGGATAATAAGTATCGGGTTCCCTTTGGGGTTATTTCGCCAATAATACCATCTTACAATTTAATAAGATATTTCCAAAGAAAAAAAGAAGATAAACCTGTAAGCCCGAATTCGCTGAAAATGTCGACCTATGCGAGCGTATGAATAATTTGAAAATAGCTCTGGTATCATGTAAAGGAACGGGCTAGGAGATCAACTCGGTCTCGTATCTGTATGCTGACAGGCCATACACAAACTAATATGATTATTTGTATTTCAGGGAGTCTGCCGGATTAGTCATGGATACCCGGATTGACTGCCTGACAATACCACCGGTGGGCTCACTCCTTTTTATTGGCTGCTCAGTTGCCGATATAGGCATAGAAAAAGTAATTAAGCCACTTATTCCAATGTTTGCAGTAATGATAGTTGTGCTAGTAATTGACTTAATTGGTTTTTATTTTACAATATATCACTTACAAGGCTTTTAAAGGAAAAACAAAAATAAAACGTTTGCTATCATTGGCTTCCTTGTCTCCAAGGTTGAATTAAGGATTAATCCAATTCTTAAGGGGGTTATCATCTCCTACATGGTGCTATTACCTTGTGCAATTATAATCGGATGGAATGATCCAAAATCCCTTATTCCAATTTTCATAATGACAACTATTCTTGGAAGCATACTTGGATTCTCTATTTACAAATTAACGGTAAGAAAATAATGCACGCCCACCTAGCAAGCGGTATATTGCATTTTCATGTCATCGTTTTTGCGGATCGCCTAATGATTGGAAGATCACACAAGAAGATATAACTTAGTAAAAATGAACCCCAGTATTATAAACCTTAATAAAATGCTCGACGATATGACAGTAATGGTGCGGCCAGACAAGAACCGAGGCAAATACCAGCCACCACGAGTACTCGGGGCTGCCAACTATTTATATCGCTAACCGTGCATTGAATTTCAACATTAATGTTCCTGATAAGCATTTCAGGATTGTTTATACGATTATTCAAATTAAACATTAAATCCTAAAGGCAAGGACAGCTTGCCACAAGGTCCTCAAGCCCCCATATAATCTGAAAATGCAAATTATGGTACGGGTTTTGATGTTAATATTACGAAGAGATGATTCTTCTAACACTTAAAGAGATGAAAAAATTAATTATCACATCGATCCTCGCACTCCTGATAACAGGATGGAGCGCACTGGGAGCCCAGGACTGGCCGGATGAATATCTCGGTCTGCCGGGTGACAATCTCAACCTTTATGCTGTGATGAAATTGTTCCAGGAATCTGAAACACTTGAAGGTTTTGAAAGAAGTCTGAATGACGAGAATTCCAGGATAAACAACCTCGACCTGAATGGTGATAACATGGTTGACTATATAACGATTTCTGATTATGTTGATGGAAACGTTCATACTCTAGTATTAAGGGCCTTACTGACACAGAATGAGAGTCAGGATGTGGCTGTGTTTACTGTAGAGAAGTTACGTAACGGGGAAGTGCAAATACAGCTGATTGGGGACGAGGCTTTGTATGGAAGGAATTATATAATTGAACCTATATATTCTGAGACGCCCAATCCCGGATACACGGTCCGATCAGTCAACAGGGCTAATGTGGCTGTAGTCACAACCACCTATTATGACATTGCTGCCTGGCCGATGATAAGGTACATATACCATCCCACTTATGTAGTCTGGCATTCGTCATGGTACTGGGGCTATTACCCTGACTACTGGAACCCCTGGAGCCCCTACTACTGGCACTTCTACTATGGATATCATTATAACTGGTATTCTTACTACTACATGCATTACCGCCACTGGAACCACTTCCGATATAAAAGGTACAACAACTTTTACTGCAGCAGGATACGTACATACTCTCCAATAGTGGAAGTGAATATTAATAAAGGCAGATACAGATCTACTTACTCACGACCCGAACAGAGGAGAGACGGAGAAGCACTCTATGCCAGCACAAGAGACTCAAGAAGAACGAATGAGTCCACTGCTGACAGGTACGGAAGGAACTCATCCCAGGGACAGAGTACTGCCACTACCCGCAGAGCGACAACAACTACAACTCAGAGAACTGTTGCAAAACCATCTGCAAGCCGGAATGCTTCCACTTCCGCAACAAGGAGGACAAGCACAACTGCAGCCGGTAAATCAACTGCAAATCGTTCTGCAACCAATAGCTCAATCACTACACGCAGAGCAACAACAACTGCAACTCAGAGTACAGCTGCCACTCGCAGTAAGTCGTCTGCTGTCTCCGGAAGGAGCGCTTCAAGACAAGTAGCGACGGTTAAAAGTAAAGAGCCTGCACGAAGTTCAAGATCATCTGTTTCGACATCCAGCAATACAAGCCGCAGAAGCAACCAGGTTAAAAAATCAACTAATACTGCTAATAAAAGTTCAAATGCAAGAGAGTCGAAAACAGGCAGCACACGTCGCAAGTAAGTTTCTAAAATAATAAGAAAGAACTCACTCCGCAGGGAGTGGGTTCTTTTTTTTAATAGTAAAAGCCTATATTCGTTCAAGACGAGAAAAAATAATTATTTTGCATTATGTGCGATATAGGATATTCATGGGCCATGCATTCTGTATGGATGTTCAGTTGCATTATACTATTAAAAAGCAGGATCTTTGAAAATGGAAAAAATGTTAGCATATTGCGGCCTGACATGTGATACATGTCCTATTCACCTGGCTACACTGGAAAAGGATAAATCACTACAACTAACTATGAGAGAATCGATAGCCGAACAATGTTCTGAACTATACGGGATGACCCTGCAGCCTGAAGATATTACAGACTGTGATGGTTGCCGGGTCAATACCGGGAGGATATTTACTGGATGCTTAAACTGTGAAATCAGGAAATGTGCAGTCAGGAAAAATATTGATAGTTGCGCATTTTGTAATGATTATCCATGCGAGATACTGGTAAAAAATTTTTCGCTTGATCCAGGTTCAAAAACCAGACTCGAAGAAATCCGGTGGAGAAATAAGGGATATACGAGCGATAAATCAAATTAACATATCATTTTTTAAGATACATGAATAGACTCCGAAACGATTAAAATTAGTCATAACCATGATTCTTAGTATCCCCTTTATTGTTGTCTTGATGGCACTCCTGCTTTCTCTTCCGACAGGAAATCATAAATGGATAATTATAGAAGTAAAATAAAACGCAATGACTATGGACTTTAAAATGATTTTTGAATTCTTGATAGACCTGCAGTTTAACAACAATAAGATCTGGTTTAAAGAAAACAATGACAGATACCAGCAGGCAAAAGCCGGGATTGAGCAATTCATAGAAATACTACTTCCAAAACTGAAACAGTTGGATGAGAACATTGACGTAACATCTCCGAAAGAATGTATTTTCAGGATTTTCAGAGATGTCAGGTTTTCAAAAAACAAAGAACCATATAAAACAAATTTTGGAGCATTCATGGCAAAAGGAGGACGCAAAAGATCCTATGCCGGGTATTACATTCATATTGAACCTGACAAATCGTTCATTGGTGGTGGAATTTATATGCCTGAATCAAATATACTTCAAGCTATCAGAACCGAGATTTATGAAAATACAGAAGAGTATAAACGGATCATCAACAATAGCAATTTCAGAAAATATTTCCCTGAAATTCATGGAGAAAAATTGACACTGGCACCAAAAGGTTTTCCAAAAGACTTTAAGGATATTGATCTGTTGAAAAATAAACATTATGCAGTGGCCTACCCTGTGAAAAATTCATTCTGGCTTGAGAGTGCAATATTTGAAAATCTTATGGATATATTTCACACACAATATCCATTTAACCAGTTTCTGAACAGAGCAGTATCAAATATAGAAGAAGTATAAGAAAACGATTTGCCAATATTGTAAGTGATCACCTGGATAAGTGTTTCTGATTTTTTGCAAGATGGACCAATATTTATAAACATAAAACTAAACAATAAACATATGGAAATGGAAAAATTGAAATTCAGTACCTTCTTCTGGAGAGTGACATCATCTCATGTTATTTCCTACTTTATAATGGGATTAATTGCTTCAATTCTTCTTGACTATAAAGAGGCTTTTGAAAATCCTCCAATGTCCTATCTTATGCGATCAGTTGATTCTCCATGGGTTGCAGCCGGCCCAATGCTTAATGTTATCCGTGGATTTATATTTTCAGTCGTTCTCTGGTTTTTTAAAGATAGTTTCCTTCATAAAAAGTATGGATGGTTAAAATTATGGGTATTAATAGTTGGCCTGTGTATTTTGTCAACAACAGGACCCGCTCCTGGTTCAATAGAGGGAATGATCTATACCAAAATACCTATAGTTGATCAATTAAAGGGATATTTTGAAGTCCTGCCTCAAACTTTGTTATTCGCATTATTTTTGAATTATTGGTACATCAAGCCAAAAAAGGCATGGAACATTATATCTATTGCATTAGTGATCATTATAGTTTTATTATGCACAATGGGATTAATCGCATCAACATTATGAAAAGTAAAGTTCTACTTGGATTTTCAATTGCAGTAGTGTTATTCATATGTTACCTGTGCTATTGTAATTCCGAACGGTTTTACAGCATTAAAGATAATTCTGCCTGCTCTACATTCCTTCTGAATAAAAATGATACTGTCATAATAGGACATAACCTGGATGATTATATAGAAGTCCCGGGAGCTGTCTTTATTAATAAACGTGGTGTCAGAAAGGAGAGCATTAGCTGGACGGATTTTACCTGTATGTGTGCAAAGAAGCAGAAAAATACGAGAATTCAGTGGATATCAAAATACGGTTCTGTAACATACAACACATGGGGAAAGGATTTTATTGATGGAGGAATGAACGATCAGGGATTATATATAGGTGAGATGACTTTGCTTGGAACAAGCTGGCTTAAATCTCAAAATCCAGCATTTCATCATCATTTTTTCATGCAATACGTTCTGGATAATTTCAGAACAACTGAAGAGGTAATTGATATCCTGGACAAAATTATAATTGACGGACACTGTCAATGGCATTATTTTGTTGGGGATAAAAATGGAAATACAGCTGTAATTGAGTTTTTAAATGATAAAACGAATATTTATGAAGGCGAGCAAATGCCCGTCAAGGTATTATGCAACAGGGCTTATGATAAAGAATTGAAGCTAATGCCAGATAATGACAGCATATATAATAAAATGCTGGAGAATGACTATACATCCAAAGATTTGCGTTTTATGCTTGCTGCAAAAAAAATTGATGAATACAATGAAAAAACTGATATTCCCGTGGTAAATTATGTATTCTCGATATTAAAGGAAATGGATATGGGAAATAATAGGTGGTCTGTAGTCTATGATCTTACAAATAGTAAAATGTTTTTTCGAACCAGCCTGGGGCAAGATGTAAAATTTATTGACTTTAAATCATTTGATTTTAATTGTAATACACCCATCCAGCTTTTTGACATAAATTCAGATATTTCAGGCAATGTTGCCGGTAAATTTGTGAATTATTCAACAGAATTAAATGAGGAATTCATCCAAAAAAACTTCGATGAGATTAATTTCGGTACTGTGGGAAATTTACTTTTTAAGAAAAGGTATCAAAGTAAAATTAATAAATATTCCAATTCCTTTAAATGTGAGGAAAGATAGTTAAGGTGAAATATTGAAGTACTAAAATATTTACTAACTAACCAGACAGTATGATTATGAATACAATTGTAGTATATTATTCAAACAAAGGCAGTAATAAATACCTGGCTGAAAAAATTTCTCGGAATCTTTCATGCGAAATTGAAGAAATCAAACCACGTTTAAATGTATTTACACTGTTTTTAATGAATATACACCTGGGCATTAAACCATTAAAAAGCAATATAAAAGACTACGATTATGTAATCCTGTGTGGCCCGATCTGGATGGGCAAATTTATACCTCCCCTTCGCTGTTTTGTTAAGAAGTACCATGAAAGCATCAATAAATTAATTTTTGTTACCTGTTGCGGAAGCACTTACAAGAGAAAAGATGAAAAATTCGGACATGGCCTGGTTTTCAAGGAAGTGGAAAAAATGCTGAATGGTAAATGCCTTCTTTGCCAGGCATTCCCGGTCGGACTGGTTTTACCTGATGATCAAAAGGAAGATCCGGATGCTTTTATGAAAACTCATCTGAATGATGAGAATTTCAAAGGTGAAATCCAGGAGCGGTATGATGCCTTTATAAGAAAAATAATAGCCACAGGTGTTCATACATCTACGCTATAAAAAAACAATGAAGATCAGGAATTATATACAGCTTATTTGTCTCTATCTGTTTTTCGGAATTACAGCCTGGGGTCAGCAACTGGAAATTAAGGATGGTTTCTTTTACCTGGACGGTGAAAAGTTTTTTGTAAAAGGAATTGGCTACGAGGTAAGTGCCCTGCCGGGAGAGTTGCCATGGGAAAAAACATTCAATCCCGGACAATTACATTTCGATATACAACGAATTCTATCCGCAGGGTATAATACAATCCGTACCTGGGCGCCATTTACAGATCAGGAACTTAGCCTGCTTCAGGATTATAATATTAAAATAATCATGGGAATATGGGTGGATCCTCATGGAGATTTCTCTGACCCAATTTTTGTTAACCAGGCAAAAAGTACTATTTCCAGTGTACTCAGTTACTCAAAAAACTATGATAACATAATAGCTTATTTAGTGATGAACGAACCCTTGCCTGAAACAATCTTCGAAGCGGGTTACAATGAAACGGTACAGCTCTGGACCGAACTCATCGACATTATTCATACACAACATCCGGGAAGGCCCGTAAGCATAGCAAATACCTGTAACGGCACCTATATAGATCCCGATATATTCGATTTCAGTGCCTATAATGCATACATATATAATCCTGTCACTATCAACTATCTACATGGTTACAGGGAATATATTCAATATCTGAACGAACTGAATGTGACCGGACACCCTTTGATTATCACCGAGTATGGACTGTCGGTTTCACCAACAGGCCCGGGTAACTGGGGCTATGGCGGCAACAGCCTGACCGAACAACAGGAAGGAATTCTGTACATGTATAAATCCCTGGTCGATGGCGGAGCTGGTGGCTCCTGTGTTTTCAATTACAGTGATGGATGGTGGAAGGCCGGAAATGAATTTGTACACGATGACAATGTGGAAGAATGGTTCGGCCTTATCAACTATACAGGCATTGATGATACTATTGGAGAATTAAGACCTGCCTGGGAATCATTAAAAGCGTATCAGTCGGCAATTATAACTCAGCCACAATCTTCAGAAATATATCAGGATAAAGTACCTGTTGAAGTTTTCACGAACGATACGATAGACCGGATTGACATTCTACTAGACAATAACCTTATTTATCAGACTCATACAGTAAATTCATACCACACAGATTCACTTGATTTTGATACAGTAGAAATAAAAGATGCAGTACTCATTTTTAACTGCTACAATATAGATAATGTGCTGATAAAGAGCGAAGAGAAGAACATCCTGATAACAAACAAAGATATCTCTCTACCAACAATCGAAATCAATACAAATGATGATTTCTGGCAAGCGGGACGAGTTGATGTAAATTATACCATCAACAAATCTGCAGATTTTAACATGGATTCGGAACTGGATTTCATTTTTTACCCGCATATAGGATTTAACTATGGTCAAAAATTTCAGACAACTATGCCTGCGGGTGAACAGGCTTCAGTAAGCAGGCAATATTCTATTGATTCCGATGTAAATGTTTTTACGGTGGGTGCAGCCTTCGATATTAATTATAATGAATTCCGGAAGCGGATAGTTAACCAGGTTACATTTTCCAGGGCTAATGTATTATCCGTAGAAAATAATGAAAATACCACTGTTTTGATTTATCCCAACCCTGCTGCGGATTACATTTATATTATTAATAAAAGTACTTCTGTTAGACAATATTTTGATTACACGATTTATAATAATGCTGGCGTTATTGTTGGCAATGGAAATAATGCCAGGTGGAATCAATCCATAAACATCAGTGATTTAAAAACGGGATTATACCACATAATAATTAATAATAGAAGCCAGAAATCATCGATCCATAAAAAGATACTGGTAGTACGGGAATAAAGAAATCAGGTGAATAAGTATCGGAGCTGCCAGGTATCAGGCAACTCGTCAATTTATTAAACTAAGACTTTTTTCTATCCCTGTATATAATCATAGCAGTTCCAAGAACCCCGGCTACGATAAGTCCAATATCTTCAACGATACCAACAGAAACGGGCATGAATCCACCTAATGCCCATAGCAGTGGAATAATAAGATAAATTTTCGGCACCTTCTTATTGGTCATTAATAACAAACCGAATGTGAAGACCGTAACCGGACAGGGTGCCAGCCCAAAAGCAGGTGATTGCGGATATAAATGACCCACAAAATACCCTATGACAGGATAACCAATCATAGCATATGCAATGAACAGGAGACCTGTTATTGAGAACACATTTCGCCTGAAGCCAAACGATATTTTTGGTTTGAACACGCCTGCAAGGAAAAGAACAGCCTGTATGACAGAAAATGCACCAAAAATATAGGCAATTTTGTAAATAGGACCGAAGTAGAGCAGGTAAAATCCAATTGCTGCCCAGAGCCACATAAATGCGATGATACCTATAATGATTCTACTTGAATACCCTGTTCGCTTTATGACAAAGAAAACCGCAATAATACCAAGCACGTAGGCAATTATCTGCATTGGCCATATGTCGAGATTGTATCTCTCAAAAGTATCCAGCAACTGCTCAAGAGTAAGTGTTATATTCATTTTTATCCTCCTTATGATTGTTAAATACTACGCTTAACTACTTAATAAACTTAAATATTGAATGTAATTACCTGTTAAGCTCTTATCAAAAAACTAATATACAATTAATTCAAACACTCAAACCGTTCAAACTTGTCAAACAGGATAAAATATTTACTTTTACCCGGCTAAACTTTTTAACTCACCACGATGTTACCTGCTAAAACATATTATCATGGAACCATTAATTGAGATAAAAACCAGTGAAGATATATTCCCTGAATACCGTAATACACCTGTCGGTTTATTCCTCGAATACAATAACCTGGGCCGTAAATTTGAAAAACATAAAAAGGCCGAATTGCTTATCGGAATGTGTATGGACAGCCGCCAGGTCTTGAATATACCTAATAATTTCACTTATGTATTGCGTACGGGGGGTGCCAATATGAGGGATATTGAATTCAATATTTCATATGCCATTGCCGTTGAAGGCATAAAGTATATCATTGTGCTGGGCCATACCAACTGTGCAATGATAAACCTGATGTCAAAAAAGGATGAATTTATTAAGGGCCTTGTTGATACCGGAGGATGGGAAAAATACCTTGCCGAGGAGCATTTCTACCAGTCAGAACCAATTTATGAGATAAAGAATGAAATTGATTTTGTCCTTAAAGAAACCAGGCGCCTCAGGCTTAAGTACCGGAAAGTCACCGTAGTGCCGATGCTCTACAGGGTGAAGACGAATCATATATATCTGATTGAGGAATAATATCTGAGCTGTTCAAGAGGAACCAGAAAACAAGCTTTTTTGAAGTTGAACTGTTGAAGTGTTAAACTGTTGAATTGTTATTGTATAGCACGTTCCAATTCAACAATTTAACAATCAAACAATTCAAATGGATTAAAAAGTCATTCATTACTATCAATTTTCTATTTACCATTTTTGTCTTTTTCACCAAAATATTTACTGAATATATATGCTCTGACAAAATAGACAATCCAAATAATAAGAAGACCTATTAGAGTGAAGACAATAGCCTTTATAGTACCGACTCTTTTCAAGGATAACGGGAAGAATAATATCACGAAAACTACATTTAAAATAACTGTGATGATAACCCATAATTTATTGAAATAATGTTTCATAACTCGATACTTAGGCAGGTTAATTATCTAAATGGTTGCTAAGATTTCTGTATGTGTACCTGTTACGTTTATTTCTCCTATCTCAATAATTTATGTTGTTAATACACGTCTTATAGTTGAGTATATTTGTAGCTTAATCAATAATGCAATATTAATTCAATCAGCTGTTATGCACGAGCTGCATCAAAGAAGGGCGAATTACGTGTTTCTACAAATAGTAAATATTAGGAAAATGTCAAAATACAAAGAGCCGCAGCATGCTACGTCTCTACTTTATCAACTTTATAAACTTTATTCTATCAACTTCCTTAACGAATAAACCACTTAAACTCTAAACATTTCAAAATACCTTAATCTTACCTAGTCGACAGTATTATTCTTCAAATCGTTTTAAGTCAGTTTTTTTAAAAATCCATTCAGGGGTTACAAGTTTTTCTATAAAGTCAGTTGAATACCATGGACTAATTGTTTCATCATTAGGGTTTTTCAGTATCTGAATTTCCTGAGCTGGCATATAGCTTTGAGCTAAAAGAAAGATTTTTTTATTTGTTGTGTCATTTATGGCCATGTCAACAACAATAACAGCATGTCCTGGAGAACCTCCCTGAATAAATACATCCCCAATTTGCATTTCATCTATGCCTATCGGTTTAAGTTCTTCTGAGAGCGAAAGAGTACCTGCATAACTGAATATAATCTCCATGTATTTCCAGAAGTCTGCATAAGTGTTGGATGAATCTGCAGTTTGTTCCGATATCCAAGTCCACCACAGCGTCATAAATACCATAATTTGGTTTTCTTTTCCCGTTGTAGAGCTTAAACTCAGAATTATGAGGTTGCAAAGGCAAATGACGTAAATAGAAAGCAAATGAATTCTCGGTTGATTTATTTCTTTGAAATCCCTGTGGCGGTAGTATACGGGTTAGTAAGATCTGCCCATCAGGATTAATTATTTCTTTTTCTTTTGATAGCTCATGGTTGTCTTCCGCTAACTTATTATGTGTTCTTATATCTTGATAATTAGATTTATACCCACATGCCTGAATGAAAGAAAATAGAACTAATCCTATATATAGAGTTGTCCTCATAGTAAATGAGCCATTAAAGCAGGTGTATATACACCTTTAATTTTCTTTATCCATCGATAGCAAAATGCAATTTAGATAATTGCCCGGAATCAGTCAATTGTTTTTAATTCAATCAGCTGTCAGGCATGACAGGAATTAGAGACGCGCGACTCGCGCGTCTATGCAATTGCAAATTTTTGGAAACTGTAAAAAAATACACAGAAGCGCAGTATGCTGCGCCTCTACATTGTATTTTCTGTATTCGTTGGATTTGTTTTAGAAAGGAATCCTTTTCTTAATCCACTTATCCAATATTCCATTATTCCTATATTGACTCACCCGATGGTGTGGATCTCCAGATCCACGCCCTTCGGCTTTCGTCGAGCTCGCAGCATTCGTTTGCTTGCAGCAAACTCATGCTGCTCGGTTCCAATAATCCATATAATATTAATCTTTTTCACTTTTATTCTTAATATTATTTTGTTTTTAAATTTATTCAATTAATTTTGTAAACTATAATATTGATTATAGCATGTTTCATATAGCAGACATAAAATTTTCTAATAATAATTTCAATAATAATTATTGTCGGGGAAGGTTTATGTCCATTTTTTAGTTAGGTAATTAGAAAAAGGGACGAGCCTTCCAGGAGAAACGGAAGGCTTTTTTTATGAATAATTTTATTGTTAATAATATAAACCGAAGTAAAGTGAAAGAAGATCTATTAAGAACAGAAGAAGCCCTGATGCTGGTTAAGGAAACATTTTCAACTCAACTTAGCAGGAGGCTTGATTTGACAAAAGTATCATCACCACTTGCAGTGCTCGACAGCACCGGCATCAATGATGATCTTAACGGTATTGAACGGCCGGTATCGTTCAAGATAAAGGGCATGGATGAAAGAAAAGCTGTTGTTGTACAGTCCCTGGCCAAGTGGAAGCGTATCCGTCTCAGGGAGCTGGAAGTTGAACCGGGGAAAGGAATACTCACAGACATGCGTGCATTAAGACCGGACGAAAATTTCAGTCCTATTCATTCCATATATGTAGATCAATGGGACTGGGAGAAACACATTTTGTCCTCTGACAGGAATATGGATTATTTAAAAGATACTGTAAGGAAAATATACAAGGCATTAAGAGCTACTGAAATAATAATAAGTGAAACATACCCGGAAATCGAAGCATTCCTGCCTGAAGAAATAACATTTCTGCATGCTGATGAACTTGTTAAGAGGTATCCCTGTTTAACTCCAGATGAACGGGAATCAGAGGCAACAAAAGAATATGGTGCGATATTCCTGGCTGGTATAGGAGGAAAACTGAGTGATGGTTCAATGCACGACGGCCGGGCTCCTGATTATGATGACTGGAGCACAGTGACAGAAGACGGCAGGATGGGACTAAATGGTGATATCATTTTCTGGAATCCCGTTCTTGAGTCGGCGTTCGAGATTTCGTCAATGGGAATAAGGGTCGATCCTGAATCACTGATAAGGCAGCTCAGGATAAGGGGATGCACGGAACGCCTTAATCTTCCGTTCCACAGCAGCTTAATAAGAGGTGAATTACCCCCGTGTATAGGCGGAGGTATAGGCCAGTCAAGGGTTTGCATGTATATGCTAAGGAAAGAACATATAAGCCAGGTACAGGTAAGTATTTGGCCTGAAAGTGAGATGTACACAGGGCCTGCAGAGAAGTCGAGGTTAAGTTACCCTTAAAATTATATACGGGGTGAATAAAGGCTACGGCGGACGAAGAAGGCTGAAGCTGAGGATGGTGCCGGGTGCCGTGTACTTGGTACTGGTTCTTTGGCAGACGTTGTTTTAATTGCATATCAAACATTCAAACGTTCAAACTTTCAAACCTAACTTATAATTACTTGCTTCCATTTGTCCCAGAATACAGAAATCCTGGATACGCGATTCGCGCGTCTTTACAATAGTAAATAATGGGAAATTACCTAAAAATAGCCAGAGGTGCAGCATGCTGCGCCTCTACAATTGAAAACATCAGAAACCCATTATTCCATTATTTCTCGCTCCCACCAGCTACTATCACTGACCGTCCCGAAAAAGCTGGAGCTTTTTCGAGGATCCTCGAATCAAAGATTCGGGACTCGCGAGCTCGCCCCGAATCCTCAAGGATTTTCTGTATCTAAAACAAGTTACAC
>CAZNYS010000072.1:0-16515 GCA_964577305.1 uncultured Rikenellaceae bacterium
CTCTCAACTCACTCTCAACTCGCTCTCAACTTTTACCATAATTACATCATTGCCTTCCTGACGGGAGTCAGGAATAATTACATTTGGAAAAAATATTTAGCTTTATACAATATTATTGCAATGACAGTAGCAGAATATATAGCAAAGGAACTAAAAGCCCGTGGTGTGCAATATGTTTTTGGAATACCCGGTGGACCTTCCATTCCAATAATGAATGAATTAAGAAAGTACGGCATTAAATTTATTCTTACATCTAATGAATCGGCGGCAGGTATTATGGCTGATGTGACAGGAAGACTGACAGGTGTGCCAGGTATCTGCCATGCTACATTCGGTCCCGGTGCAACTAACCTGAGTACTGGCGTTGGCGGAGCAATGCTCGATCGTTCACCTCTAATTGCTCTCACATCGGTAATGCCGGACAAAATAAGAAAACGTACCGTGCAGATGAATATCGATCATCAATTACTCTTTGAACCTTTAACAAAAGCTACGGTTTTAATAAGTAATGAAAATATAACAGGTGTTCTTTCAGATGCTTTTGAACTTGCAACCGACGAATACCCGGGCCCGGTTCACATTGGAATACCATCAGACCAGCTTTTAAAACAGGTTAATGAGAAAGAAACAGGATCAGTTGAAGCAGAAAGCAGAAAAGAACTGTTTATTGATGATGAACTTATAGAATTACTTGAATATTCTAAAAGACCACTGCTGGCCTTGGGACTTACCGCATCAAGAGCTGGAATAAAGGATGAGATACATGACTTTCTTGATGAATATCCGGTACCGGTCGTATTAACACCTATGGCAAAAGGTCTCATAAATGAAGACCATGATTGCTATTGCGGGATATTAGCCCATGCTGCTTCTGATAAATTATCTCCAGTCATTAATGAAGCTGACCTGGTCATTGGACTGGGATATGATCCGGTTGAATATAATTATGAATCCTGGTTGCCCGATGTTCCACTGATTCACTTCAATACAGTATACACTGATATGCCTGAAGGAATTATGGTTAAACAGGTGACCGGGTCCCTTGAGGGTTTACTGTCAATGATAAGGCCGGCACTCAGATCTGCACCGGAATGGGATACTGGAACTATATCTGAATGCAGGGATCAAATACAAAGCCTGATAAGAAAGGAATATGATAATTTCGGTCCTGTAAAAGTCCTGACAATTCTGCAGGATAGCCTGCCAGATAATAATATACTCTGCCTGGATGTCGGCTCACATATACATTTGTTCGGTCAGTATTGGAAGACCGGTTCAAGCGGTAAACTGGTAATGACAAATGGCTGGTCAGGTATGGGTTTTGGTATACCTGCAGCTATAGCAGCTGCATTGAATAAACCCAACATACCTGTTGCATGTGTTACCGGTGATGGAGGCTTCCTTATGATGTGCGGAGAGATAGTAACTGCACGCAGATTAAATCTTGGAGTCCTGTTTGTTGTTCTATGTGACAGAGAACTGAACCTGATCAAACTCAAGGAGCACAGGCAAGGGTTGGAGTCCATTGGTGTTGAACTGTACACCGGAAACCTGATCGGGGAAAAGTCCTTCCTCGGGGTTCCTGTAGTAAATTGTTCTGATGAGACTTCGCTCAGGGAAGCCCTCTCAGATATATATCCTATGAAAGGCCCTTTGATCCTTGAAATTGGAATTGATCCCTCCGATTATCAGAAACTGGTAGTTACCTAATCTTTATCTGATTCTTTACTACCGTCCTTTTTTGCCTTATTCTCTGATTTTTTCTCAGCTGCTTTTTTTACTACTGTCTCTTTCTTTTTCTCTACCGGTTTTTTCTCAGTTGCCTTTTTCACTGCTGTTTCTTTCTTTTTCTCTACCGGTTTTTTCTCAGCTGTTTTTTTTGCTGCTGTTGCTT
The DNA here is from genome assembly GCA_964577305.1 of uncultured Rikenellaceae bacterium. GTDB lineage: Bacteria > Bacteroidota > Bacteroidia > Bacteroidales > VadinHA17 > UBA9300. The sequence goes on from CAZNYS010000072.1 coordinate 1,895, forward strand.
TCTTTTTCTCAGCTATCTTTTTCTCTTCCGTTTCTTTCTTTATCTCTACGGGTTTCTTCTCAGCCTCAGTCTTCTTCACCTCCTCAGCCTCTTCTTTCACTTCAGCCTTTACCTTAGCCTCAGCCTCTTCTTTTACCTTAGCCTTAGCCTCAACCTCAGCCTCAACCTCAGCCTCTTCTTTTACCTTAGCCTTAGCCTCAACCTCAGCCTTAGCCTCTTCTTTTACCTTAACCTCAGCCTCAACCTCAGCCTTAGCCTTAGCCTCAGCCTCAGCCTTAGCTTCTTTCGCCTTTACAGCCATAACTGTTTCTTTCCTCTTTTCCCTCTTCCTGCGTACTCCATATGTTCCTCTTACTATTTTCCCTCTTTTAGTTTTTATATCTCCTTTGCCCATACTGCAAGTTGTTTGGTTAAAAATTTTATTCTCTGGTTCAAAGTCCATAAAGGTAATAAAAATATGGAATACCGGAATATTCCAATTTTACATTACTGTAAATACATGAAAAAATTATAAATTAGTAATAATTCTTAGAACCGGTTATTATACCAGAATGAACAATAGGGAAGAATTCGTTTATAAGGCAGAGAAAGCAGACAGGGAGGATATTCTGAAGAGGTTCAGATCGTATTTCAGGATAGATGAAAAGCTTATTTACTTTGACGGTAACTCACTGGGGATGATGCCTCTTAGATCTGAAAAGGTAGCAAATGAACTTATTTCTCATGAATGGGGTGAACGGCTGATCAGGGGCTGGAATGAAAACTGGTGGGAAATGCCGTGGAGAATTTCGGATAAGATATCGCAATTGATCGGATGTGAAAGTGAAGAAGTAATTGTATGCGATTCAACCTCTGTTAACCTTTATAAACTTGTGAGTGCAGCACTTAACATGCAGAAAGGCAGGAAAAAGATCATCAGTGATGACCTTAACTTCCCTTCCGACCTGTATGTTATTCAGGGCATAATAAAAAACCTGGATGATGGCCATATACTTAAACTGGTGCAGAGCGATAATGGAATAGATATTGACTACAGTAAGCTTTTTGCTAAGATTGACAAAAACACTGCTGTTGTAGTCCTCAGTCATGTTTCTTTTCGTAGTGCATTTATGTACGATATGAAGAAGGTAACAGAATATGCCCACAGGCAGGGAGCCCTAATTATATGGGACCTGAGTCATGCTACCGGTGCTGTAAAAATTAACCTGGATTCTGTTAATGCAGATATGGCTGTTGGATGTACCTATAAATATCTCAACGGTGGACCGGGATCACCCGCCTTCTTATATGTTAACAGGAAAATTCAGGATTCAGTGGTATCACCGATCTGGGCCTGGCTGGGAGAAAAGGATCCATTTGAATTCAGTCTTGATTATCGGCCTTCAGACGGAGCCCACAGGTATATGACCGGCTCACCCAATATTTTGTCATTATGCACACTGGAACCATCACTTGACATAATACTAGAAGCAGGAATGGATAATATCAGGAGTAAGAGCTTAAGGTTAACAGGATTTCTGCTTGAATTATATCATACTTTTCTTGAGCCGCTCGGGTTTGTTCTGGGATCACCGGAAAGAGAAAACGAAAGGGGGTCGCATATCTCCCTGAAGCATAAAGAAGGATACAGGATCTGCAAAGCTCTTATCGATAATAAACTCGGAAATTATGTAATTATACCTGATTTCAGGCCACCTGATAATATTCGTCTCGGACTGGCTCCTTTATACAACCGGTTTGATGAAGTGTATAGGGTAGTTCTTGAGATCAGAAATATTGTGAAAGAAAGGTTGTATGAATCATATGATTCAAACACGGATACGGTTACCTGATTTATTATGAATATCAGATTATTATTATGAAAAACTTTCTTTTAACTCTCTTGCTTTTTATATCTCTTGCATTAATTATTGCATGCAATAATGCTGATCATCAAAAAAACAGTCAAAAAGATAACGATTTTCCTGGCCTTCTTTTCAAATCATCAGATGAGAAACTCAATGAAATATTTAACTGGGCAAGTAATCAGGCACTTGCCTATTCATTCAAAGATGATCCTGTTGGTTTGTGGTATGAAGCTTCCTTGCCCGGACGAGAAGCGTTTTGTATGCGCGATGTATCCCACCAGGCACTGGGAGCTCACTTTCTGGGCCTGGAGGATTTTACCAGGAACATGCTATACCAGTTTGCGAAGAATATCAGCGAATCAAAAGACTGGTGCAGTTACTGGGAAATAAACCGTTATGGGAACCCGGCACCGGTAGATTACTTAAATGATGATGAATTCTGGTACAACCTTCCTGCAAATTTCGATGTGCTTGATTGCTGTTACAGGATGTTTATATGGTCTGGTGACAGGGATTATCTTACAGACAGTGTGTTTATTAACTTCTATCGCAGAACTATTTACGATTACGTTGAACGCTGGGCACTTAATCCCGGGAATATAATGTCGCGCCCCAGATTGATGAATATACATGGCGAACTGGATCCGGGAAGAAGATTTATGCTGGCGCGAGGGATCCCCGGATATAATGAGGGAGACCAGGGCTATCGACTGGGTATCGATTTACTTACGACTGAATACAGGGCCTTTATATCCTATGCGCTTTTGCAACAATACAGTGGAAATTATGCAGAAGCACAGCAATTCAGGGGAAAAGCCGCAGAAGTACATGATCTTATTGATTCAGAATGGTGGGAAAAGAAAAGTGGGACATATTATACTCATATAAATAAGGATGGTTTGCTTGAAAATAATGTTAACGAGCGAATTGACCTTGGTACCCAACACTATATGCTATACTGGGATGCCTGTACTGATTCCTTAAAACTTAATAGTGTTATAAGCCATCTGGTAGATAATTTGCCCGGTGAATCCATAGGGCTTATTGAATATCAGTCACACCTTCCGGAGATTTTATATAAACATGGTATGAATGATCTTGCATATAATCAGTTATTATATGTTTATGAATCAGAAAGACGGGAATACCCGGAGGCGTCTTTTTCAGTAGTAGGTGCTATCGTTAATGGTTTAATGGGAATTGAGCTTATAGCCAATACACCCGACCTTGCTCTCACACAAGGACATTATGTTGACAGGTATATAAGGACTTTACCCGGACTCATACCCGGGACAGCATGGGCTGAGCTGAAAAATATACCTGTAAGGGCCAACATAATCTCTGTAAGGCATGAGGGTCTTAATAAAACAATATTAACGAATGACAGTGGTCCGTCATTAATATGGAGAGCCGGTTTCCAAGGATCATATGATCATTTGATAGTTAATGGTGAGAAGATAGCTGCAAATACAGAGTATTATAATAATCACCAGATCTCATGGGTCAGGATTATTGTGGGGGCAGGAGAGAGGATTGCAGTTGGAGTACCCGATTGATCCTTGATAGTTATTATGTCTTATTCATCATACAATATGAAATTCGATATCCAGGTATATACCACACAAACATCATCACGCTTAGCTTATGCAGTTGACCTTGTGTTGGGTAATATACTGGGTCTGGCATATACTATAACTGATTCTCCGGATGACAGCATACCATTGATTAATTATTCTTATGACAGGTCGGTTGGAGGGATATTTATTCAGCCCGAAGGCCTGCTTTTTCAAAAAGGCATCAGAATGCAGGAGATATGGATTGCTCATCTTAATGACGTACCACTTTTTTTTCAGCAGCCACCTGAAGCAGGGTTTCAACTTGACATATTTTCATTCGCTTTTTATTTAGTTACAAGATATGAGGAGTATCTTCCTCTCGCACGTGATGAACAAGGAAGGTTTGTAGCAGAGTCAAGCCTTGCTTATAAGCACAATTTCTTGGATATACCTGTTGTGGATATATGGGCTCATCGCCTTGGTGTTACACTGAAGCTATTATACCCTGACCTGATAATTCCTGAAAAGAAGTATGATCACCTGCTGACAGTGAATATTGACCAACCTTTTGAGTATAAGGGTAAAGGTCTGGCACGGAACCTTGGTGGTCTGTTTATGGATTTTATCAGGTCTAATAATCCGGGCAAACGTTTCAGGTGTATGACAGGCAGTGTGAAAGATTCATACGATACCTATAGCTATATAGATAAAAATGCTGATAAATATAATTGCCCGGTATTATATTTCTTTACTACCGGTGACAGAAGCAGGTATGATAAAAATATTAACCCATACAACATGTGTTATAAGAAACTGATAAAAAGGCTTTCAAAAAATCATAGCGTGGGCCTGCATAGTTCATATAGTTCGGGTAACTCAGCAAAGCTGATTATTAAAGAAAAGGATAGACTTGAAGATGTCATCCAGCAGAAAATAACAAAACTGAGAAAGCATTATCTAATGCTAATCCTTCCTCATACATTCCAGGTGATTCAGACAGTTGGCATTATGGAAGATTACACGCTTGGTCATATCAGGGAGGCGGGTTTCAGGGCAGGTATAGCCCGTCCTTTTAAATTCTATGACCTTACCAGGGAGGAAACAAGCTCGCTTGTACTTGTTCCTTTTCAATATATGGATGCAACATTTCAAAAATACAAAAGGTATAACCCGTCAGAAGCCATCGAGTCAGTAAGCAGGTTGATTAAAAGGACAAAGGAAGTGGGTGGTCTTTTTGTAAGCGTATGGCATAATACATCACTTACTGATGAAGGTGAATGGAGTGGTTGGCGTCAGCTATTTGAATATACCCTCAGGGAACAACAGAAATAATTCATGTACTAAAGTCTATACATATTAATTAGTTTTTCACATTCATTCACATCTAAGGTTCGCATCCTCTCCACATCAAATAAACTCCAGTTCTTCATTATGGTCTGTTTCAGATATCCTGCCATCTTCACATTTTACTGTTCGTGCAATATGCTTTTTAAGGAGAGTATAATTATGAGTGGCAAACACCACAGCTCTTCTATTCTTACTTATATCTTTCAATATTTTTATTATACCCTCCGATGTTTCGGGATCAAGGTTACCTGTTGGTTCATCAGCAAGGATGATATCCGGATCATTGAGTAAAGCTCTGGCTATCACTACCCTTTGTTGTTCGCCTCCGGATAGCTGATGTGGCATCTTATAGCCCTTGGTACCGAGGCCTACTTTTTCAAGCACCTGACCTATTCGTTCATCTGTTTCATTTTTGTTTTTCCATCCGGTTGCCCGCAGTACGAACTCAAGATTGGAATAGACTGACCTGTCGGTAAGCAGCTGGAAGTCCTGGAAAACAATACCCAGCTTTCTCCTTAAAATGGGTATATCCTTTCTGCGCAAGCGGGTAAGGTCAAACCCGGCAACTATACCTTCACCTTCTTCAAGAGGTAATTGTGCATTTATCGTTTTAATGAGGCTTGTCTTACCGCTGCCAACTTTTCCTATAAGATAAACAAATTCACCTTTTTTAACTTCCAGGTTAATATCACTCAGTACTAGATGATCCTGCTGGTATATATTACAGCCTTTAAATGATATTATGGTGTCAAGAGGCATATTATTTTCCTGCATGTGTTTTATATTAAGATAAAAGACAAAAGTAAAAAGATAAAAGTAAAAAGTAAAAAGTTATAGCGAGTACTCTGAAGGAGTGCGAGTGGAAAACCCGGCTGAGCATTGCGAACGGGTGAGGCTCCATCAATCCAATATTGACTCACCCCGCTGGCGCGGTTCTCCAGAACCGTGCCACTGGGTTTCGTCGAGCTCACCCCGAATTCTCGGGGCTCGGTTCCAATATTCCAATATTCCATACCTTAAAAATTAACATTCCAATGTTGATAAAATCAATACTAAAGCCCCAAATCAAGCGTTTTATAGTTGTAAATTAGCAAAAACTTTTAAGACGCTTTGTTACGTATAAATTGTTCATTTTAAAATAATTAAATTTCTGTAATTATACAGAAGATTCCAAGGATATGAATAAATACCAGGTTTATAAAATACTTTTTAACAGGCTGGTTATCAATATATCAGTACTGATATTCAGTGGTTCCCTTTTATTAGCCCAGAAACCGGAATCATACAAAGCTGAATTAAATGATTTCGAGAGGGGGAAAGAGTTATACAACAAGGCAAAGTATGCTTCAGCCCTGACCCTTTTTGATAGTTTTGTTAATAAAGCTGATGGTGGCATGACGGAAGAAACAGTTGAGGCTGAATATCTTGCTGCTGTATCTGCTATCAGGTTATATAACAGTGATGCTGAATACAGGATGAATAAGTTTGCAACCACCCATCCTGATGATCCGCTTGTCAATGAGGCCTGGCTGGAGCTTGCAGACCATTTCTACCAGACCAAGAACTACAGGCGGGCGATAAAATATTATGAACAGGTAGACAGACTTGAACTGGATAATGAAATGCTGCCAGCTTACTATTTTAAATTTGGATATTCCCATTTTATGGATGGAGACAGGAAAAGAGCAATGCTTTTCTTTTCCGAGCTGATGGACATTGACACCGAGTACAGTCAGCCGGCTATTTATTATTTCTCATATATAGCATATAATGAAAAGATGTACCACACTGCATTCGACGGCTTTATGAGGTTAAGGGATGATGAAACATTTGGGCATGTGGTTCCTTTTTATATAGTCCAGATAATGTATATAATGGAAGATTATGATGGCATTCTCGATATGGCCCCGCAGCTTATCAATGCTGCAGGAGAAGACAGGAAATCAGAGCTGTACAGGCTAATAGGCGATGCTTATTTTAAGAAAGGCGATTACCGTTCAGCTGCCCGCAACCTGGAGGAACACCTTGAAAGAGCAGTAAGAACAGGCAGGGAGGGCAGTTACCAGCTTGCATTCTGTTATTATATGACAGAAGAATATGACAAGGCCATAGAACTTTTCCAGGAAGTTACAAGGAGAAGGGACGAACTGGGACAGCATGCATATTATCTGCTGGGTGACTGCTTTCTGAAGAAGGACGAGAAGACAATGGCAAGGGCGGCATTCTCCTCTGCAGCAAAAATGGATTATGACAGGGATATTAAAGAAGAAGCACTTTTCAATTTCGCCAAGCTTACCTATGAAACAGTATATTCACCTTTTGGTGAAGTAATAAGGGCTTTCCAGGAATATATTGAGCAATTTCCAGCCTCGGAACATATTGAAGAAGCATACGATTACCTCGTATCTGCCTATATGAAAGTTAAGAATTACAGGGCGGCAATACAATCACTTGATCGTATTACTTATAAAGATGAAAGACTGGAGAAAGCGTACCAGAAGGTAGCTTTCTTCAGGGGTCTTGAACTATATAAAAACCTTGACCTGAATTCTGCTATAGGAATGTTTGACAAATCATTACAGTATGGGCAGTATGATCGTGCCATAAGGGCAAGAGCCCATTATTGGAAAGGAGAATCACTTTACCGCTTAAATGAAACCGACCGGGCCCTTGATGAATACCAGGAATTTATGGGTATTCCGGGCTCATCATCATTTGATGAATACAGGATGGTTGCTTATAATATTGGTTATATTCATTATAATAATGGTAATTATGCCGAAGCTTTAAGATGGTTTAAAAATTTTGAATCAGAAGAACCGGATACCCGGGGCAGGTTAATTACTGATGTTTATGACAGGATTGCAGATTGCTACTATATTAACACAGATTACAGGCAGGCAATAAGCTATTATGATAAAGTAATTGAGAACTCAGCCACAGGAGCAGATTATGCGTTATTTCAAAAGGGTTTTGCTCTGGGCCTTATGCATGATCAGAATTCAAAAACACGTGCCCTGACTACCATGATTAATGAATACCCGAATTCAATACTGGTGCCCAATGCTATTTTTGAACGTGGAAGAGCTTACATAGGTCTTGAAAATGATACCGAGGGAGAAAAAGATTTCAGGCAGATAATCAATTCATACCCAAATTCAGTATTTGTTCCAAGAGCCATAGTGCAGCTGGGATTACTCTATTATAACAGGGGTGAAGATGAAAAGGCAATTGCCAGGTTCAAGGAAGTTATAGAAAAATTCCAGTCAACACCTGAAGCGCGCAATGCTCTTACCGGCCTGAAGAATACCTACGTGGACATGAATGATGTGGAATCCTATTTCGCTTACGTAAGAGATCTTGAAGGATATGCCGATGTTAGTGCCAGTGAAAGGGATAGCCTGCTGTATATTTCCGGTGAAAACCTTTATATATCGGGCAATTGCGAAAGGGCCAGCCAGATCTTCAGGAATTACCTCAGCGAGTTTAAGCAGGGCAGCTTCAGGCTTAATGCAAGCTTCTACCTGGCTGAATGCCTGACTGAATCAGGTAAAACAGATGAAGCCCTGAAGTGTTATTTGGAGGTTTCAGAAACACCTAATAACCCTTTCCTGGAGAAAACATACCAGTCATTGTCAGGTATTTATTATTTGAAAGAGATTTATGACAGCTCATATTATTTTTATAATGAACTTGAAAAAGTTGCTGAATTGCCTGAGAATGAACTGAGGGCAAGGGTTGGTATGATGCGCTCAGCTTATAATATGGGTGATGCCGAAAAAACAATAAGTTCATCAGAAAGACTGATGGAGTCTGATATGGTTACAGAAGAACTGGCCCGGGAAGCCAGCTTTATGAGTGCCAAATCAAATTTTACACTTGGAAATTATGACCGCGCACTGACTTATTTCAGGAGGGTGGCGGTGGAAGTTACAAGCAGTGAGGGTGCAGAATCAAAATACCGTGTGGCCCAGATACTTTTTATGAAGGGTAATTTTGAGGATGCAGAAAACATAATCTATGAATTTATTGATCAGAATACCCCTCATCAATACTGGATGGCACGTATGTTTATATTGCTGGCTGATATAAGCCTGGATAAGGGTGATGAATTCCAGGCAAGGGCAACCCTGCAAAGCCTGAAAGATTACTACCAGGTGGGTGATGATGGTATTCTTGATGAAGTGAATGCAAAACTTGATCAAATAAACAGGGATAGTGAAATGAGCCCAGATACTCTCAATATTAGGAACAATTAATTCAATCTGTTAATTATGAATATAAGGATAATATCATATATAGTTATACTGCTTCTGATATTTCCGGCTGGTGTGGATGCCCAAAGAGGGCAGGAAGATATACGTCGTGAAGTAACCATGTATAATCCTTTCAAACCATCTCTGAATAAGGCCATAAAAATGAACTTTTCCCCGGAGATCAGTGATACTACTGTGTCAGTACCGGAATTTCTTTATACTATCAGTGCCAAGCCGTTTATGCCTGAATATGAAATTAAAACAATAAGTGCTGCACGCCTGGAGCCCGACCCCCTGCCAAAATTGTATAAAGGCTTCCTGAACCTTGGTTTTGGTAGCTATTTCTCACCTGTAGGTGAGTTAAGCATTTCCAACGATCGTTCACGTAACGGCCTGGCAGGTATTTATTTAAGTCATGAATCCAGCTTTGGTAGATTAATGATCGATGATGCCACAAAAGTGTATGGAGGATATATGGACAATATGGCCAGGATATACGGAACCAGATTTTTCAGGAGAGTGGCCCTGGCTGCAAATATCGATTTTAACCACCTGAGGAGGTATGCCTATGGTGGCGATCCTGTATTGCTGGCACCAATCGAAATAAGCAAGGATAGTCTTAAGATTGAATATTTTAATCCCCGGGCAGACATCAATATCTATTCAACGCGGCTTGACTCTGCAAAAATGTTCTATGATATTGAACTTTATTATAACCTCCTGTATCAAAACAGCCGGTATTATCAACACCTGGCAGGTTTAAATGCAGACCTTGGTTATGATATGGATATTTTCTATGCCAGCCTCGATCTTGGATATGAGTTGATTACAATAACCAATATCGAGGATAAATTCAGACATCGTGTGAGCCTCAGTCCAGCTATCAGTAAAAGAAGCGGTAACTGGGACTTCAGGGTGGGATTAAAACTTATAGCTGACGCCAGGTATTATGAGGAAACACCAAACCCGGCTGAATACAAAACAAGGCTCTTCTTTTATCCCGACCTTAAGTTTCAGTTCAGTGTAATACCCACTATCTTAAATATGTACGTGGGACTCGATGGAGAGTATAAAGACAATAATGCAAGTGAAATAATATATACCAACCCATTTATTATTACACAGAACATGGATGGACTTGTTGAACCATCTGATAAACTTTATACTTTATTACCCACCGATACCAAACTAAGGGTAAAAGGCGGTATAACAGGACATGCCAGTGCTAATACCGGTTACAGGCTAAATGTATCTTACTCTATGTTCGAAAATATGGTATTCTATATCAATGACCTGTTCCAGGGCAGGAGTTTTATGCCCATATATGATAATGGTGAATTACTCGATCTGAACGCTGAGTTCACAACAAGGATAAGTAAGGAAATATCTTTTTCAGCAAAGGCAGGATATTATAGCTATACAATGGAATACCTGGAAAAACCCTGGCATAAACCCAGCTGGGATGGGAAACTGGTGTTAAACTATAATCTGCGGGATAAAGTACTTGCACATGCTGATATATATGGCCTGTCAAAAAGATATGCCAGGGTAGGGCCAATGTCATATTCATCATCACCTGATTATGAGATATATGAACTTCCTTTGAGCATGAGCCTGAGTATCGGACTCGAGTATAGATATACAAAGATTCTATCATTCTGGACCAGTATTAATAATATTGCTTTAAACAGATATTATGAGTGGAATTTTTACCCCTCACAGAGGATTTTTTTTATGGCCGGATTCACTTACAGCCTTTAAAATTATTCCTGTTTGCATAATAGTCTGGTCTTCAATACAATACTTGTTGATTTTTTGTTAAAAAATAGGGTGAATTTTAAGCAAATTAAAGAGGGAAAGTGCTATATTTTAATTATCTTTGTGCAATTACTTAAGTATGGTTTAATCAGGAACTTAAAAGAGGTTTTTGCCATATTCCCCAGAAGGGAATATACCAATTGAATGAGAACTTATTTCAGTGTTGGATCAGGGGTAAAATTAAACTGTAATTTATTTGATTAAATGACTGCTTTAGGAATTAAAGCGTTTACCGGAATTATATATAATAAAGAAGAAAAGTTAAGACCAGGAGTATGAGCGAAAAAGATAAAAGTCAAATGGGTAACGGAGATTATTCAGCAGGTAGTATTCAGGTGCTTGAAGGCCTGGAAGCTGTCAGGAAAAGACCTGCCATGTATATTGGGGATGTGAGTATAAAAGGGTTGCATCATCTGGCATATGAGGTTGTTGATAATTCAATAGATGAAGCTCTTGCAGGATACTGTACTGAAATAAACCTTATAATAAACGAGGATGGTTCAATAACTGTTATTGATAACGGGAGGGGCATACCAATAGATTATCATGAAAAAGAGAAGAAATCAGCTCTTGAAGTTGTGATGACAGTGCTTCACGCCGGCGGAAAATTTGATAAGGAATCATATAAAGTATCTGGCGGGTTACATGGAGTTGGTGTATCAGTTGTAAATGCTCTTTCCGAAACACTAAGAGCTGAGATACACAGGGATGGTAAAATATATTTCCAGGAATACAGAAAAGGAAAGCCCGAGTCAAAGGTGGAAGAACATGGAACCACTGAAAAATCAGGAACGATAATAACATTCAAACCCGATACCGGCATTTTTTCAGAAGCGGAATTCAGGTATGAAATACTTGCTACAAGGTTGCGGGAACTGGCCTTTCTGAACAAAGGAATAAAACTTACTATTCTTGATAAACGGGAAATCCAGGAGAACGGTAATGGAAATACTTACAGGGAAGATATATTTTGCTCCGAGACAGGTTTGCAGGAGTTTGTTGACTACCTGGATAATACAAGGGAGAGACTGATAGAGGAACCTATTTTTATCACAACAGAGAAAAATGATGTACCTGTTGAAATAGCTCTTCAGTACAATACATCGTTCTCAGAAAATGTACATTCGTATGTTAATAACATCAATACCATTGAGGGAGGCACACACCTGGCAGGCTTCAGAAGAGGACTTACCCGTACACTGAAAAAATATGCCGAGGAATCAGGACTAACGGCCAAGCTTAAGTTCGATATCAATGGTGATGACTTCAGGGAAGGGCTTACTGCAATAGTGTCAATTAAAGTTGCCGAACCACAGTTTGAAGGCCAGACCAAAACAAAACTTGGAAACACGGAGGTTATGGGTGCCGTTGACCAGGCAGTCAGTACTATGCTTTCAAACTACCTTGAAGAAAATCCAAAAGATGCAAAAGTTATAGTGCAGAAAGTTATACTTGCAGCTACGGCACGACATGCTGCCCGTAAAGCCCGTGAACTGGTTCAACGTAAGAATGTGCTCTCCGGATCAGGATTGCCCGGTAAACTGGCCGATTGTGCCGACCGTGACCCTGCAAACTGTGAAATATTCCTTGTCGAGGGCGATTCTGCAGGAGGAACAGCAAAGGCCGGACGCGACAGGAAGTTCCAGGCAATAATGCCACTGAGAGGAAAAATACTTAACGTGGAAAAGGCAATGCAACATAAGATCCTCGATAATGAAGAAATAAAAAATATATTTACCGCACTTGGAGTCAATATTGGAACAGAAGATGACAGTAAGGCACTGAACCTGGAAAAACTGAGATACCATAAGGTCGTTATAATGACCGATGCAGATGTCGATGGTTCACATATTGCAACGCTGATAATGACCTTCTTTTTCAGGTATATGCAGGAGCTTATAAAGAATGGCTACCTGTATATTGCCACGCCACCCCTGTATCTGGTGAAAAAAGGTAAAAACAGCAGGTATTGCTGGTCAGAAGAGGAACTGCGTGGCTTTATTAAAGAGTTCGGCCAGGGAAAAGACTCTAATGTAAGTATACAGCGATATAAAGGTCTGGGTGAAATGAATGCAGAACAACTGTGGGATACTACGATGAACCCTGAAAAAAGAACGCTCCGGCAGGTTACTATCGATAGCGCGGCCGAGGCAGACAGAATATTCAGTATGCTGATGGGTGACGAGGTTCCCCCCCGGAGGGACTTTATTGAGAAACATGCAAAATATGCAAATATTGACGCTTAGGATGGTGTGGATCTCCGGATCCACGCCAGACGTGGGTCCCACCTTCGCTTCGCTACGGAGGGCAGAGCAGAGACCCACACCAACAATTTACGAGATCCACGCGAACAAGTTAAAGATCCAAACCAGCGGGATGTCGTGGATTTAAAATCTACGACAATCAGGTTAAAATAAATTAATTATGAGATCCTTTTTTACGATAATATTGATTCTTACATGTTCCTGCACCTCCTTTTCCCAATCCCCCGAAGAAATAATAAAATCAATATTTAATAATGCCCTGACAGATAACACCGCTCAGGAACATCTACTGTACCTGTGTAAGAATACAAAAGGACGTATACCGGGGTCGCAGGAAGCACTGCATGCAGCAAGGTACACGATGAACGCACTTGCTGAAGCCGGTGTAGATACAGTTTGGTTGCAGGAAGTTCCGGTTCCGCACTGGGAAAGGGGGAATGAACTGGCAGTATTAGAATCCAGCCTGGGTACACTTGAATTAACAATATCAGCATTAGGGCTATCAGTAGGAACAGAGCCTGGAGGTATTGATGCCCATCTGGTCGAAGTCCATAATTTTGAACAGCTTGAGGAAATTGGCAGGGACAATATAAACGGGAAAATAGTCTTCTTTAACAGGCCTGTTGATAATACCCTTATAAATACTTTCTCAGGCTATGGAGGAGCAGTGGATCAGAGAATATCAGGAGCATCTGAGGCAGCAAAATACGGAGCACTGGCTGTAATTGTAAGATCTCCAACACAGGCCAGGCACGACTTTGTTCATACCGGGGTAGTCAGGTACCAGGAAAACATACCTGAGATACCTGCCGTCTGTGTTTCACCACATGATGCTGAAATACTTTCCAGATGGTTGAAAAATGATAATAAGTCAATCCTTCACCTTGTGTCTGATTGCAGGAATTACCGTGATACAATATCCTATAATGTTATCGGCGAGATCAGGGGATCTGAAAAACCAAATGAATATATAACTGTAGGAGGTCACCTTGATGCCTGGGATATTAGCGAGGGTGCGCATGATGATGGTGGTGGATGCGTTCAGTCTATTGAGACTGTCAGGTTGTTCCGTGAACTTGGGATTAAACCCCGAAGAAGTATAAGAGCTGTAATGTTCATGAACGAGGAAATGACATCCACAGGCGGAGTGGTTTATGCCGATGAGGCAGAAAAAAAAGGTGAAATACATTATGCAGCACTTGAATCTGACAGGGGCGTTATGAGTCCTCTTGGTTTTGGATTTGGTAATGCAGGTGATGAAAGACTTGAAAAACTTTTCCGCTTAGAAGAATATTTTAAACCCTATGGGATCAGGTATTTTGCAAGGGGAGGAGGGGGATCAGATATTTCTCCATTAAGAAGATTTAATACCCTGCAGATTGGCTATATTCCTGATACACAGAAATATTTCTGGTTCCATCACTCGGCTAATGATACTTTTGAACAGGTCAATATCCGTGAGATGCAACTGGGCAGCGCCGCCATTGCATCACTTATATATCTTATTGATCTGTATGATCTTTAGGGGTTTAG
>CAZNYS010000073.1:0-15747 GCA_964577305.1 uncultured Rikenellaceae bacterium
ATTAGTTATCAATAATAGTAAAATCCTTATTATTATAAAACATGATAGTTAAAATCATGCCCAAAAAGGTGTAAAAGAGATCATTTAATAAATATAGAAATTTAATTACATGATAATATTTGAGATTTAATATTATATCATGTTATGACAGGACCTGGATCAGTAAATTTTTGTATTTCAGGCAATCCTGTATGCAGTGAAATGATATTGAAAACAGAAGCCCCTGACTATTTTGTCAGGGGCAGCCATGAAAAGAATGGAAAAATTGCTTTTGGACAGTAAAAGCATCATTTAAGCCTAAAGCTTAATAATGTTTTAAACATAACGTTTATTACCATTCTTATGTAACAAGGTAAAATTATAAAAAATCGGGTCAAAAAGCAATTATCTGAGATTTAATTCAATAAATATGCATATTTTTTACACCAAACCCTGATAACAGATGGTGAACCACTATTATTAGTGTATTAAAACCAAGCATTCACAAAATAATATACTGTTGACCTTTAAGTATGAAAAATGCTATTTTTGTCCTCATTATGCTCAGGGATAAATTAATTAACTGGTCAATACTTATTCTCCTGTCCCTTATCTGGGGAACATCTTTTATTCTTATGAAGAAAGGCCTTAGATCTTTTGATGCTATTCAGATTGCATCTCTCAGGATTTTTATCAGTTATATTTTTCTTTTACCTGTAGCTATTGCCAATATTCGCAAAATAAAAAGGGATAACCTACTGAGTCTAATAATAATAGGATTGATTGGTAATGCCCTGCCTGCATTTTTGTATCCTTTTGCTCAAAGGAGAATAGACAGCTCAATTGCAGGTATGCTTAATGCACTAATTCCGCTTTTTACTTTATTAATAGGCATACTTCTCTACAGCCGCAAAGCAAGGTGGAGCCAGGTTGCAGGAATACTTATCGGACTGGCAGGTGCTGCCGGTTTATTGTACAGGGGTTCATTCTCTTTTGATCCGCTTGGATTGTTTATCGTTCTTGCTACTTTTTTCTATGGCATAAGTTCAAACCAGGTAACCCTTATAAAAAACCTCAACGGTGTTGTTATTACATCACTGGCATTTTTTATCATAGGTCCTCTGGCAGGCGTCTCTCTTCTTATAAGTGACTTTGGGCCAGCACTCGAAACTGAAAACTGGCTGCGTAACCTTGGCTTTATCTCCATACTTTCAATTTTTGGTTCAGGTATCGCATTAGGTCTCTTTAATATACTGATATTAAGGACATCGCCAGTATATGCTGTCTCGGTAACTTACCTTGCCCCGATAGTATCAACATTGTGGGGGTTCGCAGATGGTGAGCATATTACACTCTTTATGATTATTTCAGTAATTTGCATCCTGGCTGGTGTTTACCTTACTATTAAGAGAAAAAATCCAGGCTAAAAAGGATGAACAGGATGAAAAACAGGTTATGGTTAGTTTCTTTACTGGGTGGAATTTTATGTGGCCTGGCATGGTACGATAAAGCTACCGGGTTGATAATGCTGATTGCCCTGGTTCCTTTTCTGTATATATTCCAGCTTACAAGAAAAAAAGATGAATCACCTAACATGTTGTTTATCAGGGTGTTGCCGGGTTTTATTTTATATAACATTCTTACTATTTCCTGGTTACGTAATGCCTCCATTGCCGGTGCTATATACGCGGTTATGGCTAACGCCTTCCTCATGGCATCAGTATTCTGGATTGCATCTATAATTTACAGAAGGTCATCATCATTCCTTGGATATATAAGCCTTATCAGTTTCTGGATCATCCTGGAACATATAAACACCAGGGTGAGCATATTAACACCATGGCTTAATCTCGGCAACGCACTGGGTAAGGACATACTGTTTATCCAGTGGTACGATATAACAGGTGTTACCGGAGGCACATTATGGATATTTCTTTATAACCTTTCTCTATTCTTTCTCCTCTTCTCACCAGATAAAACAAGGAAAAGCCTCCTGAGGCAGGTAATGATATTATTGCTGCTGTTTTTTATACCTTCAGGTATCTCTTTTTACAGGTATTTTAAGTATGACCAGAATGGTGAAAAGGCTGAATTTATATTAATCCAGCCCAATATTGATCCATATAATGAGAAATTCAGTGGTTACCCTTTTGAAATACAACTAAGGGATATGCTGCGTCTTGCTGAAAAGAATATCAATGATGATACCGACTGGATTATACTTCCGGAAACAGCAATAGATGATCCCTTCTATGAAGAAAATGTACTGGAAAATAAATATTACCTGATGATTGATTCCCTGCTTGGTGATAATTCCGGAATAAGCCTGATTGCAGGCGCCACTACTATGAGGTTATTTCATGAATCGGATAAAGACCTGCCACCGGGAGCTTCCAGGATCAGCAACAGCAGGGTATATTACGAGGTTTACAATTCTGCCATGCAGGTGAACCCCGGTTCAGATGTACATTTCTACCACAAATCGAAACTTGTTCCGGGCATAGAAAAAAGAATAAGGGCACTGCCCAAGTTTATAAAAGATAAGATAATACCTGACCTTGGAGGTACAATGACAGGTTATGGCTTGCAGGATGAAAGGACTGTCTTTTTGCATCCTGACAGTATTGCAAGGGCTGCTCCGGTAATCTGTTATGAATCAGTTTACGGGGAGTTTGTTACAGAATATATAAGGAATGGTTCAAATGTCATTGTTATTATTACGAATGATGGCTGGTGGGAAAATACTGCCGGATATAAGCAACATCTGATGTTTGCCAGGATCAGGGCCATTGAAAACAGGAGGGCGGTAGCCAGGGCAGCCAATACAGGCATTTCATGCTTTATCGATCAGAAAGGCAGGATAATAAAACAGTTAGGCTGGTGGGAAAAAGGTGTATTGAGTCAATCTTTAAACCTTAATAATGAAATGACTTTTTACTCCTCGAATGGGGATTTCATTTCAAGGTATGTAAGTATCTTCGGAGTCTTCATACTTGTTATAACATTCATAGCAGCACCAATCAGGAAATTGCGAGACCCTTATAATTTTTAATATATAATATGCAACCCGGCCGAAAGGTTCTTGTCATTTATTATGAGATAATAATCCCGTGACCCAGGAACAGACTAAAATAGACACTACTGTAATAGAGGCCTGTAAGAAAGGTAAAAGGCTAGCACAGTATACTCTCTACAATCAATATTCAAGAGCCATGTATAACCTGGCTTACAGGATGATGAATAATAAAGAAGATGCTGAAGACATGTTACAGGATGCTTTTACAGATGCTTTTACCAAGCTCGGTTCTTTCAGGCATGAATCGACATTTGGAGCATGGTTGAAAACAATATTAATAAATAAATGCATTAACCAGCTCAAGAGAAAGAAAGTTGAAATGGTAACTGAAGATATTCCTGAGAACCTCAATGATAATAGTGACGAAGATGAATTCCCGTTCCGTGGAGACATTCAGAAGGTATTCAGAGCTATTGAGAAGCTCCCCAATGGTTACAGGATTGTCTTTACCCTTTACCTGCTTGAAGGATATGATCATTCTGAAATCGGGGATATCCTGGGAATATCAGAATCAACATCAAAAACACAGTATCACAGGGCAAAAATTAAGTTGAAAAAAATACTTGCAGAGGAGGATCTGAAATGGACAAACTAGAAAAATACATACTTGACAACAGGGATGACCTTGACAGGTACAATCCCGATAGTTCAGTCTGGGAAAGAATAGAAAAGAACACACGCAAGAAGAAACCATCATTCCGTAAAATCTTTTCCAGGGCTGCTGTAGTGGTGTTAATTGCCGGCCTGTCTTTTGTGGCATATTTTTATTTCACTACAGCTTCACAAATTAATAATGATGGATCTTCTGATGGATACCTGCCCTCACATCTCAGGGAAGCCGAATTATATTACACTATAAAAGTGAACGGTCTGCTTGAGAAAACAAAGCCCCTTCTTACTGATAAACCGGATCTGGAAAAAGAATTGATGAAAGATATTTCTGTGCTCGACAGTATCTGCATTCAGATTAAGAACGACCTGAAAGATAATATAAGCAACCAGGAAGTAATAGAAGCCCTAATACTTAATTATCGTATTAAAGTTGATATACTCGAAGAAATGTTGGCAGTTCTTGAAGAGAAAGAGAACCAGAATCCTAAAAATAGCCCTTACCATGAATTATAGGAATACTTTATTACAATGTATTGTAGCAGTTATGATCTGTGTCCCCACACTTGATGCACAGCCAGTAACTGAAACCAGGTCGCTGGAAAAATCATTCGCTCTAACTGGCGAAATGAGACTTGAAGTATTGAATAAATACGGTAAAGTACACCTCGCCCCGTCACCTGATGACTCAGTTCATATCCGTGTTGAAATGAAGGCAAGCGCAAAAAATCCCTCCAGGCTACGGAAACTTACAGATGGTATTTCCTTCAACCTTTCTTCAACCAATTATTTTATTATTGCTGAAACAAATTTTAACAGGGGACCTGCAGATTTTTTTGAAAGCCTAAGAATTATTACGAATAATATAATCTCGACTGAAAGCAAGATAGAAATTGACTATTACGTCAGGATACCAGGTAGTATTAAGGTCAAGATTGATAACAGGTATGGCGACATATACCTTGAAAGCCTGGAAAACGATTTAAATATTTACCATTCAAATGGATCACTTAAATCTGAAGAATTAACGGGGGATAATTATTTTGATCTTAATTTTTCGGATGCCACTTTTAAGTCATTAAAGAAATCCCGGATTGATATTAATTATTCTGACCTCAGAATTGACTATGCAGAAGAGCTAATGATAACCAGTGTTTCAACAAAGTTATATGCCGGTACAATAGTCAGCCTTGATACAGACTCAAAAAGAGATAAATACACCATAGATAAGCTCAGCAAATTTGATGCTGTTAGTTATTTCAGCTCATTCAATATATATGAATTATATAACACTATGCAATGTAATACACGGTACGGAAACGTGGATATCAATAATATGGACACTGATTTCAGCCTGCTTTCCCTGGAAACATCCTTTACAGATGTCAAGATAGTAACTCCACCAGAATCATCTTTCAGTATCGACCTTAAACTGGATGATTGCCCGGCAGTGATACCATCCGAATGGCAGCTGGAAGAAACAATCCTTGGTACCGATAATAATGAATACCTTTATCATGGCATTATAGGGGACAAAAATACCAGATCAAGGATAATACTTAACCTGACCAAGGGTAACTTATCGCTATATTGACTTTACAAATAAAATATGCAACTTAAAGAAACCGCAACTGTCTTTAAGATAAAAACCAACTCGTAATGAAAATGAAAACATCGAAAATCATTATTGCAACGCTTATTATTACCTTAATAATGGGCTTAAGCTCATGCGTAATGAACATATTATGCATTGATGGTAATGGAAGAATTGAGTCAGAGGAAAGGTCAAGCCCTGAATTTTCGAAGATCATAAATACAACTTCTGCAGAAGTAATTCTGACAACCGGAGAACAGACTGGTATAATAATTGAAACCGACAGCAATCTTTTGCAATATTTCCGCACATCAGTTAGTAATAATACACTCGAGATTGAAACCAGGGGAGCGAACTGCATACGACCATCATCTAAAACAGTTATTTACATCACCGCAGAAAATATCAATGGTATTTCGTTAACAGGATCAGGTGATCTGTCTGCCGATAACCTTCTGGGCAGTACTATTGAGATAAAATCGTCAGGATCGGGTGACATGTTTATTGAATATGCTGAAGGTGATGACATAAAAATTAAAATTAGTGGTTCAGGTGATGTTATGGTATATGATTCATGGTCAGATGCTGTGGAAGCCAGACTTTCAGGCTCGGGAGATTTGACTATCAGCGGTGAATCGGTTGACGGCAACTTTACTTCATCAGGATCAGGTGAATGTTATGCCGGCGAGCTCTTACTGAGTACATCCAATATACTTATATCCGGTTCAGGTGATGTATACACAAGTGTCAGCAATGAACTGATCGCCTCAATTTCAGGTAGTGGTAATATATATTATAAAGGTAATCCTGTAATCTATAGTAATATCACCGGTAGTGGCAGATTAATTAAGGTTAACTAACCGTAATTGTTCCCAAATCATTTATTCCGGATTTAAAACTATCATATAATCATGCATTTTATAAAAAACAGAGGAAGGCTAATCATATTAATTCTGCCGGCTATTCTCCTGTTATTTCATACGCCTGTAAGAGCACAGTTCACTGAAAATCACATCGGTGTAAGAGGTGGTATGTATGGAGGTGTATACTATCAGAATATTATACCGGCAGGTATGGCAGAAACATCATTTTTTGCTATGATATCGGCTAACAGGGAAACAGTTCGTGCTACTGTATTAAAATTAACCTATGAAACAAGTCTAAGTGAAATTGCTGATAATCTATTCTTTGTCTGGGGGTATGGTGGTCATGCAGGTTTTTCTGTAACAGACCATACTTATTTCCTTGGCAGGAAGTATCAATTCGAATATTCACGATTCAGGCCCCTTATAGGGGTAGACGGATGGGCAGGACTCGAATACAGATTCATAACTGTACCACTGTCAATAGGCCTGAACCTAAAACCGTATATGGAATTGATGTTTCCCGGATTCGTTAGTATAGTACCCGGTGATATAGGACTGTCATTTGCTTATTCATTTTAACTCAGAAGAAACAAAAACATAAGAAATGAAAAAAACTATATTCATACTGTTTGCATTAGTTTTAACAGTGAACCTGGCAATGGCCCAGGTGGAAGAAGAAGAAAAAGAAAAGAAAGAAATAACCAGGGTTGAACGTGATCAATATGAAATGAAGACACTATTTAACAGGAACCGGTCAAATGGGGGTTACGGTGCATTCTGGATAGGATATTCAATAATAGATAACAAAAATGCATTTCAGTTCGGAGGCCGTGGATCATGGGTGATCCAGCATAACTTTGCTATTGGTTTTGGTGGCACAGGCTTCATCAACGAATATCATTATGATCTAATGCTCGACAGGGATGTTTTTCTTACCGGAGGTTATGGTGGAATATATATGGAACCTATATTACTTCCACAATCACCGGTACATCTTGCCTTTCCTGTGTTAATTGGTGCAGGCGGTGTATCTTTCGTTTCTTACGATGATGTCGACTGGGATTCAAATTATGTTGAGGATTATGAAGCTTTCCTGATAGTTGAACCGTCGGCAGAGCTTGAACTCAACCTGGCCAGGTTTATGCGAATTGGCATTGGTGTATCATACCGATATCCTCTTCCTTTTAATGTGTCCCAATCACCGGGTGGTGCTGCTGATTCAAAAGAAATAGAAGGTTTAACTTACAATTTAAGCTTTAAGTTTGGATCATTCTAGTCTGTCATCCTGAACGAAGTTAAGGAATTGAATTACCAGGATTATTTATTGAAATTCTCCAGGCCTTCATCAAGCCAATTGATATAATCTTCAATATTAAGATTAAAGGCCATGGGCTCAACAAGGGGATTCCCTTCATGATCGGTTATGGCATACAATGGCTGAGTGTTGGTGCTAAACATTGAAATTTCATGATCTGCATTGATCTGACCCAGTGTTTTCTTCACCTTGCCATCAATGTCGGAGGTAATCCATTCATTCTCCGGAAGCCTGGTCCTGTCATCACAGTATAAAGCAATGATCACAAAATTATTCCTCAGTCGCTTCAGCACTTCGGGATCAGACCATACCTTTGACTCCATCTCTCTGCAGTTACTGCATGCATGTCCTTTGAAATCGATAAAGACAGGCATATTCCTTTCTTTAGCACAGGCCAGACCCTGTTCAAGGTCGAAATACCCTTTAAGCCCATATGGTAATTCAAACTTATCTGCATATTTCGGTTCTGAACATACCTTGTTTTCTCCAGTTGGATATTCAGCAACAGGAGCCATTCCCACAGATGATTTATTTTCAGTGAGATCAAACCTTGCTGAGGATTTGGGAGGCAGCAGTCCTGATATTCCCTTGAGCGGAGCACCAAACAGTCCCGGTATAAGATATACTGCAAAAGAGAAAACAGCTATAATAAGAATGAACCTGAAAACTCCGATATGCTGGAGATCACTGTCATGAGCAAATTTAATTTTACCCATGAGATACAGGCCCAACAGGATGAACAGAACGATCCATATTGCCAGGTAAATATCTCTTGTCAGAATATTCAGTCCGTATACTGCATCTATTGTAGAGAGAAATTTCATACTGAAAGCGAGCATTAAAAAGCCAAGCACCACCTTAACAGAATTAAGCCAGCCTCCTGATCTGGGCATTTTACTCATCACTGAAGGGAAAAGGGCAAAAAGGAAAAAAGGAAGGGCAAAGCCCAGGCCGAAGCCAAACATGCCCACTGTGGGACGCAACACATGTCCGCTGGCTGCTTCAACAAGCAAGGCACCCACTATAGGTCCGGTACAGGCAAATGAAACGAGCACAGTGGTTAACCCGAGAAAAAAAGCAGCTATCATACCACCTTTATCGATTCTTGCATCGGCACTGCTTATCCA
The DNA here is from genome assembly GCA_964577305.1 of uncultured Rikenellaceae bacterium. Lineage (GTDB taxonomy): Bacteria > Bacteroidota > Bacteroidia > Bacteroidales > VadinHA17 > UBA9300. The sequence continues at coordinate 8,567 of CAZNYS010000073.1, forward strand.
TTTATTTGGTAAGATAATCTCATATGCTCCAAAGAATGAAGCAGCAAAAACAACAAACAGGAGGAAAAACAGTATGTTGGGTATCCAGTGCGTGCTGAGGGCATTTGCAAAACCAGCACCTGCACTGGTTAGTGAAACAATAATCCCCAGAGATGAATATATTAATACTATAGACAATGCAAATATCAGGGCCTTAATAAATGATTTGCCCCTGTTTTCTGTTCCCTGTGAAAAAAAGGCAACTGTCATTGGTATCATAGGAAACACGCATGGCGTGAGTATTGCAGCCATACCAAGGAGGAATGACACCAGGAGTAAGCCGATAAGCCCCCTGTTATCAGAATCGATACCACGGCTGCCTGGGGCAGGGATATCTGCCTCCTTTTCACCTCCGGAAACAGTTATATTAAATTCCTTGTCCTGGGGAGGTGAACACCTTTCATCATCACATGCCATGTAAGTGACATAACCTTTCACACTGAAATTGTCAAGACTGGAACTGACAGTTTGCCTGAATTCAGCCTCTCCACTGAAATACTTTATTTCCATCTCAAAGGCCTGGTCGAAAACAACCTCACCTTCATTCATTTCACGTGTTTCACCCAGAAGCTCATAATCATCAGATTTCTTAAAGGTGAAACTGGTTGGTATGGGTCCTCCGTCAGGAAGACGCATAGAGTACAAATGCGATTTTTCTTCAATGGTAGCTGTAAAAACCAGGTCATAGTTATTATCCTTATTCTTTTCATACGAAAATGACCATTCAACCGGATCATATATCTGGGAGAATGAGACAACTGTTACAAAAAAGAAGCTGATTACAGCAGTAATTTTTTTCATCATCGGCTTATAATTTAGCAGAATACACAATAATAAACTTGGTTACTATATGAAACAACAAAGACCTGTAAATGTTAAAAAGGAAAAACAGTAATGACTAGCCCAGGTCGATCTCATCTCCAAACTTATCAGTAAACCTGTACTCCAGGAGGTGGTACGAGTTAATAGCCCTGACTTCAAGCTTACAATTATTTCTTTTTGCCATTTTACGATATAAAGGGAAAAGCCCTTTTGTAAGATAAGCTGCAACGAAAGGATGCACTTTGAGAATGAAACTACTGGTTTTGACCTTTTCAAGTATTGTTTTCAGGTCTCTCTCTATTTTTTCTATATAGAGGTATGAGGGCCCTATCTTACCGGTCCCGTTACAGGTTGGGCATTTCTCTTCAACGCTGATATCCATCTCCGGTCTTACCCTTTGTCGTGTTATCTGCATCAGGCCATACTTACTCAAAGGCAGGATATTGTGCCTGGTACGGTCATCAGCCATTATATCCTTCATAGTATCGAACAGTTTTTGCCTGTGTTCATTCGACTGCATATCTATGAAATCGATAACTATTATACCTCCCATATCCCTTAGCCTGAGCTGTCTGGCTATTTCCTTGGCCGCCTCGAGATTTACCTCAAGCGCATTTGTTTCCTGGTCGGTATCCATCTTTGATCTGTTTCCACTGTTGACATCTATCACATGCAGTGCTTCGGTATGCTCTATAATAAGATAGGAACCATGTTTGAAAGAGACAGTTTTACCAAACAGGGTCTTTATCTGTTTTGTAACACCAAAGTGATCAAAAATAGGGCTGTCACCTTTGTAAATCCTGACTATACTCTCCTTGCCTGGGGCTATCTCCCGTACATACTGTTTTATATCAGCAGCCATGACATGGTCGTTAACTGTAATGCTGGTAAAGCTTACATTAAGTATATCACGAATTATCGCGTTGGTAAGATTCAGTTCCCTGATAAAAAGTTTAGGTTTGGAAATATCTTTACGGAGATTATTAAAAGCCCTTTCGAATCGCTCAACCAGGTCTCGCAATTCGGCATCCAGGGTTGCCACCTTCTTGCCTTCAGCTACTGTCCTGATTATCACACCGAAGTTTTTGGGTTTGATGCTTTGAATAAGAGCTTTAAGCCTGTTCTTTTCTTCAGCACTTTCAATCTTGGTTGAGACAGATACTTTATCAGAGAAAGGCAGCAGGACAAGGTTCCTTCCTGCAATTGATATTTCTGACCCCAGGCGTGGGCCTTTGGTTGAAATTGGCTCTTTGGTTACCTGAACGATTACTGTCTGACCTGCTTTCAATACATCAGCTATTTTCCCATCTTTATTTATATCAGGCTCATTTTTGAACTTATGGACAGGCAGCATCTTTCCTTTTCTTTTCAGGGCAATCTCATAATATTTATGTAATGACCGGAACTGGGCACCAAGGTCAAGGTAGTGAAGGAAAGCATCACGCTCATAGCCCACGTTAATAAAAGCAGCATTCAGACCCGGCATTATCTTCTTTACTTTGCCAAGGTAGATATCTCCAACTGCAAACTTTATATCCTTCTGCTCCTTGTTGAGCTCAACGAGTTGTTTCTGCTCAAGTAAAGCAATGGAAGTTTCCTTTGGACCTGAGTCTATTATTAAATCCTTGCTTATCACGTTAAGGTAATATAGATCTTTTTATATGTATGTTTTATAAATATACTAAACCTAAAGATCAGACAATCTTTAGGTTTAGCATAAGTTATGAACCGGCACAGGCAGAAGAGCTTATTTCCTCTTCTTATGCCTGTTCTTCCTCAAACGCTTTTTGCGCTTGTGAGTAGCCATTTTATGTCTTTTTCTTTTCTTCCCGCTAGGCATAAATTACTTACTTAATATTGTTCTTAACCTTATTTATGAATGATTTTGAAGGTTTGAAGGCCGGAATAAAATGTTCAGGAATAATAATAGTGGTGTTCTTTGATATATTCCTTGCAGTTTTTTTTGCCCTTTTCTTAACTATGAAACTACCAAAACCCCTGAGATATACGTTGTTACCAGCAACCATTGATCCCTTAACTGAATCCATAAACTCTTCAACAGTTCTTTGAACAGTTACCTTTTCAATACCAGTTTTTTTGGCAATTTCGTTAACGATGTCTGCTTTAGTCATTTTAATGAGTTTTAATTCAACAATTTATATGTTTAATTTTTTTCAGAACGAACTTTGCAAATGTAAAATATTATTTCATATAAATGAAACACTTAACCGTATTTTTTTCTTTTTTTAAGATCATAACTCATTGAAATAGTGTTAATATATTAACCGAAAAGCTTATATAACCCTGAAGTAGCAGGTTCTGAATATAATTTCCTATATATTAATAAGCCAGCCAGGCAATAAAATATACTGCATTTTCTGTTGCCTGATTGTTACAAGCTTTATTTTTACTACCTTTACCATCTGAATTATCGTATTTTAAACTTAATAAAAATGTCAGTTAACAAGGTTATTTTAGTGGGTAATGTAGGAAAGGACCCTGAAGTGCGTTATATCGACACAAATGTTCCTGTGGCAAGGTTCCCTTTTGCTACAAGTGAGACCTACAGGAGCAGGGATGGAGAAAGAATAACCACAACTGAGTGGCATAATGTTGTATTGTGGAGAGGCCTGGCAGAAGTTGCAGAGAAATTCGTAAAAAAAGGATCGCAACTTTTTATAGAGGGTAAAATACGTACCCGATCATATGATGACAGGGACGGAAACAAAAGATATATTACAGAGATTATTGCTGACAATATGCAGATGCTTGGGCGCCGCCCCGACAGCCAGTTAACAGACTCTGATGATAGTGGGTCTTATATTGAATCTGATAGCCAGTCCACATCTGCAGATAATGATTCTGTATCGCAGGCAGATAATCCTATCGGAAATAGCAATGATTCTCCCGACATCACAGATGAACCTGATGATCTGCCATTCTAGTGTTAATCAAATGTTTGTCAATTGGAAACTATTGACCCATTTCAACAAATCTTAGCCCTAAATAGTATTGCCATTACAACACCAGTGATTATTGAACTTGCTGTACTGGTACTGTTACTGGTCTGTTCAGCCTTTATTTCGGGTTCAGAGGTAGCCTTCTTCTCCCTGGGACCTACAAATATTGATGAGCTTACAAATAACCGCTCACGTAATTCTTCAACAGCTCTGAAGCTCCTGGCTAAACCTGAAGAATTGCTGAGTACAATACTTATTGTAAATAATTTTGTAAATGTTGGCATTGTTCTGCTATCTGCTTATATCAGCAAACAACTGTTTGATTTTTCAGGTAACCCAGTGCTTGGCTTCCTGCTTGAGGTGGTGGCAATAACCTTTATCTTGCTTCTTTTTGGTGAAATTCTTCCAAAGGTATATGCCACAAAAGCAAACGTACAATTCACACTTCTTATGGCAATACCTCTCAATATATGTGCAAAGATTTTCAGACCACTGAGTGTTTTCCTGATAAGGGCAACCTCGCTTGTAAAAAGAAAGGCCGGTCAAAAAGACCAAGGTATAAGCAAAGGTGAACTTTCTGAAGCTATAAGCCTGGCCTCGGGGGAAAATAAGGATGACGAAAAAATACTTAAAGGGATTGTCAAATTCGGGAATATAGAGGCAAAGGAAATAATGAGGCCAAGAATCGATATAATGGCTATTGATATAAAAACGCCTTTCAAGGATGTAATACCCCAGATTATTGAATCGGGTTATTCCCGTATACCAGTATTTTCCGGTACCTTCGATAAGGTGCAGGGTATACTGTACGTAAAAGATATTCTTCCTCACTACCATAAACCCAATACCTTCAATTGGCAGTCGCTACTTCGACCACCCTACTTCGTTCCTGAAACAAAAAGAATAAATGACCTCCTTGAAGAATTCCAGACAAAAAAAATACACCTTGCAATAGTGATAGATGAATATGGTGGTACCAGCGGAATCATAACACTGGAAGATATCCTTGAAGAAATAGTGGGTGAAATTCCTGATGAACACGATTCAGAAGATATCTCTTTTGAGAAAATTGAGGATAATATTTACATCTTTGAAGGCAAGACTTTACTCAATGACTTTTTCAAAGTCATGGAAATTGACAGTGATCCTTTTGAAGATGTAAGAGGTGATTCTGATACTCTGGCAGGATTAATTCTTGAGCTCACCGGTGAAATTCCCGGGCAGGGTTTCAGCATCGATTATAAACAGTTCCGTTTTCGTATACTCTCTGCTGATAAGCGCAGGATAAAGAAATTAAGGGTGGAAATAAGACAATATGAAGATGAAGAATAAAAAACAGGAAATATTATCCTTTTTCTTTGTTTGCATTTCGCTGTTAATATACTCATGCAACAATAATTCTGTTCCCAAGCCCAGGGGACATTTCAGGATAGACCTTCCCGAAAAGGAATATAAAATGTTTGACTCCATCTGTCCCTTCACTTTCGAATATCCTGTATACAGTGTAATAAAGCAAGAACCGGGTATGAATGAATATTGCTGGTTTAATATTGAATTCCCTGACTATAAGGGGAAGCTGCACCTTAGCTATATGAATGTAAGCGATAACCTTAAGCTCCTTACAGATGATGCCCATAAGCTTGCATATAAACACTCTGTTAAAGCCGATGCTATTGAAGAAAAATTATGGATCAATGGGGAAAAGAGTGTTTACGGCATAATTTACCTTATTAGTGGTGATGCAGCCTCGTCGGTACAGTTTTTTGTCACTGACAGTTTAAGTCATTACCTTAGGGGCTCACTTTATTTTGATGCTCAACCCGACAAGGATTCACTGGCACCGGTGATAGATTTCTTCAGGGAAGATATAGTGCACCTTATTGAGACACTTGAATGGCAATGATAAGTAAACAGTAAAATGGCTTGTATATCGGAACACCATCTTAATGAATACACAATACTTGGGGTCTGGAAGATCGAAGAGGACCTGAAGACATTGTTGTCAATGGTGAAATTTGGCCCGGAAGACAGGAAGAAATTCAGCAAATTCAAAAGCAATTCAAGAAAGCTGGAATTTTTAAGCGTAAGAGCACTCCTGGCAGAACTATTGGGACCGGAAGCCAGGATAGTGTATAATAAAAACAATAAGCCATTTATAAAGGACGGATCACATTTCATAAGTATTTCCCATTCAAATAAGCTAACAGCCATAATGCTGAGCTCCCGCGAAAGAATAGGTCTCGACCTTGAATATATGAGCGCAAATATTATGGGTATAGCACGAAAATTCATTAACAGAAACGAGAAGATTACAAGTGACAGGGAGTTGAGAAAATATCACCTCTATGTGCACTGGTGTGCCAAGGAAGCCATGTATAAAATATGCGACAAGGAAGGCATAAATATGCAGAAAAATATCACTCTATATCCATTTAAGGTTGAAGAATCAGGTGATATAAGAGGTGAAGTTCAATCTGATCTTATAAACGAGATTTTCGATTTACAGTACACCCGGTATGAAAACTATGCAATAGTCTGGACTAAAAAAGAATATGATGATAAAGAGTCTGAAAAGGCAAAAATGTATCGCCCTGTTAATGGATCCTGATAATTCCACACTTGATGATATTAAGCAGCTGAGAGATATTAAATCTGAGTACTGGCCTGATTTTATTTTTGTTGGGGGCAGCCTTACCAGTGTGCAACCAGATGAACTGATACTAAATATTAAAGAGAACTTTGAAATACCTGTTGTCCTTTTCCCCGGAAACCTTCTGCAGCTAACCGGCAAGGCCGATAGCATATTGTTTTTGTCTCTCATATCAGGCAGGAACCCTGATCTGCTTATTGGCAACCATGTAATAGCAGCACCCCATTTAAAGCAAATGAATATTGAGATTATACCTACTGGCTATATCCTAATTAATTGTGGTACGAAAACATCAGTTGAATATATCAGTCAGACCGATGCCATACCTTCTTCAAAAACCGATATAGCCGTTGCTACTGCCATGGCAGGCGAAATGCTCGGTTTAAAACTTATCTACCTCGAAGGGGGCAGTGGTGCAAGCCACCCTGTACCACCAGCCATGATTAAAGCTGTGCGGAATGCCATATCTGTTCCTATTATTGTCGGAGGGGGCCTGCGTAAACCTGAAGATATTAAAAGTGCTTATGATGCCGGGGCTGATATGTTGGTCCTGGGAAATGGCTATAAAGATGATCCGGGGCTGCTTGAGACAGCATGCAGGATAAGGGATGAGTTGCGAGCAGTGAGAGATGAGCGGTGAGAGATGAGTAATGAGAGATGAATTATGGATTATAAAATACAAGACCAGTATTGACTCACCCCGAGGATTC
>CAZNYS010000074.1:0-14889 GCA_964577305.1 uncultured Rikenellaceae bacterium
CATAAGCGGTGCCAGCACTGTTTGTAGCATAGGCTCGTACATAATATGTAGTTTCGGGTTCCAGGTTAGTAAGGTTACTTGTGAAGCTGCCTGTTCCTGAACCGTCTTCAGTTTTGCTGTCTGCCGTTGTCGGAGTTTGTGAAGTGCTGCTCCAGCATACCCCTCTTACCGTAACTTCTCCTCCCCCGTCATCAGTAATATTTCCGCCTGAAATGGCAGTTGATTCGGTATATGAGGATATATCAGCTGTTGTTACCGTTGCGAGCAAAACCGCATTGGTTGTAAATGATTGCTGATTACCATAAGCCGTACCGGCTTCGTTTGTAGCATAGGCACGCACATAGTACTGTGTGCCCGGTGTGAGCTGGCTAAGGCTGCTGGTGAAGCTTCCCGTTCCTGTACCGTTGCTTGTCTTACTGTCAGCCGTCGTCGGGTTCTGAACTGTGCTCCAGCATACTCCTCTGGTTGTGACCGCGGCTCCTCCATCACCGGTTACATTGCCACCTGATGAAGCAGTTGTCAGGGTAATGGCTGACACACCGGTCGTGGTAACTGTTGGGGGCACCGGGTCTTTCTCACAGGAATTTAGAATTACTGTTGCACAAATAAAAAGAATAGTGATTAACGGAACTCTGATTATTTCTTTCATGACTCTGGTTTTAGGTAATGTAAGTTATTAAATTACGTTAATATTTCATAATGTATTTTGTTCTGCGTCCCAAAATGTTTGCTGTGAGTCCTAAGGTTAGTATTAATTATGGTTTATGAATTAAGGCAGCCGCGGGCATTTTTATAGAGATGAGAGGTGAGCCCTTCGACCCTTCGACTAACTCAGGGCAAGCAAGCTCAGGACAAGCGATGAGTGGTGAGATAGAGCGGCCGAAGGGTATCAATATAATTACTGCCAGATGATTAAATGCAGCAGACAGCGAAGTAGACAAAAGATAAACGACGAAAGACTAACGGAAAGCAGGTAAAGTGCATATAGTTGATGCCTTTTGTCGTTTGTCGTTTGTCGTTAGTCGCTATTTTCTGTTATTTTTGCATTTCATAGAACCTAAACAGCACATATGAAAATCGTAAGCGTCGTTGGTGCAAGACCTAACTTTATGAAAATAGCTCCCTTTATGAGGGCCATTGATGAGTATAATAAAAATAATCACGGTGCGCCTGTGGCACATACGCTGGTGCATACCGGTCAGCATTACGACGATCGCATGTCGAAAGCTTTCTTTGAAGCTCTTAATATACCTCCGGCTGATATAAACCTCGGAGTGGGATCGGGCACTCATGCCGAACAGGTGGGGCAGACAATGATAGAATTCGAGAAAGTGCTCAGGAAAATAAAACCTGACTGGGTGGTTGTGGTTGGTGATGTGAACGCCACACTGGCATGCTCGGTAACTGCTAAAAAAGAGAGGGTGAAATGCTGTCATATAGAAGCGGGCCTTCGTTCAGGCGATATGACGATGCCGGAAGAAATAAACCGCCTGGTGACCGACAGGCTCTCTGACCTGCTGCTGATACCTGATAAGCTATCAGGTGAGAACCTCAGGAAAGAAGGGATGCCGGATAGTTCAATAAAGTTTGTGGGTAATATAATGATAGATACACTGGATGAGAATAAGGGGAAAGCCGGGAAGCTGGAGATAGGGGAGATTATGAAGAAGAATAGGATTAGTGGTGGCGTGGGTTCGGAAACCCACACCAACAATTTTGTTGTACTGACACTGCACAGGCCGTCGAATGTGGATCAGAAGGAGACTCTTGGGCCTATAGTTAACTTCCTGTGCGATGAGGTGGCAGCGGAGATGACACTGGTATGGACGCTGCACCCTCGTACTGAGAAGCAACTGAAAAGTTTTGGCCTGTGGGATAAGGTAATTACCACTGAAAACATTATGCTGCTCCATCCTCTCAACTACCATGAAATGCTGCGTCTCAATATGGACGCAAAAATGATTCTAACCGACAGCGGCGGACTGCAGGAAGAATGTACTGTACTGGGCACTCCATGCATCACCCTGCGATGGAATACCGAAAGACCGATAACTCTAAGGGAACACGGTGGAGCAAGTGTTATAGTGGGTAATGATATCGACCATATAAGAAAAGAATACCGGAAAACATTGCTGCTGGAACATAAGCCGTTCAGGCCCGAGTTGTGGGACGGGAGGACGGCAGGGAGATGCCTCGAGGCTATTCTTAATTATACATCTTAATTCTCATAAAATCGTTCTACGAAGAAATGTTTGAACGTTTGAACGGTTTGAGCGTTTGATTTGGGATACATCTCTTTCAAACTCTCAAACTTTCAAACTCTCAAACTGATTACCAGGTTTTCGAAAAATAATATATAACAGAAAGTGACCTAAAGAACGATCCGGTCTCCCAGGGACTTTGAGATTTCCTTGAGCATGGCGGTGAGGACCTGGTACTGTTTGAGGAGGTCGTTGGCTGATTCGGTGTTTTTACTTTCCTGGGCATCACTGAGCTTTCTTTTGAGATCTTTTATCATAGCTTGTATCTTGTCGCTTTTAAACTTGAGCACACTCTCGGGGACAAGCTCGTCCAGTATCATATCTTCGGTCTCAACATAGGCCTTGCGTTCATGCCATATCTTGCTCAGGACATACGACTCCGACAACAGGTCGGCCGATACCCGGCTGATATCCGGGTCCTGGTGCAAGACAAAAAACTTATCGCCGGGGAAAATACCCTCGTTTATATGAAATGAATAATCGTCGAAGATCTTCTTCATCACCGGATCGGTGAATTCAAGTTCATCATTGGTGATCTCGCTGACTATATACTGGCCAACGGAAATGATCTCTTCAGTACCATCTTCCTTATGCCGTATTTTCTCATACTCCTCGCTGCCATACTTCAACAACAACCTTATCACTTCACGTTCGGAGAACACAGCTCCTTCAGGTGGCCTCGCAGCTTCTGCCTTCTTCCTGCTTACCTCGGGCAGGTCGCCCGGACCGGGATACCTGTTACGGTCCATGAAGGCCCTGTCGCGCATCAGTTTGTTAACTTCCGAGTAGAGTACCTGCTCACCCACATTAAGAAGGTTACTGCATTCCTGTATGTACACTGTGCGGGTGATAGTCTCGGGGATAACGGCAATGGAACGCACTATTTCCCTTATCAGCCCGGCACGTTTTACAGGGTCGTTGGCAGCATCCTTAATGAGCAGCTTTGTCTTGAACCGGATAAAGTCGGTTTCGTTCTTAGTAATAAAATCCCTGAACTCAGTGTTGCTCTTCTTCCTTGAAAATGAGTCGGGGTCCTCCCCTTCAGGCAGGGCAGTAACCTTCACATTCATACCTTCCTCCAGCACCAGGTCTATTCCCCGTAGCGAAGCCTTGATTCCTGCCTCATCGCCGTCATACAATATTGATATGTTGGTGGTGAACCTTTTTATCAGCCTCACCTGTTCACGTGTGAGGGCGGTGCCTGATGATGCCACCACGTTCTCTATCCCGGCCTCATGCAGTGAAAGCACATCGGTATAACCCTCGACCATATAGCATTTATCATCCTGCATGATGGCCTTGCGTGCATGGTAGATACCATATACTATACGGCTTTTATGATAAATCTCCGATTCGGGCGAATTGAGATACTTGGCTGTTTTGTCGTCCTTTTTCAGTGTACGTCCTCCAAAGCCCAGCACCTGTCCCGACAATGAAGGTATCGGGAATATAACCCTGCCGCTGAAACGGTCGAAGGTTTTTTCATCTTTCTTAATTGTAAGTCCCGTTTTTACCAGGTAATCGAGTTTATAACCATCGGATAGTGCTTTCTTTGTAAATCCCTCCCACTTATCGAGGCTGTAACCAATATTGAATTTTTTCAATGTGTCCTGTCTAAAGCCGCGTTCCCTGAAATATGAAAGTCCGATTGTCTTTCCTTCTTCTGTGTTGAACAGGTTTTCCTCGAAGATCCGTGCGGCGTATGACGACAGCACCAGCATGCTCTCCCTCTCATTCTGCCTTTCTATATCTTCAGCAGTGAGTTCCTTCTCTTCTATTTCTATATGGTATTTACGTGCCAGGTATCGCAGCGCTTCGGGGTAGCTCAGCGACTCATGCTCCATGATAAAATTAACCGCATTACCCCCCTTGCCACATCCGAAGCATTTAAAGATCCCCTTGGATGGAGAAACGGTAAAGGAAGGTGTTTTTTCATTATGAAAAGGACATAGCCCGATATAATTGACCCCTCTCTTCTTAAGTGAGACGAATTCCTGCACGACATCTTCGATGTGGGCAGTGTTAAGTATCTGTTCTACAGTGTGATGGGGGATCATGATTCAATTTTATTGGCAGATGCTAATTTAGCAATTATATGTGTGAAAAGTGAAGCAAAAGATAAAAGATAAAAGGAAAAAGACAAAAGTAAAGCTGCCAAGGATTAACAATATACTTACTGCTAAATGATTAAGGTTAGTGGACAGAGGAGAGGTTAATAAGGGTTGAAAAGTTGAAGTGGTTGAAGTGGTTGAAGTGGTTTATTGTAGCAAGAAAAAGTAAACGCTTAAACACTTAAACGCTTAACCGACTTAAACAGGGTTAAAGGGCTGTGGATTTCTAATATTTTGCGGTTATAATCGGGACTTATTATAATATTTTTGGATTATAATCCTAAATTATTATATTTATAACAAAAAATGATACCAAGAATTCTTTACGGGAACATACGAGTTAACCTGGATAAAGGAAAGGCTATAATAATTATCGGTCCCAGGCAGGTGGGGAAAACGACGCTTGTAAACCAAATAGTATCCAGATTAAAGCGCAAGACCCTGTTTTTGAATTGTGATGAGATTGAAGCCAAGAATATCCTGTCGACACTCTCTCTAAACAAGTTACGGGACATAATAGGTTCAAACGAGTTAATTATAATTGATGAAGCTCAACGGGTGAGAGATATTGGTCTGACCCTGAAACTAATTATCGATAATATTCCGGGAATTCAATTGATTGTGACCGGATCATCTGCCCTTGAATTATCAAATAGTATCAATGAACCTCTTACAGGTCGTAAATTTGAGTTTTATCTTTATCCATTTTCTTCCTGTGAATTACGAGAAGTAAACGGTCAGTTTGAAGAGATAAAAAACCTTAACAGGCGCCTGGTCTATGGGATGTACCCTGATGTAATCAATAACAGGGGAAATGAGAAGCTGATCCTGAATAATCTTGCTTCAAGCTACCTGTACAGGGATGCTTTAACTTACCAGGAAATCAGGAAACCTGAATTGCTGGATAACCTGCTTAAGGCCCTTGCTATGCAAATATCTTCGCAGGTGTCATATAATGAGCTGGCTCAGCTTCTGGGATCAGATCCGGATACGGTTAATCGCTATATACAGTTGCTTGAAAAGGCTTTCATAATCTTCAGGCTGAATTCATTCAGCAGAAACCTTAGAAATGAACTTAAGCGCAGCAGGAAAATATACTTTTATGATAACGGGATAAGAAATGCGATAATCGGTAACTTCAATGACCCTGATAACAGGCAGGATACAGGGCCTTTATGGGAAAATTTTCTTATCTCTGAACGCATAAAGCATTCTCATTATAATAACATTTTCAGTCAAAAATATTTCTGGCGAACATCACAGCAACAGCAAATAGACTATATCGAAGAGAGTGGTGGCCGGCTTTATATCTATGAATTTAAATGGAGTTCACATAAAAAAAATAAATTTCCAAAAACGTTTACAAATAATTACAAGGTAAGTTCATCGGCATTTATCACACCTGAAAATTACTGGGAATTTGTTTGCCAGACACTAGTTAACACTAATTTTGGCTGATTATCACGAATGGTAGATTAGTTAAAAGCCGGATGCAAATAAAATACTTAAACATTTAAACACTTCAACACTTAAACCGGGGGCGGGAACTCCTCCTTCGCAAAGCTTCGGACTCCATCCGACGACAATGGAGGACTAAGCTGGAGCCTCGTGGATGTGGATGGGGATCGGGAATTTTCCCTATTTTTGTGGCTAATTGATTTGTGGATAAGATGGACAAGCGGATCATCAAGTTTATAAAGAAACACCATGTTCTTACCGTGGCAAGCTGTGTGGATAACAGGCCGTGGACTGCAAATTGCTTCTACGTATTCATGGAGGAGAACAATTCTTTTGTGTTTACCACCGATGGTGATACAAGGCACGGAAGGGAGTTTGAGAACAATCCACATGTGGCAGGATCGGTTGTGCTGGAAACGAAAGTGATTGGTAAGATCAGGGGTATACAGTTCGAAGGTGAAGTCTCAAAACCAGATGTTTCAACATACAAAAAAGTTAAAAATGCCTACCTGAAAAGGTTCCCGGTGGCCATGCTGATGGACACCACCCTGTGGGTGCTGAGGCTCACGCATGTTAAGTTGACGGATAACAGGCTGGGGTTTGGGAAGAAACTGACTTGGACGGAAACGAATTAATACTAAGGGTAGCTATGAACTTTCAAAGGTTTGACTTGGCTCTACGAGCCTCGTCGAGCTCATCCCGATAAATCGGGATTCGGTTGAACGGTTTGAGCGTTTGAATGGTTTGAAAATATGGAATTGCAAATCAAACGATCAAACCTGTCTGCCTCCAGGCAGGCAATCAAACTGATCAAACGGTCTCCGAGGATTTTTTAGTAGATGAGCAGATTGCTTAACAATATTTCAACTTTTTTATTGTTAATTATATGTATTATTTCAGCCAGCATGAAGAAAGCATTTATTATATCAATAATTCTTATTACCACCGTTTGCGCTTCCGCGCAGCTGGTTAAGCAGAGAAGGCCATCCCGATCACCATATAGAAAAACGGGGTATATAGTAACCCTTAACGAATTTACTTTCGGTGCCGGAATGGCATCACAGGAAACACCTTATTCTAAAAGTTTTTTCGGCGTCACAACCTTATTAGGCTATCAGGCCAACAAGACTGTCATGGTGGGAGCCGGCACAGGGCTGCTTTTTTATAATGATGGGCTTCTTATACCTGTATACGCTGATATACGTGTTAACCTGATGCAGGATATCATTATCCCATACCTGTCAGGATCAGGAGGCATATTGCTGAACCCGTCGGATTTTGATGCCGGGATAAGGACATTCATCAATCCTTTCGCCGGCTTAATGTATCCCTTTAAGAGAAATTATGCTGTAAATGTGGGCGTAGGAGCGTTTATACAGATGGCCCCCAATACCAGCAGGGCGAACTTCGTGAACCTGAAGGCTGGGGTAACGTATAAATTTTAAGACAAGAGACATAGGAAAGCGGCGAGATCCTTAAAGGTTTGAATGTCCACCTGTCGATGGACAAGTTTGAGCGTTTGAATGTTTGAACTATGAACAGTTTGACTTGGCTCTACGAGCCTCGTCGAGCTCATCCCGATAAATCGGGATTCGGTTGAGCGGTTTGAAAAGATGGAATTGCATATCAAACGATCAAACAGTCAGGCGATAGACTGACTATCAAACTGATCAAACGGGTTTATGGGTAAGGCCGCAAATTGCCCAGATTAGTTACCGTTTAACAATAATTTTATTCATTTGTTGTTTAGTCATAGTGTATTAGTAAATATCAGATGAAAAGAATATTCATTATCTCAATAATACTGTTTACCACCCTGGCAACTTTCGGGCAGCTGGTAAGGCCAAACAAGCCGGACAAATCACTTGACGGGAGCCCGGGGTATATTACCATAAACGAGTTTACTGCCGGTTATGGCCTGGCAGGGCAATCAACACCTTATTCAAAAAGCTATTTTGGTTTCACAACATTACATGCCTACCAGGCCAATGAGACTTTCCTGGTGGGTGCAGGTACTGGCCTTCTCTTTTATAATGACGGACTTCTTATACCTCTTTACTTAGACCTGCGTGTACGCTTAACGCAGAGCTTCCTTGATCCGTACCTTTCCGGCTCGGGAGGGATGTTGCTCAACCCGTCTGATTTTAATGCAGGCACAAGGATGTTCATCAACCCGGCCGCGGGAATAATGTATTCCATTTCCAGGAACCTGGCAGCTAACTTCAGCGCCGGACTGCTGATCCAAATGGCACCGAATATCAATAGGGCGAGTTTTGTGAATAGTAAACTCGGGGTAACCTATAAATTTTAAAAAATTTAAAATCAAAATATATATTGTTCTTTTTGTCTTGACACAAAAAGAACCAAAAAAGTCAAGGCTACAGATTATTTGAAGGCTCTCTCGGTCTGGAAGCGCCCGAAATATAACTCGGCCTGACGATCACTTACTTCGACAAGCTCAGTACAAGTCGTTCTGTCAGGCCTCAAACAATATTTCTTAGCACTGTCCTTTACTGCATCCAGTCCTTCGTTCGCTATTCTTCAAATAATCTGATGCCGAAATGAAACATAGCCGTACAACTAAATGTTGAGCGTTTGAATTGTTATATCAAATTATCAAACATTCAAACGTTCAAACTGATCAAACGTATTCTAGTGGATCAGAGATTTAAAGTAAATGATTGACGTTTTAACAATATTTTAGTTCTTTTGCTGTTTAATAAAATGCATTAGTTCAGCCATTATGAAGAAGGCTTTAATTATTTCAATAGCTCTGTTTACCACTGTTTACGCATCAGGTCAACTGAGAATGCCAAACAGACCATTCACAACACTTAACAGCGAAAAGGGCTATATAACCGTTAACGAGTTTACTTTCGGTGCCGGCTGGGCAGATGTCGAAGTGCCTTATTCTCAGGGCTATTTCGGTTTCACAACTTTGCATGCCTATCATGCCAACGAGACTGTCCTGGTAGGTGGCGGCACAGGCCTGCTTTTCTATGATGATGGCCTGCTTATTCCCCTGTACGCAGACATGCGCGTAAACCTGAAGATTGATGTCCTTATCCCATACCTGTCAGCATCAGGAGGCGTATTGTTTGATGCATCAAATTCCGGTACGGGGACGAAGATATTTATTAATCCTGCCCTCGGCGTAATGGCTCCCCTTTCAAGAAGCCTGGCAGTGAATATAAGCGGAGGATTTCTACTCCAGATGACACCGAATAGCAGCAGTGCGAGCTTTGTGAACGGGAAGGCGGGGGTTACGTATAAGTTCCTTAGATGAATTAGCACTAATTTTGACGAATTATCACGAATAAATCCGACGAACGACCAATGACTAACGACTAACGGGTAATGACGGTTTGACCTGTTTGAGTGTTTGAATGCCAGCCTGACGGCAGGCAGGTTTGAACGTTTGATAAGCATACATTGGCAGATCAAACCGGTCAAACTGTTCAAACTGATCAAACAATAAATTCAGGAAGGTATGTACTTAGGAGAATTGCGGTGATTTTTGTAGTTTTATGGGTGCATGAACCAAAGCCTTATTTAATGATACGCTACATCAACCTCCTGTTCTTTGCCGGTATGGTGGTGATGAACTACCTGGCGAATGCCCTTCCGCTGAATGGTAAGACTACCGGGCAGATATCCGATAACCTGCCTAACCTGTTCACTCCAGCCGGGTTAACCTTCTCGGTATGGGGTGTGATATACCTGCTGCTGGCCGTGTTCTGCATATTACAGTTCACCACGCATGCAAAAGAAATAGCCATGAACACAGGCTGGATATTTGCCCTGTCATGCGTTTTCAATGCTGCATGGATACTGGCCTGGCATTATGAAAAACTGCCATTGTCATTACTGATAATGATTGGCCTCCTCGTAAGCCTTATCTTTTTAAATATGCAGATAAAGGACCTGCCCCAGGGTATTGTGAAAGCAGCCTTCGGCATCTACCTGGGGTGGATATGTATAGCCACCATAGCCAATGTAACGGCCGTGCTGGTGAGTATTGACTGGAACGGCTTCGGTATATCCCCCGTGGTATGGACCATCATAATGATAGCAACAGGCACCCTGATAGTGTCACTTACCCTGCTCAGGATGAATAATCCCTATATCGGGATTGTTGTTGTATGGGCGTTTGTGGGAATTATTATTAAAAGGCAGGCGGATTACAGGTTGATAGCGGTGGTGGCACTGCTGGCGATACTAGTAGTGGGATTCTTTACGTTTAGAGTGTTTCTGAGGAGGGCTTAGGATTGTCGGTTATATGTTTGAACAGTTTGATTCGGTTGAACGGTTTGAGTGTTTGAATGTTTGAAATTTTACTTAGTAAATCATTCATTAACCCAATCAAACTTATTCAGGAAATCTCATCGCTCATCGCTCATCTGACTCAGGCATTCTGCCTTCGTCGAGCTCGTAGCACTCGCATGCTAACGCATACTCGTACTACTCGGTTCTCATCGCTTTTATTTTCCCTCCTTACCTGAATAATTTCTATCTTTATGAATTATGGAAAACAGAAAAAAGCTAGTAGCCCTTACCGGGGCAGGGATGAGTGCTGAGAGTGGTATTCGTACTTTCAGGGAGATGGGTGG
Organism: uncultured Rikenellaceae bacterium; assembly: GCA_964577305.1. Lineage (GTDB taxonomy): Bacteria > Bacteroidota > Bacteroidia > Bacteroidales > VadinHA17 > UBA9300. The sequence continues at coordinate 10,441 of CAZNYS010000074.1, forward strand.
ATTATGGGAGGAATATGATGTGACGGAAGTAGCTACACCTGAAGCATGGGAAAACAACCCTGAGCTGGTACAGAGGTTTTATAATGAAAGGCGCAAGCAGCTTCTTGAGAGTGAACCCAACAAGGGTCATAAGGGACTCGCAGAACTGGAGAATTATTTTGATGTTCATATAATAACCCAGAATGTTGATGACCTGCATGAGCGAGCCGGCAGCACAAAAGTGTTGCATCTGCACGGTGAGCTGAAAAAAGCACGGAGCTCCGCTGATCCCGACCTTGTGTACGAGATAGATGGCTGGGAGTTAAAGATGGGTGAGACATGCGAAAAAGGGAGCCAGTTGCGGCCGCACGTGGTTTGGTTCGGCGAACCGGTGCCTGCTATGATTGAAGCAGCTCAAATAGCTTCTGAAGCTGATCTATTTGTCGTGGTAGGCTCATCGCTTAATGTTTACCCTGCAGCAGGCCTGATAGGTTACGCACCACAGCATGCACCCCTGTGGCTTATTGATCCGGCAGACGTAATAGCACCGGTAAACAGGCACGTGGAGATAATTAAGGAAAAAGCAGGTAAAGGTGTTGAAATTTTAAAGCGCCGTTTGTTAGAATAGTATGGAAAGTAAAAGAAAAATAATCGTTGCCGTTACGGGAGCCAGTGGCTCCATTTATGCAGAGACACTGCTTGAGCGGATAGGAAATTTGCAGGAAAGACCCAAAGAAGTGGCTCTGGTTTTCAGTGAAAATGCCCTGGAAATATGGCAATACGAACTTGAGTCGCAACTACCGCAGGGAGCAGGGAGCCCTGACTCTCCCTTTGGTCGGTCAGGGTCTCCGCTACGCTCCGACAGGGGGCAGGGCAAGACTCAAGACAAAAGACAAAAGTATAAAGACAAAAGTGGAACCTTGTTTAAGGTTTATGACAACAGGGATTTTTTTGCGCCGTTTGCATCGGGTTCGTCGAAGTATGATACTATGATAATCTGCCCGGCATCCATGGGTATGATGGGACGTATAGCCAACGGTGTGGCTGATGATCTCATCAGCAGGGCAGCTGATGTCATGCTCAAGGAAAGGAGGAAGCTGATACTGGTTCCGCGCGAAACACCCTATAACCTTATACATATTAATAATATGAAGCTGCTGACCGAGGCTGGAGCCATATTACTACCAGCAACACCATCTTTCTACTCCAAACCGGAGACAATCAAGGATCTGGTTATGACTGTAGTGGACAGGATACTGGATATAGCTGGGTTTGAGGTAGATGCTGAACGGTGGGGAGGGGGAGATGAGTGATCCTCCTTCGCCCTCGATACCTCGGGCTATGGAGGACGCTGTGAGAGATGAGCCCTTCGGCCCTTCGACTAACTCAGGGCAAGCAAGCTCAGGACAAGAGGTGAGAGGTGAGGTAAAGTATTGAGCCTGGCTTTACTGTTGTCACAGGCTTACAGTCTCTTTACGCATCTTTTGTGCATAGTCTTTAATGTTGCGGAGGGTTTCGGTGGTTATGGTCAGATCGCTGCCGCTGGCCCTTAGGACCCGGTTGTCATGATCGATTTCGAGGTCATCTATTTTGAAATAGATATCAAACATATCGAAATATTTTTTCAGGAACTTAAGCTTCTTGGTATAGTAAACAACGATGGGATCGTCATAGTAATTTTTCAGGAAGCTAAGGAGGGTATTTAATGTATATTTCTGTTCGGCTATCCGCTGGACCACCTCTGGGTCGGGATTCTCTGTATCGAGCAACAAGCCTGTGGATATATAGAGGGCTTCTATCCATCCCCCGAGGACCATCAGCCCTGCTGTACTTTTCCTGTCATTCTGCTCAAGGTGATCTTCTATTCTTTTATACGCATTATTGGCCATTGCCAGCACGGAATCGGTATCAGCCATATTGTTTTCAATCCCGTCCAGGGGTTCTGTAAGATATTCGGTAGGAATATTAAGCCTGTTGCTCAGTTTTCGCACGGCCACCAGATATTTCAACATTTCGGTATTCATATCAAACATTTTCAGGTAGCTCAAATCCACTCCATATATACCCAGGTTCAGGGCAGCCTTTGATGCGCTGAGGTAATTATCAGCTGATTCCACAGGATTAAGCATATTGGTATTATAGGCCGTTTCCAGGCGACTGAAAATCTCCGTTATTTCTACCGGTGTAAGCAGCCCGTAAAATATCTCTCGTTTCTCCATGACGTCGTCAGTATTTGAACTATCACCCTTATATGTTGAGAACGTAGTCTCAGGAATGATCTCCCTGGGCTCTTTCTGTTTGCATGAGAAAAGAACTATAGTGAATAATAAAATTAAAGCTGTCGATTTTAATAGTTTGTTCATGGCTTGATGTTGATAATAAAGATTACAAGATATGAAAATCAGATTACTTGGCAAATTAAGAATTTTAGCTATAATGAGGAGGTGGTAGTGACTATAGGGGAGCTTTTATTACTAACTGTTTGATCGGTTTGAGCGTTTGATTGTTTGAATTACAATTAGTTGAAGAGGTAGTAAAGAGAGGACATATTTTAATAAATTAAGTCAAACATATCTGCCATCAGGCAGGTGATCAAACAGTCAGTCTATCGACTGACTTTCAAACTGATCAAACTGATCTGCGATAAAATATTAATTAGTGTAGTAAGAAATAAATTAGTAATAACTCAGTTGGAGCGGGCTTTATGGAAGATTATATTAATGACTGATTTTGAAAAATACTTGATATCGGTGCGGATAGGGTGTTTATCGTATTCATCGAGGTAGCGAACTTCAGAGGCTTCTATCTCTTCAAGGTTCCCGGGCATATCGTAATAAAAAGGAGGAATGAGCCCGGGTTTGTATTTGACACGTCTCTGCCGCAGCTCCTGGGAATAGAGGCTGAAATACTGCTTACTCAGGGGCCTCACTCCCACCAGCTTCATACTGCCCTGAAAGAAATTAAGCAGCATAGGCAGCTCATCAAGCCATATTTTTCGTGAAAAGGCCCCCCATGAAGTAATGCGGAAATCATTTCTGAACTTGCCTCCTTCTTCAAGGGCATGCAGTCCATATACATAATCCTGTATATACTCCGAGTAAGGATGCATGGTACGCAGTTTATATACCTTGATAAAATTACCCTGTCTGCCAATCCTTGGCAGGGCAATCAGTACCCCGTAATTCTTCCCGTAAACATTCAGCGGGTTGCCATTCTTCCTTCCTTCAATAAAAAGATGCCCGTTGATAAACGACTCATTGCTGATGGCAAAACCTGCACGCACCAATCTTCCCAGGGCCTCTGCCCTCGATATAACCACATTATTCCCCTTGGTAAGGGCAAGGTACAACCACCTGGTGATCCTTATCTTGGGGAATACACGCTTGACTACAAAGTCGCCGGTATAATATATGTAATTCAGGACCGGGGGGTATTTTTTTAAGATGCGCCGTTTACGCAGATCCTTGGTCTCAACGCAGCACATGAAATAACCTCCATGCCTGACCTTGTGATTGACAACATCCAGGAAATGGTCAAGGTCTTTTATGTCGTTAATGCGCTTAAGGTTAATGATGTAGTTGTAGTCCTTTTCAGGCAGGGCAGCAATATTAAACTTCGTGGTGGTTTCCATTATACGGGTATCACCATTAAGATTCCATCTAGCAATATTAAGTATACCATTTGCCATCTCGTTACCACATTCTTCAATAAGGGCTTCCCTTACCTCTGGTTTAACAATCTTAGAGACCTCATCGGATATAGCACCAGTATCACTCTCCCCTACCATTTCTTCCTCAGTCAGTTTGCGAATGGTATAATAGTCTTTTCGCGGCTGATAGTCCTGCAGCGATGCTTTCTTCACGGCCAGGTAGACAGTTCCCACCACCAGTTCTATGAAGGTAGCCAGGGCTGCTGTTCCGAACATTATAAGACGTGAATGTCCTCCCAGAGCCAGGGCAATGATGAGTAGTGATGCTATGGAGAGGGATATGAAGTTGGTTATGATGGTCCGGGTGAACAGTGAGCGCAGGTTGATGATCTTACCACGGTGCATCTTACCACCGGCGATGGAAATAACGATCCACAGCCCGGCCAGAATAAGGAAGAAATCCATATGCGTGGGCAGGTAGTGACTCTTACTGGCAGGCTTTATCCATACCATGACAAGGAAGGATATGGCCACTATGACAATATCCAGCAGAACAGTAAAGACCTGGAAGGATCGTTTGTGCATTGCACCTGGTTTTAGGACTGTCAGACAAAATTAGTCTTTTTTTAAACGAGGCGCAAGGGGAAAAGTTGCATTGGGGACGGATTAGCAGGATTGGAGGCGGAAAAGTTGAGAAGGGGGTTGTCAAAATTGTTTGAGAGGTTTGAACGGTTTGAATGTTTGAGCTAATAATGGTTTGAGAGGTTTGAACGGTTTGAATGTTTGAGCTAATGTCGGTTTGAGCGTTTGACTCACCCCGA
>CAZNYS010000075.1:0-14592 GCA_964577305.1 uncultured Rikenellaceae bacterium
ATGTATTGAATGCTTTGAATCTTATCGCTAATTTTGGCCTTACTGATTAGTTACTTCTTTTTAAATACAAAACTTATTTTTTTTAATCCGTGGTCTGAAGAAGGGGAGTATTTAACAGAAACGGTTTGTTCCAGTGTTCGATAGTAACAACAAGCCGAAAAGCATTAGGCTTAATCCTATTGATAAGGAACATAACAAACAGGTTTTGCAACTTGCTGGGCAGATAAGACAGAAACGTGATAATCAGTTAAATAAGCCCGAAATTTATAGTGGCTTCGAATTGGATAACTCCTGTTATATATGTGGCTGAAAATACTTAGAACAATCAAACACTTCCAATACGTTTCCATGATAAAAGTGCTAAACCTCAGGCTCTGACCAGTCATAGTCAAAGGACAGGGAAGAGATTCTTGTGCCAGTGCCTTCTGAGATATTACAAGCAGGGAATTCCCAGTAATATCATTGAAATAAACCGATTCTTCCCGTACCCTGAGTTTTTATAATTCTTATTGATTCTGGATGAATATCTTTTTTGAACTCCTCTTTGTACCTGAAATAAAAGTGGTAATATATATTCCATCTTTTAAATATATGCTAAACTCATGATAACCTTCTCCATAAATTTTATGTATATAAAGAGTTTGCCCCAAAAGATTGCATATCATTAAAGAGCCTTCTCCACCTTGAAGATTATTGATTTTTACTTTCACAACACCTTTAGAGTAGTAAATGCTAAAAAGATCAGGCCCGGGAAAATTATCCGGAATATCTGTTATGCTGTTTGAGAAATTGAGAAAGAACCTGTTTTGATATTCCCCAACACTAAGAGAAACCTTATATTCCTGATTATTGAGCAGGTCTTGTTCTGTACCAATCACATTATCAATAAGTGAAATTCTCATTTCCGAAAAAGTTCCCTCAATATCATGAATCCTGAAAATAACATCACCTGCTTGATTAATTTTTAAGCCAAGTGGGATAATATAAGTAGTGTCTGTAGCATAAGGACAAGCTTTGATTGAGATTTTCCTGCCGGAAGGTGTTACGACATACACATTAGGAACACAAAGGTCAGTATTCATAAGCTTAAGGGCATCCAGTTGTCCATCAAATTCATTAGTTGCTTTTTGGTCGAAATAAACAACACAATAATCGGGTGAACTCAGGTTATTCGAAAAACTTGCTGTAAACCTAAGAAGCGATACACTCTTTTCGCCTTTTATGAAAGATTGAGATTGATCTGTTACCCTTACATTATTATTCATTTGTAACATTCCGGTAACAGGATAAGTACCATCCTTTACGTGTACAAAGAATCCCTGCATCGTGGGAATAATATTTGATGCTAGTCCATCACTTGAAATTCCTTCTATAAAAGTGCTATAATTACCGCCATATTGGTCAATAGTGCTGGCCTTAAAATAATAAAGAGCATCATCAATATTAGTTTTTATCCATCCCGAAGAAGCATACCAATCTATTGGCGATGGATATGGATTTCCTAAAAGATTAAAGCCCTTTGTATAAGTGTTATTGTTATTATAAAGAGTAAACGAAAGACTTCCATTGTTAACAACACCTGTAATATCGGCTGTATTTGGAGCCGTTACTGCACCAAAGTTAACTGCATAACCTTCCAGTGGAATAAGAGGGTTAGTGGTCGGAGTGTGGTAACTGACCCATCCGGATGAAGTACGGCTTTCATCATACCTGTAAAAAGTATAGTAGCCAAGTGTTATATCATCAGCAAAATCGTTGACAGTAGCAGCCTGGAATGGAGAGCTGAAATATTTATAACCGAATCCTGAAGGAAGGTAACGTTGCATTGTGACATTATCATTTACCTGTCCGGTTCCGCTGCCATCGATAAGAGCTGTTTGAGCGGCTGTAGATATCAGGGTTAAGAATCCGCCGGAAGAAAGATCACCGCTTTGTGCCTTAACTGTACCGGTAATGTTAAGTGGTCCCTGTATTGTGACTCCGGCGGGATTATTGATAATCAAATCCATAATAGTGTTGCCATTAAAAACATCAGCCCCTATAACCTGAGCTGCAGACCCATTCATTTCAACAATACCCTCATCAGTGGTAAATGTTCCGTTATTGGTAATTGTACCTGATATCTGAATTGAATTTCCGGTGACAGTCAAAGAAGAACTAATATTTATAACTAAATTATTAACTGCAGCAGCTGCACCACCACCCAGAACAGGTTTGTTCGCTATATTTGGTATTTGAACATTCATTGTTGATACAGGTATAAATCCGCAGGACCAGTTGCCAGTAGTATTCCAGTCGGTACTCACCGTCCCGGTCCAGATCAAATCGGATATAATGGAAATAGGACTTGTTGCAATTACAATGCCACAACCTCCTGATGCTGCAATTGTGTTTGTTGCAATATAGCTGCCCCGTGTACTTGCAGAGATATCAACCTCGCCGGTAGCTGTGCTTACAAAGACTAAACCGGCGGTGGAAGAAAATGTACCCGGAACACCACCACCACTGAATGTAGGAGATGGATTTGCTGCATTTGGACAATAGGGTGTACCTGCATAACTAAAGGTTGCAACAGGTAAAGCATTTACTGTCAAGAGGGCTGTACTGCTGTTTACGGGTGAAGTCCCGCATGAACTGGAAACTACGCATCTGTACAACTTCCCGCTTTTTGCAATTCCCGGATTGGTAAGAGTTAGTGTTGAGGTTGTTGCGTCACTATAAATACCTCCATTGGAGATATTAACACCGTCCTCCTGCCATTGATAGGTCAAATTATAACCGGAAGCAGCAACTGTAAAAGTAGCATTTTCTCCTTCGCATATTGTAGATGGTTGTGGTTGAGTATTTATTGAAATACCATTAAACAAAGTCAGACTGACAGCAGTAGGCGCGCTTTCGCAATCATTAAGTGTTTGTGTGACAGTATAATTATAAGTACCGGCTGCAGTTTGCCCGGTCGAATATGGATTCGCAGTACTTACCAGTGTACCACCGCTATACCAGCGGATATTCTCTCCGGAAGTAGCTTCCAGATAAGCTATCTGACTTATACAATACTCTTTATCCGGAGCAACAGGTGCCGGAGGAATATCAGTCATAATGAAAGTCTTTGTAATGCTGGTTGGGCTACAACCTCCATTATATGTGTATGTTATTGAATAAGTTCCGGCTGAGGTAGGTGTAAAGACGTTTCCAACAATGTATGGATTCCCTGAATAGTCCCCTCCTGTTGGATACCCAAACGTGAGTGTTATGGGGCCGGTGCAGAAACCTTCAGACGGAAGATTATTTGATGGAACTCCAACAGCATCTAAAGCATAGAATGTTGAAGGGGAAGATTGATTATTATACTCGGTTCTCATCCACCCGTTTGATCTTACTTCATCAGATATTCTTAGTTCATCAAACATTCCGCTAAAATAATAACTTGACAGCCAGGGTTCCTTGCCAATAGTTAATTTATCAGATGCTGTTCCAAGAATACCGGTTTTTTTGAATGGCCTCTCCGGGATACCATTGACAAAGGTTTTTATTGAATCAAGAACATCGGAACTTATTCCAGCCAGATAGTACCATTGTCCTGTGCTAAGAACTGTTCCTCCGGGTACATCCCTGTTTAATGAGGGGGTATTTGCAGCATTCCGGATTTCAAATTCTACCTTATTATTCGTATAAATTCCAAACTTATAACCTCCACTTGAATTATTCTGGTTACCCGCAATCTTTTGGTCACGTCCTCCGGCATTCATATTAACCCACGCTGAAACAGTTATATTCCCTGCAAAGTTTATATTGGGGTCGTTGATAACTTCGACATACTGATTTGTTCCGTTCATTCCCAGAGAATTATAAATCCTTCCTGCAGGATATGTAGGCGAATTATAGGGAGTCCCAGCTTTATTGAAGGAAGTGAAATCATTCAGGCTATTATTATCAAGATGCCAGACGCCTTTATAGTGGCTATCCCAGACAGAGGTAACTGAAGGGTCGGTGGTTATCTGAGGATTCCCATAAAGTATTTTGATTACTGTATTTGATGAAGAAGAAAGGATTGGAATACGAACCCAGGCAATAAGGTCACCATTTGTTCCATTGTAATACTCCAGCTGATGATCGAGTAAGTTGTAATTGTTGTCAGTAAAAGTAATGTCAAAACCGTTCACATTTATAATCTGACCTGCCGGTGAAGTCCGCAAGAAGTTCTGTCCGGTAAGATTGACTAATAAAGGAAAATTATAAAGATCGGATCCACCGGCAACTTTGGTATAATCAATGGAAATATTTCTTTCAAATAAATAACCCAGTATAACTTCAACACAACCAGTGGCTAAGGCAAAATCGAATGAAGTAGTATTGAGGTTTGTAACTCCACTTCGGGAGATATCATTACCTGACCGGTAACCATGAAAACCTAAAGCTCTCCAGGTAGTATTGCCATTATCTCTTCCAGTGATCCTCGTGGCTTCATCGATTATATAACTAATAAATCCACTCCCGGTTAAGTTGAGTGTATAGGTTGCAGCAGGAAGGCCAGAACTTAAAAATCTCCAGTAACCTTCAGTAAAAGTATTATCAAGGTTAGCTATACCATCGGTATAGGCTGCAAAACCTGCTGGAGGAATGGCAATAAATTCAGCAGTTATATCAGTTCCTGCAGATAATGAGGAAAAATTCATTATGGCTGGTCTGTAAAAAGCGGCTGTTCCGACAGGGAAAATATAATCAGTAGACAGGGTAGTATTGATAGCTCGCCTTAATCTGCCAATAACTGTCCCTGACACATGAGTTAATGAACTGACAATACCATTGGAAAGTGCCAGTGTGAAAGCTCCTGTGGTGACATTTCCCTGCGTCATGGTCAGGGTATTGCTAACTGTGACATTTCCCGATAACGTAACACCACTGGCATTATTAATAGTGAGGTTATTTAGATTTGCAGCACTGGTTGGTATTAATACGCCAGCTGTAGTCCCGCCAAATATAAGGCTTGAGGCTGCTGTTGTAACTAAATTTGTCGGCGTTCCGGCAATAGTTGGGCCGTTTAATGTTAGTGTATTTGCTCCAACAGTAAAAGTGCCAGCAGTAAGAGTTAGAGTTCCGTTTACTGAAGAATTTCCTAGCATGGTTTTATTACCACTGCCGGAAATTGTAAGATTGGTGTAAGTTGCAGCATATACTGTCTGGTCTCCGGAACGGGCATAGTTTACCAGTGAAGAAGTCCCATTTAAGGTAATGTTGTTTGTCCCTGTTCCCGACAAGCTAAATGGGGTTGCACCAGAAAGAATAAGAGTGCCGGATTGTGCCCCGGTAGCCATCGAAAAGGTTGAAATATTATTGCTATTTGCATTTATAGTTGTAATGGAGCCATTCACTGTTACAACCCCTGATGTCAGATTAAAAACTCCATTTCTGATACGATTGAAATTAGCAAAGTAGCTATTAATTGAGAGGTTACCGGAAATATTTAAAAAAGCGATTGATGATATAAATGTATGTGTGCGGGTAGTATTATCGTTGGTAGGTGCATTTAAGCCCGACCCTACTTCAAGATTTGCACAGGATAAAGTACCTCCCCCAGAAAGAGTACATGCCGAATTAGCATTTGCCAGTTCATTTAATGTTATGGTTCCGGATATAGAAAGAGTAAAGGATGCATTCACCGTCAGAATAGCAGCTGCCCCAATCCCGGTGAAAGTTATATTAGTACAAGCTGCATTTGCGGTGATAGTAACAGTACATCCATTTTCGAGAAAGACATTATCTCCGGCTACAGGAACACTTGCTCCCGAAGCACCTCCTGAAGTTACCGACCATGTGGCGGTTGAATTCCAACTACCGCTAGTTACAGAATAACGATCAGCGGCACTAACAGAAATTACTGATAATAATATAACTACTGCCAGGAAGAATATTTTACAGTACAAGTAATATTTTTTCATATTAGGATATAATTAATTAACTCCAATCAGGTGAGATAATGGCATTTTGTCTCCCTTGAATTCAATGATTTCATTGTCACGTATAAGGTATATAGAATTATATGTTCCTGAATAAACCAGTTTTTTGCAATGCAGGTCATAACTGATTATTGAGCCATCCATGCCGGGCATGATCACGTCCAGGAGAATCATGTCAAATTTCTCCTTCTCCAGCCAACTTAATGCAGACATACCATCAAGAGCGAATTCAACCATCAATCCCTCATTCTGCAAAAATCCACCCAGGGTCTGAAGATTTTTTACATTATCGTCGACAATTAAAACTGATGGCAGATTTAAAACTTTTTCCTGGTTCATTAGATAATCTTAAAGTTTTTAAATTACAGAATCCATGGTTGTTTAATCCACAATACTGTTGTGAAACAGCAGCTTTACTGAAGCGCCACCCCCGGGATTGTTACCAATAATTATGCTTCCTCCATGTGCCTCCATGATCATATTAGCAATAGGGAGACCTATCCCGGTGCGATTATCTTTACACGCATCGTCTGTAGCAAATAGTTCAAATACCCGGTCAATAGTTCCTGTTGCGAATCCTGGTCCATTATCTTTAATTTCACATATAATAGTTTGATCTTCAACATAAGTGTTGATTTCAATGGTACCGTCTTGCGGAGAAAAAAATATTGCATTATCGAGTATATTGCTAATGCATTTTTTTATCAGTTCGGCCTCACCAGGAATTAAATCCCGGGTTATTTCATCGTTTCTTTTAACCTGAATATTTCCTGACTGAAATTTTTCCTTTACCTTTTCTATAACTTCATTAATCAGGCTTGAGAGATGTATTTTATCTTTTCTTATTTCCAACTGTTTTGTTTTAAGTCTTGTAATCAGGAGGGCATCTATGGCAAACCTCTCCAGTCTTTTGACAGACATATCAAGGATATCAACCAGATCGTTAATCTCACCGGCAGAAACAGGCTCCTTTAGAAGCTCCAATGGACCAATTATCCCGTTAAGTGGCGTACGGATCTGATGGCTGATCAGGTTCAGGAATTCTGTCTTTGCCCTGTCGAGATCGAGTAATTTGAGGTTTAAAGCCTCCAGTTTCTCATTAGCTTCTATTAATTGTTTGGTTCGTTCAGCAACTTTTTCTTCGAGTACCCTGTTAAGCCTTTCCAGCTTCTCAAGACTATCTTTAAGTGTAAGATGTGTTCTGACTCTTACCAGAAGCTCCCTGCTGTCAAATGGTTTGGTAATGTAATCCTGTGCCCCAAGTTCGAATCCCTTTAAAATGCTTTCTCTTTCAGTCTCAGCCGATAAAAAAATAACAGGCATGTTGTTCAGTTCAGGATTTGAACGTATTTCCCTGCATACATCAAAACCATTCATGCCAGGCATGTTTATATCAAGTAATATAAGATCGAATTGCCTGGTATTCAGCCACTCCAGGGCCGTTTCGCCTTTAGTGGCAAATTCGATTTCATACTTGTTTTCCTGCAATAATTTACCTAATACCTGAACATTCTGAGGATTATCATCAACAATCAGAATTGCAGGTAAAGATGATTGTGAAGTGTCACGATTATTCATTGATAACGTTTTTATTTGAATCACTAAGACTTTCAATAATACCTTTGTATTTACCCAAGAGTTTTAATATAGCTTCAATATTGAAACCATCTGCTGCACTGATTAATTCCTTTCCATAACCTGTAATAATACTTGAATTGTGATCCATGCCTAACTGAATCAGATTCTTACCGAAATCATGGATTTCCCCGATAGGTTGTCTGACAGCAAATGTTTTCCATGTGGTATAAAAACCAGTTTCGAGGGAATGAATTAATCCGGGTAAATTAGTTATTTCTCCAATTAAGTCAACTTCCGATAGAAGCTTATCGGGTTCAGCCTCCCTGGTTGACTTATATGGTAAAAAACTCATCAGTTCGAGATATAGTTCTGCGACTTTAACAGGTTTTATAAGCAGTCCGGCAAATTCACTATTATATATCCGTTCTTTCTGATCCTTTAAGACCGATGCGGAATAAGCAATGACAGGTATATGTTTCAGCTTCTTATCGGTCTTTATTTTGTCCAATAACCGGAACCCATCCATTTTTTGCATCAGTATATCAGAAATGATCAGATCGGGAACGATTTCCTTTGCAAGTTTATAAGCAGCAATACCATCTTCCGCTTCAACTATCTTTAACCTGGTGTTTTTAAGAGCATCTCTGAGATAGCTCCTGTTATGTTCCACATCGTCGGCAATAAGAATTGATGCTTTCTCAAATACAATTTCTGAAGGATCAATCTGAATATCTACGGTTGTTTTGGAGAAATCCCTCAAATATGCTATCTCCGGAATCCTGACAGTAAATATACTTCCCTTTCCAGGCTTTGATTGCACATGGATGGTCCCGTCCATGAGCGCTGTAAGTCTCCTGGTAATTGTCAGTCCCAATCCTGTACCTCTGTAATGTTTATTATCTCTTCCCTGGGCAAATGGTTCAAAAATAGCCTCCTGCAATTCTTTTGAAATCCCAATCCCGGTATCTTTCACTTCAATAATCAGGTCAATCAATTCTTCTGATTTTTCTTTCGAATAATTTACAACCTGAGGGTTTTCAGTAAATACTTTAAGCACAATTTTACCCTCTGAAGTGAATTTGATTGCATTTCCAATAAGATTAAAAACTATTTGACGCACCCGCGCTTCATCAATATAGATGCCGGCCGGTGTTCCTGACGTAATATCCAGAATGAATTTTACTCCCTTTTCAGAGACTTTAAGAGAAAAAATCCTTTCAAACTCGGAAAAGAAAGAATTGGTATCGATATAATCACATTCCAGATTAAGCTTTCCTGCTTCGATCTTTGACAGGTCAAGGATGTCGTTAATCAGTGTAATAAGGCTTCTACCGCTCGATTTTATTGAATTAATATAATCCTTCTGAGTCTGGTCAACAAGCATTGAGCCTAACAATTCGGTATAACCCAAAACTGCATTCATAGGCGTACGGATCTCGTGACTCATATTAGCCAGAAATTCACTCTTTGCTTTATTCGCTTCCTCTGCTTCTTTCTTTGCCTTATTAAGTTCTTCAGTCCGTTCATTTACCAGTTCCTCGAGGTGATCACGATGTTTAAGCAATTCCATTTCCGCCTGCCTACGGTCGGTGATGTCTGAGAAAAAACCCACATTGCACTTAAAACCGTCTAAGACCATTGAAGTGGATCTGATATCAGCGTGAAATAAAGTGCCGTCTTTGCGCAGACATGGAAGATCAGATGCCAACGTCTTTTCACTTCGCATTTGGGCCCCGAACTCGGCCAGCACGTGGTCTACGGACTCCTTTGGGTGTATGTCCTTCACTTCCAGTCGCATTAATTCTTCTTCAGTGTATCCAAACATCTTGCATAGAGCCGGGTTGGCATAGAGGAATTGCATCGTCTCAATTTTGGCTACTAGTATTCCCTCTGCAGCATTGGAAAAAAGTGTCTTGTATCTCACTTCTGATTCCCGTAAGATCTCGTCCGCCCTCTTGCGTTCGGTAATTTCGGTAATAGTACCAATATATCCGGTTACTTCATTACCAATCAATTCCGGAACAGCTTTACCTATTACCCAGACTATACTCCCATCTGGTTTTAAAAAACGGTATTCCGCACTGGATTCTCTTTTAGATTTTAATTCATTTAACCATTTCTCAGAAAGTTTTCCCCTGTCCTCCGGATGTACAGCATTTAACCAGCCAATTCCATATGCTTCCTCTGAAGATAACCCTGATAAGTCTAAATATTTTGGATTAACATAGGTAGTATTACCATCCGGATCAGTCCTGAAAATTCCTACAGGAGATATCAGGGCAAGAGTTTTAAACAAATGCTGAATCTCATGTAAAGCTTCTGCTGCCCGCTTTTGTTCGGTTATGTCTTCCACGCTTCCATCATAATAGAGGATTTTTCCTTCAGAATCGCAGATCGCTTTAGCGCTTTCCCTGACGAAAATCTCTTTACCATCGCGACAAATCCAGATAGCTTCAAGGTCTTTTACTTCTCCTTCTTTTTCGATTTGATCAATGAATTGCTGACGGTCATATGAAGGACCATAATCTGCTTCTTTGATGTTTCTTGCTGTAAGTTCTTCAAAAGATTGAAAACCAAGCATTTTAAGCATTGCCAGGTTTACGAGTAATATTTCTCCCTGCGAATTTGTTCTGTAAAGGCCCACGACTGCATCATTGTATAGATTACGAAATCGTTCTTCGCTTTTCTTAAGTCTTTCTGCAGTCTGATTACTCAATTTTATTTCTGCGGCAAGATCCGAGGTTCGATCCTCCACCAGTGATTCCAACCGTTCATTCAATAATCTCAGTTCTTCCTCGGTTTGAACCAGCCTTTCATTTTGATGAATAGCCCCTTCATAAATATCAAGCATCAGGTTAATAACATCTTGCTGTTCCGTTTGGATAAAGCGTTTTTTCCCTTTGAAAAGGATTTGCACACCAAAGGGCACTTTTTTTTGGTTCTTTCCATTTTCCTTAGAAAGGATTTTTTCAATATTAGAAAGAAGATACTTTTCATTGAAAGGTTTGGTAATAAAACTGTCTGCCCCACAGGAAAGTCCTTCAATGATTTCCTCCGGATCGGCCAGTATTGTAAGTAATATCACGGGGATATCCTCTGTGTTTTTATTTGATTTAATTTTTTTGCAAAGTTCATACCCATTCATCTCCGGCATAACGATATCTGAGATAACTAAAGCCGGTTTATGCTTTAAAAGTTGATCCATTGCTTGTTTCCCATCCTGAGCAACTGACACTTTAAAATTGTGACTTTCCAGAAGATGCTTAATCTGAGTTGCCTGGGTGATACTATCCTCTGCAACAAGTATTTCAGTCCTTTTTAAGACGGAATTTTCAATCTCTTTTTTCATTTCAGTTTTTTATTTTCTGCTTTCTGTTGTAAAGTATTTTGTAACTAAATAAGTTCGAAGTCCGACTTCCGATCCCGAAAAACAGCGAATTCTCAATTCGCGTAGTTTTTCGAGGATCCTCGAATTTCTAATGAGGCACAGCCTCAAAGAAATTCGGGACTTCCAAATTAAAGTTTCAATCCCACAACTGTTATGTCGTCAACCTGATCTTCACTTCCTTTCCAGATCTTATAAGTATCCAGGAGCATTTCTTTCTGAACCTCCATAGGATTCTTATGAATTTTTAACAGTACTTGTTTGAATTGATTCCTCAGGAATTTCTTATCTTCCTGTCCGCCAAATTGATCAACATAACCATCAGTAAACAGATATATAAGATCATCCTGTCTGGTTTTTATTTCCTGACATGAAAAATCAGATATCTTATCATGATATGACAAAGGCATTCTGTCTCCCTTGAATTCAATGATTTTATTGTCACGAATGAGGTACATCGGATTAAATGCTCCCGAATATACCAGTGTTTTGCTTTTTAGATCATAACTGATTATTGAACCATCCATCCCATCTTTAACCTCCGAAATTATTCCCTTTTGTCCCAATGCCTCAATGATCTTTTCCCTCAGACGGTTTAATATCAAATGAGGTTCAACAATTCTATCTCTGTTGGCCGTTTCATTTAACAGAGCAACTCCAAGCATGCTCATGAATGCACCGGGAATCCCGTGACCGGTGCAATCAAAAACACCGACCAGCAACTTATTATCAATTCTATGAAACCAGTAAAAGTCACCACTGACAATATCTTTTGGAAGGATAAGGCAGAACATCTCCGGGAAAAAATCTGATCCATTTTGGGACGCTTTCAAAACTGCCGCCTGAATTGTATGAGCATACTGAATGCTGTAGGTAATAAGTTTATTATTGTATTCAATCTCTTCCAGGTTCCTTGCTATTTCGTCCCTGCTCCTTTTAATTTCAATTTGTGTTTTAACCCTGGCGATCAGCTCTTTCTGGTTGAAAGGTTTTATCACATAGTCTACAGCACCAAGATCAAATGCGTTTACAATGCTTTCTGTATCTACTTTGGCAGTCAGGAAGATTATCGGAATTTCTTGTTTAACCGGGTCGGCTTTAATGATTCTGCATACTTCGAAACCATCCATCCCCGGCATCATTATATCAAGAAGAATAAGGTCAAATTCTCTCCGTCCAAGCCAATCAAGAGCTGTATTACCATCTAACGCAAATTCAGCCTTGAATCCTTCATTTCGTAAATAATTCCCCAGGATCTGAAGATTTTTTGGATTATCATCAACTAAAAGGATGATGGGAGCGGTTGAAGTTATTTTATCCATTTTTCAAATCTTACCGTTTATTGCTTCTTTAATAAATCAATTAATCCGGGGAATTTTCTTATCAGATTCATTATAGCTTCAATATTGAAACTCTCTGCAGAGTTCACTAATTCTTCCCCGTATTCTTTAATGACTTTTGTATTGTGGTCATTGCCCAACATTATTAATTGATTTCCGAAATCTATAATTTCATCTATTGGTTGCCTGGTATGAAACGTCAGCCAGACATCTTTACACTGTGTATCGAGTGAATGAATTAATCCGGGAAGATCAATTATTTCTTTTGCAGAGCTTATTTCAGATTTTATTTGTTCTGTTTCGGTATTTCTGGTTGATTTATACTGAAGATTATTCATCAGTTCAAGGTACAATTCAGTAACCTGAACCGGTTTAATCAACAAACCGGCAAATTCGCTTTCACGAATACGATCTTTCTGACCTTTCATTACTGAGGCAGAGTATGCAATGACTGGAATATGTTTAAGTGCGTCATCCCTTTTTAATTTTTCCAATAAGTCAAATCCATCAAGGATTGGCATTCTAATATCTGTAATAATAAGATCCGGAACTGTTTTTTTTGCTAATGACAGAGCCTCCGCTCCATCTTCAGCTTCAACTATTTCAATATTCGTGTTTTTCAGTGCGTCTATCAGGTATTTACGGTTATGTTCAACATCGTCGGCAACAATGATTGTTGCTTTTTCAAATACAACATCCGCTGGGTCAAGCTGAATTTCCTCTGTCCTCTTTTCAAAGTCCCTCAAATAGGAAACTCCCGGGATCTTTATTTTAAACGAGCTTCCTTTGTTCAATAGAGAATCAAGTTCAATGCTACCGTTCATAAGTTGTACAAGTCGTTGAGTTATTGCCATACCAAGACCTGTTCCTCCATATTTTTTCACATTCTGGCCCTGCACCTGTACGAATGGATTAAATATCTCCTCCCGCATCTCTTTGGAAATTCCAATACCGGTATCATTTACCTCAATTATCAGATCTATGAATTCTTCAGTTTTATTCTTGGAATATTTGATGATTTGCGGATTTTCAGTATATACTTTCAATCTGATGCTTCCCTTTTCGGTGAATTTCACTGCGTTTCCGATTAGATTAAGAATGATCTGACGCAACCGGGCATCATCTATATAGATACCTGCCGGTGTACCTGAAGAAATATCCAGAATGAATTTCAGTCCCTTTTCAGATAATCTTAATGAAAAGATCCGTTCGAATTCTGAAAAGAAAGATTGTGAGTTTACATACTCAAACTGCAGCTCCAGTTTCCCGGCTTCAATCTTGGACAGGTCAAGAATATCGTTAATAAGGGTAAGAAGGCTTCTCCCGCTTGATTTTATCGATTCAAGATAGTCCCTCTGTGTTTTTTCCTCAAGCATTGAACCCAGCAACTCAGCATAGCCCAGTACTGCATTCATGGGAGTGCGTATCTCGTGGCTCATATTGGCAAGAAATTCACTTTTTGCTTTATTGGCTGCATCGAGTTGGATAGTTCGTTCACGTATCCGTTTCTCCAGTTCTGTATTGAAAGCACGAATTTTTTCTTCATCTTTTTTAATCTCCTTCGTTCTCTCCTCAACCAGCTCTTCCAGCCTTTCATTCAAAAGTCTCAATTCGTCCCGGGTCTGAATAAGCTCATTATTCTTATAAATGGCCTCCTGATAAATATTGAGCAGGAGTTTAACCACTTTTTGCTGTCCTGTCCGGATCAGCCTTTTCTTCCCGCCGTAATTAATTTCTATACCAGGTGTATCTCTTTTGGACTCCGGAGTGACTTTTTCTGTAAGTATCTTTTTAATGTTGAATATGAGATATTCTTGATTATATGGTTTGGTTATAAAACTATCTGCCCCGCTCGCGAGTCCCTCAATAACCTCATCCGGATCAGAAAGTAAGGTCAATAAAATCACGGGAATATTTTCAGTACGCTCATCCGATTTTATTTTTTCACATAGTTCAAATCCGTTCATCTCAGGCATAACGATATCCGAAATTACCAGTGATGGTTTATGTTTGGAAAGCCAAACCAGAGCTTGCTGTCCATCCTGTGCTACCTCTGCTTTGTAATGATGACTTTCGAGCAGGTATTTTATCCGGGCAGCTTGTGTGGCGCTATCTTCTACAATTAAGATATCTGCCAGGTTATCTGAAGTTTTTACTTTTTTGCTCATGGTCTATTTTTTTAAGCCCGATTTTGCAAGAATTTCAGCCATCTTCTCCGGAGATAATGCCTGATCGGCCGCCCCAATGCTGAGCGCCTCACCCGGCATTCCAAATACAACACAACTTTCTTTATTCTGAACTAAAGTGAAAGCTCCCTTATCTTTCATAGCTT
>CAZNYS010000076.1:0-14192 GCA_964577305.1 uncultured Rikenellaceae bacterium
TCCTAACCACCCCGGCCTCCCTTCGGTTGGCCACCCCTCCTTTCCTAAAAGGAGGGGAAAGGTTAGTGTGATTTGAATCCCAGTGCATACAATTTGTTTAATACTGCCTGATTATTCCCTTTTACCGTATATGCATGAAACTCTCTCCTTCCAACGTATTCATTTCTTATTTTCTCAAACAGAGATGGATTTTTTCCCAATATTGAACTGTCGTTTTCGATGGAGTATGTATACAAAATAGCCTTTGATATAATATCAAGGTCACTGCCCTTATATCCAGATATATCAATAACAGGATCATCAGGCACGGGTAATGTTTCAGGCTTCCAGTCTATCAACGGCAAATCAAAATATTCAGCCAGCTGCCTGATTATCATTGTACCGCCATTAGCTTTCCCATCAGCTGAATAACCGGCTATATGTGCTGTACCTATATCAACAGCATCGAGCAGTTCAGTATTAATATCGGGTTCGTTTCGCCATACATCGAGCACAGCTGTCCCAATTATTGATTTTTTCAATTGCTCCAGCAATGCCCTTTCATCAACCACCTGGCCACGGGAAGTATTAATAAGGATGGCTTTATTCTTCATTTTCGCTATGAAATTCTCATTAACCAGCTGGTAAGTCTTATCAGGACCTTCAAATGTCAGCGGCACATGTATGCTTACTATGTCTGACTCATCCAATATCCTGTCAATTGAACTGAATCCCTGCTTTCCTTCAAGTCTCTCTCGCGGCGGATCATTAATCAGAATATTAAAGCCCAGTATCTCTGCCATTCTGGCAACTTTTGAACCAACATTTCCAACTCCAACTACTCCAAGGGTTGTGTTAACCGGCTCAATCCCATATTTTGGTGTTAAATAAACAAGCGCAGAAGCAAGATATTGCATTACCGAACCAGAATTACATCCCGGGGCACTTGCACATTTTATCCCGTGAGCCTTGCACCATTCAAGATCGATATGGTCAGTGCCTATGGTAGCTGTACCAATAAATCGAATACCTGTATTTTCCAACATGTTTTTATTACACTTGGTCCTGGTTCTGATTATCATAGCGTCCGCTGTTGCCACCAGATCACGGTTGATCCTGCTCCCCTCAACATATTCGACATTTGCCCAGGGTTCAAGCGCACCATGGATAAATGGTATATTTTTATCAATGATTACTTTCATTTATTCTGTTTCATATTTGTCCTGTTCTTTGCAATCCATAAGCCCAGGGCAGGATTTGAGATATAATAGAACTCTTCGCCATTGCGATTAATATTAAAGCCTTCCCTGAGGTTTTCCAGATCATATTTAGCTTTTATTTTTTGCAGACCTGCATAATCAAAACCGACACTGCGTATTTCATCTTCCCGAATGCTGTCAGTACAATATGTAACACTGAATCTGTTCTCCGGGCTGCCATGTATCAGATGTGCAGCAACAGCAAGGTTATTCTGCAGGTCGTGATTTTTTTCTGCCAGTTGTATTATCTTCCAGGATGTGCGGTACCCGTATTTCCGGATCAGCATGTCAATTGTTTTATCTTCACCGAATTCTCTCAGCCCGGGAGCAATAATTATCAGCTCTCCTTTATCGGCAATTGCCATTCGTGTGCGGTAAATTGCTTTATTGCCCAGCCAGGTACTGCGGTATTCAAATGGGTTGAGGAAGACTACTATTTTTTCCGGAGCCTTTTCGATTATTTTAATATTCATCCTGGCGGAAAAGGATGATGCTTTGGTAAAGCATTCAATATCAGAACCAATGAACAAGCCTTTAATTGCTGGCCAGCCGTCGGGTCCTGTAGCTACAACCGTTAGGATATACAAAATATTAAGTTGTTTCCCGAACAGCCTGTCTCCCCGGTTAATAACCTCCCTTACAGGGTTCATGGCTTTGCCCATCAGTCTCTCCATACCGTATACGGCACCCAGGTAATGACTTTTATTAATACTTTCATATCCTCCGCAACCAATAAAAACATTTTTGTTGTAATTTGCCATACCTGTAACTTCATGTGGCACTACCTGGCCGACAGAGATTATTAATGATCCTGCATGCTCACTAACCAGTTTATTTACCTGGACAGGCCATTCATAATTCAGTTTACCTTCAGATACTTCTTCAATAAATGATCCGGGTATTTTCCCGAGGGTAATGATATCTTTTCTGCAGTTATGTACCCTGAAGAGCTCATGGGGGATGTCTCCGTACATCCTGTCTATTTCAAAGCCATTCATTGGTTTATGTGTCCCGATAGCAGGCAGGATGTCCTTCACCTTATCCCTGTACTCATTCCATATCATTTCAGTTATTGTTCCTGCACCGGAATGAACCCTGGTTATATCAGGAGGGATAATAAGTAAAGGTTTACCAGGCCCTGCCGATTCAATGCAGTCAATAACAGCTTTTTTTATCTGCTCGGGGCTTATTGTTATGTCTTCATTTTCTATACTGTAATAAAGCATGAGTACCCTTTTAATATATTATTTTATCCAGGGAGGTATTTCAGGCAATGCTTTTTCAAATTCATCCAGCAGCATATTTTCATAATAACCCTTGTAAGATCCTTCCATGAACCTGTCAAAAGCTTCATTATTAAGCTTTTCCCATGATTCAGATTCTTTACCGGGTATTACCGGGTAGAACAACACATTATTGTGTTTTGCAGCATTAAGGTCTCCGGGTGCATCTCCGATCATAAGGATTTTATCATCGGGGTATTTGTTTTTTGCTCCCAATGCTATATGTTCAGCTTTTGTACCATGTTCCTGACCTGCAATAAGTTTTACAAATTTATCAATTTCGTGCTCTTTCCATTCTCTTTCAAGTGCTTCCAGTGGGGTTTGAGAAACGACTATTATGTCTGCATTATCACTTATCTTCCGTATGCATTCCATTGCATTTTTAAAGGGCCTGACACCCTTTAACCATTTACTGATCTCGGCATTGATAGCTTCTGACCATTCGAGAACTGTTCTCAGGGCAGGATCGGGATTTTTTTCACAGAAAAGTCTAAGAGATTGGTTTCCAAGCTTGTTTTCCATGCTTATCCATTCCTTCAAAGGTTGCATGTCCGGCAGTTTTACCCCGGCTTCCACTACTTCTTTTCTCTGTGCAAGCAGTTCAAAGACTTGTACCAGGGCAGGAAACCGGTTTACCCCCCTGTGGACAGAATAGAGGTTAACAAATTCCCATGTTTCCCTTACTATTTTTGAAACAGGGAAAAGCTTGAAATATTTAATACCGTTAGGTATAAAGAATTCTTTTTGTTTGAGTTCCATTGTGTCAAATACGCAACCATCTGAATCGATACCTGCAAAAAAGTCTTTTCCAGGTTTAAGATCTTTAAGTATTTGCGGGTAATCCATATCAATATGCCTCAGGAATATATTTGTTAAGTTTTTTTTCTGCAAAAACCGGTTTGAACCGGGTAAATCTCTGTATACCATTAACTAATGGAATCTTAACCCATTCATCTCCTGTCAGGGGCCTGGCATACTTAATAAATTCATCAGTAACATCATACCTGTTTTCTGTTATCCATTCTTCAGGGAAACTGCGTTCTGATAATGCTACTTTCTGAAGAGGAACTTTATCATATATCACATTATATCCAGGTGTGCCGGAGCGCAGGAGTGTTGCCATCCAGCCGTTTTCCCCGCTTACTGCTATTTCAACAGCTTTTATCCCAACCATATAGGCTTCCTCAAGATCAGTATTAGAGGTATAGATCATTGAATGTCTCTGATCAGTCCCTGGAACCTGGCCCCTGGCTGCTCCTCTTGCTTTCAGTTTGACATTATTGAGGTAGTTGACTATTAACTGCTGCACACTCATCCTGGAGGCGCCAAATTCAGAATGTCCGAAAGCGTCCTTTAATTCACCAAGGTCGCCCGCATTAAAACCTTCACTGACAACTACCAGACACCTTCCGTATTCAAGCAAATATTTATTTATGTTTTCAGCCATTTCTGGTAATGATACATTTGACTCGGCCATATATATCTGCAGGGGAAATTCCTTTTCAGGATCTGCAAGCCGGGCCGCTGCGGGGATGAATCCTGCTTTCCTGCCCATCACCTGTACCACTATCACAGGATCAGCAGGTGATGAGCCCCTGTTTTCCTCGTTCAGGTTCTGTATATTGTGAGACCAGTATTTAGCAACAGAGCCATAGCCGGGTGTATGATCAATAAGCTTAAACTCGCTATCGCCCAGGTCGTTGTCAATAGTTTTGGGAACGCCAACGGAAATAGTATCAAGACCGGTTTCTTTACATTTCTCGCTCACTCTCAAGACAGTATGTTGGGAATCGTT
Source organism: uncultured Rikenellaceae bacterium (assembly GCA_964577305.1). Classification (GTDB taxonomy): domain Bacteria; phylum Bacteroidota; class Bacteroidia; order Bacteroidales; family VadinHA17; genus UBA9300. The sequence goes on from CAZNYS010000076.1 coordinate 4,317, forward strand.
TCCCCCTATATAAAAGAAGTATCCTATATTATGGGCTTTAAACACTTTAATAATACGTTCAAGATCTTTTCCCTGGCCATCTTTAAGTTTATACCTGCAGGTCCCTATGCTTCCTGCTGCCGGGGTAGTTTTCAAAAGTTCAATTTCCTTCTTGTCCTGAGATGAAATATCCAGGAGCTCTTCTTTGAGAATACCCTCAATACCGTGCCAGGCTCCATATATTTTGCCGAAGGTAAGACTGTCCTGTATACATGTGTGGATAATTCCCCTCAGTGTATTATTTATTACCGGGGAGGGTCCCCCGGATTGTGCTATGATTACATTTTTTGCTGCCACGTATAAATATAATTTAATACGATGATAACAGCAAATATCAGAAATGTATTCCAAATTTCACTTCTAACCTGCGCCAGTTTAATTTATATTCTACAGGAGTTGAGTAAGCTTCCTCCTGGGTATACGAAGTCCTGGAGTACCTGTAAGCAAAGCTCAGATACATTTCATGGGTACCTTTATTCCATCTAATACCAGTTCCAATATTTCCCATAAATCCGCCGTAGTAGTCGCGGTTATAATAATATGATGGATTTTCATCCTCATTCTTTCCCATGTAAACAAGACCACCGGCCCTTGCGAAAATAAAGGGGGCTACTGCTGATTGTGACAGAATTACCTTGTACTGGAGGAAAAGGGGACTGTACGACACACCCAGGAATTCAACACCTGTGCCTGCACCAAGGGAGTGTATATTATTGATGTTGATTGAACCTGTTACCATAAAGCTGAATGGAGCTATATATTCGGATTCCTGTGTCCCTATGAGAAAACCACTTTCGAGGCCTATGCCAAACACTTTGTCATAAACAGTAGCTTTTTCTGCTTCATGCATAACAAATTTTTCCACATCCGATTCCTGATAAACAAAAATACTTCCATCCCGGGTACGTATTTTATACGAATCATCGGATATTTCAATTAAATGCCCGAAGATTATGGAACCATTCCTGAGGTACAGGGCATCCCTTGTCTTTTGCGCGTTAACGGCAAGGAACAAAGATAACAGTATAATAACAGAAGATAATTTTTTCATGATTTAATAATAGTTTCTGGGTTTAGCATGATTTTTGTTTCAGGTAGGGTGTTATCCAAACCTTAAACCATGAAAACAAAAATCATTCCAATACTTGTATCGATTAGTTTAATTATAGGATTCAGTTCCTGTGAAGATGCCCTGTATAAAGAATATACGGGATATAAGCCTGTATATATGTCATATGATGATTTGAGGGAATCTGTAAAAAGTACAGGTATCCGTGAACTGGAGAATCCCGGTAAGATTTATTATAAGGATAAATATATTTTCATAGTGGAGGAGTTAAAGGGGATACATGTATATGATAATTCTGACAACAGTTCCCCTGTGGCAGTTTCTTTCGTCGAAATTCCGGGAGTAATTGACATTGCCATATCAGGTTATTACCTGTATGCCGACAGCTATATTGATCTTGTGGTGCTGAATGTACAGGATCCGGAAAATATAAGTGAAACATATCGTCTGAAGGATGTTTTACCATATACTGTTCCGCCTCATGATAGTGATTACCCTGAAGGACGTGTTGACAGTGATGAAGGCGTTGTGGTGGAATGGCAACTTACTACCGTAAAAGAAAGAATACATTATAATCCGGTGATTTATCCAATTTTTTTCCTGGATAGTCCAAGGTTTTACACTCCCAATGCCATGTCCTCAGGATCTGTATCTGGTACAGGTATCGGCATAGGTGGCTCTATGGCACGTTTCGGCCTTAAGGATGATATACTTTATGTTGTTAACAATAACATGATGAAGATCTTTGATATATCAGATCCAGCATCACCCGTGAAGTATAATGATTTTTATGCAGGATGGGGCATTGAGACGATGTTTATGACAGAGGAGAATATGTTTCTAGGATCACAGACAGGGATGTTTATTTATGATTTGTCAATCCCATGGAATCCTGTCCAGGTATCCTTTTTCCGTCATGCAACAAGCTGTGATCCTGTTATTGTTGATAACAATCTGGCATATATTACCCTGCGCAGTGGTACTGTGTGTGGCAGCAATGTTAATACCCTTGATGTTGTTGATATAAGTAATCTTTCTGATCCTGAGCTTATTGCAACTTACCCGATGGTTAATCCCCATGGCCTTGGGAAAGATGGTGATATACTGTTTATATGTGACGGCTGGAGCGGACTGAAGATATACGATGCTTCAGATCCATATTCGATTACTGATCATTTAATCTATCATTATCCTTCCATAGATGCCTATGATGTCATTCCCCTGGGAGACATACTCGTTATGATAGGAGATGATGGGTTATATCAGTATGATTATTCTTCACTGGATAATATAACACTGCTCAGCTCAATTAAGACATCGGGTGATGAGTGATTATTTACTGGTGCAGTTACCTTTAATGGGATCTTAGAGATTCTGAATCTCTTGTTGGTCAGAGTTGGATTGCAAAGATGGGACTTTCTTAAACCTCCGAAAGGAAGGTCCTTTACACATTATACTCTTTAGAACTATTCTAAATTATAAAAACATGATTTTTCCCAGTTTTTCTGGCATTGAGCTGTTATACTTTTAACAGCTCTAAAAACAGACTACGTAATTTTAAATCTAAAAACCATTCTGATATGTATCAAACTGATAATTTGGTTAAGGATCTGGTTGAAATACACGGGAGGCGCAGAGACAGTCTTATGCCTATCCTCCAGGGTATAGTTGAAAAGCATAATTACCTCACTGATGATGCTATGGTTGAAGTGGCAAAGGAGCTTGATATTTCTGCTGCCGAGGTGTATGGTACAGCGTCCTTTTATTCATTCCTTGATACCGAGCCAAGAGGGAAATATGTTATCAGGGTTTGTAAGACCATAACCTGTGCTATGAAGGGGAAGTATGAAATTATTGAGGTTCTCGAAGATGTACTGAAAATAAAGGTAGGGGAGACTACATCCAACGGTTTGTTTACCTTACTGGAAACTAATTGCATGGGCTGGTGTCATAAAGCTCCGGCTATGCTTATTAATGATATTCCCTATACAGAGCTTACAAGGGAAAAGATTGTTAAGATTATTAGAGATTACAATCATAATAAATAAGAGGACCTGATGATGGAAACCAAGAAAGTAAGTAAAGTAGATCTTATATTTGAACACATTGATCCCCGCGAATTACTGACCAAAGTACATGGGATGACTGGCAGCGATATTATCGAAGAGATCATTGAGTCGGGTCTTAAAGGAAGGGGAGGAGCCGGATTTCCGACCGGCATGAAGTGGAAATTCTGTGCAGAAGAGAAAGAAAAAACAAAATATATTGTTTGTAATGCCGATGAGGGTGAACCGGGAACCTTCAAGGACCGTGAAATTCTTGACAGGGTGGCCTATAAGGTTTATGCCGGAATGACTATTGCCGGCAGGGCAGTAGGGGCAAAAAAGGGAATTATCTACCTCAGGGGTGAGTACAAATTCCTTCTTCCCCAGTTAAGGATGGAACTGGATGGCTTTCATAAAATGATTGATGAGGTAGGATACGATTTTGAAATCGACTTCAGGCTTGGTAGCGGTGCATATATATGTGGTGAAGAGAGTGCACTGTTCGAATCAATAGAAGGCAAGAGGGGTGAACCAAGGAACAAGCCTCCTTATCCGACAAGCTCGGGCTTGTTTGGCAAGCCTACAGTTGTAAATAATGTGGAAACACTGGTAAATTCTGTAATTATTCTAAAGTACGGATCAGAGAGGTATAAGAAAATGGGAACCAGGTTTTCAACCGGTGCCAAGGTATTTTCGGTATCAGGTGATACACTCATACCCGGTATTTATGAACTGGAGCTTGGTATGTCATTGCTGGAGTTCGTTAAGGAGTTTGGTGACGGTGATACCAAAGCCGTGCAGGTAGGAGGAGCAGCAGGATTCTGTGTGCCAAGGAAACTGTTTGCCAGCACTGTTATAGGTTTTGAAGGTGTTCCGACTGGAGGATCGATGATGTTGTTTAACAGCTCACGCTCTATGTATCATATTCTCCATAATTACCTTGAGTTTTTTACTGAAGAATCATGTGGCCAGTGTACTCCATGCCGCGTTGGTTGCCAGCAGTTACTCAAAGGTGTGGAAAGTGTTAAAAAAGGAGAATCCAAATCAACGTACCTGAATGAACTGGTCAAGCTGGCCGATACAATGAAAATAGCATCTAAATGTGGACTGGGTCAGTCTGTAGGTAATGCATTTAATTCAATAGTTGAGAACTTCAGAGAAGAAATCATCTACTAAAGAGGATAGAAAAATGAAAAAGAGTAAAATGGTAAGCCTGAAAATAAATAATCAGCCTGTGTCAATAACTGAAGGATCAACCGTATTGCAGGCTGCTGAGAAGCTAAATATTCATATTCCTACCCTGTGTAACCATGACGACCTTTGCGTGGCGGGTAATTGTCGTGTTTGTGTCGTAGAACAAAAAGGTGCACGTGTACTTGCTGCAGCATGTGCACAGCCTGCAATGGAAGGTATGGAAATCCTTACAAATTCACTAAAGGTACGTAATGCAAGGAAACATGTGGTGGAGCTGCTCCTCTCTGAACACAGGGCAGACTGTACAAAATGTTACCGTAACCAGAACTGTGAATTACAGACACTGGCCAATGAATTTTCATTCGGCGACCATATATTCCTTGACCTGGTGAGTAAGCACGAACAATTTATCGATAACACCAGTTCTTCAATCGTTAAGGACGATAGTAAATGTATACGTTGCCAGCGCTGCGTGCGTACATGCAGTGAATTACAGAAAATATCTGCCATAGCAGTTAGTGGTAAGGGAGCAAAGATGAAGATATCCACATTCCATGACAGGCCCATAAGCCATGTGGTATGTACAAACTGTGGCCAGTGTGTTAACCGTTGTCCAACAGGAGCCCTGACTGAGAAGAATTATATTGATTATGTATGGGATGCAATATATGATCCGGATAAACATGTTGTTGTACAAACCGCACCTGCTGTTAGGGTTGGCCTGGGTGAAGACCTGGGATACGACCCTGGCGAAAGGGTTACAGGTAAGATGGTTACTGCCCTTAAACAGCTCGGTTTCGATTCAGTGCTTGATACTGATTTCACGGCTGACCTTACCATTATGGAGGAAGGAACAGAACTCCTTTCAAGGCTAAAGAAAGCATTGGTTGACAAAGATAAGGAAACCGCCCTGCCAATGTACACTTCGTGCTCACCCGGCTGGATAAAATTTATAGAGCATAAGTATCCGGAGATGCTGCCAAATCTTTCAACCTGTAAATCACCTCAGCAGATGTTTGGTGCACTTGCCAAGACGTATTTTGCCGAAAAAAGGGGTATCAATCCTGAGAATATTGTATCAGTATCAATAATGCCGTGTACAGCCAAAAAGTTTGAAGCCAATCGCCCGGAGATGAGGGATAGCGGTTATAAGGATGTTGATTATGTCCTTACGACAAGAGAGTTTGCCGTCATGATAAAACAGGCCGGCCTTGATTTCAGAACACTTAAACCTTCACATTATGATTCATTGATGGGTGTATCATCAGGTGCTGGAGCTATCTTTGGTGCCACCGGCGGTGTGATGGAAGCTGCTATACGTACTGCCTATGAGATCGTTACAGGTAAGCCTGTTCCTTTTGATAACCTTAATATCACTCCTGTAAGGGGAACGGAGGGTGTGAAGGAAGCATTACTAAAAATTGAGGGATGTCTTAAAGAGTGGAGTTTTCTTGAAGGGGTGGAACTGAAGGTGGCTATTGCTCATGGACTAACCAATGCGGATAAGGTAATGAGGTCTATCAGCACAGGGAAAGCTGATTATCATTTTGTCGAAATAATGGCCTGCCCCGGTGGATGTATTGGTGGTGGTGGACAGCCCATACCTACAAATATGGAAATACGCCAGAAAAGAATAGATGCAATATATGAGGAGGATATGAGCCTGCCTGTGAGGAAATCACATGAGAACCCTGAAATTATTCAGCTTTATAATGACTACCTGGGAAAACCTAACAGTCATAAGGCACATGAATTGCTGCATACACATTATATAGAAAGGGTTCGGAATTAGGAATATCGTATCAGGTGGTAGACTTATGAGACAGCCCCGTATTTTATTATCCTTCGTCGTTCGTCTTTAACCTTTTGTCTTTTTCATCAGCCAGGTCATATTCTCACCCAGTGTCTGCATCGTTTTCAATCCTTCCTCATCATTTAGTACATCACCTTTTTCCCTGCCAATGCCAATGTTCCAATATGATGAACCGGGGATTATCATTTCATTTATCAGGAAGAAATGGTTAATGCTGTCGAATGTATGAATTGCTCCTGCACGCCTGACTGCTACTACTGCCGCTCCTATCTTGCGCTTCAGAGGGTTACCTGCAGCTCTGAGGGCATAGCCAGCAACATCGAGCAATGCTTTTGTTTCGGGGGTTATATCTGAAAAATATACAGGTGAGCCAATCAGGATGCCATCAGCACCGATCATTTTTGAAAGTACCTCATTAAGTAAATTGTTTTTCTTATGACACTGTCCATCCTTTTCGGTCTTACATTTCATGCATGCAACACAGCTGTATACTTTCTTACCGCCAATCTGAATTAATTCTGTTTCAATTCCATTCTTTTCAAGTACTTTCAACACTTCCCTGATAAGGATTTCCGTGTTTCCATTTTTGCGCGGACTTCCGTTTATAGCTATTACTTTCATAATGAGCCAGAGTATTTGCTTAATTTATCAGGGTGTAAGGTCTTCAACAGAAGGAGGAGGTGAATCAGCCTTCTTATTCAGTTCTTTTTTCTTGTTCCTGGTCATGTCTCCATAAAGGTCCTCAATTTTAACCGGTCCTCCATCTTCACCGGTTTGATCACTTATGACCTCACCAACATTATTTGAACGTGCATTGAAATATAGTACAAGGCTGAAAATGGGGAATAATGGCATAGTTAAAGCATTGGCCAGAGAGTTAAGTATTATAAACGAAGGCTTGCTTGTAAGGTTCAATAGCTCGGATGCATTTTCAGGGTTCATTATTGTCCTGAAAAAGCTCCCTCCGAACGGGATCATGATAATGGCCCCAAGAACAAAAGAAATAACCATCACAAGTATTCCAAAAACTGCTACCCAACCAATATTTGGCCAGAATCGTTTATGAGACAGGCTGATAGTTGTGGTGATTGTATCACCTAAACCTGGATTTTCTATGATGAGCACAGGTGCTATGAAAGCAAAAATCATAACAACATATATCACCGCGAACAGAGCGCCCACAAATAGTAAAAATACACCCAGTATAATGGCAACCATAGCAAACAGGCCCAGTAGTATATACAGAACCAGAAGGGGCAGGAAGTATTTTATTATAGCAGTTGTTCCAATGGAGAGTATATTACTATCCGGATCAACCGGTTTTCTTATGACATAATATTGTAATATCAGGGTAAAAATAAAGCTGACCAGGATAATAAGCATGTAGGGTCCTATCATAGATCTGAAAATTGCCAGCATCTCTTCCGGATCAGTCACCGAGTATATCTCTGATACGTTAACCCTTCCGGATAAATAAGTAATTATAAGTGAGAATATAAAAGATATTATAAAAAGGTTGCCAAACCATTTCTTATAAAATTCCCATATGGAACCCAGAGCAGTATCAAGGTCGTATTTCTTGCTAAGCGGATGTTTTGTATAGTCAACCATAGTATTAAATATATTAATGTTCAGGAAAGTAAATATACATATTTCAAAGCAAGTTGATGCTCTTTTTATAAATTTATGGGTTGTATAAATCATGATATGGACAGGAAGATTCTTCATATTGATATGGATGCTTTTTTTGCTTCGGTTGAACAAAATGATAATCCTGAATTAAAAGGCAAGCCTGTTGTTGTAGGTTCAGAATCATCAAGAGGTGTGATTGCTGCTGCCAGTTACGAAGCACGAAGGTTTGGGGTGAGATCGGCAATGCCAAGTACTACGGCTAAAAGATTATGTCCGGAGCTTGTGTTCATGAAACACAGAATGGCCAGGTATAAAGAGGTATCGTCCATTATTTTTGAAATTTTTCATAATTACACTTCACTGGTTGAAGCTCTTTCAGTTGATGAAGCATTTCTTGATGTGAGTACCAGAGCCCTTGATTTAAATTCTGCCATTGCTATTGCCTACGAAATTAAGAAGGATATAAGGAGAAAGACTAATCTTACATGTTCCGCAGGTATCGCAATAAATAAATTCCTGGCAAAGCTGGCATCCGATATTAATAAACCGGATGGTTTATATACTGTTTACCCCTCTGAAACAGACCAGTTTATTGCTGGCCTTCCTATCGAGCGTTTCTTTGGAATAGGTAAGGTCACAGCTGAGAAGATGCACAGGTATGGAATACACACTGGAGCTGATCTCAGGAATGCTGAGCGTTCATTCCTTGACAGAAATTTTGGGAAAGCAGGAGAGTTCTTTTATGATATTGCCAGAGGTATAGATAACAGGGAAGTTGATCCTGACAGGCCAAGAAAATCAATTGGTGCTGAGCTTACTTTTGAAAAAGATCTGACTACCGGTTTTGAAATAATAACTGAATTATATAAGCTGGAAAAAGAATTATGGTCAAGAATTGAAAAGCACGGCCAAACAGGAAGAACAATAACTGTTAAAGCCAAATTTGATGATTTCAGCCAGGTGACAAAAAGTAATACTCTTGACTGCCCGGTAGATAGTTTTGAATTTCTGCATGCTGAGACAACATCATTAAGGGAGCAGATAGACTTTAAAAGAAAAAGAGTAAGACTACTGGGTGTAACAATTTCCAACCTGGAAGATGAACATCTTACGGATGAGCAACTAAAAATCTGGAAATAAACTGTAATCCTGCTTTGCCAGCAGTAGTCCTCGGGACGAAGGCTGGAGTGAAGCCCGCAGGGCGTAGCGAAGGATCCGTGAGGGTACTGGTTACTGGTTTCTCGTTTCTCATTGGTGTATAATAAACCTTATTGCTTCCGGCGGACAAGTAGCGTTTTCTTAGCCTTTTATTCAGCTAATTCTCAGCCCATAGTAAAGGTGATCCCTTTCTTTCCCGTTAAAATCGGCAACTCCTGGCATCCTGCCCCATTCACTGAAACCAAATTTTTCCAGGAGCCTGATGCTGGCCTCATTATGGGCCAGGAGAATAGCTATCAATGTCTTAAAATCATATCCCGGTGCTTTGTTGACAGCATGATTCATCAGCGATGTACCTATTCCCTTTTTCCTGAACTTATTGTCAACAAAGTAACTTATCTCGGATGTATACCTCATAGCATTGCGGCGAGGGCGATAGGGACTGAAAGAGAAATACCCTGCTACCTCATTATTTATGTCGGCAACAAAAACAGGGTATTTTGACCTGTCATATGCCCTGAACCATTCTAACCTTTCTTCCATACTATAGGGAACCATATCTGCTGTGGATATCTCGTATGGAATCACCTGGTTATAGATATGATTAATGGCTTCGAGGTCTTTGGTTTGTGCTGATCGTATCTCCATGGATACAAGATAAAAGATAAAAGGATAAAGACAAAAGTAAAAAGTAAAAAGTTAAAAGTTGGAACGAAGTGAAGATCCTGGCTGAACGAAGTCCGCCATAGTCCCGAATACTCGGGACGACGGCGGGCTTCGTTCAGTCGTGATCCCTTAGCGGGAAAGCTTCAGAGCATTTGCAGAACATTTCCCACCGGGATTACTCCTTCACTGCGTCCGCCATAGTCCCGAATACTCGGGACTATGGCGGGCTTCGTTCAGTCGTGATCCCTTAGCGGGAAAGC
>CAZNYS010000077.1:0-14153 GCA_964577305.1 uncultured Rikenellaceae bacterium
AATAATGGAACCGAGGAACCTGAGATTGCTAAGCAAACGAGGGTGACGAGCTCGGCGAGCCCTGCTTTAGCAGGGGGAGTCAATAATGGAATGATGGATTGTTATTTAGGACAACAATATTCCAGTAATCCTGTATTATATGATGATCTTTCTCGGTGCTGATGATTAACAATTACCGGCCAGGTACATTAAGCCAGGTGGTGTATTTTTTCAATATTCTCAGAATAAGCCATGTAAGAAAGCCGAAGGCAAAAAGTAAAGCCCACATTGGGTGAACACTCAGACGTCCTTCAAGGGTGTAGTTGCGAATAATATCCAGAAGTGCAAATACTATGAATATTGTTCCAAAACCATGATACTCTCTTTTAAGAACATTCCTTAAAGAAAAGGGCAGGTCAGACCTGGTATAATTCCTGAATGAGGGGATAAATGATCTTACTTTTTCTGACCACAGGTCATATGATTCACTGAACTTTCTCCTCAGGAACTGCTCTTCGGCAAACATTATCCTTTCATAATACAGCCAGTATGCAAGACAAAAAACAACAGCAATCCAGATCGATCTCAGGAATATTACAGGTCCGAGCCACATGAAAAAATTACCGAGGTACAGGGGATGCCTGACCATTGAATAAATACCTGTCGTATTGAGGCTTTCAGCAACCTGTTTATTGATATTTCTCCCCGAGGTATTTTTGGGCGTACGGCCAACAGTTATTGATCTTATTACCTGGCCAAAGAGACTGACAGCAAGAAAAGCTATTTCCAGGCCGGGCCGGTATTCGAGATTTTTTGCACCTGAAAGGTATATGTAAACCAGTGAAGAGATAAAAACAAGCAGAGGCAGCCAGCCTCTCCTTTTAAAAAGCCAGTTACCACTCTTTTCAAATTCATGTACCAGGGCCATAGATCAGTATTTTTTTCTAATGGACCAAATGTATTAAATAATTCAGAAACTGTATTTCATCCTTATAAACAACAGGGTCATCGTGGTTCTTTCATCATTCAGTTCAGCATTGAAATATTGCCATATTAATGAGAAATCAAGGTTTTCGGCCAGCGATATATCTGCATATGGACCTGCATAAAATCCGTCGAGACTTGGGTACCACATAGCTGACATGCTGAGGTTAAACAGTGAGGTTACCGGGTAAGTTATACTTCCGAATAATGAAAATTTTGAAAATGCCAGGTCTTTTGCTGACAGGTTTTCGGAATAAAAATCATCAAAATTGGTGAATGTAAGAGGTTCATTGCAGTACATAGCCTGTAACTGTACCATGCCGGTTCCGGAGAATCCTCGGTCGAAGCCTATGGTGAAAAGCCCGGTCCCTGTAGTATCTGAAAAATTATCCTTGGGCTGAAACCAGCTGATCTCTCCCCTGAATGAAGTGCTTCCAAAAGCTCCTGACCAGCCTGCTCCGAAAACAATATCTTCACTGTCAACCATCCCTGCCAGGAATTGAATATCGTATCCCCATTTATTAAACCTGTACATTCCTGCAAGGGTAAGATCTTCTTCACTGTTCAGGGCTGCTGCCACCTCAAGGGTGGAGGAATAACTGGGGTATACCTGTAATCTCACGGCATCACTGCCAGGCCTTTCCGGGTAATCAATATCGAAATAGGAATAAGCATTAAAAATATCATTGGGATTCCATACAAAGGTCTGACCCCAGTTAATCCTCTGTCGACCCACCTTTAGCTGAACAGTCCCCATAGTGATATCAGCCCATAGACGATCTATTTTGGTGTTCAGGATAAATGAATTTTCATTGAAAATATTAGTAGTAAGATCCAATAAACCATTGTCAGCAGCCATTCTCCCTGCATAGTCCGGATCCAGCCTTATCATATCACCGATAAAAAACCGGTTTCGCAATTCAACTGCAAATGTAACTTTTGTACCTGCGTACAACTTGAAGTTTAACCTGTTATGTATCAGGTTGTCATTGATCCAGTCTCCTTCCAGGTCTTCAAAGATCATACTCTGCATATTGCTTATGTAACCGTTTAAGCTTACCGGGGAAGGCTTATCCTGTCCTTCTGCTATAGTCTGTTTAAAAAGGAATAATATAATCAGGATAAATAGTATTCTCATATTAACGTCTTGTTTTATCTGATACCACTTTCCCGTCTTCAAGGGTAATAACTCTCCTTGCTTTTTTTACTACCCTGGCATCATGTGTTGAGAAAATGAAAGTTATATTCTCATCCCTGTTGAGTTTTTCCATGATATCAAGCAGGGTTTCTGTTGATTTTGTATCAAGGTTAGCAGTCGGTTCATCTGCCAGTACAAACCTGGGTTTTGAAGCAAGGGCACGGGCTACTGCAACCCTCTGCTGCTGGCCCCCTGATAGTTGTGCGGGACGACTGTTGATACGGTCTTCAAGTCCCACCGCTTTAAGTAATTCCATTGTTCGTTCATCCCTTTTCTTTCTGGACCATTTCTGGAGGTTCATTATGAACTCTATGTTTTCTTTTGCCGTAAGAACAGGAATCAGGTTATATGATTGAAAAACAAAACCTATATTCCTCATCCTGAAATCTATGATAGCCGATGACTTCAGTGTCGACAGGTCAGTGTCGTTAACCAGTATCCTGCCTTCGGTGGGCATATCCAGCCCGCCGATCATATTCAGCAGTGTTGTTTTGCCTGAGCCTGAGGGACCGACAATGGCAGCAAATTCTCCCTCTTCAAAGTTAAGGCTAACATCATTTACAGCATGCACTTCAATATGAGTGGTGTTGTAAACCTTATGCACATTATTTAATTCAAGTACTTTCATTTTTCTGATATTAAATATTTTATTGTTTTTCTATTCTGTCCTCAATGCTTCGGCCGGATCGAGTTTCAGGGCCTTAAATGCCGGGTAAACCGAAGATAAAACACCTGTTATTATTATTAAAAGGGTGACTATCAGGAAAAAGTCTATCCCTATATCAGGGTATATATGTGATGAAAACCCCATGGCTTCAAAACCTTCCTGCATGGATCCGAAGTTTATGCCTCTGGTGGATGTGATTTTGATTATTATCCAGCTAACCACCATACCGGACACACCCCCTGCAAGTGAAAGGAATACTGACTCGGTCATTATCATCCTGAATACTTTCTTTTTATTCATTCCAATGGCAGTGAGCATTCCCAACTCCTTAATTCTCTCGAGCACTACCATAAGCATAGTATTAACTATGCCGAATGCCAGTGCAGCAAGTATTATAACCATGAAAAAACCATACATTACCCCAGCAAAATCCGACATCATTGCCATATCAGGTTGTATCTCCTTCCAGTTTAATACTTCTAGCTCAGGAAAATCAGTCCTTAGCTTTTTTGTCATGGACCTGGTATCATCAACATCTTTTAGCCTGATTACGATTTGATGAGCCGTATTTTCCGGAAATTCAATGAGGCGCCTTAGAATTCGGTCCTGAACGAATACCTGGCCTGATTCAAACATACTGTTGGGAATATTATATATACCGCCTACCCTGAAGACGCCACCTGTCAGTTGATTATTACTGTCAACAAAAGTAAGGGTGAACTTGGCCCTTTCCCTGAAGGTCTGAGATTTTTCGAGTATGAGCTTACCATATCCCGACTCATTCTTAGCTGATATAACCGATCTCATTGCCTTTTTAAAACTCCGCTCATTGTCAAACCTCTCCCCGGAGAATTTGCTTATTTCTGTTAATATTTCTGCAGGCAGTCCTGCTGATTTTAATTCATCTATCACATTATCATTGATCTCATATCTTATTATGTTCAGGTTTTTTGCCAGGTCAAACCCGATATATGCCAGTTCCTCCCTGTCGGGATCACCAAAATAATCACCGGTACCTGGTTTAAGCTCATTATATAAGCCGAATATTTCTTTCTCTTTATCGGGATCTATTCCAATAATATTTACACCTGTACTTTTCCTGGCTGTATTTGCCATACCTACAACGAATAGCCTGTCGCTTACAGCTTGAACTTCTTCTATCCCTGATATATATTCCTCTAATCTGCTTACATCTTTAATATTGCATGCCAAATCATTATTTGACCTGAAGTCGGTGTGAGTAATCTGTATATGAGATATCTCGTTATCAATCACTTCATCGATTCGCTGATCGATTGCGCCATTCATTACACCAACAGCAAATACGCCTGCAAATATTCCTATTGTAACTGATGCAATTACTACAAGGCTTCTTATCTTGTTACGCCATATGTTTTTCCATGCAGTTTTTGTTATCATTTTATTATTGTTTCATGCTTTAAGAGCGTTTACTTCTTTCATCTTCCTTATCTTGACAACAGGATATATCACTGCTACAAAGACGATTATTGCTACCACCAGCGATTGAGAAAGGAAATAATTATCAATCCACTGAAAAGACATAACAGGTTCAAACCCGTAATCTTCCCAGATCTTAGCAAATTTGCTTGGGAAATGTATCGGGTGATGATAACCATAAATTATTGATGGTAAGGCTGCTGCCACACCAGCCAGGATTCCAAGCAGGCCTATGTAGAACATCTCGTATACCATTACGCCGGCCATTTTCGTTTTCTGCATACCTATGGCTATAAGAACACCAAACTCCCTTCTTCGCTCTGCTGTCATCATCAGTACAGTACCAAACACACCAAATGCAATTACGAGGTAGAGGATACCTATCATTATCATTCCACTTTTATTATCAGCATCCAGTTGCTGTACAAGTGTCTCATTCATCTCTTTCCAGTCGAGTAAACGATATGGGCTATCAATACCTGAATCAAGCCGGATCAATGTGTTGTCTATTGATTTATCATCATTATCCTTAAGATGAACCACCAGTGAAGTTAGCATACCATCTGCATAATACAGACTCTGGCATACATCAACCGGCAGGTATACAATTTTATTATCAAGATCAGGATTAGGTATCTTTATTATCCCATTTATAACATATTTACCGGCAGCAGTATGGCCATGGTAAGCCTGGCCAACCAGGATAATGGTATCTCCCCTGTCAAGCCCCAGGTATCGTGACAGCCTGTCTCCAACCAGGACTGCATTATCACCCATACTGAAATAGCCGTTATCAACACTCGCATATTTTTCGAATAATGGCATAAGTGCTTCTTCATCGCTCTCCTTAATACCAAGGTCGATCTGTAACCTGCCGTCTGAAGAATAAGAATTCCCATGGAAAAGGTCCATGTTCTTTGCCAGGTAACCCGGGATTTCCTCAGATTTAATGGCACTGATAGCTTCATCCGTAAGACGGTATTTAACCAGTTTATCTTCTACATTTGATAATAGTTTTTCCTTTTGCGGGTCTATCCCCATCACCATTACTCCCTTTGAGCGGGAGCCACTTGATGCAAGGGCAAAGGATTCAAAACGGGGAATTACATCTTCAACATTTCTGTCTTTAATAATTTTCCCCCGCAGTTCTTCAGTATTTTTAAATACATTATCAACTATCTTGTTTTCCCAGAATTCTTCATCCTGCACCTGGATATAACCCGAATAAGATTCAATTATATTCTTATACATCGAATCATAGGTCCCCAGCTGCAGCGACCTCATTACCAGGGCAAAAAATACTGCGAATAACACTGAAGATGCCGTAATAATAGTCCTTCGCTTGTTCCTCCAGAGATTCCGCCAGGCCATTTTATAATTTTTCATATCTGTTATTCTTTTTGTAGTTTATCTAACCCTCTTCAGATTCTGCTGTGAGAAAAAACTGTCCTCGATAGCTATATTAAATTCAATCTCTTCTATTTCCACTATGGTTTTATAACCCTCTTCGTCTTCCGGTATTAATTCCAGTACAGAAGGAATAAGCCTTCCATCCATGGTTTTAATATTTTTACCAAGCTCTGTCCTTACAAGGTACCCGTCTTCATCGTAGAGTTCAGCTTTCATAAATAAATAATCCTTCTTGTCAATCCATCTTACCTGGTGTCCCCAGATTACCGGAGCATCTTCCCTGGCTGTCATTTTTATACGATAACACATGCGCCCTTCTATCTCATCCTCTCCGGTTATCTCATGTGTATAATCTTCCACGACAGAAGATTCATTGAGGATATCATCATTCGTATAATCAGATCCCATCCATCCCTGTGACATCATTGAGGGTGGAAGTTTGATCATCCTGTTGATCGTAGGGTTCCAACTCCACATCTCTGATCCCCTTTTCAGGAAACTCTGCCCTTTATCCCTGGCTGGAGCAGTAATCAGGGTGAGTGCATAATCAGTACCCATTGTCCAGTTTTTGAATTCCAGTGTTCTTTCCCATTCGGGTCGTATAATTGTCATTTTCATAATTCCGTAACTCGATTTCTCACCGTTTATCTTGTCATTTGCCCTTTTTACTATTTCACTGGCATCCTGTGCTGGCAGGTTTAAACATGAAAAAACGAGTAGTAAAAGTGTAAACAGTTCCTTTTTCATTTTAAATTCATTTAGCTATATTTTTTTAGTATTCCTTTCTTTATTTTCTCTACCGGGAATAGTTCGGAATTGGCTACATAATTTATGCCTATTCCATCAAGCATGGCTCCGAATAACAGGGCTTCGGTATACGGATCTTCGAATCCCCTTGATTCGAAATAGGCTGTCAGAAGTTTAATATAGTTATTTAGAGCTTTGGATAACCTGTCCTGTACCAGCCTGATTACAGGCTCCTGTACAAATAGTGTGAAATAAAGTTTCCAGAATGATATATCATCCTGGAGCAAATCAAAAAACCTGTTGAGCAGGAATTCCATTTCATCACCTGTGAGTATTCCATCTTTATCAGGATCCATCAGCTTATCAATATTCTCGAGACCTGAATAAATAATGGCCTTAATCAGTTCCTCCTTGCTCTCAAAATAATTATATAATAAACCCTTTGATATCCCTGCATCCCTGGCTATGCTGCTTATTGTGGTGCCATGATATCCGTTGGTGGCAAACAATCCCAGAGCAGTGCGCATTATCAGGGCTTTCTTTTCCTCCCTGATCCCTTCAAACTGTTGTGGTGTTCTTGGCATATTTTTTTGATTAAACGTTCAGTCAATTAAGTTACAAACAAAATACCGTTTTGAATGAACGGTCAGTCAAATATATTAAATTAATTAGCCCTTTGTCAAGTATTTTTATAATTATTTTTGTTAAAATTTTGTATAGTGTTGATTTTATGGTGATTGAAAGTTTAATTCTTTATTGCAGAACCAACATCTGTAAGATACGATAAATTATTTTCAGGAAGAATTAATAAAACCGGACCTTGAATTTCAAATAGTTTTTAAAAGTTTTGAATTTTCCATGGTAGCGAGCCTTGGCAGACTCAGTTTATGATATAAATTTACCACTTTAAACCTGTCTTTCATGCTTCCTGGTATCAACACGAACAAAATTATATCAGCAAGAGATTAAAGATCAGTCTTTTATGAAGAGACCAAAGTGACTTGTAACGGGAAGCACGATTTTCATGTTTAATAGAATGAAATTGTATAAATAGAATATTTTGGAGACAAAAGATGTTCTACAGAAAATTCGGTAAAACAGATGAGATGGTCTCAATCCTCGGATTCGGATGTATGAGGCTTCCTCTTCTACCCGGCGGGGATGCATCCAAAATTGATGAGGGAAAGGCCACTGATCTAATCCGATATGCCATTGATGAAGGGGTTAATTATATTGATACGGCATATCCTTATCATGGTAAAGGAATGACATCCGGTGGCGAGAGTGAACCATTCGTGGCAAAAGTATTAAAGGATGGCTACAGGGAGAAGGTTAAAGTAGCCACTAAGTTGCCAGGTTGGTTGATAAAGACAAGAGCAGATATGGATAAATACCTGGATGAACAATTGGCACGCCTTGAAACAGACACTATTGATTTTTACCTGATACATTCACTGAATGCTTATTTATGGAAAAACGTAAAAGAAGCCGGTGTTACTGATTTTCTTGATAAGGCCATTAAAGACGGAAGGATAAGGTATGCGGGATTCTCATTTCATGATGAAAATAAATGTTTCAATGAAATTATTGATGCTTATGACTGGTCATTCTGTCAGATACAGTATAACTACATGGATGAGAATTTTCAGGCCGGAAAACAAGGGTTGCTATATGCTGCCGGGAAGGGTATGGGGGTAATAGTCATGGAGCCCTTGAGGGGCGGGAAACTGGCGGCCGGTATTCCTGAAGCTGTGAAGGATGCCTTTAACCAGGCAGATATTAAGCGAAGTCCCGCTGACTGGGCTCTGCGATGGGTATGGGACCATAAGGGAGTATCTGTTGTACTTAGTGGTATGAATACAATGGAGCAGCTTGAAGAGAACCTGAAGATCGCCGGTGAAGCAAAGGAGAACTCATTATCAACAAAAGAAAAGGATGTGATAGGCAAGGCAAGGGATCTGTTCCTGCAAAGAATTAAAGTGCCTTGCACTGCCTGTGCTTATTGCATGCCTTGTCCGAATGGCATTGATATTCCGTCTTGCTTCAGACTCTACAATGATTACCATATATACGGGAGAGATGAAAATTACAGGATGTTGTCAGATGGTAAGAAGGCTTCAAATTGCATTGAATGTGGTGAATGTGAAAGCCATTGCCCTCAATTTATTGCCATAAGCCGTGAATTAAAAAATGTTACAAGCCTGTTTGAGGGTAAATAAGGCTTATTTGTATGTTTATGCTATTTGCAGGAGTAAATAATAATAATCAATTCAGTTACATGCTGTTAAATCAATTATGGAAAAAGCTTCGGTAGTATTGCTTGTCTGTAGCCTGTACTTCGTGGTCCTGATTATTGCAGGCGTTTATGTATCATCAAGAAACAAGAAAACATCTGATTTCCTGGTAGCAGGCAGGAAGTTAAACCTTCCTTTTACCATAGCCACCCTTACGGCAGTACAGATAGGTGCAGGTATAGTATTGGGAGGATCAGACAGGGGAGCGTCAATGGGTGTGTGGCCGGGCATGTGGTATGCCCTGGGCTGTGGAGGGGGATTGATCCTGGCAGGTATTTTTATTGCAGCCAAACTGAGGCAGAAAGACAGCTTCGTCCCCCTGGATTTTTATGAATCACGCTACGGGGAAAACAGATGGGTACGCATCTGGGCATGGATAAGCAATGTGCCAAGCCTGCTCGGTATTTTTATTGCTCAGTTGCTGGCTTGTGGAAGCATACTGTCAGGCTTTGGTATATCATTTTCAACAGGGGTGATAGTATGTGCTGTTGTTATTCTCATTTACAGCACCCTGGGAGGTATGTGGGGCATTGTTTTTACAGATGTCATAAACACATCTATCATTATTACAGGCATACCCCTGATAGCCATCGCATCCTTATTATTTCTACGTTCGGAAGGATTAGAGCCGGGGGCTGTTTTTGCCACACCTTTTATTCCGGCCGGGACCTTTATTAAGTTCATCTACCTTGTAGTCCCGTTTTTAATTGCTATTTCCGTTTCATATGATGCCTATATACGTTATCAGGCAGCAAAGGATGCACGTACTGCCAAATGGGGGTGTATTATTGCCGGAATAGTGGTAATAATTATCGGCATCCTCACCTCTGCCGTTGGCGCTTCCGCAGCTGTTGTGTTCCCTGAAATAAAAGAAGGTTTTTTTTCCTATATGGTTATACAATCACTCAACCCTGTACTCGCAGGTATTGTTATTGCGGCTGTGCTGGGAGCAGCAATGTCGAGTGCCTCGGGTCTGCTCGTTGCCATGGGTGCAACTTTTACCCGTGATCTGTATAACAGGTTCCTTAATCCACGTCAAAAACTTGATGATCTGCCATGGTCAAAAACATTATCCCGGCTGGCAGTGGCATTATCGGCAATAGCCGGTGTTTTCCTTTCATTTAAGGTCGATGATATTCTTGATGCTATTATTATCTTTAACTATCCCTACATGGGCAGTCTTTTGGTACCTTTAATTGCCGGTGTATTATGGAAAAAAGCAACCAGAAAAGGGGCTGTGGCTGCCATGTTCACAGGAGGGTTAATAGGTGTCGGGGCTTTTACGGCAGGTGTGCCCGGGCCTTTAAACGGATGGGTTAACCCTGATTTAGGTTTGTTTTACGCCTACACTATTTCGTTGTTGGTATTAATTGCAGTCAGCAAAACAGATAAAAATAATGAGCTTAAATAATTCATACTATGCATAATTTTGAGTGGCCTTACCCCCTTGAATGGGACAGTGAAGAAACGTCTACTGCCGATATTCTGGTTCTTGGCGGAGGTATTGCCGGTTGTATGGCTGCCATCTCATCTGCCCGCAGGGGGCAGAGTGTCGTACTGGTCGAAAAGGCAGCCACGAAGATGAGTGGTGCAGGAGGATCAGGCTGCGACCACTGGGAATCTGCTGCCACAAACCCATGCTCCGGGCTAAGCCCGGAAGAACTGACACAGGCAATGCTTGATGATAATGACGGTTTTAATAATGGTATTTCCCATTATATCGAATGCAGGGAAGGTTATGACCGATTGCTCGATATTGAGGGAATGGGGGGAAAAATAAGGGATACCGAAGATGAATTTAAGGGAGCGGCATTCCGCGATGACGAATCGAAGCTTATGTTTGCCTATGATTATAGGAACAGGATCACCCTGCGTATATGGGGCACAACCTTCAAGCCGGCTATGTATAAAGAGATGAAAAGGCTTGGTGTAAAAATAATCGACAGGGTGATGGTAAGCTCACTTCTTACAGAAGATGGCAAACAGGGAGGCCTTTGTGTGGGAGCCACAGGTATTCATACCCGTACCGGTAAATTTTATGTCTTCAGGGCTAAAGCAAGCATTATGTGCTTGTCAAGGCCTGCAAGGATATGGTTGTTCTCTTCCGATTATACCGGCCTGTGCGAATTCAGGCCCCCACAGTGCATAGGCGACGGCCACGCCATGGGCTGGCGCGCAGGGGCTGAATTTACAATGATGGAGAAATCGGTTGTCGCCGAATTCTCGGCAGCAGGCAGGAGCTACCCTCCTTACGGCGCTGGTAATAATCACAATACATGGTATGGGGCATCAATTATCGATTCTGAGGGCAAGGAAATACCATATACCGACAGGGACGGCAACATCCTTAGAAGCTTTGAAGAGCGTTTCTTGCCTGCTAAAGGACAGAAATTCTTTCTTAAAGGTGGTTCGGTCGATTACCCGAAGTATAATTATGAAGGCCCTGAAACAGTCCCTTTCGCAAAAATGATCAGCCAGGGATATAAATTGCCTTTCTACGCCGACTTATCGGGCATGCCCGAAACAGAACGTAAAGTTATATGGGGCATGATGGTTGGCGAAGAGGGCAAAACAAAAATCCCTGTATATGAAAATTACAGGAAGGCAGGCTTCGATCCTGAGAAGCACGTCCTGCAATGTTATGGTGAGGGATGGACCTCAGCCAGCTTCCTTCCGCAGGAACGTCAGCTTTTCGGGCTTCCCGGCGGTTTCCTGAATAACTGGGAATTACAAACAAATATCGAGGGTCTGTACGTAGCCGGCGACTCGCTCTATGCATCCAACTGTTACGGACATGCTGCCGCTACAGGATATTATGCCGGGCGCCATGCATCAAAATATGCCTCTGCAAACGGTCTTGCTGATATTCGGCTTGAACAGGTAAGTACCGAAAAAAAACGCGTTTATGCCCCCATTCATAACAATCCTGAAAATTCTATCGGCTGGAAAGAACTGAATATGGGTATTGCAAAAACGATGCAGAATTATTGCGGTGAGATAAAAAGGGATGAATTGCTGAAGATCGGCTTGCTGCGCCTGCATGAATATGAAAATAAGATAATACCTGAAACGTTTGCCTATAACCCTCACGAACTGGTTAGGCTGCTCGAGGTATTTGATATCCTGACAGTGTCACAGATAATTCTGTACTCATGTTTAGCCAGGAAAACAAGCTCAAAGGCCTTGTGCTTTAACAGGGGGGATGAAAATATGTATAAAAAAGGGGAGGAAATGCTTATTACTATTAAACAGATCAACAACCAGGTTATAACAGGTGAAAGAGAGCTCTGTTTTTTTGGCGACCTGAAAGAGAATTACGAGAAATATAACCGGGATTATAAAGAAGGGACTTATTATGACAGATAGATCATTCATATCCGAGGCAGAAATGCCGGCGTCAAGACCAATAATCTTTAATGCAGAAAAGTGCACAGGGTGCAACAGTTGTATAGATATATGCCAGGTTGACCTTTTCATACCAAATCAGGTAAAAGGAAAACCACCCATAGTCCTGTACCCCGGCGAATGCTGGTATTGTGGTTGTTGTGTAGCCGTTTGCCCTTCAGAAGGCGCCATAAGCCTCCGCCACCCCCTGATGAACCAGGTACACTGGATTGCCAAAGCAGACCTTGGCTAACCCCGGGATCCAGCAGCCGGTCCCGAATCAAAGATTCGAAGATCCTCGAAAAAGCAGGGCTTTTTCGTGATTAGGGATGTTGAAGCGTTAAATCGTTGAATTGTTCAGTTACAGTATCCTTTTTTGACTTTTCCTAAGAAAAGTTTTAAGAATCAGTATTTGTGCAACGGTTACGCTTGTTATATGGCGATTCTAATACTCTTTTAAAACATCCAGGATTTTTAAGTAGTATGATTCAAGCGTGGGATATGTTTCTCTGTTTAGCTGATAGTATCTGAGTTTATTTAGCAAAATGTCCAAATAGGATACTCCCCTGGATTGTTCTTTGTCATATGATTGTAATCCAACCTTTTCTGATTCGTTGTATGCAAGTTGAGTCGTGATAACTCTGATAGTAAACTCATTAACACATTCTTGCCAATCACCACATACATTTTTACGGGCTACTTCAGGTATTAAATCAAATTTTTGAGAATAATCCTTTAGGTAATCCCAGTGTTTTTACGTTAAAGGATTTATAAATGGGTGGCTGAATTCATGCCTTATCATATATTTCAGATAATTCTCATCTCCAAAAAAAGGTGTATTATTCACAACCTTTGGGGGTCCCAATGTATTGTATATTTCCCGTTGATCGTTCGAATGCAATAATGAATTTCCAAATCCGACAAAATTGTATAGCGATACTAATACAATATTGTAAGACTTTTGCTTCTTCCCATAAAAATCTTCTAATTCAGAAATATAATCTATCGAGCCAAGATTACTAATTGTTTTTTCAACAATATCCGAATAGAACCCCCCATGTTCTTTATAGAATTCATTGAATGAGGATTGAATTGCAAAATCACTAAGTAGATTTAAAAATACCCTCAATGAATCTATGCCTCCAGCGCGGTTAATTACAAATTCATCTAATTCAATGTCTTCTCTCAACCTTAGCGAATTATCGGTATAGAGCATAATATTTGAAGGCACACTAAAATTTAATCCTCCGGGTATAATACATAATCTGTTAAGCATAAGAACAGCAGGATGTTTCTGATAAGGTTTAAAGTGATTAATGACATCGGTTTTATATTTGGATGAATCCTGTGCCATTAAGAAACCAAGAACTGTGGGGTAATTACTAATTGTTTGAACTATTGAGATTAACTCAACTTCAGGGTTAACGCCAACTGAAATTTGATTATGAACCCGGAAAATTATTTCAGGTGATTTATAAGAGTTCCTCGCACTTTGTTGACAATTGGTTATGAAAATAATTGTCACTGCAAAAATTAGAAATAGTCTTTTCATATTAATCTTTTTATAATTGTCATATAACGGCGCGCTAAACAAAGTTTACTCACTTCCCCCTGCAATGCCTTCGGCAAAGCCAATGTGCCTGAACGGTGAGTTGTAAATTTAGTGCGGCATATCAAAGTTTCTACTTATCAACTTACACAGCCTATAAAACAAAGATAATGATATCAGAACATCATTAATCCGCCGCATTGAATTTACAACATGTTTAGCCCTTTTGTTTCTATGTATTCATTCACTAAATGTAAAATAATAAACCTTTTTTGTTCTAAATACTAAAATGTCTTAACTGTATTTGCCCCCGAACCCTATCTATTAAGTCTGGTTGTGTCATTTTTTGGTAGATGTTGGATATAAAATTATTGTTTTACAGTGTCTGAGCAAAGCAATATTTTGTTAACATATTATAAATTAATTACCTTTTCAGTAACCTAACAAGTGATAGACTGCAATATTGCAATCTATTTAGTAGTT
>CAZNYS010000078.1:0-13363 GCA_964577305.1 uncultured Rikenellaceae bacterium
GCTTTACTAGTTAAAGTTTTACCGCTTTTTCAACAATAGGCCTGCGGAATCTAGGTGCCTGGCGTCTCTATGTTATTAACCTTATCAACTTTATCAACTCTTTAAACTCTATCAACAATTTTTTATTACATTTACGCTCAATTCGAAAAACCTAAATTATAATTCTATGGAAACTGTAAAAAAGACTATGCGTGATTCAGCAGCAATCAGGTGGGCCATGCTTCTATTGCTGAGTGCCCTTATGTTTGCCACCTACTGGTTCCAGGATTTCTATGGAGGCCTGAAGGGTCTTATGGAAAGCGAATTAGGATTTACCAGTGAAGAGTTTGGAAGGGTTATTGGCCTTACTACAATTGCCAATATGTTTGGTATGATAATAGTAGGCGGTATAGTTCTTGATAAATGGGGTATACGACTGGCAGGTATTGTGTTTGGTGGACTAGCAGCACTGGGTGGTGCAATAAACGCACTGGCAACGGCAGGTGTGTTTGGAGACAGTCACAGTATACAGCTTACAATGATGATCGTGGGTCGTATTCTTTTTGGAACCGGACTGGAGGTAACATGTGTTGTAGCAACAAGGACAATAGTTAAATGGTTCAGGGGCTATGAACTGGCTCTTGCAATGGCCATAAATGTCGGCTTTGGCCGTCTGGGCTCAGCCCTGGGTATAGCAATATCACCCGATATTGCCAGTGGTCATGTAGCTCCGGCTGTTACTTTTGCAGCAACACTGATGGGTCTTGCACTCGTTATATTCATTATTTACAGTTTCTTTGATATTAGGGTCGATCGCCAGTCGAAACTTGCTGCTGAAGCAGGTGAGCCGGAGGAGGAATTCAGCTTCAAAGACCTTATCAGACTGGCAACAAATCCATCATTTATTTATATAGCATTACTCTGTGTTTCATTTTACGCAGCGGTTTTCCCTTTTATACAGTATGCACCCGATATGCTTGTCAATAAATTTGGATTCACATATAACCTGCCGGGGGATGGAAGCGGTGATATAGTACTGTTAGGGAGTAAAGCTCTGGGTAATGCCAGCATATATATCGCCTTCTTCCTTTTTGGAATAATGTTTTCAGCCGTGCCTGCAAATCTCAAAACCAACACGCAAAGATATACCACAATGATAGTTGTGGCAGTACTATTTACAGCATTTATCTATGCTCTAAGGGATACAATGGGCCTGTGGCTGAATAATGGTCCTAAAACAGCATCATTAATTCCGCTTGGAACAATATTGTTCACACCTATTTTTGGCAATTATGTTGATAAGAAGGGTAAAGCTGCATCCCTGATGATTCTTGGTTCGGCACTTCTTATCTTTGCTCACCTTGCATTATCCCTGTTCAATTCCAAACTGCTTGCCTATACAGGGTTGTTGAGCCTTGGAATAGCTTTCTCACTTGTCCCTGCAGCTATGTGGCCATCAGTTGCTAAGATTGTGGCTGATAACAAGCTGGGAACAGCTTATGCCAGTATGTTCACCGTTCAGAACTGGGGACTTGGACTTTTCTTTTGGGGTATCGGAGCATTGCTTGACCTTGTTAATAAAGCAGACCTTGAAGCAATAAGGGCAGGAGAACAGACATATGATTATAAAATACCAATATTGGTACTCGTACTTAGCGGAATGGTAGCAATGTTCCTTGCTTTTAAACTAAAACAGGCCGACCGCAGACAGGGATACGGACTTGAATTACCATCATGATAATTTGAAAAGCAATGAAAAAAATAGGAATATTTTATGGTCCGGCCGGAGGCAGAACTGAAGTCGTGGCAAAAAGAATAGGTCAATTACTCCAGGAGGATAACTATGATCTCATCTCCCTCGACAGGGCTGGTATTGCTGATATTGATAAGTTTGAGAATATCATTTTTGGTATTGCTACCATAGGTAAAGAGACATGGGATGCAGAACCTGTTGATAGCGGGTGGTTTGATTTTATGCCTGAGCTTGAAAAAGCCGACCTTAAGGGTAAGAAGATAGCAATATATGGTCTTGGTGACCATTTAAGATGGCCAAATCATTTTGTTGACGCCATGGGTGAATTGTATCATTTATTAAAGGAAAAAGGAATAGATACAATAGGCAAGGTTAGTCCGGATGACTATACGTTTGATGAATCAGAAGCACTTATTGACGGGATGTTTGTGGGCTTACCAATTGATGAAGACTTTGAACCGGATCTGACAGACCGACGAATAAAAGAATGGGTCAACCAGATTATTAAACATTTAAACATAAGATATGAGTGATATTAAGAATTTAGAACCCAAAGAACTCTGGGGATATTTTTCTGAGATATGCCAGATACCCCATCCTTCAAAGAAGGAGCAAAAAATGGTTGAATTTGTAAAAGGTTTTGGAAAGAAGCTGGGCCTGGAGACTCTGGCTGATGAATCAGGCAACGTGGTTATTAAAAAGCCTGCTACAAAAGGATTCGAAAACAGGAAGACTGTCGTCCTTCAGGCTCATCTTGATATGGTGCCACAGAAAAACAGTGATAAAAAACATGACTTCGAGAAGGATCCCATTGAGGCATATGTCGATGGCGAGTGGGTCACAGCCAGGGGTACCACCCTGGGGTCTGATAATGGTATAGGTATTGCTGCAGCAATGGCAATACTGTCTTCAGAAGAAATCAAACATGGACCTGTAGAAGCACTTTTTACCGTGGATGAAGAAACAGGAATGACAGGGGCATTTAACCTTAAACCAGGCTACCTTGAAGCAGAAATCCTTATTAACCTGGATTCTGAAGATGAAGGTGAACTGTATGTTGGTTGCGCCGGCGGAATTGATGTTACTGCAAAGAAAACATACAGGGAAGAACCCGTTCCGGGAAGCATGAAAGCCTACAGACTTAATGCAAAAGGGATGAAGGGTGGTCATTCAGGTATTGATATCCCACTGGGCAGGGCTAATGCTAATCAGGTTGTATTCCGCTTCCTGATGAAGGCCGAGGCAGACCTGGATATTAAACTTGCTGAAGCCCACGGTGGCGATCTGCGTAATGCAATACCACGCGAAGGGTATGCCATAGTAGTGGTACCGGAAGACAAGGCTGCTGATTTTGAAAAGTTCGTGCAGGAATATGACAGTATATTAAAAAATGAACATGGTGATACTGAACCTGATATTGCTTTCACCTGTTCAAGTACAGACAAGCCTTCTGGCCTGGTGCCCGCAGATGAGCAGTATGGTTTCATCCGTTCAATATATGCCTGTCCTAATGGCGTACAACGGATGAGTACATCGATGGAAGGACTTGTTGAAACTTCAAATAACCTTGCTATCGTAAATATCGGAGGGGGTAATTTTGAAGCATTGAGCCTTACCAGAAGCTCCGTGGATTCGGCTAAAGATGCTACTGCATGGAAGATAGCTGCTGTATTTCAGCTTACAGGTGCCGAGATAGAACTGAGCGGGTCATACCCGGGATGGAAACCAAACATGAAATCGCCAATACTCAAGACAATGCAGGGTGTATATGATAAGATGTTCGGCAAGATACCCGAAATAAAAGCTATACATGCAGGACTGGAATGTGGTATAATAGCAGGCGCATATCCGCATCTTGATATGATTTCATTCGGTCCGACAATACGATATCCTCATTCACCCGATGAGAAAGTGAATATAGAAACGGTAAAAAAATTCTGGGATTTCCTTATAGGAACCCTGGAAGCAATACCAGAAAAATAATTAATACTTAGAAATTTACCTCAAGTGGGGGTCTTTCGGCAAAGGAAGTAGCATTTACACCCTCAAATCTCTGCCATGTCCCGGTATCGGGTTCACCAATCTCTATGGTATAATTTCCATAGGCAAATACGCTGGGCTGGAATGAATTGCTATTGATCCTGAGGGCATAAACCAGCTCTTCAGTACGTTCACTGTAGATCCTGATAACAGGATTTTCAATACCTTCAGTTATTATTTCCGGCAGCCATGCAACAGCCTGCCTGCCATAATTATCGAGTTGATTGAACCTCACAGGCCAGAATGGAAAGGGATTACCGTTTTCGGGTCCTGAATAATAAGGCCAGTTTACAAGTTCAATATCACGCGTTCTGCGATTGAATTTTATTGAGCTGTACCCAGTACTCAGTTCATTATGTCTTGTTGGCTCAATGGTCGATTTATGAGGATTAGAAACAGCATGAACTGTTATTTTATTACCAAAGCCATCCTCAAAATCTCCCAGGTTTGAAGGCCAACCCTCTTTGCGGTTACGTCCTTCCACCGGGGGATGCCATCTCCTGGTCCATATGCATCCTGTGGCCGGAGATACAATGGCATAACCAGCATCCCTCCAGTTATCGATTCCATAGTGTACTGTGCTTCCAAGGTGTTGATCGCCGGCTATATGAGTAGCAAAAGCTTTCCTGAATTTGCTTATAGCCTTATCCCTGCCTGTCTGGGGCCAGCCATTTGAATCAAAATCAGTTACTAACCTGTCTGTGCTGAGTACAATACCGGAATCTGGTACTTCCATTGTTTGAGTGATATCATCATTTATTGCATCGGCAGGTACGGTAGAGAGATTGGCAAAAAGTGTTTGTGACAGGGCTGCTTTCATCCATGTTCCACCGGACCAGTCTGATGCCCAATCCTCCAGGAAGAGGAGCTGCCTCTCACCCAGCAGGGTGGCTTCAATCCTTGACCGCGACCTGGCATTCCAGTTAAGATTCTGAGGCCAGCCGTTTACTATATCAGCTTCCGGCAGCATATCCCTGGGGGCCGACTTGAATTTTCTATCTTCAAGGATTGCAAAACTGACACCACCAATATTGCATTCAGTATAGTAAACACCTATTCCCTGTTCAACGGTTGTGGCATCATAAGGATCGGGCAGATGAAGAGTTTGTGTAGCCTGTACCATATTGACAAATTCAGGACTCATTTTATAACCACCTGCATCCTGAGCCTGTGCTCCACTTAGTCCGGGAGGTGTTGCTTTACCACCTGCACCCCACAGGTTTCCATGGTATACATCATGATCATCGGGGATACTTATTGAAGGAATCGTGGTAGTAAGATCCTTATATGTCTGGCACCAAAGGAACCACTTATAAAGGTAATCAAGGTAGGCCAGAGGTCCTGTGTCGGCTACAGTGGGTGAAGCTCCCTCATATACCTGGTCGCCCGCAAAGAACAAAATGTCAGCATCAAACTGCTTCAGGTTATCAGTTAGCTGAACATGAGGATATAAAACAGCCCAGTCCCATGGGAAAGTGCCTGCATCAATACCCATCCATCTGTTCTTATCGGGTTTTATTATTTGCTCAACGCACGAAAGGGATAAGAGTGTTATTTCTTCCTTATCGCGTGGATCATGTTTGATTATTCCGTACTCAGTGAATTCACGGTTTGATTTTCTATTCAGTATATATCTGATCCTGAAAGGTATATCTTTATTCCTGTCCCATCTGTCAACCCTGAAAAGGGCGGTATATGACTTTCTGTTAATTTCAGCTTCTGCCAGCTTCCTCCATGCATCATCCTCCCGTATATCCAGGATAACCGTTTGATTCTCTGATTCTGACAGCGGCACCATCTGTACATTCATTTTCAGGGTTGACCTGCTGAGTGTATATTGCAGGCCTGCTACAGGTCCGATAATATGCTCTGGCTCGTTGGTTAATTTGCTTCCTGAAACATTCCAGTTTTCAAAAGAAAAACTCGTATCTGAATCTGGTGAATAACCTGAGTGTGATACGAGAGCAATATTACCTTCAATTCTTTCCGGCTCAATATTATCCAGTTCCAGCCTGTCAATAATAAGGTTTGTGACAGGATCCACTGCAGTAATCTTGATTGAATAATAATCCTTTTCAGGCTTAATGGTCATTATCATGTAAGCCTTATCCCATGATGAATTGTTATTCGTGTTATATTCCAGGTATACATTCTCCTTCTCAAAATCCCTTATAAAAAGGTTGCCGGTGGCATCGAGCCCAACGAAAAGACCAGCCTGTTTCCCATAAGAATGATGAATAAGTGATGCAGCCCTGTAATCGAGATTTCTCCCTGCACCGATAAGAAAACCAGCTGCAGACTCGCTCGTGTAGGATGAGCCACAGTTTATTGTTATGTGAACACTTGTATTTATAGTTCCTTTTGCACCGGATGCTCTGCGGGTTGTCAGGTGAACGGTACGCATTGGCTTGGAATTTATGCACACAAGTTTACCATTCTCAACCTTCCAGTCCTGTAACCTGTTAGCCCATAGTTCAGGGCCTGTCCATACACCATCGGGTGAATTGGCCCAGTCGCTGTTGTACCTTACGCTTTGGGTTTTGGTGCATCCGCTTAAAATAACAGCAAAAAGGAAAATTAAATAGATAGCGCTGTTTTTCATGATTTAATTATTGACTGATCCTGATCTCAAGCATAACATCATCTTTCACAACATTTTCTTCAGCTGCCACGTTAACAGATTTTACAATTCCATTGACGGGGCAATTGATTTCATTCTGCATCTTCATGGCTTCAAGGATCAGGAGAGGTTCTCCACGGTTTAATTCATCTCCTTCGCGTACCATTACCTCTATAACCTTACCTGGCATGGGAGCAAGAATTCGTTCTTCTTCAGGCTGGCCCTTTTCCCTGTCCAGGTATTGTTTACGCTTGAGAGAAAATGGTGTTTCAACAGTGAATGAGTAGCAGACATAGTTGAATAATATATCAAACTTATTCTGCCTGGACATTACTATTTCTACAGGATATCGCCTGTTTTTCCAGAGTACGTACGTCCCGTATTTATTGTCTTCCTTCAATATTATTTTATATTTACGCTTACCGATTCTAATGGTCTCAGTAAGGGGAAGATTGAAGCCATACTTCTTTCTACCCATCAGGGCATATAATTTTTTCTGTTGTTTGGCCATGGAGGATATATTAGTTTTTTTAGTGCCTGATTATTCTTTTGTTTAATAGCCATGGACTCATGTTTTTTGCTTCTTCAAAGTCAATCTTAAGATTGCTTTCATCAAGGTTTTCATCTACAAAAAGCCATGTCGCCAGCCATGCAGCCAGCATTTCTTCATATTCACTGTTCACGTGATAAGTCGAAAGTTCATTTTCAATAAATGATGTTGTTATTGATCCATCCAGGAATCTCGAATTCCTTATTAACATCCTGAAAAAGGGTAATGTAGTTTTTGTGCCCTTTATCCAAACCTTGTCAAGGGCCTGTTTGCAGCTAGCAAGTGCATCTTTGCGGTCTTTGCCATAAATTATTAGCTTGGCTATCATTGAATCAAAATTAGCTGCTATAACTGATCCGGCCTGTACACCTGTGTCAACTCTTATATTTTCTCCTGATGGCATCAGTATCTGTTCTATTTTCCCAGGCGAGGGACTGAATCCTGACTGGACATCTTCTGCATTTATCCTGCATTCAATAGCCCATCCGTTAAGTTTAATATCTTTCTGTTTGTATCTCAGCTCCTGTCCTTCAGCTATCCTGATCTGTTCTTCAATAAGGTCAATGCCTGTAATAAGTTCAGTTACAGGGTGTTCTACCTGTATCCTGGTATTCATCTCCATGAAATAGTATGCACCTTCAGCATCAAAGAGAAATTCAACGGTACCGGCTGAGAAGTAACCTACGGCAGAAGCTATTTTCACTGAAACCTCGCCCATTTCTTTTCTCAGGTCATCATTCAGGGCTAAGGATGGTGCTTCCTCGAGCAGTTTCTGGTGCTTCCGCTGTACAGAACATTCTCTTTCCCAAAGATGAATAATGTTTCCTTTCCTGTCTCCGAGTACCTGGAATTCAATATGTTTGGGATTCTCAATATATTTCTCAATAAATACTGAATGATCCGAAAATGTTTTATCAGCTTCATTGGATGCCATTCTGAACATCTTGGGCATGTCTTCCTCCCTGTTGACTATCCTCATTCCTCTTCCTCCACCACCTGATGCTGCTTTAATTATTACCGGATAGCCAATTCTTCTTGCTACTCTGATAGCCTCATTTTCGGTCGGTATTTTCCCCTCGCTGCCTACTGTCATAGGTATATTTTTGGCCATGGCAATTTTACGGGCTATTATTTTGTTGCCCATTTTATAAATGGAATCAGGGGAGGGGCCTATAAAGATTATCTTATTATCAGCGCATTTTTGCGCAAAATATGGATTCTCTGCAAGGAAACCATAGCCGGGATGTATGGAATCGGCACCGGAGTCGAGTGCTATTTTGATAATTCTTTCAATATCAAGAAAAACAGGAATTTCAGAGACATTTTCTGTATCGTCGTATACATTATCTCCAAGCGAGAGGTACATTGCAGCAGGTTCGGAGGCTGTTTTGATCACGGTAGTTTTTATTCCCATTCGCCTGGCAGTTTTCATTACACGTACTGCTATCTCACCCCTGTTTGCTATAAGAATATTCTTAATTTTCATTAATTAGGATAATTTTCAATGTTGAATATATAATAAAATAATATCAGAGAGGTATATTACCATGTTTTCTTGACGGCGACTCCACCCATTTGTTTGTAAGTACCTTAAAAGCAGTAATGAGTTTCTTCCTTGTCCCTGCAGGGTCAATGACTTCGTCGATGAATCCTTTTTCATCGGCCACATAAGGATTGGCTATCCGTTCCCTGTATTTTTTAACCAGTTCGGCTTTAAGTTTCTTTGGATCGTCTGATTCTGCCAGTTCCTTACGGTATAAAATGGTAACTGCGGCATCGGGACCCATAACGGCGATCTCTGCAGTGGGCCACGCAAAATTAAAGTCACCGCCGAGGTTCTTACTGTTCATAACTATGTATGCACCGCCATACGATTTTCTGAGAATAACAGTGATCTTTGGCACTGTGGCTTCACTATATGCATATAAGAGCTTTGCTCCATGTTTTATTATCCCTGAATGTTCCTGGTCGATACCGGGGAGAAAGCCCGGTACATCCTCAAATGTCAGCAGTGGGATATTAAAGGCATCACAGAAGCGAATGAACCTGGCTCCCTTTACCGATGAATTTATATCAAGGACACCGGCCAGCACCTTGGGCTGGTTTGCAATGATTCCTAATGTTTTTCCTTCCAGCCTGGCAAATCCTGTAATCAGGTTCTGGGCAAATAATTCAGATATTTCGAGAAAGCTTCCCCTATCAACCACATTATTTATTACCTCTTTTACATCATAAGCCTTGTTGGGGTCGTCAGGTACTATTCCCAGGAGCTTTTTATTTATATCAGGTGTTTCATTTGTATCTTCTATTTTTGGAGGGTTTTCAACATTATTAGATGGTAAATATGAAAAGAACTTTTTAAGCCCGAGTATTGTATTTTCCTCATCATCATAAATAAAATGAGCCACTCCGCTCTTCTTTGCATGAACTTCTGCACCCCCCAGTTCCTCGAAGCTTACATCCTCATTCAGTACCTCCTTCACAACATTTGGTCCTGTAACAAACATATAGCTGGTATAACTGGTCATAAATACAAAATCCATCAGGGCAGGGGAGTATACAGCTCCTCCTGCCGCGGGGCCCATTATAACAGCTATCTGTGGTATTATACCGGATGAACGGATTATATTATTGAATATGGTGGAATACCCGCTTAGAGAGGCTATCCCTTCCTGAATCCTTGCACCACCCGAGTCGATCAGGGCAATAATAGGAGCTCCCATTTTCAGGGCCATTTCCTGTACCTTGGCAATTTTATTTGCATGGACAATACCCAGGGATCCTCCCATAATGGTAAAATCCTGGGCATAAATAAAAACAAGGCGACCGTTAATTTTGCCATGCCCGGCTATTACACCATCACCAAAATGTTTTTCGACTTTTCCAAATTCTATTCCAAGAGTATCGGGTACTACAAAAGCATCTATCTCTTCGAAAGATCCTTCATCGAGCAGAAGGTCGAGGCGCTCAAATGCAGTAAGCTTTCCCTTGTCATGTTGTTTTTTTGCCCTTTCTTTCGAATGCTGATCATCAAGCATCTTGAGTCTTTTCTTAAATGACCTGTAATATTTTCCGTCAATATCCATTACAATTTTTTTTGCTTATTAATTATGTATCCGTTTACACTTGCTCCGTCCCTTCGTGTTTGTTTCTGAGATAATTATATACTTCAACCTGCGACCTTAATGGTGATTTACCATTAGTGGCTATTTTGTTTTCCAGTTTCTTGTCCAGTATCCTTGCCTTGACATTATCATTCCACTGTATGTCAAATATATCATGAAGTTCTTTTTTCAGGTCATTATCCAGAACGGGACATGCAATTTCAATCCTTCTTTCAATATTCCTCGTCATAAGGTCACCTGAAGTGATATACACTTTTTCATTGCCTTTGTTACAGAATATCATTATTCGTGTATGCTCAAGAAAACGGTCCACTATACCAACGGCTTTGATATTATTGCTCAGGCCCTTTATGCCTGTTACAAGGGAAAACATACCCCTGATATTCAATCTTATATCAACACCTTCACGGCTTGCTGTATATAAGAGATTTATTATATCCAGGTCGGCGAGGTTATTAAGCTTCAAATAAATATATGCTTTTTCACTATTCCTGGCATTCTCTATTTCGTTCTTTATCAGTCTGGATATCCTGGTCCTTGTGTAAAAGGGAGAGGCTATGATATGATAATAATTCTCTTTTTTATAGTTCTTCTCAAGGAAAGTAAATGTTTTGCTTACCTCGTTGGTAATTTTAGTATCCGACGTCATAAGGAGATGGTCGGTATACTGTTTTGTTGTCTCTTCGTTGAAATTACCACTGCCCACACATGCAAATCGCTGCACATTATCACCTTTAATCCTTGTAATAAGACATAGTTTGGCATGCACTTTCAGTCCCTGAACACCATGTATAACCTTTACACCCTCTTCCCTGAGCCTGTTACTCCAGAAAATATTTGCTTCCTCATCGAAGCGCGCCTGAAGCTCAAGGACTGCGGTTACAGATTTGCCATTACGTACTGCATTGATCAGGGCATTCACTACATTGCTGTTTTTTGCTATGCGGTATAATGTGATCTTAATATCCCTGACTGAAGGGTCGAGAGAAGCTTCCCTGAGCAGGTTAATGAATGTGTCAAATGAATGATAAGGGAAGAAGAGTAATATATCTTTTTTTCTTATATTGGAAATAATACTCTTCCCCGGGTCCAGATCCTTATGTTTGATGGGGTAAAGTGTATTATATTTGTACTTTTCAGTACCTACACGAACAGGAAAATCAATCATGTCTTTCAGGTTATGATACCTGCCCCCTGGTATGATAGTATCGTCCATACTGAACTCCAGCCTTTCCGTAAGTATGTTCAATGTTTCTTCCGGTATTTCCCTGTCATATACAAATCTTACAGGAGTAGCTACTTTACGCTGGCTGAGACTGCGATTAACGTTATCGATATATGATTCTGATATATCATCTACAATATCAAGCTCAGCATCTTTATTCAGTTTTATTGTATGGGCTACTATATTGCTGTTCTTGAACACGTAGAAAATATCATTAAGTCCCACTCTTATTATGTCATCAAGGAATATGTAATTATTTTCATCTTCAGGCCCGGGCAGGGGGATAAACCTGGGAAGTGCATTTGTAGGTAGTTCTAAAAGAGCATAACGAACTTTCTTGGTTTTTCTTATATGCTTTATTGTTATGGCAAGATATACGGCATCATCTTTTAAGGTGGGCAGTTTATTTTCTTTTCTTACCATGAATGGCATGATAATCTGTGCCAGCTTCTCGTTGAAGTATTTTTTTACATATTCATACTGTTCTTCATTCAGCTCTTTTTCATTTTTTATATAGATCTTATTATCTGAAAGATCCTTCATCAAACTGACATAAATATTTTCATATTCAACCCTTTGTTGCAGTACTATTTCGTTGACCTTCCTAAGTGTTGATTCCGCATTATAGCCAAGAATGTCATCTGATTCTTCCTCCAATTTTGCAATTCGCCTCAGTGTTGCCACTCGTACCCTGAAGAATTCATCAAGGTTGTTGGAATATATACCAAGAAATTTAATTCTTTCAATAAGGGGTACTTCAGGATTATCAGCTTCCTGTAAAACCCTGTGGTTGAATGAAAGCCAGCTTATTTCTTTAGGAGTAAATGAAATGTTCTGTTCTGCCATTCTTTTTTCCTAATCATTATTTTTCGATACTGATCTGTTACATCCGAAACATGTACCCATCCATTTTGCTTTCATAACAAGAGGATGGTCTTCGGTTACGACTTTTAGTTTTCCCGCTATCTCTTCAAGAGGGACAGGTTCTATATTGTCACTTCTCAATGTTACCATTTTCCCGTAATCATTATTTGCTATAAGCTCAACTGCGGCTGATCCGTACCTGGTTGCCAGTATCCGGTCCATTGGGGAGGGTGTACCGCCACGCTGTACATATCCGAGCACTGTCTCACGTGTCTCAAGACCTGTCCTTTCACTTATCATTTTTGCTATATACTCCGCTGCGGATTTCTTTTTCCGCTTCGGTGACACTCCTTCAGCAACAACAACTATTGAGTAGTCCTTATTTTTATATGCTCTGTCTTCCAGGTATTGGGCAACATTATCAATATTTATTTCAAGTTCAGGGATAAGTATTACATCTCCTCCGCCAGCCATGCCTGCATACAATGCTATCCAACCTGCATTATGTCCCATTACTTCAATAACAATTATTCTTTTATGACTGTTGGCTGTTGAATGTAACCTGTCGATAGCTTCAGTTGCAATGTTCACTGCCGAGTCAAAACCAAATGTCATATCGGTACCATATACATCATTGTCTATCGTTTTAGGAATACCCACTATATTAAGGCCTTCCTGCGAAAGGCGATGAGCTGTCTTTTGTGTCCCGTTTCCACCTATACATACGAGGCAATCGAGCCCCATCTGATCATAATGTTCTTTTATCAGTTCGGGTTTACTGATTGCCTTATCACCATTTGACTGCTTTTTAAACGGTTTAACCCTGGATGTGCCCAGTATAGTACCTCCAAGTGTTAAAATTCCT
The DNA here is from genome assembly GCA_964577305.1 of uncultured Rikenellaceae bacterium. Lineage (GTDB taxonomy): Bacteria > Bacteroidota > Bacteroidia > Bacteroidales > VadinHA17 > UBA9300. The sequence goes on from CAZNYS010000078.1 coordinate 13,022, forward strand.
GATAACCTGTTCTCTGTTAACTCAATATATTCCTTATTGATCAATCCCAGGAATCCGTCTGAGATGCCAAAAACTTCCATTCCATGTCTAACAATTGCTGTCTTGGCAACACCCCTGATAGCTGCATTGAGGCCCGGACAGTCACCTCCGGCTGTTAGTATTCCTATTCTTTGTTTTTTGGCCATTGCTTTATTTTTATTGATTGGTGCGTATTATTCCGTTCCTGTATACTGAATGATAAAAACTTTTTTTGTGAAATTTTCTTACCCTATCTCCTGCAAGTTAGGAAAAATATCCATTGTTAAAAGCTGTTAAAAAAACCTGCTAAAAATAATAATATAA
>CAZNYS010000079.1:0-13074 GCA_964577305.1 uncultured Rikenellaceae bacterium
GATCTAAAGCCAGTTAGTCTGATGAGAGGAATTATTAACCGTGCCCCGAGAATTCGGGGCGAGCTCGACTAACTTAAGGTCGTGGATTGCAAATCCACGACCTTAAGAGTGAGTCAGATCTGCACCAGCGAAGGTGGAGGTTCTTATCCTGTTTGTCGTTGGTCGTTCATCGTTCGCGGTATTATTTGGAAGTTCAACAGGCCTTCTGTAATTTTATTACACAAAATTTACCATTATGAAATACCGGAAACTTGGAGCAAGAGGACCTTTGGTTTCAACGGTTGGTTTTGGTTCATGGGGTATCAGCGGGCGCGACTGGGGAAAGACAGATGATAAAAACTCGCGTAAAGCCATTCACGCAGCGCTCGATGAAAGTGTTAATTTTATAGATACAGCTGATGTATACGGCTTTGGCCACTCTGAGGAGTTGATCAGGCAGGTTTTGAAAGAAAGACCTGACAGGGATAAAATAATCGTAGCCACCAAAGCCGGGAACAACTTCTATTCCTATATTGGCAAGGACCCTAATCTCAGCCCCCTAAATCATGATTATTCCCTGGAGCATCTTGTTTATGCAGCGGAACAGAGTTTAAAACGATTGGATGTTGAAGTCCTGGATATACTTCAGTTGCACAGTCCCGACCTGGAAATGCTGGAACAGGATGAGCCATGGCTGGCGCTTGAGAAACTCAAGAAAGAAGGGAAAATAAAACATGCAGGCTGGAGTGTGCAATCATTCAAGGAATCAGAACAGGCTCATATTCTTGAGAGACATAATGAACTTATTGATGTTATACAGGTAAGGTACAACCTCCTGGAAAGACAGGCTGAAGAAGTCTTACTGCCAGTGGCAATGAAGTATGGAACCGGTGTTATTGTACGTATCCCTTTACTTTTTGGTTTACTAACCGGAAAATTCAACAGAAAAACAACTTTCGGGGCGAATGATCACCGGAAGTTAAATCTCTCACCCGAAAAACTGAAGGTTTACCTGGAACAGTATAAGGCTTTCAATCCCCTGTTCGCTAAATACCACGATTATAGTCCGGCGCAGCTCAGCCTGAGGTTTTGTATTTCACACCCGGCATGCCATGTGGTAATACCCAGTGGAAAAACATCGGAGCAGGTCAGGGAGAATGTGGTGGCTTCGGATATTGATTTTATCCCCCATGAAGTATTCACTAAATAAACCAGGCTAATCCTTGTATAGATTCTTATTCACCCCCTCGCGGGGGTGTGTGTGGTGTTGACGACATTATTTCCCCCTGGTGAAACCGGGGCTATTTCTATTCAGCCCCTCCGGGGCTTAATGGAAGGGAGCAGGGCACCCACCTTCGCCCCTAAGTCTCGGGGCTACGGCTGGCAGGCAGGGTACAGGGTCAATCTGCCAGGTTCATTTTTTTCAGCATTTCGATAAACCGGGGATCTTACCTTATAAAATCAAAATCCGGGTTGTTATTAATCCCGTAAACAACGAACGGAAAAGCCCACACTCCTGGTGTAATTACTCCTGTTCACAATATTTTCACTGTTTACCATACTCCAACCCCATGACCCCGAAGCGAATCCTTCTGTAGTGGACCACCAGTATCCATAATCACCTAAAGCAGCATATGGGCCATAAAACTGTCGTTGTCCACCCGGGAGAGCAGTAAAAAGACTCGTGTTAGTACCGATATTCGGGCTATTCCAATGTGTTGTTCCGGCTTCTTTCAATTTACCGCCGGCAACATTTTTACCACCAAGGAATGAAATAAGTTCATCCCATTCATCATCGGAAGGGACATGCCAACCTGATGGACAGAGATGGCGATCATCCACAACAGCAAACCAGTTGTAAAGCAAACCATATGTATTACTGTTTAAAGTGTTATTATCATAAATTGCATATGCACCTTCAGCAGTACCTGACCAATCATTATCTGTAAGCCCGGTTGGAATCTGATCACCATTTCTGTATTTCGTAGTCTTAAGGTTCTCGGTCAACCATGTCTGGGTGCCTATAGTCACTGCATCATATATATTACCATCAATATCTGTCACTGCCCCATATTCGACAGCAGGTGTGCTTTCCTCTTTTTTACAAGAGTTAAAAGACGTAAATGTAAAAACCAGAATAATAATCAGTCTTAAACTTGAGTACCAAATTGTATTTCGCATCATTAAATCATTATGTCAGGTTAGATCTTAAGAAAGAATCACGGGAATAATATTCCCTTCAGAGCACATCAGAGAAAAGGTTTAAAAGAATCAAAACTAAATCAAAGTTATTAGTTAAAGTAATAAAAGTCAAATATATAATTGCGATGAACGACGAAAGATGAACCGGAGAATTGTAGGTGGTTTTTGCTTTTTACTCTTCCCTTCATTTGAAATGTACATATCCCCGTTTTTCATGAAGGTAATTCCTTCCGGCTGCCTGAATAAATCTGAATTCAGCTTTTCAATATTTTCAATGTTACCATTCATGTCAAATACGAACAATAGTTTATCCCTGGCTGATAATACAAATAATCTGTCTGTCATAGGATGAATACCAAGTGCTGAAATACTGAACTTTATGTCAGGCTTTGCTTTTTTCTTTTTCGTCTTACCTTTTGTGGGCACTTTAATATTATTCTCAAGGGCAAATCTTTCAATTTCAGACAGATCGAATGTGAATGCTGGTTCTTTAGCAAGTTTTTTAGAATCCAGGCTAAAACCATAAATGAATCGTAAACCCTTAAATTCCGACTGTTTCCCCGGGATTTCTTTCGGCCCTATAAGCAGCCTGTTATTCTTATGATCATAACATAATCCTTCATTATCATTCCACGGTATACCGGTTGAATAGGTCGTTTTTTTGAAATTACCTGATTCATAATCTGTAATTTCAGATAATAATCCGTCGCTTCTTAGGATATATAATGTTTTATCAACCCTGGTCACTCCCTCAAAGTCACCTTTACCACCAACTGCCAATTGCCTGGTTATTTTACTTTTGTTTATATCGTATATATAAATGGTCTCATGATCATCCTCAACACAGACAATTGAATCAGCATCTTTTTCAGTTATTCCTGATATTTCCTTAAGGACTTTAGGTAAAACATAAATCCTGTCAGGGTCAGACAGATTATAACCATGGTTTATTATCTCCATAAAATATTAAATTCCGTAATGTATAAAAATATTTTGAGACGAACGACATTTTGAGACGAACGGAGGCTGAGGCTCCTCCTTCGTCCCGATTCCTCGTGACGATTGCTGGCTCCACGCAATAAAGCCGTGAATATTTCTATTCAGCCCCTCAGGGGCTGTTATTTTTCATACTATCATCCATATCCCCGGGTAAAACCGGGGCTATTATTATTAAAACCCTCCGGGTTTTCATTGCCTTTCAGGTTACAGTGGACATAGGGAAACTCTCGCCAGCTAAGGTTGAGCATCCCTGGCCTTAGCCTTAGCCTTAGCCTCTCTTTGTCGTTAGTCTGAATTAAGGTACTTGTGTTTGAAGCCTGGCCAGACTTGATTTTGCATCCAGTAAGATAGGTATATCTTCATCTGCATCTTTCCATATATCAAGGAAGTCCCGGTAATATTTTATAGCCTGTTCATTGTCTCCCAGTTCTTCATAAATCCTGGCCATGTTATAATGGGCCTCAACACAATGTTGCTGTGCTTCCCAGCCGAAGGAATACTGAGGGCCGATAATATCTTCATAAACCGAAATAGCCTTCCCCTGTTGACCTGACTTATAATAACAATATGCTAATGACGATAATGTATAACTATCATTTCGTAATTTGACAGCTGCTTCAAGCAGGGGAATCGCTTCAGTAGTATTCCCTTTAGCCAGTTCGATCTCGCCTTTAAGTTGATTATAGGCAGATTGGTCACGCCTGTTTCCTTCATTTATTTCTTCAGAAAGATTATCTAAAATAATCTCCGCCTTATTAATCTCTCCGCTTCTTGCATATAGTCTTCCTAACAGTAAGTACCAGTATGGTTCCGAGGATATATCATCAATAACATTATTTACAGCATTTAATTCTTCAGAGAATTCAGGCATCATTCCTTTCGTTCTGTACATTACCGCAAGCAATAGATTATTTCTCAGTTCACTTAATTCTTCTCCTGTTAATCGATAATATAGTGTTGATTCATGAATCCGGGTAATTGCGTCTGAAAATTTACCCTGGTACATTGATAATAATGCTTGCGACCTTAACCCCTTGGCTTTATGTTCATCATTGCCAGACATCATTTTTTCAAATACTTCCCGGGCCTTTTCAATTTCACCTATTTCGACATACATAAATCCGAATTCGTTATTCAAATTGAAACCGGTCAGTAATGTGGGATTTAACTCAAATGCTTTAAGATAATTATCGATTGCCTGTTGATACTTTTTCAATGAACCATAACAGGAAGCTATATTAATATATGCATTTGCATCCCCTTCCGGATAAATTTCAAGCATCTTCTTAAAAGCATCAATAGCTTCTTCATAGCGGTTTAGCATAAAATAAGAATATCCCAAACTAAACCACTCATCCGAGGCATTCGGATATTTCCTGAGTAAAATACCATATTTGACAATTGCTTCCTCATAATTTCCCCGATACCTTTCTATCCTTGCCTCTATAAGTAGCTTTTCTTTTTCAGTTAGCCTGTCCAACAGGTTTAGTGCTTTCGTAAAATGCTCCTCTCCTTTATCACGGTTGTTTATCCAGTAATAAAATGATCCAAAATCAGCATGGGCTAAAGCAAATTCAGAATCAAGACTAATGGCTTCCATAAATAATTTCTCTGCCTCACTAAATTGTGAATTTGTAAATGCATTATTAGCTTCAGTCAAAAATTTTAATGCTTCAAGTGAGGAAGTTGTAGCCTGTGGCAGGGACACTGTGCGAAGATGAATCTCATTAAGTGCCTCACCCAGGTCTTTTCTGACTTTTGAAGCCAGTCTGTTCATTTCATTTAGAATATCACCTTTGCCTTTTACAGTCACACTGCGAGACCTGATAACTTCACCGGTTTCAGGGTTAAGCAAATTAGTACTTATCAGATAAGTATCCCCCACCTCAGAAATAGTTAGTGATAATACTGCTTTAATATTTTCCCTTTGTGCAATCTCCAGTGCGATAGGCGTATTGATCTTCTTAACACTGTCCATCCTCATTCGCGTTAGCACTGCTGATATCTGGTTCTGAGGAAAAACGGAAACATATTTTGATTGATCAATTGTTACGGACAGGGCCTGTGCCAGGGAATTATCGAATATTTCATCATCAGTGTTATTCTCCAAGTCGCTGATAATAATCCAATCCTGCTTTTTAAATCCCAGTGCATTAGGTCTTGGTACAGTACAATATGTTACTGTAAGGGCAATTAACAGTATAAACATTATTACAGAAACCCAGCTCGGTCTCCATGTGAATGAAGGTAAAGAGCTATGTTCCTGTGGTGTAAGTGCTTCAGTGCGTTCAATTCCTTTTGAGGTAATATCAAATATCCATCCCAGTATTACAGCTACAGGAAATCCGCATATTACAAGAATTATTATTAGTTGAATCGCCCATTCTGGTAGTGAAAACCTGCCACCAATAATATCTGAAATTTCTATTATACCGATACCAACAACTGTATAAACCGTTGCCACGCGTGCAACTCCCCGGCGCTTTAGCTCAGCAAAGAAAATCTTCAGTCTGGAGGGTCTTCTGGTCATTGGTGTTAGTTTAGTGGGTTATTTTCATATAAATGTACGCAAATAAGGCACTAATGTCAAGCAGCTGTATGTGAGGCACTACTCCACTTTCGCTCTTCGGGCTTCGGTAGACGAAGAAATATTAAATTCTTATTCACCCCCATCCGGGAGTGATGGGTTGATATTTTTGTGGCTTTGTATCCTGGGGTGGGACCCGGGCTATTACTATTCACCGCCGGCGCTGGGGCATGGAGCAGAGTATTTATCTTTATTATTTACGATTACTTCCCTGCCCCCTGCTCCATGCCCCCTGCCCCATGCCTTTATTATTTAGCTTTCGGCACCAGCCTGTTATACAGCCAGGCAAAAACAGCTCCACAAATCAAACCATCAACAAAACCATAGCCAAGGCCGATAAGACTTCCCAGCGGACTTATATTATAACCAAGATAAACTACACCAATAGCGGTTGTGGCGCCCGTAAAACCGTAGAGCAATATAAGCCACCAGGTAATGAGAAAAATTCCCGCGCCCAGAATTATCCCACAGGTTAATGCAAGAGAACGTACACTTAGTTTCATAATAATACCTCCTGTATTTAGTTTGGTTAGTTAAGTGATTGTAATTTTATAAAGCAAGTTATGAAATATAAATTAAATACATGTTTAAGTGGTTTAAGTGGTTTAGAAGTTGTTTAACCGTTGAAATGTTTAATTGTTGAATTGGGGTTGTTGAGATGTTATTTGTTTTAAGGTTGATTTGGACTTGTCAATGATATTCATAAATAGTCAGTGCCGAACCTCGAACGCGGAACCCGGAACTCCCAGAGGGGTCTTTGGCTGCTCCCTGTATTTTTCGTATATTTGTGGTACAGAAACTATTAAACTAATTACATTGAAAGTCAGAGAAAAAAATCCGGTAGTCATTGAGGATAAAACATACCATTCCCGCAACAATCCCTGATTTAATCTATGTAAATAATACAACCCTTGATAATAACATACTTTATAACAACCTGTTATATAGTTTGGTCGTATTATAAAATCGTTTAATTCAAAACCTATATAAACTCATTTCAAATTATGTTAGAAACAGAAATTTACAACACAGAAACATCGATCACTTCAAAAGAAAAAGAGGATATAATAAATTTCCTTTATGACCACCTTGAAGAATATGGTGACAAGAAGGAAGACATTACAAAGGCTGTTAACTTCTCATTAAAAATTAACGATCCGGCACTGCAGCCAATGCCCCTGGGAGGATTTATCCTGAATGGTTACATGGATAATAAATTAGTTGGATCGGTGGTTGTCAACAAAACAGGCATGAGCGGGTATATACCTGAGAATATTCTTGTGTACATAGCCACCCATCGCGATTACCGGGGCCAGGGCATAGGTAAACAGCTTATGAAAAAGGCCTTTCAGATAGCAGACGGAAATGTAGCCTTACATGTTGAACCAGATAACCCCGCGAGATTCCTTTACGAGAAAGTTGGAATGACAAGCAAGTATATTGAAATGCGTTATATCAAAAAATGACAAATCCGGCTCATTTAATAAAATTCAGGAGGGAGCTGCATTCATACCCTGAAATAGCAGGGCAGGAAAAGTTCACCGCTGAAAGATTGAAACGGTTCATATCCGCCTTTGATCCTGACAGGATAATAAGCAGGATAGGCGGGCATGGCATAGCTTTCATCTTTAAAGGGGAAGAGCCGGGAAAAAAAATACTATTCAGGGCCGACCTGGATGCCCTGCCAATAAAAGAGATAAGCAACATGGAATACAGGTCAGTTTACAGCGACAGGGCTCACCTGTGCGGACATGACGGACATATGACCATACTGGCCGGACTTGCAGAAGTTCTTAATCTTAACAGGCCCTTAAAAGGTGAAATAACCTTGCTCTTCCAGCCCTCAGAGGAAACGGGTGAAGGTGCAGCCCTGGTGCTTGATGATAAAAAGTTCAGGGGATCAATAAATCCAGACTATGTTTTCGCACTTCACAACCTTCCGGGTTACCCTCATAAGTCAATTATTATAAATAATAATATCTTCAGCTCTGCCTCGGTGGGATTAACCGTAAACTTACATGGCAAGTCCTCACATGCTGCGGAGCCGGCAAAAGGTAATTCTCCTGTAAAAGCGCTATCGCAAATAATAAATGCGGTGTATACAATACAGGATAATAGGGAAATATTCAATGATTTTGTGCTGGGCACTGTGATACATATCAACCTGGGTGAGAAAAGATTTGGAACATCACCAGAATATGGAGAGGTATCAATGACACTGAGGGCATACCTGGATGATGATATGAAAGTGCTGAAGAATGAAATTGTCCGGGCTGTAATACAGATATGTGAAGAAGAGAATATAAGGTTCGAATACGAATGGAAAGAAGAATTTCTATCCCTTGAGAATGCCCCCTACCCCGTTGAAATAATAAAAAAAGCAGCTTATAATTTAGATCTTGAAACAATAGAAATGACTGTGCCTTTCAAATGGTCAGAAGATTTCAGCCATTTTACCAGGAATTTTCCAGGGGCAATGTTCGGTATTGGGGCAGGAACTGACCATCCTGCATTACACAATCCTGATTATGATTTCCCTGATGAGATCATAGCTACTGGTATTAATATGTTTATGAATATTTACAGGTTAATAAATCAATAATTTCACCCTTTCATATGTTAACAACATCAGTAATTGAACTCTCAAGGTCAGCACTGGCAAACAACCTGTACTTTATCAGGAATCATATTCACAACAGCTCGAAAATATCATCCGTGGTAAAAGGTAATGCCTATGGACATGGCATTAAAGAATTTGTAAACCTTGCCGAGAGCGAGGGAATAGACCACTTTTCAGTTTTTTCTGCCGATGAAGCTGAGTCGGTATTCAAATGCAAAAAAACCGGCACCACGATCATGATTATGGGCTGGCTTGAAGATGAACAGGTTGAGTGGGCAATTGAAAAGGATATTGAATTCTATATTTTCGATCTTAATTTTGTTCATGAAACGATACAGGCTTCCAAAAAGCTGGGTAAACCTGCCAAAGTGCATGTTGAAGTTGAAACAGGAATGAACCGGACAGGTTTTAAGAATAAATCTCTCAAAAAGTTACTTAATTTAATAGGCGATAATAAGGAGTGCTTTGATATAAAAGGTATATGCACTCATTATGCCGGAGCAGAAAGCATAGCCAATTATGTAAGGATACAGAAGCAGATACGCAATTTCAACAGGATTTACAGGAACCTGGTTTCCAAAGGTATCGAGCCTGAAATGCGTCATACGGCATGCTCTGCGGCCGCAATGAATTACCCGGGTACCTGCATGGATATGGTGAGGATAGGTATTTTGCAATACGGGTTCTGGCCCAGCCCCGAAACATTTATCCAGTACGCTCACAAGAAGGCAGATAAAAGCGATCCCCTTACAAGGGTGCTAAAATGGAAAAGCAAGATAATGACAATCAAAGAGGTTAAAGAAGGTGATTTTATCAGCTACGGTACAAATTACCAGGCACAGGAAGATAAGAAGATAGCTATTATCCCCGTAGGTTATTCGAGCGGCTACAACAGGGTATTAAGCAACCAGGGCCGGGTACTTATCAATGAGACATTTGCCAATGTTATAGGACTGGTGAATATGAATATGATGATAGTTGATGTCACCCTGATACCTTCAGCAAAAAGAGGCGATGAGGTAGTACTTATTGGTAAACAGGGCGATCTTGAAATAACTGTCAGCTCATTCAGTGCAATGAGTGATACCATGAATTACGAAATGCTGGTACGATTACCGCAGAATATTGAAAGAAGAATAGTAAATTAAACTTCAGATGGCATTTATAGAATTTCACACCAAAAAACTGAAACACAATTTCGATTACCTTGAAAATGTCTTCGAGAGTAATAACATCAAATGGGCAATAGTATCCAAACTCCTGTGTGGTGAAAGATTATACCTGGAAGAAATAATCAACCTTGGAATTAAAAAGATATGTGATTCACGGGTTACCAACCTCAAGGTTATTAAAAGTATTAATAAGGATATAGAAACAACATACATAAAACCTCCGGCCAAGAGGAGCATAAAAAGTATTGTGAAATATGCCGATGTGAGTTTCAATACCGAGTATTATACTATTAAACTACTTTCTGAGGAAGCCCTGCGCCAGGGCAGGATACACAGAATAATGATCATAATAGAGACCGGTGAGCTTCGTGAGGGTGTGCTGGCCGAGAATTTCCTCGATTTCTATGAAAAAGTATTCGAACTGCCCAATATTGAAGTAATAGGTATAGGAACTAACCTCTCATGTCTCTATGGTGTACTGCCAAACAGGGATAAACTGATACAGCTAAGCCTGTATGAACAACTCGTGGAAGCCAAATTCAACAAGAATATTCCCTTTGTCTCAGGAGGATCGTCGGTTACCATACCACTTATACTGAATAATACCCTGCCGGCAGGAATAAACCATTTCCGGGTTGGTGAAACACTCTTCCTGGGTACCAATGTATATGATGGCTCCCGATATAAGAAGATGGAAAACGATATCTTCAGGCTTTTTGCCGAGATTATTGAACTATCGGAAAAACCTATGGTGCCTGACGGAGAAATGGGGACCAATGTGGAAGGCGAAGAATTTACTTTTAATGAAAAAGACATAGGGAAAACAACATGCAGGGCTATACTCGACCTGGGGCTACTGGACGTTGATGAAGACCATATATGGCCAAAAGATAAAAGCATAAAATTTGCAGGGGCCAGTTCTGACATGATAGTTATTGACCTGGGTAAAAATTCAAAGAAGTACAGGGTTGGTGATCTTATAGAATTCAGCCTCGATTATTTAGGAATACTCAGAATTATGAGCTCCAGGTATATAGAAAAAAAGATCGTCAGGTAGTAATCCCATAACATTAACATACCAGTTACTTAATTCATATTGCAACTTATTCAGGATTTTAATATTTTTACTTCCGTTTGATTGCTTTCAAATCATTAAGTCGTGTATGCAATATTTATCAACCCTAAAATTCAATCATGAAGAATCAATTATTTATGCTTACTGCTATGCTAATCTTGTCGTCATGCAATACTTCTGACAGAGGTAAAATAGTATACCCTGATACAAAAAAGGTAGATGTTGAAGATAACTATTTCGGAACCGTTGTAAAGGATCCTTACCGCTGGCTCGAGGACGATAATTCTGAAGAAACAGCCTCCTGGGTGAAAGCTCAGAACGAAGTAACATTTGCTTTTCTGAACCAGATTCCGTTCAGGGATGTGATAAGGAAAAGACTTGCCGAAATGTGGAATTACGAGAAATACACTGCTCCCTTTAAAGAAGGAGAATATACATATTTCTATAAAAATGACGGATTACAGAATCAGTATGTAGTATACCGTCAGAAAGATGTAGAAGAACCAGAGGTATTTATCGATCCCAATACGTTTTCTGAGGATGGTACAACATCATTGAGCACACTGTCTTTCTCTGATGATGGCAGCCTTACAGCCTATTCAATATCAGAAGGAGGTTCTGACTGGCGAAAAGTTGTAATTATGGATGCATTAAGCAAGGAGATCATCGGAGATACCATTAAGGATGTTAAATTCAGTGGTCTTTCATGGAAAGCCAACGAGGGCTTTTATTATTCAAGTTATGATAAGCCTGAGGGCAGTGAGCTTTCGGCTAAAACTGATCATCATAAACTTTACTTCCATAAGCTCGGAACATCACAGGAAGAAGACGACCTGGTATTCGGTGCCGACATAAAAAGACGTTATGTGGTCGGATCAGTTACCGAAGATGGTAAATACCTCGTGATTACAGCTTCAGTTTCAACCACAGGTAATGAGCTGTATATAAAAGACCTGGGTAAGCCCGGAAGCGAGCTGGTTACTATTGTTGATAATTTTGATAATGATCACTATATCATAGATAATGAGGGTTCTAAACTCTTTATCGTTACAAACCTGGACGCACCCAACAGGAGGATTGTAACTGTGGATGCCGGTAATCCCGGTGTGGAAAACTGGGTAGATCTTATACCTGAGACTGAAAATGTTCTGATCCCTTCAACAGGTTCCGGCTATTTATTTGCACACTATATGATAGATGCCATATCAAAAGTTATGCAGTATAATAATAAGGGTGAAATGATAAGGGAAATACAACTACCGGGAGTAGGATCAGCATCTGGTTTCGGTGGTAAAAAAGAAGATAAAGAACTTTATTTTACTTTTGCAAACTACATTACACCGGGGACGATATACAGTCTTAACCCCGAATCAGGAGAAACAGAGGTGTATAAAAAGCCAGATGTGGATTTTAACAGCGAAAATTATGAATCGGAGCAGATCTTTTATACTTCGAAAGACGGAACAAGGATTCCCATGATAATAACATATAAAAAAGGTACTGAAATGAATGGTGAGAATCCTACTATACTCTATGGCTACGGTGGATTCAATATAAGTGAGACACCTTCTTTCAGTATCACAAATGCACTATGGATGGAGATGGGAGGCATATATGCCGTTCCCAATATCAGGGGCGGAGGCGAATACGGAGAAGAATGGCATCTGGCCGGTACAAAGATGAACAAGCAAAATGTGTTTGATGATTTCATTGCTGCAGGTGAATACCTGATTGACAATAATTATACCTCAAGTGATTATCTCGCTGTAAAAGGTGCCTCAAACGGAGGATTGCTTGTTGGTGCAGTCATGACGCAGCGCCCTGATCTCATGAAAGTAGCCTTACCTGCAGTTGGGGTGCTTGATATGCTCCGATACCACAAATTCACTGCCGGTGCCGGATGGGCTTATGACTATGGCACATCTGAAGAAAGCGAGGAGATGTTCCTTTACCTTCTTGGCTACTCACCCGTGCATAATGTAAGAGAGGGTACAGAATACCCGGCAACACTTATTACAACGGCAGATCATGATGACAGGGTTGTACCTGCAAACTCATTCAAATTTGCCGCTGAGCTGCAGGAAAAGCAGGCCGGGAATGATCCTGTGCTTATCAGGATTGAGACCATGGCAGGTCATGGGGCAGGTACACCGGTAAGTAAAATTATCGACCAGTATGTTGATATTTTTGGATTTACCCTGTATTCAATGGGTGTAGAGAAAATATAGAGGATGTTTCAAAAGTGATCTAACCACCCCGTCCTCGACCTTACGTTCGGGACACCCCTCACTTCGACAGGCTCAGTGCAGACCTTTCAAAAGGAGGGGAAATGGCTGATTTACAAAGCACTAACTTTCTTCTCCTCTTCAGAGGAGGAGTACCCCCGAGTACTCGGGGGGGAGGTGGTGCACTTTTGATACAAACCCAGGGTAATGTCGTT
>CAZNYS010000080.1:0-12802 GCA_964577305.1 uncultured Rikenellaceae bacterium
ATTAACAATTAAGTGTTTGAAACTCCTCTGGACTTTTCGGAGTAGACTCAATAATGGAATATTGGAATGATGGATAAAAAGCAAAAAAACTTTATCTTGTGGCTTCTTTTAAACTGACAGGTACTTATGACAAAAGACATCAGGGAGCCACGGCTGATAGAGGCATTAATTCCAATCATAGTATTAATTATCCTTCTCACACTGAATGTCAGGTATTTTGGTGATGAAACCCTGTCGGGGGCCAACCAGATAGCTCTTGCGTTATCGGCCACAGTGGCAGGTCTTATTGCAGTAAGGCTGGGTCATAACTGGAAATCGATCAGTGCATCCATAGTAAAAAGCATTGGTTCAGCTATGCCTTCCATCCTGATATTATTTCTCATTGGTTCACTTGCAGGCACATGGATGATAAGTGGTGTTGTCCCTATGCTGATATATTATGGTTTAAAGATCCTTAACCCCACCATTTTTCTTTTTGCCAGTGTAGTAATATGTTCCATAGTATCACTGGCCACGGGCAGTTCATGGTCGACTGTTGCAACCATAGGTATAGCTTTACTGGGGATAGGTACCACACTTGGTTTCAGTAAGGGTCTTGTTGCGGGTGCTATAATATCGGGTGCTTATTTCGGAGACAAGATGTCGCCATTATCAGACACCACCAACCTTGCTCCTGCCATGGCCGGCACCGACCTGTTTACACATATAAGGTATATGATATTCACCACAGGGCCGAGCATACTGATTACTCTTATTATTTTCCTTATTATTGGTTTTGCCAATAATCTTGATGCTCCCGGTACCGACGTGGATGCTGTACTGACAGCCATAGACAATAAGTTCAATGTAAGCCCTATCCTGCTTATTGTGCCTGCCTCCCTTATTTTCATAATAGTAAAGAAAGTACCTCCCCTGCCTGCACTTATTGCCGGCACACTGGCAGGTGCAGTCTTTGCAATTATTCTCCAGCCTGATGTAATAAGGGAAGTAGCAAATACAGAAGGCAATTACGTCAAGCAATCGTATATAAGTTTTATGCGTACAATGTTTGGGAGTGTTTCTGTAAGCACCGAGAACAGTGCAGTAAATGAATTACTGTCGACCCGTGGTATGGCCGGCATGCTCAACACCATATGGCTGATTATCACGGCTATGGTCTTCGGTGGCGTTATGGAATCAGCAGGTATGTTAATAAAGATCACCAAGTATATAATGAAAGTTGTACACAATGCCGGCAGCCTGGTAGCTGCTACGGTAGGCACCTGTCTTTTCTTCAACACCACAGCTTCTGACCAGTACCTTGCCATTGTTGTTCCCGGTCGTATGTTCGCGAAGATTTACAAGGAGATGGATTTCAAGCCAGAGCTCTTAAGCCGTGCCCTTGAAGACTCGGGGACTGTCACCTCGGTACTTATACCGTGGAATACCTGTGGCGCCACGCAGTCGGGTGTACTGGGAGTATCAACATTCACATATTTACCCTACTGCTTTTTTAATATCATAAGTCCTTTCATGAGTATCTTCATGGCCGCCTTTAATATCAAGATACGGCGGTTAAGTGATGATAAGGAGTCAGGTCGTCAAACTCAAACCCAGGAAGAAAGGCGGGATATCTGATTAACCTAAGCCAGAAAATCAACATATTTATCAGGTTTCACTTCTCTCATCATCTCGTATACCTTATCAAAGATATCTTCTGCAGATGGTTTTGACAGGTAGTCACCATCGGTTGAATATGCCGGCCTGTGTTCTTTAGCTGCAAGTGTTTTAGGCTGACTGTCGAGATAGAACCAACCATTTTGCTTTTCCAGTACCTGCTGCAACATATAGGCTGTTGTGCCACCCGGAACATCCTCATCGACGAACAGTACTTTACCTGTCTTTTTAACTGACTGCAATACTATACCATTGATATCAAATGGCAGTAATGTCTGCACATCAATCAATTCAACAGATATATCATGTTTCTTAAGTTGTTCAACCGTTTCCATAGCTATCTTAAGGGTTGATCCATATGATACAACTGTTATGTCATTACCTTCAGTCAATACTTCAGGCACACCCAGTGGTATCCTGTATTCACCTATATTATCAGGCCGTTTTTCGCGCAGCCTGTAACCATTAAGAGGTTCTATCACTATTCCCGGGTCATCGCCTGCCAGGAGGGTATTATAGAAACCGGCAGCCCTTGTCATATCGCGGGGCACGCAAACATAAATACCTCTTACTGAATTTATAAGCATCGCAATTGGTGATCCGCTATGCCATATACCTTCGAGCCGGTGTCCTCGGGTACTCACAATAAGTGGTGCAGCCATATTACCGGCAGTACGATAATGTGTTGTTGCAAGATCATCACTCAGTCCCTGCAGTGCATACAGCATGTAGTCGAGATACTGTATCTCGGCTATAGGCCTGAGTCCACGAAGTGCAAGTCCTATTCCCTGTCCGAGGATTGTTGCTTCCCTTATACCTGTATCGGTAACCCTCAGTTCGCCATATTTTGATTGCAGGCCTTCATAGCTCTGGTTCACCCCACCAATTTTACCGGCATCCTCACCGAAGGTAAGGAGTAATGGATTTTTAGAGAATTGCACATCATAGTTATCCCGCAGTATCTCTCGACCCGGTACAATGGGTGAATCCTCTGAGTATACAGGATCTATTGGTTTGACCTTCAGTGTTGACCTTTCAGTCTGGTTATACAGGTATGTATTATACCTCTGGTATCCGTCTTCCCTGTTTCTTTTAAGCCATACCTGCAGGTCATTTTTAAGGCTGTTCTTCTTGTTACAATCACTGCACACATTACGCATTATCCGTCGTGCTGCAACAAAATTATCTTTACGTATAGGATGCATGACTTTCTGGAGGTCATTAATAATATTCTCAATGGAATCTTCCTTCCCTTTGCTTTCGCACCTGCAGTTTTTCTCCTTTACGAGTTTAACAAGGGCATCACGTTCAATTTTTATTGGTTCCTGGAATGCATTCCATGCGTTCTTACGTGCTTCTTTGGCCTCGTCATCTGCCTCTTTTTCAATTTTATCAAGTTCCTTTTCGGTGGCCAATCCTGCTGCCAGTATCCACTCCCTCATTTTCTTTATAGAATCAAAATCCTTTTCCCATTGCAGTCTTTCCTCATCCTTGTATCTCTCATGCGATCCCGATGTTGAATGTCCGAGTGGCTGTGTTACTTCATCAATATGAAATACTACCGGTACGTGATCGCGACGGCACATGGCCACACCTTTTTCATACATTTCCACCAGGTCGGGATAATCCCATCCCCTGCCTTTAAAAATCCGTATTCCTTCCCCTTTCTTACGGCTCTCAAAACCCTTTAGTATTTCAGATATGTCGCCTTTTGTTGTCTGGTATTTCTTAGGCACAGATATTCCGTAACCATTATCCCAGACTGACAGTGCCATTGGCACCTGCAATACACCGGCAGCATTAACTGCCTCCCAGAAATATCCCTCCGAGGTACTTGCATCCCCTATTGATCCAAAAGCCACTTCGTTGCCATTTACCGAGAGGTTTTTATATTCCGACAGGTCTTTGTTTTCCCTGAAAATTTTAGATGCATATGCCAGTCCGACTAACCTGGGTATCTGTCCTGCTGTTGGTGACAGATCGGCTGATGAATTTTTCAGTTTTGTCAGTTCCTTCCAGCTGCCATCAGCGTTGATATTAGGTGTGGAGAAGTGGTTATTGAATACCCTGCCTCCATTGCCGGGATTCAGTTCCTTATCCGTATTCCCATATAGCTGATGGAAAAAACCTTCGGCATCTAAGAGACCCATAGCCATCATCCATGTCTGATCGCGATAGTAGCCTGATCTCCAGTCACCATTCTTAAACTGTTTTGCCAGTGCTATCTGTGCTATTTCCTCACCATCGCCAAAAATCCCGAATTTGGCTTTTCCTGACAATACTTCACGTCTTCCTATGGTACTCAGATTCCTGCTCAGGTTTGCCAGTTTATAATCTAATAATACTTCTTTGCTGTTAAACTTCTTTTGAGTTTTCTCCTGCTTTTTCATTACTGTTTGTTTGTTCAGTTCTGGCAGTTTATCCTATAAAAATAACATTTATGCAAAAACAGAATTAACCACCGGTTATAGTTTTATTAGAGTCTCTCATTTACTAAACAAAAATAATTACCTCTTGTTTTAATAAAGGGATTCAAATTGTTTTATTAAATTTGCATCCAATATTTTACAATTTAGGAATTTACCTGATTATGTTTATAAAATTATTGCTTTTAACTATCGCACTTGTTACAATCGCCCTGTTGGGTTTAGCTTTTAAGATAATTTTCATCAGGGGTGGCCGTTTCCCTGAAACCCATGTAGGACGCAACAAAGAGATGGCCAGGCGAGGCATCAAATGTGCCCAGAGTATTGATGTTGGCTGTCATCCCACTGATGATTTCCCGGGCTGTTCTTCATGCAGTGGTATTGAGTGATCAATCCGAAAGGTAATCAATCATTCCATCAGTAAACCAGGTTTTAAAATCCCCTTCTTCGTCTGAATACACCAGGTAAGCCTCAAGACCGTCAATTTTCAGTATCATCTCCTTTGCTTTTTCCAGTCCCATGACCATGCATGCTGTGGCCAGTGCATCAGCTGTAATGCAATCGTCAGTAATAACGGTGGCGCTGAGTAATTTATGTCGTACCGGGTAGCCTGTCTTGGGGTCAATTGTATGTGAATACTTTATCCCATCTTCGATATAATATTTTCTGTAGTTACCCGATGTTGCCAGGGCTTTATCTACCAGTTTAATGTCAGCCTGCCTGTAAAGCCCGGGAGTAATATTTCCATCGCTTGGTTTATCCAGGCCTATTATCCATGGCCTGCCATCGGGTTTTGTACCTCTGGCTCTCACTTCGCCACCCACTTCCACGAGGTAGCTTTCGTAACCCCTGGCCGACAGGTAGTTATATATCAGGTCTACGGTGTATCCCTGGGCAATAGCATTAACATCAAGGCACATATCGAGATCGCTCTTGATTACCATACCGTCAACAATTTTTATTTTCTCCATTCCCACAAGCTCCATAAGCCTGTCTTTGATACTTTCATTAAATCTTTTTGTTGCATCGGGTCCGAATCCCCATGCATTAATGAGTGGTGCGGCGGTTATATCAAACGCACCTTCAGTAATAGCCCATATCTCATAAGATTTATTGAACACGTTTATGAATAATGTATCTAAAACCACCTCCTCGTTTCTATTGACCAGTGAAATCACTGATCCCGGGTTATAGGTAGATAATGAACTATCGACTGCAATGAGGATTTCACTGATATCTTTATTTACTTCCTGGTCAATAGTCCCCCTATTGTCATACCAGATCACAGAATAGCTTGTACCCTGTGTAAAGCCCTGGACTTTATATTCAATATTCTTGTCTTGCTGGCAGGCTGACAGAGCCGCAACAATTAATAAGTTAAATAATAGATACCCTTTATTCATCTCCCTGATATTAATTCGTTTCGAAAATAATTAATATCTGAAAGAATAGGAAATTTCCTTTCCTGTAAAAAAAACCTGCTTTCATGGATTAATTAATATGGTTCGCCAAAAAGATATGCAAGAAAGGAAATAAAATGGTAGATTTGATATGAAGATATGTTTTCATATTCCCCTTTCCCCCTATCTTCAAAGGATAAGAAAGAAGGAGGGCTGTCCCAAACAGCCCTCTTTGTTATTATCCGCCGAAATCGTCGAATGCTACATTCTCATCGGGTATTCCCAGGTCGTATATCAGTTTAATCACGGCATCATTCATCAGGGGTGGACCGCAGAAGTAATATTCAATTTCCTCGGGTTCGTCCAGTTTACTGAGGTATTCATCGTACAATACCTGGTGAATAAACCCGGTATAACCTTTCCAGTTATCTTCTGGCAGGGGTTCAGACAGTGCCAGGTTAAAAGTAAAGTTGGGGAATAGTTTTTCTATAGCCCTGAATTCATCCTCATAGAATATTTCACGTCGTGACCGTGCTCCATACCAGTAAGATACTTTACGGTTTGATTTAAGTGTATGGAAAAGGTGGAATATATGCGATCTGAGTGGTGCCATACCTGCACCGCCGCCTATATAGATTATTTCACTATCTGTTTCCTTTATATGGAATTCTCCATAAGGACCTGACATCATTACCTTATCACCCGGTTTACGAGTAAAAACATATGATGAGCATATACCGGGAGGCACATTCATAAACTGGTTCTTCTTCCTGTCCCACGGAGGTGTGGCTATACGAATGTTAAGCATAATAATATTTCCTTCGGAGGGGTGGTTTGCCATTGAATATGCCCGTATAGTCTCTTCGGAATTTTTAGTTTTGAGGTCCCACATTTTATATTTATCCCACTCATCCCTGAATTCTTCTTCAATCTCCATATCCTTGAATGATATATCAAATTTTGGAACATCAATCTGGACATATTCACCCGGTTTAAAGTCCATTGTCTCGCCTTCAGGCAGTTTAACAACAAACTCCTTGATAAATGTTGCGACATTTTTATTAGATACCACTTCACATTCCCATTTCTTTATACCAAGGATTTCTTCGGGCAGTTTAATAACCATATCCTGCCTTATCTTGACCTGGCATCCCAGTCGCCAGTTATTATGTTGTTCTTTACGGGTGAAGAAACCTGTTTCTGTAGGCAATATGGAGCCACCGCCTTCGAGTATCTGGCATTTACACTGCCCGCAGGTACCTCCGCCACCACATGCTGAAGGGAGGAATATCCCGTTATTTGAAAGGGTTGCCATTACATTATTACCTGGTGACACAATCATTTCGCGATCGTTTACCTTTAGTTTAACATCTCCCTGTGGCACCAGTTTCTTCCTTGCATACAACAGTATAATAACGAGTAAAAGTATTACCACAAGGAAAACCAGTATACTTATTCCGATAACAACTATCGTGGATGTAGCTAAGATCATAATTATGCAATTTTACAGTTTAATACCCATAAAGCTCATGAAAGCAATGCCCATCAGCCCGGTAATAATAAATGTTATTCCCAGTCCTCTCAGTGGTGCTGGCACATTTGAATATTGTATTTTTTCTCTTATTGCTGCTATACCTGCTATAGCCAGCAGGAATCCCACTCCTGATCCAAATCCGAAAACTGTTGCCTCTCCGATATTTGCATATTCCCTTTCAACCATAAACAATGATCCACCAAGTATTGCGCAGTTAACTGCAATCAGCGGGAGGAATATACCCAGTGATGTATAGAGAGCAGGGCTGAATTTCTCAACCACCATTTCAACCAGTTGCACCATTGATGCTATGACAGCTATGAACATGATAAATGAGAGAAAGCTAAGGTTAATTCCTGCAAAGGATGGGCTAAGCCATGTCAGTGCACCTTCTTTGAGGAGGAAATTCTGAATAAGATAATTTACAGGGACGGTTATTGTAAGCACGAATACAACGGCTATACCCAGACCGACCGAGGTCTTCACTGTTTTCGACACTGCAAGGTATGAGCACATACCAAGGAAATATGCAAAGACCATATTGTCTATAAAGACCGACCGTACGAATATATTTACGATATTTTCCATAATTCCCAGTTTTAACTTTTATCAATCAGATCCTTGTTGCGGCTCCGCTGCACCCATATAATTATTCCGACCGTTATAAGGGCCATAGGCGGCAGGATCATGAAGCCATTATTTTCATAACCTATATTATAGATCCCTATTTTTTCCATTACATGGTATCCTAAGATGGTCCCAGAGCCAAGTAATTCCCTGAAGAATCCCACGATAATAAGGATCAGTCCATACCCGGCTGCATTGCCCAGTCCGTCGAGAAATGATTCCCAGGGTTTATTGGCCAGGGCAAAAGCCTCGAGTCGGCCCATGATAATACAGTTAGTAATAATCAGTCCCACGAAGACTGAAAGCTGCTTGCTCACTTCAAAGGCAAATGCTTTAAGTACCTGGTCGACAAGGATAACCATCATGGCTATAACAACCAGCTGGAAAATAATCCTTATCCGTGGGGGCACTGATTTCCTGAATACTGACACAATCACGTTTGACACTGAAAGCACGACTACAACAGATATAGCCATAACAATTGCCGGTTTCAGTTTGGCCGTTACTGCGAGAGCAGAGCATATCCCCAGCACCTGTACGGTTATCGGGTTATTTTCGCCAAGCGGATCTCTTAGCAGTTTCAGGTTTTTGGTTGAGAACAATGGTTCTCTTTCTTTTTCTTTGCTCATATCTTATTCGCTATTTTTTTTCAGGAATTCAACATAATTAACAAGGCAGTCATACAGCATTGCTTCCAGTGCTTTACTTGTAATTGTACCTCCCGACACAGCATCTACGGCATGAGGATCACCTTCATCGGCTCCACCTTTTTGTACTGTTATACTTACAAAGTCACCATTTTCAAAAAGCAGTTTATCAACAAACTGACCTTCGAACCAGCTTTCATTAATTTCAGCACCCAGTCCGGGTGTTTCCGATTTATGGTCGAATGTCACCCCGTTAATTGTCCGCAGGTCTTCTTTAAGAGATATATATCCATAAATAGGTCCCCATAGTCCTTTCCCTTCCAGGGGCATTATATAGCTGTTGCTGCCATCATCCATGGTGGCTACAAATACCGGGAAGACCTCTTCTTCCAGGGGTTTTCTCTGTTCTTTCCTTACATCCACATAAAAAGGATCAACACCTTCTACCTTTTCGGCTGCTTTGTTAAGGGCAAAAGACCCGGTAATATATTTGTCGTACAGGTTTTCTGCCGTATCTTCTGTAGCTTCCACACCTACGGAGGCAAGGATATTACGTTTCTTCTCTATTTCTGCATTCTTCTCCTGCAGGGGCTGGAGGAGCAAGGCAGCGGAAGAGAGAATTAAAGCGACAATGGCAACCATCACAGTTGCGAAGATGAATATATATCTGTTACTGAATTGTTTCATTGCAAATATCTTTTAATTACTTTTTGCCCTTTTTAGTCTTCTCCTGATGTTTGCCTGCACGACATAATAGTCAATCAGCGGGGCAAATACGTTCATCAACAGTATTGCCAGCATCATCCCTTCGGGGAATGCGGGATTCAGAACCCTGATAAGTATAGCCATTATACCGATAAGCAGTCCATATATCCATTTACCTGTTTCTGTCTGGCTTCCGCTCACCGGGTCGGTAGCCATAAACACAGCTCCAAAAGCAAAGCCACCCATTACAAGGTGATGCAAGGCAGGTATTTCCATGTAAGGATTTACTGCGAAGGCATTCATTATCAGTCCCATACCCAGTCCGCCTGCAAATACGCTTACTATTATTTTCCAGCTACCCACGCCTGTCAGTATCAAAATGACGGCTCCTATCAATATCGCGATGGTAGAAGTTTCTCCCACTGACCCTGGTATTGTTCCGATGAACATTTTCATTACCGAGGGCATGCTGTCAACATCATAGAGAGCAGCCTGTGCAAGTGGAGTGGCTCCTGAAAAAGTATCGGCTACGCCTTCACCTTTCACCAGGTTGGCTATCCAGACGAGGTCGCCTGACATCCATCTGGGATAGCTAAAGAACAGGAAGGCTCTTGCCACCAGTGCAGGGTTCAGTATATTCATACCGGTACCACCAAAGACCTCTTTACCAATTATCACAGCGAACGCTACTGCCAGGGCGAGCTGCCAAAGTGGTATATCAACCGGTACAATAAGAGGAATAAGCAACCCGGTTACGAAATAACCTTCATTCACTTCATGCCCCCTTATCTGTGCAAAAACTATTTCAATGCCCAGTCCTACAATATAACTTACCAGTAGAAGCGGGAGGAATTTCAGGAATCCAAACCATACCATTTCCCAGAAACCAGCCTCAACATTAATCGACTGGTAGTACTGTAACCCGATATTGTAAATCCCGAACAGCACTGCGGGGATAAGGGCAATCCATACTGTTATCATCACCCTCTTCATGTCAATACCATCGCGTATATGAGATCCCCTTGAGGTTACCTTGTCAGGCACAAAGATCAATGCTTCAATGGCATCGAAAAAGGAACGAAATATTTCAAGCTTGCCACCTTTTTCAAAATTAGGTTTGATCTTATCTATTTGTTTTCTTAATGCTTTCATTATTAAGACAATACTTTTTATTATTTTAACTCATCTCCTTAACCATCAGGTCAAGCCCTTTACGGATGATTAACTGTATCTCAATTTTGGAAGGGCAGATGAATTCGCACAGTGCAAAATCTTCCTCTGCAACCTCGTATATGCCCAATTGCTCCATTTTATCGATATCTTCGACAAGTATTGATTTAAGCAATTGCATGGGATAGACATCCATTGGAAGGACTTTCTCATATTCACCTGTAATAACAAATGCCCTTTTGCCGCCATGCATATTAGTATTGAGGCGGTATTTTTTACCGGGTATCATCCAGGTAAGGAAAGTACGTGAGAAGCTGAATTTTTTCAACCCGGGTGTTATCCATCCGAAAAATTCATAGTAGTTACCCTCGGGAATGACCGTTATTGTAGAATCGTAATAGCCCAGGTAACCGTCTGGTTGTATCTTTTGACCTGTCAGTACATTACCACTGATATACCTTACACTATTTGAACCTATTCCCCGTACTGCCAGAATATTGCCTTTAACCATTGTTGAAATGCTTGCCCCCGTACGTGTACGATAGTACCTGGGTTTTTCAACTTCTGAGCCTGCCAGTGCCACTATTTTATCCGGAGCATATTTACCTTCATTAAACAGACGGCCCATTGAGACTATATCCTGCAGGTTAACATACCACACTACTTCACCTTTATTAACCGGGTCGATATGATGTATCTGTATCCCCACGTTTCCTGATGGGTGAGGTCCTGAAAAGTAATTTATCTCAACCCCCGGAGTATTCTTCAGCAAGCCCGAGCTTGAGTCACTGCTGAGATTGAGATAAACATTTCCCTCTGTAAGTTTCCGGAGAATTTTGATACCAGTAAGATAATGTTCCTTTGGTAAAAGTTCTACAATAAAATCGAAGTCAGCTGCCAGTGGGGCGCTATCAAAACCACTAATAAATATAGATTTAGGAGTATCTTCAGGATTGGCTACTATATGATATGGTCTTTGACGCACAGCCGGCCACAAACCGGATTCAAGCAGTTTATTCTTTATTGCTTCTGCATCCAGCTTGTCAGGATCCCCATTACCAAAACTAACATAATCATCACCCCTGGTTTCTATTACCACCTCGAGTATCCGGCGTCGTTCTCCCCTTACAATATCAAGTACAAGTCCGCTGACAGGAGCTGTATACTTAACCTTCTCATTTTTTTTATCGAAGAACAGGGTTGTTCCTGCTTTAACTTCTGCGCCGGGTTTGACACACATTTTAGGAACCAGGCCTGGAAAATCGACAGGTTTCACAGCAAACCTGCCTGGTCGATCTTCGGGTATCAGGACGTTTTCAGCCTTGCCTTTCATCCTGATGTTAAGTCCTTTACGTAACTTTATTTGTTTGGGCATACAGACTTATTTATAATTATAAAACAAGTTCGAAAAATAGTTCTTTGTTATTTCTTTAACACAAAATAATGTCAAATATCATAATTTCTCAACATGAGACAAAAATACCCCACTGCTGATTCAGTGTCAGTGTTATAAAACATATAAATAAATGATACATCTTATAATTTTATATGAGAAAACCTATCGGGTATAAATATTTTTTTCGACCAGTAAAGCTACGGAAATATTTACTACTTCGCGGCAATAGATAAAATTACAATTATCAACAATATCGTTTAAGGAGTGATAATTCGGGTCATCAGCATCCTTATAGAAGAACAGTGTCGGATAACCGTATTCTGAAAACATGTAGCTGTCGCTGTACCTGTTCAGAGCATTATCATTATAAGTGCCAAGTAATGTATATTTTGCTGCCAGTCTTTCTGCATCACTCAGCAGGTTCAAGGAGTTTTCATAATCCAGAATATTCACTTTCCATTGCTCCATATTTGCCGATGGTTCATATGCAATCATATCATTATTTAGCATCATCTTGATCTTCACATCTGCAGATCTTGCCTTTGAGGCAAAGTCCCAGCTTCCATACAAACCTAATTCTTCAGCAGCGAAAGCGACAAATTCAATGCTGCCTTCCGGACTGAAACCGTTTTCTTTCATTACCCTTGCCACCTCCAGGGCTGCAGCCACACCGCTTGCATTATCGTGGGCACCTGGTGCTGCTGTGAAAGGATCACTATCGGCTCCGCTTAATATACTGTCATAATGAGCTCCCATAACAGATACTGAATCAGGATACAGGTTCCCGTTAAGCCTGGCAATAACATTATATTGCCATAGGCTGTAATCAATGCCCCGATAGCTACGTTCAAGTAAAAATGAGTCAAGATGCGCAGCTGTGTAGCCAAAGCTTATAAACTTATTGCATACAGCTTCAGCCACATCCCGTCTGTTATCAGCCAGGCAGAACCTTGTACCCATATTCTGCATCCAGGTCACATATGACTGAAGGCTATCAATACTTATGTCCTCAATGAGATCAAGGGTCATCGATTCCCTGATCTCCTCAAGTGTTTCCTGCTTGTTACAGGAAGATAGGGAGAGCAGGATTATTATGACCGGAATGTAATATTTAAACATTTACGTTATGATTTAAATTATGGGTAAATATAATAGAATATTGCAATATTGGAACCGAGCCCCGAGAACTCCTTTAGATTCACAAAATGAAAAGATGGTTAGTTTTGTTATTACAAGACAAA
>CAZNYS010000081.1:0-12480 GCA_964577305.1 uncultured Rikenellaceae bacterium
TTATTAGGTTTAGGGCATAACTTATTATTTATTTTTCTGTGTTGTAATTGTCTTAGAATGCTTTTCCAATTCCAATTCCTATTCCTGTACATCCTATGTAAGATCGGAATATAAGTCCTTTGCCACTTGGATTCTGATATCGATATCCAATGTTTATTAGAGGAAAATATGGAGAAATACCCTCATCAGAATTCTCATTGAAAAAAAGATATCTGAGACCAAGATTAAATTCAAAATGACTATTTCGCCCTCCAATTATGCCATTTATGCTGATAGGCACAGATAGCCCGTAGTACAATTGTGATATAGGTATAAAATACCAACCTCCCAGCCCAGAGCTTAAAAAAAGATTAAGAGAATTTAGAGAAAGAACCAGATGTTCATATGTAATTGAATACATACCAATGTATTTTAATGTGGCTCCTTCAATTTGTATCGAGTTCTTCTTATTTATCTGTTTGTCAGGGTCCATTCCATTTATTTTCCATGGAATGCTTAAAAGGAGTAGAAAAATGATTACGATCTTAAATAATTTGAGCATCTTTATTCATTATTATTCATATAATAATCGAACACTTGAAATCAATTACTTATTGCCTTCTTTCATCGAACATATCCCCAATCTGATTCCGATCGTTGCCATAGGAAAAGGGACATAAAATTCTTCGTAAATCATGTCAAATGTAATTGGTAAAGAAAGACCTACATAAGGTTCAAATACTAAATTCTTTGATAATTGCGCCTTATAATTAAACTTGAATCCTGGAACCAGTCCAAGATTATACGTATCACTAAAATCAGTCATGTATGCTGCTCCAATATAGCCGCTGATAAAAAATTTCCTGTATAGCTCTGGTTTAAAATATCTTCTTCTTTCTACTGCAATTTCCAAACCTGCAACTGGTTCGTCCAGAAAAAAGAATGATCCAACAGTTCCTACTCCTCCCCAAAAGACCGTGCTGCTTTTTATTTTTTTTGCCAGCTCATAACTATATATAAATTCTATCGAGTAGTTAACAAGTGAATATTGATAGGGAAAGAAGATAACATCGCATTTGGCAGGCAGCATCAAGAAAAATAAGGCAATTATTGTCAGGGTTCTTTTCATCAGTTTTATTTTATTGGAGTCATTTAAGTGCACTTTAACTGTTAAAGTTATGGGCAGTCCTGAGTCCTCGGGATTGTCTATAGCTTATATAAGGTATAGTTGAATTATTTGTATCTACATGCATTTGGCCCCTCCCAGACCAGTTTTTCGCAACACTTTTCCTGCTCGTAAATACTTATTAACTGAGTTTCATATATACTAAGGGTATCTCCCTCATGGGAAACAGGACCAAAAAGAAACGAACTCAGCATATTTTCATATTCATAGTAGTATTCACTTCTCCACTCTGTTCTGGTCCATATACCTGCAGCAATCCATGATTTACTATTTTCTTTTATTACTGCTTCATCTGATTCAATCTTATCAATCAGCCATTGTGGTAAATCTGATCTGGGAACAAGGTTTTCTTTTTGACAACTAACCAGAAAAACGATAGAAATACTTATCAGCAATAATTTTTTCATGACTTCAATTGGCTGGTAAATAACCTGCTACAAAAATCATTCCTTTTATTTAGAAGGTTCTTCTTTTCAATTGTACCTTATGGTTAAGGCTATGGGTAGTCCTGAGTTCTCGGGATTATGGAGGGCGGAGGTGGGCCCATTAGTACAAATACTGGCGCAAAAACTGGCACCAAATTTTCTCTGGATAGGTGCAAGAACAAAATATTAAAAACTATGACAAGTTTGTTTCCTTTGTCCGTGTGAACATTTTTACATGAACACTGTTTTATAGTTAATGAAAAAGGGTTTATCCATATCACTTTCTCTTCTGATGTTAATAGGAATGGTACACTTTAGTGTAGCTAACCATTATTGTGATGAAATGGGTTCTACCTCAAAAGTATCATTTTCAGGTAAATTAGCATCATGCGGTATGGAAGATTCCGAAGACAGTTGCCCTGTTAACGGAATTAATCTTTCTAGTCACTGTTGTGATGATGTTGTAGTTTTTTATGGGATTGACACAAATTTCACTCCCTCATTTTCTATTGTTCCGGAATTATTTCAACATAGTTTTCAGGTTCTAAATATAAACAATGAAGTACCAGTTGTTAATTCAGATGTTTTAACTTCTTTCTATACAAATGTGAGTCCGCCCGGGGTATTGATGTCCACAGATGTGGACCTCTCAGACATTTGTGTTTTCCGTATTTGATTTTTCTTCCATTCTTTATACGCAAATATGCTTTGACGCATATCTGTGCTATATCTTTTATTCCAACATTTTTTTTAGTATTTATTAATTAATATTTAATACAATGAAAACGTTTAGAATTTTCACTACCGCAGTAGTTGCAATAGTTTTTGGAGTTACCTCGACAATTCAGGCACAAAACCAAATGAACATGAAAATGGCATCATCTCAAACGGAAACCTTTAAAGTATGGGGTAATTGCGAAATGTGCAAAACCCGTATTGAGGAGGCAGTTAAAGAGGATGGTGCAACCAGCGCTACCTGGGATGTAAAAACAAAAATGCTCACAGTTGCATTTGATCCTTCAAAATCGAGTGTTGATGCATTTGGTAAAAAGCTTGCAATGGTGGGACATGACACTGAGAAGTATAAAAGCGATGAGAAAACTTATAATGCACTTCCTGATTGCTGCAAGTATGAAAGAACTGAAAAAAGCACAGTGGCTGATTACACTTGCCCCATGCATTCTGATGTACATAGTGATAAACCGGGTAAATGTCCTAAGTGTGGTATGGCCCTGGTCTTAAAGAAGTAGGTGTTTCTATTCATTTTAGACACTAAAGGTCATTGTTAATGAAAAATCTATTAAATTACCATTAACGATGACCTCATTTATCTTCTAAGTTTTTAAAAACCCAGACATTATTATAATGATCAACAAAATCATTCATTTCTTTTTGAAAAACAAGCTGGTTACATTCCTGGTACTTATTGTTCTTATAAGTTGGGGAATCGTCAATTCACCGTTTGGATGGAATACCGGGATATTACCTTCTGATCCTGTCCCGGTAGACGCCATCCCGGATATTGGTGAAAATCAGCAAATTGTATATACCGAATGGCCGGGAAGGTCGCCTCAGGATATCGAAGACCAGATATCTTATCCGCTTACCACCGCCCTGTTGGGGATACCCGGAGTAAAAACCATTCGCAGCAATTCTATTTTCGGATTATCCAGCATCTATATCATTTTCAATGAAGATATCGAATTTTACTGGAGCCGTACACGTATTCTTGAGAAGCTGAACTCGCTTCCTTCAGGTACACTCCCTGCGGATGTTACACCCTCTCTTGGTCCGGATGCTACAGCATTGGGACAGGTGTACTGGTATACCCTGGAAGGACGTGATCCCAAAACGGGGAAACCATCAGGAGGATGGGATCCGCAGGAACTTCGCACCATTCAGGATTTCTATGTTCGATATTCACTCACCTCAGCAACCGGAGTAGCCGAAGTAGCATCAATAGGTGGTTTTGTGAAAGAATACCAGATCGACATTGATCCAAATGCCATGAAAGCCTTTGGTGTAAATGTTATGGAGATTATGGCTGCAGTCAAAAACAGTAACCTAGATATCGGGGCACGGACCATTGAATTTAACCGGGCCGAATACCTGGTCAGGGTGCTGGGATATGTTAAAAACCTTGATGATCTGGAGCAGAGTGTTGTAGCCGTTCATGACAATGTACCTGTCAGATTAAAAGATGTGGCAAAAATCAGTTTTGGTCCTGCTACACGTCGCGGAGGTCTCGACAAGGGAGGAGCTGAAGCCGTTGGAGGTGTAGTTGTAGCACGTTATGGGGCAAATCCGATGCAGGCAATAGATAATGTTAAGGCTAAAATTGCTGAGATTGCACCTGGTCTGCCCTCAAAGACCCTTGAAGATGGTTCAGTATCAAAGGTCACAATTGTCCCCTTTTACGACAGAACCGGATTGATAAAAGAAACCCTGGGAACTTTGGAGGAAGCTTTGTCGCTTGAGGTACTGATCAGCATCCTGGTAGTTATAGTTCTGGTAATGAATTTACGAGCCTCTCTTTTGATCTCAAGCCTTCTTCCAATTGGTGTATTAATGACCTTTATAGCCATGCGCCGTTTTGGGGTTGATGCCAACATCGTTGCATTATCAGGTATTGCTATAGCTATCGGGGTTATGGTTGATGTTGGAATAGTATTTACAGAGAATATTATCAGGCACCTCGACATGAAGGAGAACATCGGGGTGCAAGGGAAAAAACTGTTGACGGTGATCTACGATGGCACAGTCGAGGTTGCCAGTGCAGTAATCACGGCATTAGCTACAACAATTGTCAGTTTTCTTCCGGTTTTTGCCATGCAGGCGGCTGAGGGAAAACTTTTCAGGCCATTGGCTTTCACCAAGACATTTGCCATGTTATCGGCGCTGTTTATTGGTATAGTTTTTATTCCAACCCTGGCAAACCTGATTTTTTCAATCAGATTTGATAAAAAGAAAATTAAAGTCATATTCAATTCAATCTTAGCCATTGCCGGAATAATTCTGACCATTCTAAGTGGGAACCTGATTGCATTGGTTTTAGTAGTTGTTGGTTTAAACAATGTCCTCGAGGATCGTTGGCCACCCCAAAAAAGAAAATATGTCAATTATATAAATATAGCATTTACCCTTGCCATTATTCTCAACTTTCTGACACGTGTCTGGATGCCACTGGGAGCTCAGAATAGTTTCTTTACAAATTTTATCTTCTTAATTATTCTTGTAGGGATCATCCTTGGTATTTTAATGACAATAGTACATTTCTACCCAAGAATATTAAGATGGTGTCTCTCCCATAAATGGCAATTCCTATCCATACCTATCGCAGTGGTATTATTTGGGATTATGACATGGCTGGGTGTCAATAAGATATTTGGGTTCATGCCTGATTCAATTAAAGACAGCGGCTTCTGGAAAGCTGCCGATACACGTTTCCCTGGTGTTGGGAAAGAATTTATGCCCGTACTTGACGAAGGCTCATTCTTGCTTATGCCGACAACTATGCCTCATTCAGGTGTTGCAGAGAATCTTGAAGTTATTGAGATGCTTGACAAAAGGTTGAACTCCTTACCAGAAGTAGAAAGCGTCGTGGGTAAATGGGGACGGGTAAATTCAGCCCTCGATCCGGCACCTACCTCTATGTACGAAAACATTATCAACTATAAACCAGAATATATTTTGAACGAAGCAGGACACAGGCTTCGTTTCAAAGTCGACAAGAACACTGCTTTCGTTTTGAAGGATGGCAGTGTATATAACCCCAAAACTGATGGATTCAGATTGATTGAACAAAAGAATCTTATAGTGGAAAAAAACGGGGAGTATTTCCGTCAGTGGCGTAAGAGCATTAATTCTCCGGATGATATCTGGAAGGAAATAATTAAACAGGCTACCATTCCCGGATTAACATCTGCACCCAAACTGCAGCCTATTCAAACCCGTCTTGTAATGCTTCAGACCGGAATGAGGGCACCGATGGGTATCAAAATCTTCGGTCCCGATCTCGAAACAATTGAAAGGGTGGGTTATGAAATTGAAAACGACCTCAAACAGGTAGAAGGGATTGAGCCTATGTCGGTCTTTGCTGACAGGGTTGTAGGTAAACCTTATCTTGAATTGG
The DNA here is from genome assembly GCA_964577305.1 of uncultured Rikenellaceae bacterium. Taxonomy (GTDB): domain Bacteria; phylum Bacteroidota; class Bacteroidia; order Bacteroidales; family VadinHA17; genus UBA9300. The sequence goes on from CAZNYS010000081.1 coordinate 5,723, forward strand.
AAATAAACCGCAGGGCGATTGCACGCTATGGGCTGACTGTTCAAAACCTGCAAAATGTTTTAAGCAGTGCTATCGGCGGAATGCAATTAACATCCACAGTGGAAGGACGTGAACGATATCCTGTGCGTTTACGGTATGCCAGGGAATTAAGGGATAATCCCGAGGATTTGAAAAAAATCCTTATTCCGACACCTGCTGGCGTACAGATACCGCTTGGGGGATTGGTCAATATTCGTTATACCCGCGGACCACAGATGATTAAAAGTGAAAACACCTTCCTTGTAAGCTATGTCATCTTTGATAAGAAACCTGAGTATGCTGAAGTGGATGTGGTTGAAAATGCTCAGTCTTACCTTAATAATAAAATTAAGTCGGGAGAATTCGTTTTACCGGCAGGTGTAAGCTATATTTTTACAGGAAACTATGAAAATCAAATAAGGGCAACAAAAAGACTTTTGATTGTCGTCCCTATATCACTTATTTTGATTTTCCTGATTCTTTATTTCCAATTTAATTCTGTCACTATTTCCCTGATGACCTTCTCCGGAATATTTGTAGCCTTTTCCGGTGGTTTTATAATGATCTGGCTTTACGGCCAGCCGTGGTTTCTAAACTTCAATGTTGCAGGAACGAATATCCATCAATTATTCCAGATGGGCACCATAAACCTCAGTGTGGCGGTGTGGGTGGGATTCATTGCCCTGTTTGGCATAGCTACTGACGACGGGGTGATTATGGGCACATATATCCACCAGGTTTTTGCAGAACGGAAACCTTTATCAATACAAGAAATACGTGAAGCAGTGGCTGTTGCAGGACTAAAGAGAGTTCGTCCGGCAATGATGACCGCATCCTGTGCAATTATTGCATTGTTGCCAATTCTCTCCTCTACCGGAAAAGGATCAGATATTATGGTTCCCATGGCAATTCCTTCTTTTGGAGGGATGATAATTCAGGTGATGACTATGTTTGTTGTCCCGGTGCTTTATAGCATGTGGCAGGAAGGAAAATTGAAAAGAGAATTAAAAAAACAAAATGTATAAAATTATGAAGGTGCATAACATTATAATAGGAATATTATTCCTGCTGATTTCTTCTCAGATTTCAGCTCAGGATGACCTTGGCAGTTATTTAAAAACAGCTGCTGAGAATAATCCCGGATTAAAAGCCAGGTTCAATGAGTATATGGCCGCGCTGGAAGTTGCACCCCAGGTAAAGGCTCTGCCCGATCCGCAGCTGGCTTTCGGATACTTTATTCAACCAGTGGAAACACGCGTTGGCCCTCAACAATTCAAAATTTCGCTTTCGCAAATGCTTCCATGGTTTGGTACGCTTAAAGCCAGGGAAAACTCGGCCATACAGATGGCTAAAGCCAAATATGAAGCCTTTGAAGAAAGCAAATCGATGCTGTTTAATGATGTAAGAAGTACTTATTACAACCTCTATTTTACCGGGAAAGCTATCTCTGTTACCGGAGAAAACCTGACTCTTCTGAACTCATTTCAAAAACTGGCACTCATAAAGGTTGAAGCCGGAATGGTTTCGGTTGTCGATGAATACAGGATTGAAATGGAAATGGGTGATCTGGAGAACCAGATTGCTTTGTTACAAGACAAATACAAGACGCTGGAAGTCATGTTCAAAAACCTTATTAATACAAATATAGAGTTGCCAGTAAAACTTCCGCAACAATTATGGGATGAAGAACCCAGCCTGGGAAAAGAAGAGATCATGGATAGTATTCTTGCACAGAACCACCAGCTGTTAAGTCTTGATCTACAGGCAGAAGCGTTCCGTTATAAACAGGAAGTAGCACGTTTGGCAGGCAGACCTGATTTCAAAATAGGTGTTGACTATACTATAGTCGGGAAAGGTGATAATAATATGGCTGGTACTGATGCCATCATGCTACCTACAGTTGGAATGACGATCCCCCTGTATCGCAACAAATATAAATCAATGCTTAACGAAGCAGTTTATCTGGAAACAGCAAAGAAGGAAGATAAGGTAAACAAAGAGAATGTACTGGAAACAGTTTTTGAGCAAACATGGAAAGACTATTCGGATTCTAAACGCAGGTTAAATCTGAATGAAAAACAAACAGAACTAGCCCGGAAATCGCTGAAATTACTTGAAACCGAATATTCAACCAGCAACAAAAACTTCGAGGAAATCCTTCGAATTGAGCGTAAGGTGCTGAAATATGAACTTGAACTGGAAAAAGCCCGCACCGACAAACAGGCTGCTTTATCGTTTATCAGTTATTTGATGGGAAATTAATGAGAATGTCGGAAGTTTATAAATTTGACAATTAAGAATTATTACATCATGAAAAAGATTTTAAAAAATATTAAAGAAAACTATATATTAGTTTTAGTAGTATTGATCGCAGGTTTGTTTTTCGGCTGGTTATTTTTCCATTCATCAGGAGAAAAAGCTACGGCTAGGAGCAGTACCGAGGTTAATGAAGGGCATGACCATGAAAATGAAAAGGCCACTATCTGGACATGTTCCATGCACCCTCAGATAAGATCCGATAAACCGGGGAAATGCCCGATCTGCGGCATGGATTTAATTCCCTTGAATTCGCTGAGTCCTGACGAAGAGCAAATAGATCCAAATGCAATCGTTATGACAGAATCTGCAGCTAAACTGGCCGATATACAAACTATGATTGTAAAAAAGGGAGCTCCGGAGAAATCACTTTATCTACAGGGTAAAGTACAGGCTGACGAGAGGAATATTACCGAGCTAACTGCTCGTTTTGGCGGACGCATTGAGAAATTGTTTATTAATTTCACTGGACAACATGTTCAAAAAGGGGAAAAACTGGCCACCATTTACTCCCCGGAACTGGTTACAGCTCAGCGCGAACTGCTTGAAGCAATTACATACAAAGATTCGCGTCCGGCCTTATACACTGCCGCCAAAGGGAAATTAAAACTCTGGGACCTGAGTGACGAACAAATTTCAGCAATTGAAAAACTCGGGGAGCCACAACTTTATTTCAATGTCAACTCTCCTATTACCGGAACGATCACCATGCGTCATGTTGCCCTGGGTGACTATGTAAAGGAAGGATTTGCGCTGTTCCAGGTAGTTGATCTGAGTCACGTATGGGTATTATTCGATGCTTATGAAAGCGACCTTCCCTGGATTAAAAAAGGCGACCAGGCGGAATTCACTATTCAATCGTTACCGGGAAAAACCTATAAAGGGAAAGTCACCTTTATTGATCCTTTTATCAATGCCTCCACAAGAGTGGCTAAAGTCAGAATAGAACTTGATAATCCCAAAATGGAAATTAAACCAGAAATGTTTGTAACGGGAACAATTCAATCCAGAATAGCTGAGGGCAGCCATGAATTACTAATTCCAAAATCGTCCATTTTATGGACAGGCAAGCGTTCTGTGGTTTACATAAAAGTTCCTGATCGTACAAACCCGACGTTCATTTACCGTCAGATTAGTCTGGGTCCTGAAGCAGGAAATTTTTATGTTGTTGCTGATGGCTTATTGGAAGGTGAGGAAATTGCTACCAATGGTACATTCAAAATTGATGCTGCAGCACAACTCCAGGGTTTACCCAGCATGATGAATCCTGAGGGAGGCAAAACTAATACTATGCCGGGAATGGATATGTCAGGAGGCAATACTAAAACAAAAAGTGGTGTTAATAACAGCCAATCAGGAAGCAAAACCGCCGAAATTCAATCCAAAGCCAGCGTACCAATGGATTTTATAATGCAACTTAACTCGGTATATGACCAATATCTTGTTTTAAAAAATTCTTTCGTGGAAAGTGATGTTAATAAGGTAAAACAAGCCGCCCAAAGTGTTCAGCAAACTCTGATAAAAGTAGATATGAAACTCCTTACCGGCGATTACATGGCAAAATGGATGGATGAATCAGCTATTCTGGATAAACAGATTAAACTAATTGCATCTGAAACCAGTATTGAAAACCAGCGAACAGCATTTATCACCTTCAATAACAATTTCTATAATGCTATAAAAAGCTTTGGCCTGATGGGGAAAACCGTTTATTACCAGTTTTGCCCCATGGCAAATAATAGCAAAGGGGCCTATTGGCTAAGCGAGACCAAAGATATCCGCAATCCATATTATGGTGAGGCGATGCTCACTTGCGGGGAAACAAAAGAAACACTGAACTACTAATACATTATGTCTGATAAATACATTAAAATTACAGGTCAACCTGATGACAAGGTAAAATATTTCTGTCCGATGAAATGCGAGGGCACAAAAGTCTATGACAAACCTGGCATTTGCCCTGTATGTAATATGAAGCTGGTTTCTGACAATCAAAATACTTCACCTGAGGGACAGCATCATCACCATCACAGTGAAAATCTATCATCACAGGATGAAAATCGCGAGACAGGCTCTCATGACAAATATTATTGCACCATGCTGTGCGAGGGTGATAATACTTATCCTGAACCCCGCGACTGCCCTGTTTGCGGAATGCATTTAAAAAAAGTAGAAACTGTCCATAAAACAGGTATAGTTTATACTTGCCCGATGCATCCTGAGGTAAGGAGTGATAAACCCGGATCATGCCCCAAATGCGGTATGACACTGGTCCCTGAAAAGGGAGCTGAAACCAGTGAAGAAGAGAATACCTACAAGAAAATGGTAAATAAGTTCAGGATTGCACTGATATTGAGTATTCCAGTATTTATTATTGCCATGTCTGACGTTATCCCATTTCTTCATCTCCAGATAATTGCTTCAAAAAAATTATGGAGTTGGGTAGAATTTCTTTTAGCCACACCTGTCATTTTCTACTCAGGAGGGATATTCTTTAAGCGTGGCTGGAGTTCAATACGAAGGTGGGCGCCAAATATGTGGACATTGATCTCTATCGGTGTAGGTTCAGCATATCTCTTTAGTGTTTTTGCACTATTGTTCCCAGGTATTTTCCCGGCACAGTTTAAGGACATGCAAGGAAATGTTCATCTCTATTTTGAAGCTTCTGCAGTTATAATTACCCTTGTGCTGATAGGACAGGTTCTGGAGTTAAAAGCACATGGGAAAACTAATTCCGCTATTAAGGCTTTGTTGAATCTTGTTCCACCTATAGCAAGGATAATACGAAACGGACAGGAAGAAGAAATACCACTTGAGCAAGTACAGGTTGGAGACATCCTGAAGGTGAAGCCGGGTGAGAAGATTCCTGTTGATGGCATTATTTCTGACGGGAATGCTGTTATTGACGAAAGTATGATTACAGGAGAACCCATGCCGGTTGATAAATCGAATGGAGATAAGGTGACAGGAGGAACTATCAATGGAAAAACTGTCTTTGAAATGACAGCTGAAAAAGTTGGGAACGATACCTTACTTGCCAGGATTATCGAAATGGTAAATGAAGCCAGCCGTTCGAGAGCTCCGATTCAAAAACTGGCAGATATAGTTGCTAAATATTTTGTCCAGATCATTATAGCAATTTCTCTTATTACGTTTATTGTTTGGGCAATCTGGGGTCCCCAGCCGGTTTATGTTTATGCATTTGTCAATGCTGTATCTGTTTTGATTATCGCTTGCCCTTGTGCACTTGGGCTGGCTACTCCGATTTCAATAATGGTAGGTACGGGTCGTGGGGCACAAATGGGTATTCTGGTAAAAGATGCCCGTGCTATTGAGGAGATGAATAAAGTTGACACATTGATCATAGATAAAACCGGTACAATAACTGAAGGGAAACCAAGTCTTAAAGGATATAAATCGTTTGGTAGGTTAACCGATGAAGATATCCTGATGCTTGCTGCTTCGATTGATACAAACAGTGAGCATCCTCTTGCTGAAGCCATAGTAAAAGGGGCAAGAGAGAGAAAAATTAAATTAACGGGATTAAATAATTTTGAATCGGTTACAGGTAAAGGAGTACAGGCACAATACCAGGATAAGAAAATTGGTCTTGGAAATCAAAGGTTAATTGATGACTTTAAGGCATCGCTGAATGATGACAACAAGGATCTGGTTAAAAACTGGCAAGCTGAAGGACAAACTGTAATGTATTTAATTTTGGACAATAATGTTGAAGGAGTCATTGGGGTTGCCGACAAGATAAAAGAAACTTCTTCAAAAGCCATTCAAACGTTACAAAAAATTGGTGTAAAAGTTATTATGCTTACTGGCGATAACGGTATTACAGCCAAGGCTGTCGCTGATGCATTAAATCTCGATGGCTTTATAGCTCAATGTATGCCTGATGATAAATACAAGAAAGTTAAAGAACTTCAGGAGCAAGGCTATATTGTAGCTATGGCAGGTGATGGTATTAATGACGCTCCTGCCCTCACTCAGGCAAATATAGGGATAGCAATGGGCACAGGAACAGATATAGCAATGCAAAGTGCAGAAATCACTTTAGTTAAAGGCGACCTAAATGGAATTGCCAATGCTAAGAATCTCAGCAGAGATGTTATGCGTAATATCAAGCAAAATTTGTTTTTTGCATTTTTTTATAACGTTCTGGGTGTGCCTGTAGCAGCAGGAGTATTATACCCTGTATTTGGAATATTACTTAGTCCTATCATTGCTGCAGCAGCAATGAGTTTCAGTTCAGTATCGGTAATTAGTAATGCCCTTCGTTTAAGAAGAAAATAATGGAAGCAAAATTAAAAACGCTCATTTTTGTCCAAAACCTGGCTCAAAACTGGCGCATAAAAAAAGAGTTACAATTTTTAATGTTGTAACTCTTTGATTTTCATTGTGGGCCCAGCTGGGCT
>CAZNYS010000082.1:0-12117 GCA_964577305.1 uncultured Rikenellaceae bacterium
GAATACTCGGGACTATGGCGGGCTTCGTTCAGTCGTGATCCCTTAGCGGGAAAGCTTCAGAGCATTTGCAGACAAACGCACCTGACGGTGCTATTGATTTAAAAAGCCGCAATCCCTTATAAGAGCAAGCTCTTAACGGGCTGCGACTTTTTAAATCAAAAAACCCACGCAAGTGTGGGTTTTTGTCTGCAAATGCTCTGGCGGAGAGAGAGGGATTCGAACCCTCGGTCCCGATTGCTCAGGACAACGGTTTTCGAGACCGCCCCGTTCGACCGCTCCGGCATCTCTCCATGGTCAGGCTGCAAAGCTACAAAATATTACTTCTTTTGTAAACCCATTGTTAATGATAAAATAATATCATTGGTAAAAGATGGAATTTGCTTAATTCTTTATTATTTTGCCATTTAATTAATAACCAAAATAATTTATAGTCGTGAAAAAGTTACTACCAATACTATTGATTTTACTGTTATCCATAATATCATGTAAGCAGGATCAGAAAAAAGCAGACAGAGATAATCCTTTCTTCGCTGAGTATAAAACTCTGTTCGGAGTGCCACCTTTTGACAAGATTAAGGTTGATCATTTTATGCCTGCCTTTGAGAAAGGTATGGAGAAACAGAAGGAAGAGGTGGAAGCAATTCTTGGAAGTGATGAGGAACCAACATTCGAGAATACAATTGTTGCAATGGACAGAACAGGTAAACTGCTTAACAAGGTAGCATACGTGTTTTTTGGCCTTAGCAGTGCAAACACCAGCCCTGAGCTCCAGGCAGTGCAGATGGAAATATCTCCGAAACTGGCGAAGCATAGTGATGAGATAAGCCTTGATCCGAGGTTTTTTGAAAGGGTGGAGGTTGTTTATAACAACAGGGATGATTTTAATCTGACTGAAGAGGAAGAATTCCTCCTTGAGAATATATATAAGGAGCTGGTAAGAAGCGGCGCTGCCCTGGATTCGTTGAAAAAAGAAAAACTGAAGGAAATGAATCAAAGGCTTTCTGTTCTGGAGGTTGAGTTCGATCAGAATGTATTGGCTGAAACGAATAATTATATCCTTGAAATAAGTAAAGAAGAAGATCTTGCAGGCTTACCTGAAGCTGTCATAAACGGTGCTGCAGAGGAAGCTGAATCAAGGGGGCTGGATGGCAAATGGGTATTTACAACCCAGAAGCCAAGTATGCTGCCTTTTCTTCAGTATTCTGAAAATCCCAAGCTGAGGGGGAAATTATATAATGCATATTTAAACAGGGGTAATAATAATAATGATTATGATAACAAGCAGATTCTTGCAGAGATCATGGAAATAAGAGCTGATCGAGCTAAACTGCTTGGATATAAAACACACTCACATCTTGTGCTTGAACCCAGGATGGCCAAAGAGCCTGACAATGTGTATGACCTGTTAAATACTCTGTGGGGCGCAGCACTCCCTGCCGCCAAAAAGGACCTGGCTGAGATGCAGAAGATAGCAGACAGGGAAGGTAAAGGCATTGATATAAAAGCGAGTGACTGGTGGTACTATGCCGAGAAACTGCGTAAGGAAAAATATGATCTTGATGATAATGAACTGAGACCGTATTTTAAACTGGAAAATGTAAAACAGGGTGCCTTTACGCTTGCCAATAAGCTGTATGGTATTACATTTACTGAAATATCTGATATTCCAAAACCTCATGATGAAGCCGTTGCTTACGAAGTGCAGGAGGGAAACGGAGATCACCTTGGAGTATTGTATCTGGATTTTCACCCTCGTGCCAGCAAGAACCAGGGAGCATGGTGCGGATCATACAGGGATCATAAAATAGAAGATGGGAAAGAGATAACACCGGTAGTAACAATGGTTATGAACTTTACAAGACCCAGTGGCGATAAACCTTCACTATTATCACTAGATGAGGTAAGCACCCTGTTCCATGAATTCGGGCATGCCCTTGATGCACTGTTTTCAGAAAAAACATACGGTTTCGAATTCATAGCATGGGACTTTGTGGAACTACCAAGCCAGATAATGGAACACTGGGTTACCGAACCTGAAATGCTGAAGACATATGCATTAAATTATAAAACCGGGGAGCCTATGCCGGATGAACTTATAAAAAAGATCAAAAACAGCAGTTTCTTTAACCAGGGCTTTACCAAAGGTGAATATCTTGCTGCATGCTACCTTGATATGGCCTACCATACTATTGATTCCGAAACGGAGGTTAATGTTGCTGAATTCGAACAGGATGTGATTAATGATATTGGCCTGATTCCTGAAATTCTGCCCCGCTACAGGAGCACTTATTTCCATCATATTGTAGGAGGATATGATTCAGGATATTATTCCTACGACTGGGCCGGCGTACTTGATAATGATGCTTATGATGCCTTTAAGGAGAATGGTATCTTTGATAAAGAAACAGCAAAGTCGTTCAGGGAGAATATCCTCGAAAAAAACGGCACCATGGATGCCATGGAGATGTTTGTTAATTTCAGGGGGAGGGAACCGGATAGGACAGCATTCCTGCGGAATCTTGGATTTTTGAATTAAGCTACGCTTGAGATGTCGGGGATTTCAAATCCCCGACATCCTGAGGAGTGTTAATTCGTTAATTAGTAAATAGTTATAGTTAATGAAGTCTTTATCGTTATTGGTAATTATTATATTATCATTTACATTATCTTCCTGCAATAATACCCAGGAACAAAACCCAAAACCTAATATTATTTATATTCTTGCCGATGATCTTGGTTACGGTGAATTGGGTTGCTACGGGCAGGAGAAGATTGAAACGCCGGCCATAGATAAGCTTACTGAATCCGGAATGATGTTTACTCAACATTATTCAGGGGCACCCGTATGCGCACCTTCAAGGTGTGTACTGCTTACAGGTAAACATTCAGGCCATGCTTTCATACGCGGAAACCATGAATGGGGTGAAAGAGGGGATGTTTGGAGCTATACTGAGATGATACAAAACCCTGAACTGGAAGGGCAATATCCCCTTCCTGAAGGTACCGTGACTATAGGTACCCTTCTGCAGGATGCCGGTTATAAAACTGCTATAGTAGGCAAGTGGGGACTTGGTGCTCCCCGGAGTACCGGGATACCTAATAAGCAGGGATTTGATTTCTTCTTTGGATACAACTGCCAGCGCCAGGCACATACCTATAACCCTGTTCATCTGTGGAAAAATACTGAAAGGGTCTTTACCGGGAATGATACAATCCCACCCGGAACAAAGCTTCCTGATGGCTCTGATCCGTATGACGAATCAAGTTACAGCGATTTCTGGCTTGATGTGTATTCACCGGATATGATGTTTGAAGAGATTACCAGCTTTATCAATGAGAATAAGGATAATCCTTTTTTCCTGTACTGGGCTACAACAATACCGCACCTGGCATTACAGGCACCACCTGAGTGGGTTGATCATTATGTTGAAAAATTCGGCGATGAAGAGCCTTATACAGGCGACAAAGGTTATTTCCCTAATCGTTATCCGCATGCAGCTTATGCAGGTATGGTATCGTACCTCGACAACCAGGTTGGATTATTGGTGAAACACCTTAAAGACCTTGGTTTATATGAAAACACACTGATAATTTTTACCAGTGATAACGGGCCTTCATATACGGGAGGAACCGATTCACCCTGGTTCAACAGTGCAGGTATTTTCGATGATGAAGATGGCCGCGTAAAAGGTTATGTATACGAAGGTGGAATAAGAGTTCCAATGATAGCCAGCTGGCCGGGAATGATAAGCGCAGGTTCCAGTACTGACCATATATCCGCATTCTGGGATGTGCTTCCTACTCTTTCGGATATAAGTGGTGCAAAAAATCCTGATAATATTGACGGAATAAGCTTTCTGCCCACCCTGCTTGGACAGGATGAGCAGGAAAAGCATGATTACCTTTACTGGGAATTTCCTGCATACCAGGGTCAGCAAGCCGTGAGAATGGGTAAATGGAAAGCTGTAAGGAAGAATATTTTTAATGGTAATATGAAAATTGAGCTGTATGACCTGGAAAAAGATCCGACAGAATCCAATAATATTGCTGGTGATCATTCTGAAATTTTAGTCAGGATGGATTCGATAATGAAAGCAGCACACGAGCCTGCGGAATTGGAGAGGTTTAAATTTAAGGAGCTGGGAGATAAATGAATTAAGAAAGTCTATAAGGTTGATAAAGTTGATAAAGTTCATAGAGTAGAGGCGCAATTTATTGCGCCTTTAATTTATATGACAGGTTATTGATAGTAACAATTGTAAAGTCACAAAGCATTACGGCTTAAAACTGGCAGGGATGACAGATTATCGTTCTGATTTCATGTGGAAAGTAAGCTCTCCTCCTGCTACCAATTCGGCATGTGTAAGATAAAGCCTTCCCGGTTTCTTTCCTTTGAGGATTATTTTATCTACATAAATATTTTTATTCCCCTGGTTGACAACCTTGATCTTCAGTATCTTTCCATTTTCAAATTCTATTGTTGCATTCTTTACCAGCGGGCTACCGATAGCGTACTGATCACTCCCGGGACAAACGGGGTAAAAGCCCAGTGCACTGAAAATATACCATGCTGACATCTGTCCACAGTCGTCATTGCCGCAGAGGCCGTTTGTCTCGTTTGAATACATGGTTTCCATGATCATGCGTACTCTTTCCTGGGTCTTCCATGGCCTGCCTGTCCAGTTGTACAGGTAGGGTATATGATGGCCCGGTTCATTGCCATGGACATACATGCCAATAATGCCATCCCTGGTTATATCTTCGTTCTTTTCAATATACTCATCTCCCAGTTCCGCTTCAAACAAAGAGTCCAGCATGCCGGCAAATTTAGCCTTGCCTCCCATCATCTTGATCATCTCAGGAACATTATGTGGCACATATAGCCCATAGTTCCATGCGTTTCCCTCAATAAAACCCTGTCCGTAGGTATCAAGCGGATCAAATTCTTCCCTGAATTTACCATCAGACAGCCTCGGGTGCATAAAACCACTCCCGGGATTAAAAACATTTTTATAACTGGACGACCTGGAGGAAAAAATATCTGCAATACCGTCATTACCGTTTCTTTCTGCTATTTGTTGTATACACCAGTCATCATAAGCATACTCCAGTGTTTTACTCACTGAATAGCTATTTTTATCTTCAGGCACATATCCCATTTTCATATAATATTCAAGGCCGTCATATTTACCGTAGGATGCTGTTTTAACACAAGCATCGAGTACTCTTTCACTGTTCCCTGTCCATATCCCTTTCACTATTGCGTCAGCTATTACTGAAACACTGTGATAGCCTATCATGCACCAGTTCTCATTGGCATAATGTGACCACACAGGCAGCATCGGGTGCACACTCTGGTCGAAATGGGCAAGCATTGATTCAACCATATCCCTGCTTCTTGATGGCTGAAGAATATTAAAAAACGGATGAAGAGCCCTGTAGGTATCCCATAAAGAAAAAATGGTGTAATTGGTAAATCCTTCTGCCCGATGAATATTCTGATCAATACCCCTGTATCTTCCATCAACATCCATATAAGTTACAGGGCTTAAGAAAGTATGGTAAAGGGCGGTATAAAAAACTATCTTATCTTCCGGATCTAGCGTTTCAATTTTGAGCTTTGATAATTCTCTATTCCAGGATTGCTGTCCTTCCTGCTTAACTTTTTCGAAATTCCAGTGTGGTATTTCTGCCAGCATGTTGTTTAAAGCTCCTTCTGTGCTTACCGGTGACAGCGCAACTTTGACTTTTAACTGTTCACCTTCCTTTACATTAAAATTAAAGTAGGCCCTGATCTGTCTTCCCGCCATTTCCGGAAAGTTTTTTGTTTCGTCGAATTTCTTATAAAACCCTTTGTACATGATGTTATCCTGCTTTATGTGGCCATATGATTTAAATGGCTTATTAAATGATATTGCGAAATAAACTTTGCGTGTCCGTGCCCACCCGCTTGTCTGCCTGTAACCGGTTATGAGAGTGTCATTCTCAACTCTCAGGAAGGTCCATACATTCTTTTCTTCATAGTTATAGATACCATGTATCATATCAAGAATAATATGTGCTTCCTCTGTACGTGGAAAAGTATATTGATGAAAACCCACCCTGGTGCTGGTTGTCAACTCGGCTTTAATATTATAATCAAGCAGATCAACCTGGTAATAGTTCGGCTCAGCATATTCCCTGTCATGTGAGTACCTTGAGCGAAAACCTTTTTCAGGATTTAATTCTGTTCCTGGATTCAGACATAATTTGCCTGTGGTTGGCATAATTAATATATCTCCCAGGTCTGAATGGCCTGTTCCGCTGAAATGAGTATGGCTGAAGCCTACAATAGTCGGATCATCATACTGGTATCCTGCACAGTATTCATATACTTTTCGATTGTATTCCCCATTTTCCTCATATTGTATTGTATCTGTGTCGGGGCTTAACTGAACCATCCCAAAGGGTACAGTCGCACCCGGATAGGTGTGCCCCATTTTATGAGTTCCGATAAATGGATTTACATATTGAATATAATTATTATCGTAATCCTGTGCTGACACAGAACAGATATTTAAGAAAGCTGCAAGTATTATCAGATTCTTGAGTTTAGGCTTTAATTCAAATAAAGTAAGGGGGCGACATATATTGTTTATAAAACTCATATCATTTATTAGGGTTTATGTTTTTTCTCTTTATTTTCTTTATCAGACCAAGGGGAATATTTATAGCCGGTACTTTATCCATATAAATTCTGTATTCATCACCGAATTTATTAACCATAAGCTTATCTTCCCTTTTGGTACCTGAATAAACAAGTATTATTCCGGGAATACCCAGGGCAACAAATATCCAGTGAGGATATAATAATGGTGTGGCAATAAATATTGAAAGTATCCCACCGGTATACTGGACATGCCTGATAATCGAATACAGTCCGCTTGTTACTATCTTCCCGGTATGGACATAGGATTTTCCCTTTTTTACATCACCTTTAATCTTGAAATAGATGAAGGGGTATATTACCAGGTACATCCCGAGGGCCCAGATAATCACTCCAAGTATGGTGAGAATATTGTTCCCGCGGGGCTCAATAATATTGAGCAGCACCAGTGGGTTAAGTGGGAAGCATACTAACATAAGGATATAAGCAATAATATCCAGGAAATGATGTCTCTGTGTTTTATTCATATTTTTAAATTTAGGGATATCAGGATGATTACATTAATTAACAAGCATATAGCTCATTTGCGGAATAAATCACAAATTCTTCCTCGCTGCCAATTAAGCTTTGCATTTGAAGATACTCATTAAATAATTAATTAGAAAGTCTTCTGGATTTCTTTAAATCTTTAATAAATCTTTTCTCAAGGTAGCTTTTTTTCCCCAGAGAACCCAATTGATTAAACATTGGTTTGGTGACTGTAAACGCAATGATATCCATGGGGATATATTTCCTCATTGCCATATCAGTTGCTCCAATAATTGCCTGCGGAATATTCAGATCTTGAAACAGGGAAATCAATTGCATACAACCTGATCCAAAAGGGGCAAGTACCGGTTCAGGATCTTCAGGGCTACTGAATAACTGAGCACCAATAAGCAACATACTGAGCTGATCAGGGTTAACAAAAAAGGTCACGGTTTTCAGGTAATCATACGCCTGCTTTTTCAGTGGTCCGATAATAAGATTATCATTTTGCTGCTTATATGGTTCAACATAGTCTAACCATTTTCTCATTAATTCATGATTGGCTTTCAAGCCTTCATCATCAGCAAGGAACTTAATATAGCTCTCTTTTGATCTGGTTTTAACATTACACAACCAGGAGCCAGCACCGGGGCAACCGTATTGGTTCCTTGTCAAAAGCGTATACTTACCTTTTTCCCAATGCTTAAAATTTGCAAATACACAGGTGTTGGACTTAAGCAATGGATCAAACACAGATTTGTCAGGTGTATCATAAAAACCAATAAGCGGGAAAGTAATTCCGGTTTTCTTAATTAAATATTGGATTTCAGGTTGTGCCATAAATTTTAAACGTTTTCTCTATCGATTTGTAATTGAAACCTTTGGTGTGATTGGTATCGATGCCAGGGGAATACAAATATGACTATAATATATGAGTATGTTCTCGGTTGGTTTATTGAAATGCCTTTTTTATATCTTCAAGACCAACACCTATCACTTTTCTGCATATAATATCGAGTTTATCTTCCGGTCCGGAAAAATGGATAGTTATCTGGCTATGATTGTATTTTCCTCCGGGCGCCAGTGAAAGGGCAGGGGATGAGGTTTCAAGTTCGTAAAACGGTCCCATTATGGAACCATCTTCAAGCGGACCATCATTATATGAATTCAGGGCATCACCAGAGTAGGGTTTATTCTGTAATTCCCATGCAGAATTAACGAATTCTGTTTCTCCTTCAGGGATATCACAGAAAAGTAAAGTTAGTGCACTGTTTTCATGATCATAGCTTGCCATAAGACCTTTGGATCGCAGTGGAGGTACGCCAATCTTGCCTCTTTCTGAACCATCTGCCTTAAAGTAAACGATACGATCCTTCACTTTCAGCCTGTCCTCAGGTATGCTGCCAAAATAATTGTCATTAACTACCGGGCCATATTTATCATCTTCTCCCGGCTTAACAGGAAGTATTACCACTGCTGAAGATGACGGATTAAACATTCCCAGCATCCATAAAGAGATGAGGCCATTATCTTTTGTCCATATATTTCCCCCGGTATTTTCAATTATATTTTCTGACCTGTAAGCTACTGTATTCAGATCATTTAAATCGGCCTGAATGACCCGGGATATTTCTTCCTGCTCAAGCAGGTGAATGATCCTTGTTATACGGAAGTCAAATTCAGTACCTGAATAATTTGCAAGTTTCCCTTCTTTCGTGAATACTGCCTGTGTGTCTTTTTTACTAACCAGATTGAAACTTTCAGTATCCATGATAGCTGGTGTTTGCCAGTATTCATATTCAAAGGGATCTCCCTGTTTAAAGAAAAGTGCGTACTGACCACCTTCAGGGCCAAGCCATAATCTTTCTTCTCCCCCGTATGGATTCATATGGTCAAGCGTATCACCTGAGCTGATGAGCTCATAATTGATCCATCCGAAACTGAATCCATCATCACCTTCACATGTGCTGGTCATAACACGTCCCTGCCAGGCTGGAGCTATCACAAGTGCGCTTTCTCCGTTTTTAAGCTCAATAATATCCGTGTGTTTTTTCAGGAATTCCCTGTCAATAGAGTAATTGTTTTTTTGGGTTTTCATACTGTCCTGGTTTCTATCAGCTGTTTCTCTGCATGAAAAAACGGTAATAATAAATGCCATTATTATATAAATGCCAGCATTATTCATCTGTACTTTATTCTAATATTATGAGTGCTCTAATACTTTCTTTTCTCGAAATCTTCCCTATCCTTATCTTCCACCCGCCTGGCAATAATAAGAAGGATTTTTACCAATATGTATATTGCAAAAGCGATAGCAGCAATTACAATAAAACCTATCAGAAATTTCATGTTACTGTATTATTTAATTCTGACAGCTGTACCATATACAAGTATTTCCGAGCATCCCTGCATAATCATTGAGGTATGCATCCTTATATTGATAACTGCATCGGCGCCAAGGCTCTCGGCATCATTTATCATTCGCTGCAAAGCTTGCTCCCTGGCCTGTGCCTGTAGCTCTGTATATTCATGTATCTCACCCCCAACGAGGTTTTTCAAACCTGCGAAGATATCCTTGCCAAGGTGCCGGGCCCTGACAGTGCTGCCCCGTGAGATACCTAGTATTTCTGTTATTTCCCTTCCGGGAATTGTATCGGCGGTTGTTGTTATCATATTTCCTGTTTTTTGATTTAAAAATACGAATAAATAATTTATTAGGCTAAGGCTGAGGCTCCACCTCCGATGGCGTGGATTTAAAATCCACGCCTATCTACGGCGGACAATGTGAGGCTGAGGAAGGTTTATAAAGTTGATAAAGTTGATAAAGTTGATAAGGTGGGACACTCTGCCGCGAGCGGCCAGTGATTGTGGCTGGTGGGAGCGAGCAATGATGGATTACTGGTATAATGCATTTTTCCAGTATTCCAATCTTCCAATCTACCAACCTACCAATAGTCTAATAGTTTAAGACTGATAAAAATTAAAAATAAAGTTGCTACTTAATTATTATTTCGTCGCAGAACAACCATGCTTTGCCACCGGGGTCAGTATGCCATTCAGGATTTTCTTTAATATTTGCTGCAAATATATTAAGGTACCTTACTTCCCTGTCAAGGTTTATGCCTGCTGTCTGTATATTAACCGTTTTAACTGGACCGAAAGGGCCTTCAAGCTTTAAAGGCTCACTATATTTTTTACCATCATCTGAATACTTTATTTCTACATACCCGGGTCCAAAAATCCAGCTCCCGGGATTATTCAGAAACCTGATCGTGACAGAATTTACCATTCTTATTTTTCCAAGATCAATTTCAGCATCAAGGTTATCCTGTTCAAAACCCAGCCAGCATCCATCATTGAAGGAACGCGAACCTGCTATATTGTCAAGCAAGCTTGAGGCTCCGCCGGCATAATATTTAGTATCAGGATCTGTTACAAGGCTTATATCAGCAGCAATGGCTGAATTACCCAGTTTAAAATCAACAGGTATATCATCTCTTGATGCATGCTTCCATTCGAGATATTCACCGATCATTTGTTCCAATATATCGGGATATTCTTCAGCCAGATTTTTTGATTCGGTAGAATCTTCATCCAGGTTTACCAGGAACATACGGTCTTTCAGTTTATCCAGTGGTATCTTGCCTGAAGGGTCAACAGGCAGGCCTATCAGTTTCCAGCTGTTTTTCATTACAGCCCACTGGCTTCCCAGTTTCCAGTATAAGGTTCTTTCATCTGTTTTTTCATTCTTCACAAGTAATTCGCTTATATCTATTCCTTCTACATCCGCAGGGGTACTGTCAATATTACAGAACGCGGCAATTGTGGGCAGAAGGTCGATACTGTGGCATATCTGGTTTCTTACTTTCCCCTCCGGTATAATTCCCGGCCAGCTTATTATTGCCGGCACCCTGATGCCTCCCTCAAACAATGAAGTTTTGCCTCCCCTGAAAGGGCCCGCACTTCCACCTCCTCCGAAAGTGCGGGTTTCAAAGGAATGTCCATGATCTGATAAAAAGATAATCAATGTTTTATTCCTAAGCTCCAGATCGTCGAGCAACCTGATCAATTTACCGATATTATCATCAGCAGTTGATAAGAAAGCAGCATAATCCCGTCTGGGCATTTCAAGGTTTTTATAATGCCTGCGCCATTCTTCAGTTGGCTGCAAAGGATAATGCGGAACATTAATAGCATAATACAGGAAGAATGGATTATTCTTGTTCTTAATAATAAAATTTTCAGCCTTTTCATACATAAGGTTGGGGAAAAATTCCCCTTCTCTGAATATTTCTTTCTCATTCTCCCATAGGTCATGCCGGTTAGGTCCATTCCAGTAGAAGAAATGAGAATAATTATCAATACAGCCTCCCATATGGCCGAAACTATAATCAAAGCCCTGGGACAATGGCATTGTTTCCTCTGAATAACCCAGGTGCCATTTACCTATGTGAGCGGTTGTATATCCTTCACTCTTCAGCATTTCTGCAATGGTTACCCTGGAAGAAGGCATGCCTTTATTCCCCGGTATCGAAGACACATTACCAGGTACGCCGGCAGAATGCGGGGTCATGCCGGTGAGGATACATGCCCGTGAAGGTGAACATACTGCTGAGCCAGTGTAAAAGCGTGAAAACCGCACTCCTTGGGAAGCAAGTTTGTCCATGCTTGGTGTTGCCAGATCAGTGGCTCCGTATGCATTGACGTCAACAGAGCCCTGGTCATCGGTAAGAATTATGATCACATTCGGTTTTCTTTCATTTGCATTTTCTACGGAGCAGGAAAAGATAAAAGTGCTGAGAATAAGTAATGGCAATAGTCTCATTTTGATTTATCGTTTAATACTGCGAAGATAAGGGAATATTGGATTATTGGAATAATGGAATACTGGAACCGAGCCCCGAGAATTCAAGGATTTTCTGTATCTAAAACAAGTTACACTT
>CAZNYS010000083.1:0-11766 GCA_964577305.1 uncultured Rikenellaceae bacterium
CAATACTTTTTTATAATATATTAAACGTACTATTTAATAGTTATTTTTATGCAAAAGGCAACCACCCTATGTCTTTTAGTTCTTTTATTAATGGGTTGTAACTCAACTATTAATAAGGAACAAATGGATATCACTAGAATAAAAATAGACCCATCAGAAGCTATAAAACCTGTTAAGTTTTCAAAATTATTTGTTGATTTAAAATATATTCAATTAGAAACAGATAAAAATTGTGTTATAGGGAACATAGATAAAATTATTCATACTGAAAATAAAATAATAATAATGGATTCGTATATTACAAAATCCATTTACATTTTTGACACGGATGGAAAAATTAATTCAGTTATTAACAAATCAGGACGGGGGCCAGGGGAATACACTGAATTAACAGATTTTACTTTTGATAGTAACGATAATAATATATTAATTTTTTGTGGTGCAACTCACAAGCTTTTATTTTATAGTTTAGATGGTAAATTTATTAATGAATTAAATACCAATTTCCAGGCTAATTTTATTCAGTACATTTCGCCAGATAGATTGGCATTTTTATTTGACTATAAACCTGAGAATCGTTTTATTTTCAATTCAAAATATCCTAACCTTTTAATTACGAACAAGAAGGGTAGGCCAATTCATAAAGATATCTACTTTCGTTCAAGTATTAACTTTCAGGTTTTGGTTCAATCTCTGCTTCCATTTTCAAATATTAATGAAAATATTAAAGGACTTAAGATTCAGTATAACGATACCATTTATCATTTAACCCGAAATTCAATAGTAGCAAAATACTATATTGATTTTGGAGATCTAGCCTTAAATGAAAAATTCTGGGATCTAATAGAAAGGGGAGATGATAAAATGGCTGTTAATAATTACTTGGGGGAAACGGGCAAATGTAACATTATAATGTTACACGAAACAGACAGCTTCATTTTTATTTTATATAACAGATATACCGAATATCATTATGTTTTTTATTCCAAACGGACAGAAAAAATAATAGATTTAGTTAAAGGATTAAAACCTGGAGAGAAACCTATCCCACTGATTAATGACATTGACGGTTATAGCGACTTCATCCCAATTACTACCTATAAAGATAAATTCTATTATATTATTGAATCATCGATAATTACTAAAATGAAAAGGGACAACAATATAAATACCTTTAATCCAGATATTCAGGATTTATTAGATAAAACCACAGAATATAGTAATCCAATTATTGTTGAAGTGAGGATTAAGGATTTTTAGATAATTATTATAGTGAGAATTCATATAATAGTACTCGTCATTTCTTTCCATTTCATTTACGGTACGATGGGAGTATGTCAAACCAGAAATGATATGGTATTTGTTGAAGGAGGCAAATACAGATTTTCACAACCTGGACTTGATTTTGATACAATAGTAGTTTTAAATGATTTTTATATCGATATATATGAAGTTACTGTAAATGATTTTAAAGATTTCATCCAGGCAACTGGATATATAACTACTGCAGAAAAAAATGGTTTTAGTCTAATATTTGGAGGAGAAGCCCGAAAAAACACAAATTGGAGACATGATGCATATGGAAGGCTTATACCAAGGTATAGATACAACAGACCTGTAATGCACGTCTCATACCTAGATGCAAAGGAATTTGCAAAATGGTCAGGTAAAAGGCTTCCGACAGAAGCAGAATGGGAATATGCTGCAAAAGGAGGGATTAATAATACCCTCAGATACAGCGGTAGTAACAGGAGTGAAGAAGTTGGTTGGGTGAATAGTGATAACGCCAATGAGTTAAACAGATATTATAGAAGAATCTGGGATGCTCAGATTGTAGGTTTGAAAAAATCAAACTCGATTGGCGTATACGATATGACGGGTAATATAGGTGAATTTTGTGATTCGCCATACTTGATTAATACCTCAAAGGACAAGCGAGTGGTTGTTAAAGGAGGTTGCTTTCAAGATGATTTTACAATAACTGATAGAGGACCGGTTACTAAAGATTTAACAATTTATCGATATGGATTTCGCTGTGTGATGGAACTCAATTAATGTTATACAATAATATGAAGAAAGTAATACTTTATTTGCTCTTTTTTGTAATTATCTGCATAAATATATTATTGCTTATCAAAGTAATATATCTTTCTGGTATTAAGGATACTAATGCTGTTGTAGTAGAAAAGTATTCAAAGTTGGATGCTAAGTATAACCTACTTTTAGGGAATATCGCACTTCAATTAAATTCAGAAGATTATCATGTGAATGATATACTATTAGAGGACGAAAATCAAAATAAATTTAGACTATCTTCAATTATTGATAATGAACCTCATATTATTTTAAGATTTACGGAAAAGCATTGTTCATCATGCGTTGATTATAGTCTAAAAGAACTAATGAATTATGCTGAATGCAGTGATAATCTTGATAATATAGTAATTCTGGCAAGCTATGATAATGTTCGGAAACTTAAGGCCTTTATAAAATCACAAGACCTTACTATCCCAATTTTTAATACTGGACATGAAATGCTAGACATCCCTATTGAAAGAATAGGGATGCCATATCTATTTGTTCTTGATAATTTGTACAGGACAAAATATGTGTTTATACCAGCCAAAGAAATATATGGTTATACTCGTAATTATCTCAATATAATTACTAAGAGGCTAGAAAAACATTAATTCCTTTAAAGAAGTTGTGGGTTAAATTCCTTATTTAAGAAACCGAATGTGCTAGTTTTACACTACCAATTGGAACATATACTTTTACTGCTACTGTATCCGTCCTACCAAGTAGGTCTTGTTCTTTAAATATAGGCAAATACTTTGTGTAAATTGGGATTAGAGTTCCAGGTTCTGTGGTAATAGATCTGTAAGCCTGTTGACCTTATAGGTCGGGATCACCTCCAGGACCTTCCAGAGACATTCATATAGATTGACATCATTCTTCTTACAGGTGCCAAAGAATGAATAAAACATAGCTGCACGCTCTGCTCCCCGGTTTGACCCGGCAAACAGGTAATTTTTCCGACCAAGTGCGATTGGACGTATGGCATTTTCGGCCAGGTTATTGTCTATTTCCAGACCCCCATTCTCAAGATATGCCAGTAAATTGTCCCAGCGCGGGATACAATATGCCGTTGCCTTACCCAATGGTGATTTTGGCTCAGATGTTTTGTATGTCTCCACTATCCATTTCCCCAGTTTATTCATTACCGGTAATGATTCATCCAACCTCAGGCTATGGCGTTGCTGCGGGGATAATTCCTGCTCACGCGCTTTTTGTTCTATGGCATAGAACTTCTGGAACATCTCCATGGCATATTCTGCACGTTTTTTATTGTATGGCAAAGCTTTTTCAAAGCCTCGGCGGTTATCACAAGATTGTGATAACAGAAGTTATCAATACTTGCAGAAAATCAAAAGCTGTTTTCCTGATCTATTAATAATCTGTACATTAGGAATATTACTTTGGAAAACAGCTTTTGATAATTTTATGCTAGGTTTTTTAAGAAGCATTTGAGCTCATTATCTTTCTCCCAAGACGGCTTTCCGATTTCTTTATCGATTATGTCACGGGAGGCTTTTTCTAATGATTCTCTTTTAAGTTTTGAATCGGCTCTTGCATAAACTTCAGTGCTTTGCACGGAGACATGTCCGAGGATGTCGCGGATATACACCAAATTCACACCTGCCTGCAGCAGATGCATAGCTTTTGAATGCCGTAATATATGTGGGCTGATTTTCCTTGGAATGAGTTCAGGATGAACAACCCTGGCCATTGAGGCATATTTGTTCAATATGTAAGTGACACCGGAACATGTAAGTTTAGCGCCGCTCCTATTAAAAAACAAAGGCCGTTCACTTTGTGAGAGGGAGTTCAAGTAATTCTCTTCCAGATAGATTTTAAGGATTTCAACCTGTTGATTCATAAGGGGTACTATTCTTGTCTTATCACCTTTCCCATGCAAACGGATGAAGGCAGGTTTCTCCAGTCGTAAACAAGATGGGGTAAGATCTATAAGTTCCTGTACTCGAGATCCACTCTCATAAAGCAGGGAAAGTATCGTAAGGTTTCGTCTGCCATTACTGGTTTTAGTAGGTATTTGATCAAGTAAGCACTTGATTGCATCTACGGTTAAATGATTCATCACTGTGCCCGGAGTCTTTTTGGATTTAATGGAACGAATGGATTGCCATGTTGCTAACCTGGTCGGATCTTTTCGTTGCATATGCTCAAAAAAAGAACGTATGCAAGCATAGCGTTGATTCCGTGTAGAGATGCTATTATTTCTGTTATTCTCCAACCAATTTAAAAATCCAATGATTCTATCACGACTAAAGTCATTCATTGAGAGTTTATTGACGGAGACGTTGTGGTCATTATCCATATAATCAATAAGTAGGACAAACGTGTCTCTGTATGATCGTATGGTATGTTTGCTCACACCTTGCTCTGCAGCCAGGTAATCTGTAAAAAATGATTCCGGATTTTCAGCGAAGTCAGTCACATCTGTTTTCATAGTTTTGTTTTAGATTAGTTAGAAAACATGAATAAACCTGATTCAAAACTTCGGCATTCATATTTATAATATCCGGATAAATCTCCTGTGTCAGTCTTACATAGTTTTCCGTGTCCCGCACTTTCTTATGTCCCATAAATGCCGCTAGCAAAGGAAGAGAGGTATATATATCCAATCCTTTTTGAGTTAGTTTTACAAGTGCATGTACCGCCGCACTATGTCGGATTTCATGAACCATAGGTCCTCGCTGATCACATCGTCGAGGGATTCCACATGCTTCGATGATACGATGAAAGTAGGTAAGAACTGTTCGACGGGAACAGGATTTTCCAGTGGTTGAAACAAATAAAGTAGAGTTTGGATGTGCAATTCCATATACAGGTATCTTATTTCGGTGGTATATGTATTGCCTGAGAACATATTCCAATGATTCATTGACTGGTGCTAGTCTTTGACAGCGGTTTTTGGTATCATTTAAGATGATGACTTTTCTGTCAAAATCCACATCCTTGTTCAGTATGGATAGAGCTTCACTAACCCTAATTCCTGTGCTATAAAGAACCCGAAAGAGTGCAGGTATAATAAACATAATACTTTGAGCATGATGCTCTTTCATAACCATGTTATCGCAAACATTGAAGATGCCCTTCATTTGTTCATTCGTGAAGATTGTAGGGGTATAATTACTACCCCGCTTTTTCGGACGAGTGGGAATATAGCATTCATAACCCAGCAAGCACATATAGCGACAAAACTTCGCCATTGCACAATACTTCCGATAAAGGGTGTTTGGTTTATCAATGGTCCGGGTCGCTGCCCAGGCCTTTATATCCTCGGAGCTGATAAATAAATCCGTCTTGGATGCTTTTGCAAAAAACTTATCGAATTCGAGTAATATCCATTTAAGCTGGGTAGCTTTGTAACCTTGTAGCTCCTTTTCGTGGATATAACTTTCAATATAGGGAGCAAAAACGCTTGTATATTCGAACAACTTATTCATAGAACCATCCCCCTTTCTGCATATAAAAACCATCGGTTACAGGTGGCACATCAAGTGAACATTGCAAGAGGCCATTTACATCAACATTCAGGTAGGTCATTGTGGCCTGACTATCGCTATGGCCTAATACTTCTGAGATCACAGGTAGCGTCGTACCTTGTTTGAGTAGTCTGGTTGCTAGGCTATGGCGTAGGCAATGCGAACCATGATGCCGGTTTTTCGTGTCAATTCCAGCCTTATAAATGATATGGGACACAATGCTTGATATTCCTGGAACGGAAATAGTTGTATACGGTGCATTTGCTGTAAGAAAAATCGTTTTACTTTCGGATTTCGGACGGCCGTTACGGATATAGTCAATTATAGCTTCTCCAACAATATTCAAAAGAGGTAGCTCTATAATCTTCTTCGTCTTGCATTGGATGAGTTTGATTACATTTTTATCCCAATCCAATTCATTAAACTGAAGAAAACGTATGTCACTTCCTCTTAGCCCTAGTCGTGAGGCAAGTAGGAAAATGGCATAATTGCGCCTCCCTGTTGGACTTGATCTCTCTATTGATGCCTCCATCTTTCTGATTTCTTCGTTATTGTATATGGAAGGTAGTTTCTCCGCACGATGGCATTTGATATCATACAATGGAATGCTGTAATCCGTTTTAATAATATTTGTTTCGAAGAGATACCGCAGGAAACGGCGTACAGGTACACAAACCCGCAATTGGGTATTCTGTAGTGAAGAGATAAAACGACTGATGGACATCTGATCCAAAGTCTCCAGACGGATTCGGTCTTGTTGCATACGGACAGCAAAATGACTCAATGCAGCCTTATAATTACGCATTACATTCTCTGTAGGACGACTTTCTTTTCTAACGTGTTGCAGGAAAGTCTCAATATGTTTTCCAAAGTCACCAGGCAATGGATAAACTTTGAGATAAACTCGCTTTTTCCTTACAGGAACTTGATTTATAATGTCATTTAGAAAGTTAATAGTGTGTCTGATCTCCTTCAGCCTGTAGTCTTTGAAGATTCCTTCTGATAGAAGATCAAACTGATACTTTTCACCGATATTCTCATTGTAAGAATTTTTCCCATTCGACCTCAGATAGTCCCTTAAGTGAAGTAAATGTTTTCGGTGGCGCTTAATCGAACTCTCTTTGAAATCCAGCTGTTTAATAGTGTCCAAACAAGACTGGATTTGTTCGTCAATAGATACGAGTCGTAATTTCATAATGTGAATTGGTTAAGGGTAGCAACATTGCTGCCAAAACCAAATTACACATATTTTTATCCATAGTTATTATCAGAAGTTGCTATTGGATATCAAATAGTTAGATAATGAGATCCGGAGTTTCTTTTGATTTTCTGCAAGTATTGATAACGGCGGGCATGAGCCATGCAATTAACAAGTGTGATATCCTTTTTCCTGGCAAATAAGTCATATACATTGTACCCATCTGTCTGGAGATAACCCTTAAAATCTGATAATAGTTTTCTGGGAGCATCCCGGCCACGACCTTCCTGGTAATCGAACAGTACCATGCGCTGAATAGGCGAGTAGTAAACCCAGTAGTACCCCCTGTGGGTCTTCCCTTTTTTCTTTGGATCAAGCACCTGGATCGGTGTTTCATCCACCTGAAGATAACCTTGACCCAGTATCTGCCGCTTTTGTTCTTCATATAAGAGATGT
The DNA here is from genome assembly GCA_964577305.1 of uncultured Rikenellaceae bacterium. GTDB lineage: Bacteria > Bacteroidota > Bacteroidia > Bacteroidales > VadinHA17 > UBA9300. The sequence goes on from CAZNYS010000083.1 coordinate 7,225, forward strand.
AGCAAATTGGCTATTGAGCTTTGCCAACCTCCCATCGTTGAGCGGGGGATATCGATCTGGTGTTCGGTTCTAAACCGTTGTGACTGTCTGTAAAATGGAAGATGATAGACATATTTGCTGACAAGAATATGGGACAACAAACCGGGACCGGCGATGCCTTTATCTATAGGTCGCGAAGGCAGATCCCCGCAGATTACCCCTTCGTTATCCTCCCTCGCATACTTAGGCCGCTTGAAGCGCTTGATCTTCAGGATGGCCTGCTGGTATTCCAACTCATCGGTGGTCTCATAACCAATACACTTCAGCCCTGTTACATCTTCCTTGGGCTCTATGATAATCTCATCCACTGGAAGATGGTCAGGAAGAGTCAGACGACCAGGATGATTCTTTCTTTTCTGACGCTGGAAGGAATATACAGTCTCTGTATTGGCTACACTACTATCTTCTCTGGTTTCCTCTTCGACATTAAAGGGAAGGCTCATTTGACCGTTTTCAGCCCCGGACACAAAACGTTCACGTTTTGAACCAAAAATCAAACGCTTCAGCTGGGATAGTTCGAACTTCATTGAACTGAACTTCTCCAACATTTCCTGAAGCTTTTTCAGTAGCCGCTCTTTCTCCTTAGTTATGACCTGGATCTGGTTATCTTTTTCCTGGATCTTCTTCCGGGCAGCCAGTACTTCCTTTTTAGTGGCCTGGTACTTTTTCTCTTGTTCCAAAACCAATGCCTGAAGCTGCTTTTTAGTCATATTTTCCGGTGCCCTTGACATGTATCAAAAGTATAGAAAGACAACTAATTACCGAAGAAAATACCCGGGTAGTTTTTCACAAAATGACACTAAAAATCTTGAGAAAACAGGTTCAAAAAGCTTGCATTTTATCCCTGATTTACAGGTGTTTTCAGCGGGGTGTAACGTGCGCGTTTTTGAAGGTTTTTAATAGATAAACCATCCATGATCATAACCATTTGAGCATAACTCAATGTAATGCTTCCAACCGATGCATCATAGCGAGGAATTTCAAATGTTCCTTTTTCCAGACGCTTATAATATTATGCGAAGCCAGTATTTATGTAAAGTCCCTTTTCGCAAGGCACAGTAGATCAATCCATCACAAACTTTATCATCTCTCTTGCTACACATAACTCCCGATAGTAATTTTAGTTAAGGTAAGTAATATTACTTGCTCTAACTAAAATTATATGCTATGGAATTTAATACATTGGATGAATTAATCGATGCAGCAACATTGCAATTGAAAAAAATGTCTTACTCTTCATTAACTGTTGACTGGTATTTAACCATTTGGCGAGGACTTAAGAAGTACATAATTAGGCATAAACTAGACTCCTTTTCTGAAAGAATTGGGAGCAAGTATATTTATGATAATCTGGGTGGTATTGATTATGATCAGATGACAAAGAAAGAACGGTATATGGTTCGTGCAATAAAAACATTAGTTATGTTCCAGGAAACTGGGAAAATGAAAAGGAAAGTAAGTAGCATAACTAGAATTTTTGATGGAGAAATTGGTCTTGCAATGACTGATTTTTTTGAGCATCAGAGTAATCAAGGAATAAGTCCACGTACGAAAGAGCATTATCGTCTCAATTTACATGAATTCCTTCAATATCTTAAAGGTCAAGGTATATCAAGTTTAGGATCGATTACCCGCATGCATCTCCTGAACTATATTGCTACGATCTCAGAAGAACAGGAAGGGAAAAAATCTAATTCATTTACTTGTGGAAGGATGTTTTTCAAATACTTACGCGAGACAAATCGTATTGAGAATGATCTTAATAAGATGTTACCCAAGAATAATTTTATTAAAAAGAAAGCACTGCCATCACATTATTCAAAAGAAGAGATTGAGAAAGTCCTATCAACAATAGATCGAAGCAATCCTAAAGGGAAAAGAGATTATGCCATGATGCTTCTTGCATCCAGACTTGGGCTACGGTCATCTGATATCTGCAACTTAAGATTCAATGAAATTCTCTGGGAAAGTAATTTGATTAAACTAACACAACAAAAGACAAAAATACCAATTGAGCTACCTCTAATACATGAAGTTGGTGAAGCCATTATTGATTATCTAAAGTATGGGCGACCTATTTCTGATGAGCCGTATGTCTTCTTACATGTTATTTCTCCTTATCGCAACATGGCAAATGGAAATCTTTATTCTATAGCCGGTACCTACTTCAGGCGGGCAGGATTTAATCACAAAGAAGACGAGGAGTCCATGCCCTACGTAATAGTTTGGCAGGAATTCTGTTAAAAAAACAAACTCCAGTCTCTGTAATATCAGGAATACTTGGGCATGAAAACATTGAGTCTACAATGCATTATCTAAGAATTGATATTGAGTCTTTAAGACAATGTGCTCTTGAGATTCCACCCGTATTAAATATATTTTTTGAGCAGAAAGGAGGGTGCTGTTATGAATAATAGTGTATTTACTTCAGTTATAACGCAATACATTGAGCATAAACGCAATTTGGGATATAAGTTTCAATCTGCCATTTGGTATTTAAAACAGATTGAAGCTCTAGCAGTTGAGTTGAATATTGATATACTTGGCATTAGTAAAGAATTATCAGATGCATGGTGTAGAAAAAAAGATAATGAGGCCGAGTCTACTCGTTATCTCAGAATATCAATATTAGCCCAGTTTTCATCGTATCTAAACAATAATGGAATAAGGTCATACGTTCCGCAACTTCCAAAAAACACAAGCACCTTTAAACCATACATTTTTACAGATGTAGAACTGAAAAGAATCTTCTATGCATGTGATCATTTGAAGATCAGAGGTCAATTTCTCAAGTACGCAGATAGCTCAATGCCTATATTAATACGTCTTTTATATGGAACTGGAATAAGAATTGGAGAGGCTTTATCTCTTCGAAACAGGGATGTTGATTTTACACAGAAAACCCTTTTTATCACAGACAACAAAAACGGACAGGAAAGATTGGTTCCATTATCGGACTCCCTTACTGATACGTGCTTTCAATACCATGAATTCAAAGAGTTAATTCTTGGTTCCCAGCCCGATGATTCTTTTTTCTTTATAAAACGCAATAAAACAAAATGTTCACACAGTTCGGTATATGAATATTACAGACGAATACTATACCATGCTCATATAACTCATGGAGGTAAAGGAAATGGGCCAAGAATTCATGATTTCAGACATACTTTTGCCGTCCATGCTTTAGCAAAGATGACAAGTACCGGATCCGATTTGTACTGCACCCTGCCAGTTCTTGCTACTTACCTGGGACATAAAAGAATAAACTACCTCGCAGCAGAGCTACGAGGTATTAAAACAGCTTGAGCTGTTGTGAGTGAATTTGTTCATACTCATCAAGTCTACCCTGGGCCTGCACGTAGGCCTGTATCGTATTTTCATCACCATGACGACCGACAGTATTAACATAGTACCCTTTAGTCCAAAACTCTCCACCCCAAAGCTGCTCTTTCACCTCAGGATGAAGTTTGAAAATCTCTTTGGCCGTGATGCTTTTGACTGCTTTGATGATCTTGGTTGGACTCAGCGTTGGTACACTTTGTATCAGAAAATGAACATGGTCTTTATCTGTCCCTATTTCAATGAACTCAATCTCATAACGCTTCGAGATCTCAAGGCAAATGTCTTTCAAAATCTGGTCAACCGCCTTGCTGAAAACAACCCGCCGATATTTGGCTGGACACACAACGTGGTAGAGAAGTACTGAAACGTTATGACTCTTATGAACATATTCACTCACATAACAAATTTAAATAATCTTCTCGAAGCAGAGCTTCGGGGAACTAACCCCGTAGAGATTAGAATCTACAGATAAATATGTGAGACTGACAGCGGACATGTACCCTGAACTGCTTGGCAAAATGGAAAAGATTAGTTCTTTCGTTTTTTTAAATCAAGAGAACGATGGAACCAACTGACTTTGCAAAATTCCTGTCAGAGTTCCTTTCCAGGTATTTACCTGGAGAGAAAGGAGTGAGCCAAAATACGATCTTATCTTATAGGGATACTTTTGTAATTTTTTTAGAGTACATGCAAAAGGTTAATCGTATAATTGCTAGTAAATTAACAACAGATCTCATTAGCAAAGAAATAGTTGTTAATTTTTTGGATTGGATTCAACTCACCCGGAAGTGTGGGGATTCAACACGAAATAGCAGGTTAGCAGCGATGCATTCATTTTTTCGTTTTATGCAGTATCGTAACCCTGAAAATATGCATGAATGGCAGCGAATATTATCCATTGGATTTAAGAAGGTTAATACCGAAGCAATTAGTTATCTTACCTTGGATGGCATAAAACTACTATTGCAGGAACCTGACCAGTCAACAAAAAGAGGGAGGAGAGATTTAGCTTTGCTTTCTTTCATGTATGATAGTGCTGCCCGGGTTCAGGAAGTTTTAGATTTGACCCCAATTATGCTTAGGTTAGAATCTCCCTTTACTGTTAGACTTGTTGGTAAAGGAAACAAATCAAGAATTGTACCATTAATGAAATCTCAAATA
>CAZNYS010000084.1:0-10949 GCA_964577305.1 uncultured Rikenellaceae bacterium
AAATGATTAGAGAAATAAATTACGAATCTAAATTATTAATCGGACAACAGTGATATTATAACAGTAATAATGAATCCAATGCATAACAGGACCAGAACAAAATTTATTGTCCATGAAGGTAGTCCCAGGGGTTCAGCTATTATTGAAGTTAATTCAAGAATCACGTATGCAGCTGCGGCATAACCAATAATAACACGTATTACTTTCCTGCGCTTCAGTTCCTGCCAGAACGACAAAGGCTTTTGGGATTTACCTGGCATAGAGATAGTCTAATAGGGTTTCATCTATTAAAGTTATGATATACAGATTAATTGTCAAAAAAAAATCAGCCTGGAGTAATGGAATGGTTCCTGGGTAACTAGTTTCTCGATTCTCGTTTCGTGATTATTCACCCACCTCCGGGGGTGTTTTGATTTTGTTGAAACCTTTATAACCACAGGTGTGACTGTGGCTATTTTTATTAAACACCTCCGGTGTTTCTAAGAATAGTAAACAGCCCTGGAAGGGCTGAATAATACCTTAGCCTTAGCCTTAGACTTAGCCTGGTTTGATTCTTCCCTCAGGAAGACAGGAGAGTAATATCGAAAATCTCATGCCGGTCCAGGTTTTTCCAGTAGAGGATGGCTTTCTTGCGCACGAGTTCCCAGTAGATATTGCTGTCTAGGCCGTAAATAAAATTGATTTCTTTCAGTTCATTTCTTATTTCAATTGAGATATCATCTATCAGCTTAAGCTTTATCGTCCTGTCCATATAGGTGAACGTTGCTTCAGGTATACCTTCATCATTGATCACTTTCAGCAAGCCATGCCCTGCCGTTGCACCGGTGCCTACCTGCAGGCCGTCATTCATGCAGCTTACCGGGGTTGCAGAACCGGCATATGATACAACATTCATTTCATCAACCCCGATATGAAAGTATTCCCTGGCCCTGATTCCCATCTTTAAACCTATTATTGCATATATACCAAGGTGACGGTGTAATTCGTTTGTCAATACTCCTGCTTCAAATTCTTCCTTGCCGTGCCGTGCAATAATATCATGAATATATTCCTGGATGTCGGGGAAATAGAATGATGTGTCAGAAGGAATTTCTTTGTATACCTGGTTACGGTTGACTGTATTACCCGAGAGAATATCACAGATAATATCATCACTGAAATTCTCAATAACAGGGGTATAAAAAGCAATATTGTTCAGTGAATCAGCGGCAAACAATCCAGGGAAATGAAGATAAACAGGGATCATATCATCCACAAGGCCATATATAAAATCATGATCTTCCTGTGAACTAAAAAGTGCAGCTGTGCTTCCAGCATAAGGAGTATTTATTTCTGCGATCTTTTGGAGCAGTGTACAGTCATAGAATTCCGGGAAGTAATACCCCACAACTTTTACCGGGGTTTCTTTCTTAATCATCTTCAGGGCCGATAATGTATCAAGCTCATAGTTAAAACCTGCGAGGGGGTCAATGCCATCATTACTCCAGATAATATCTTTTACCTGGCTGAAAAGGCCGGGATGATTTTCAGAGAAGCGGTAAACAGTGTTCAAGCTTGCAAGTGAAACAAAACTAACCGGAGTTTTTTCATGCTCCAGCACATAGCTCAGGACTTCGTTATAATTCTCAGCATTATCTGCACTCAACCCTTTTTCATCTGCCCATTCATATGCCATGGGTAAGGCCATTTCCCTGAAAGCTGATCTCCTGTTTATGCCCACCTTAAGTCCCTGGTGATAATAATGATCAAGCAGGCTCCTTACTTTAATATAAGCATCTTCAGCAGGCATAACCCCTCCGGATGCAATAATTGCCAGTACCCTTACATCGGGTGAAGCAAGAAGCATATTTATGGCTTTCAGGTCATCCATACCACCGTCAGTGTCTATTATGACATAATGCGAAGGCTTCCACGGGTGAGCCAATATTATTTGGGTGCACAGTAAAAATATGATAGCACTTATTATCTTTTTCATAATTTTCGCAAATAGTATACGCCTGTAAAAATAGTGAAATGTCATGTCCATATGAAAAAGTTTTTTCTATATTGAGCGATCATTCATTCGAGGCATAATAAATGAAGAGATTCTGGATAATTTTTATTCCCGGTATAATTCTTGGCATTCTTCTGGTTCTTGGAAGCAATAAAGCCATAAGTCTTACTTCTGAAAATGATTTTTGTGCCAGCTGTCATATTCATCCACAGGCAACGACCTCATGGAAACAATCGGTGCACTATATTACAAAATCGGGTGATAAAACTGCATGTGTTGAATGCCACCTTCCACCCAAAGGACAGGGACATATACCTGCCAAGATAAGAACAGGGTTAAGGGATGTATGGGGTAAATGGTTCAAGGATCCGGAAGAGTTCAACTGGGAAGAAAAGTCAAGGCTCGAGAATGCCAGGAAGCATGTTCCCGAAAGTACTTGCCTGTACTGTCATGAAACACTGTTTACACCTGAATTATCAAGGGAAGGGGAGGAAGCACATCTTTACTATGACCAGGCTGAAAAAACAGATGATCTTCACTGTATTAACTGTCACCTGAATGCAGGTCATTATATTGAGGGATATACCCATGGTGGTAATGAGTCATTCGGGATGCTGGAGGAAAAACCTGAAATAATTTACGATGAACCGGCAAAAGTAACTTCATTTGATTCCTTCACCGAGTATATACCTGGCTCATCCGCTTCATTCGAAATGGCAGCTATCCCGGGTGGTGAATTTACCATGGGGAGCCCGGAAGATGAACCTTTCAGGGATGAGGATGAAGGGCCACAGGTAAAAGTGGAAATCAGTCCTTTTTTTATTGGAAAGGCTGAAGTAACATGGGATGAATACCTTGCCTTTTATGCCCAGACCTCCGGAGAAGGGCGTACTACAGATACAGAGGGAAGCAGATCAGGGCCTGATGCTGATGCCATAAGTGGGGCCACACCTCCTTACGGGCAGCCCGATCAGAACTGGGGCATGGGAGACAGACCTGTTATTTCCATAACCCATCATGCTGCTGAAACTTATTGTAAATGGCTTAGACTGGTTACCGGAAAGAACTACCGCCTGCCTACCGAAGCCGAATGGGAATATGCCTGCAGGGCAGGGACGGAATCACCATATTTCTTTGAAGGTGATCCTGAAGACTTCCAACGAACGGGCATTTTAGCCGCAATAAGAAAAAATGATACAACAAAAATTAATACATTTGTGGTATACCAGGGTAACAGTCCTGCAAAAACACAGGAACCGGAAGCAGTAAAACCAAATTTTTTTGGTTTGAAAAATATGCCGGGAAACGTAGCGGAATTTTGCTCAGACTGGTATTCAGACAGTACCTATTCCATGTACCCTGAAACAGGTGTAATTGACCCGTCAGGGCCGCCATCAGGAGAAGAAAAGGTAATAAGGGGAGGATCATTCAGGGACCAGGCAGGTAACCTGAGATCAGCGGCCCGTGATCATACAAAGACTGATCAATGGCTCAGAACTGATCCGCAGATACCAAAGAGCAAGTGGTGGTATTCCGATTGTTCTCACGTAGGATTCAGGGTGGTTTGTGAATATGATGAGAAGACAGGAAAAAAGGATAATGAAGAATAAAATAACTCATAACTAATATCTCTTCACTATGAAAAATAACATATCACGCCGTAACTTCCTTGGTAAAGCTGCAGCAGCAGGTGCAGCAGGTGCCGTAATGCCCTCCCTTATGAACTCATGTGCCCCCGATGGCAGGATGAAAAATGTTATAGTACCCGAATTCCTTGACCAGGCACCAGACGGGCCGGAATTAAAGGCAGGACTTATCGGCTGCGGTGGCCGTGGTACGGGTGCTGCAATTAATTTCCTTTCAGCCGGACCTAACCTGAAAGTAACTGCACTGGGCGATGTGTTTACCGACAGGCTTAATTCGTGCAGGGAAAGACTGAAAGAACAAAAGGATAATGAAGTTGCAGATGAGAACTGCTTTATTGGTTTTGATGCTTTTCAGAAAGTAATAGACTCGGGTGTGGATATAGTAATTCTTGCCACACCACCCTACTTCAGACCTGAACATTTTGCCGCTGCGGTTGAGGCACGCAAACATATTTTCATGGAAAAACCTGTAGCTGTTGATCCTGCCGGCGCAAGATCAGTTATGGTTACTGCAAAAAAAGCTGAAAGCATGGGTCTGAGTGTGGTTACAGGCACACAGCGCAGACACCAGAGAGATTATGCCAACACTTACGCACAGGTTGCTGCTGGCGCCATGGGGGAGATAGTAAGTGCAAACTGCTACTGGAACCAGAGTAAACTGTGGCACCGTGATCCAAATGCCGACTGGACAGAAATGGAATATATGATACGTGACTGGGTAAACTGGTGCTGGCTCTCAGGCGACCATATAGTGGAACAGCATGTCCATAACCTGGATGTTATAAACTGGTTTACAGGTAAACATCCTGTACAGGCAGTCGGCTTCGGGTCCCGTCACAGGAGGGTGACAGGGGACCAGTTTGATAATTTCAGTGTCGATTTTGTTCTTGATAACGGTGTTCATGTGCACAGTATGTGCCGACAGATTGATGGTTGCGAAAACAATGTTTCAGAATACATACAGGGAACGCTTGGCTCATCTAATTGTCAGAATGCAATAGTTGACCTCAATGGTAAGGAAATATGGAAGTATAAATACCCCCTGAATGACCAGGGAGAAGAAACAAATAATGTAAAAGTCAGTCCATATGACCAGGAGCATATTGACCTTGTTACTGCCATCAGGACCGATAAGCCATTCAATGAAGCAGAAAACACAGCAATCTCTACAATGGTGGGTATTATGGGCCGGATATCATCATATACAGGGAAACTGGTAACCTGGGATGAGATGATGAATTCAGACCTGAAGCTGGGACCAGAAGTTTTCGAGTTCGGACCTGTTGACATTCCAAAGGAGATTCCTGTACCGGGTAAAGCTTATAAGCCCAATGCATAGACTGCTGCTATGAGCGATTTTAGCTATTATTCTGAATGCCTGTTTATACCTCTATTTTGTTTTGCCATGCAGGTGAAGGAGTGATTTCTTATGTGGAGGCGGGGCAACCTGGTGAAAGACCTCCCGGTTGACCAGCCTTACTGATTCAATTGTATAAAGAGCACGCGGATTATAATTATTAATTATTTCAAGCACACTCTTAACCATACTTCTTTTTACAATAATGAATACCACACCCACTTCTCCTTCAACCCCATGAGCTTGAATTGAGGTAACGCCAAAACCTTTGTCCTTCAGTATATCAACCAGTGTATTTGCTTCACTTTTTGTTATCACCCTGATCATTTCATGGCCTATGGCAAGTCTTTCTTCAAGCAGCATACCGAAATAATTACCTGCAGCAAAACCTCCGGCATAGGCAATATATGCTATCCAATTATCCAGATCCTGGAAAATACGGCTTATGGCGAGGAGCCATATAAGAACTTCAAAAAATCCTATCAGTGGGGCTACATTCTTCATGCCCTTGGATACGAATATTATCCGTATTGTGCCAAGGGAGACATCTGCAATCCTTGCAAGAAAAATAAGAACCGGAAGCACAAGGTATGAGACAATTTCATTGTTCAGAAAGTCCATTATACAGGGTTTTAAAATATTTCAATCGGTTTTTTTCAGAGACAAAAGTAGAGTATTTTTTGGTAGAATCTTAAATATGTTTAGAAGTTTGTGAAAATGCCGAACCCCCGGCACAGGTCTGGAGACCTGCGCCAGCAGCAAGCCAGACCTGCATCAGCGAAGGTGGATAATACATTATTCCAGGGCTTTTCTGAGAGCCTCTGTTGTAGTGTAGTATTTGACAATCATATTGGGCACCTCCCATTCGGGCATGTTTCCTTTTTCAAGGTATTCGAGGTATTTTTCCGTTACCTGCCCGAAATGAGCCTCATGACCTACCCTGTATTTTTCCGGTATAATAAACTTCCATGTATTATCATTGAGCTGGGTGTATTCAATATCTTCCCATGGCAGTTCTGAGAGTGCTCTGTTAAGCACTTCTTCGAAACCGGGTGTTTCTTCATTCAATTCCTGGTAAAGAGCAGGTTTATATGATTCCTGTGCCCCCTGCCTGATTACAAGGTTTGACCTGGTGCCGCGCATTATTGAATAATGTGTATCGCCCGTTCCTTCAGGAGCCCGGTATTTCCATTCAACCACCACCCTGGCATAAGTGTCCTTAATCTTATATAGTATTTCACCATTAGCATATACATGCAGCTTGCCATCAATAATATCCTTTTCAAGGTATGATGGAAAGTGATCCAGACCTGTTACTTTACTGAACTCTTCAGCACTTATGACAGTGGGCCACCTCCGGGCCTCAATGATTTCAATGTCGGCTTTGTCAAGGACGAAGCCGGGATAACACTCCCACTGGATAAGATCCACCAGGTGTGTGGTCACATCAACAATGCCTTCTCCCTGCTGTTCGGTATCGAAGAACCATGGGGGCCGCACCAGGGCTGAGCCCGAGACATATTTAAAGAAGTGGTGCACACTCTCTTTAGTAACGGCCGGTTCCTCCGGGCTCCCTGTCATCAATTCACCAAAAAGATCTTTGTTCCGTGATAATTCCTTCTGCAGCATGGTTGTGATCTCGTATCTTTCAGTCATTATATCATAGAGCAATACATTATTTTCTCCAGCCATCCTGAAAGCCTTTTCCAGCAGGGGAAATTTTTCCGGTGTTATGACCATAGGTTTATCGGCAAGTACATTAAATCCAGATTCAATTGATTTAAGTATGTAATCTGTTTTCTTACTGTTATTTCCTGATAGCACAACAACATTACCCGGTTTCGTCTTTATCATCTCTTCAAAAAAATCGGGCCCGGTATATACTTTTTCTTTCCAGCTGGTAGGATTTTCTTCCCTGTTATTGAAAGACTCAATCCTTTCGAGGTGCTGATTAAGATCTTCTCCTCCAGGCGCAAAAACATATACCTCCGGGGATACTCCTTCGTACATATCCTTCTGCACAAGTGCGGCATGAAAATGCCCGGGATCAACTGTCATTAGTTTTATACCTGTCATATTATCTTTGCTGTCTTTTTTACCTTTTCCGCATGATGTTACTGAAATAATCAGAATAATCAACAGGTATTTAATACATTTCATACGTTTAAAATTTTTTGCAATGAAAATTTGCAAAAAATTTTCGCACGGCATGGAACCGCTCGTTCCTCGCTCTCACATGAAAATTTTAACCATGCTTTTTTGCGAAAATTTAATGCTAAAAATTTTCATGTTCGTTTCATATTACATTCCGTTAAAATTTTCAAGGGTATAATTTGTTCCATAAGGCCATCTCTGAGGCCTGGAAAGCATTTCATTTGCTTTATCATTGTTTATGAATTTTTCTTTGTCAGGATCCCAGTAGAGCTTACCCGGCAATTTCATAGCGATATGATGCAAGAGGCATGCAGAACATGACCGGTGCCCTATTTCGGCTGCTACTACAGGGTCTTTACGGCTAATAATTGAATCGATCCAGTTTTTATGTTGTTCCTGGCTTTCATACAAATGTATCTCATCGGGTCCGATAACTGATTCCAGGATTTTCCTGTCGGAGGCATCAAGTGCCAGAAGCTGGGTATCCTCAGCCCCGGGATCTGATGCAGTAACCTGTACTTCTCCCCTGGAAACAAAGATCCATCCTTCTGAACCAATAAATTTAACCCCATTCGGGTATTCACCACTGACATGCATTATTACACCATTGGCATACCTGGCATTAGTTTTAAAGTTACCATGCACATCCCATAATCCACTTTCGGGGAATTCTGCCGAGCCTTCTACTTCAACCGGCCCTGTATATTCTGTTCCCATGCCCCAGTGAGCTGTATCAATATGATGAGCACCCCAGCCGGTAATCATACCGGCTCCGAATTGTTCGCATCTTAACCAGCCGGGTCTGCTGGTAATATCAGTTTGTGAATGTACCCTGTTCTCGGTATAATATACATGGGGGGTTGATCCAAGCCACATATCATAATCCAGGTTTTCAGGTACTGGCATCTCAGGTTCTTCAGGACCCGAAGGATCACCAGGGAGGCCAACATAAATAGTTTGGATTTCTCCAATCCTGCCATTTCTAACCAGTTCACATGCTTTCTTAAACTGCGGCCAGGGATCAAGTGATCTTTGCTGGCTGCCCTGCTGGAATATTATACCTGTCCGGTTTATTATATTGCTCATCTGGCGGCCTTCCTTAATGGTAAGCGAGGCAGGTTTCTGAAGATAAATATCCTTGCCTTCCAGGGCTGCTTCTATTGCAAGTTGAGCATGCCAGTGGTCAGGTGTTGATATTATTACTGCGTCAATTGATGGATCAAGCAGCATTTCATGGTAATCCTGGTAGAGGGAAATATCAACAAAATTCTTTTTACCTGTTTTTTCCTCATAAAAATTCAGGGCCCATTCCTTTCCTTCTGCCGCCCTTTTAATATCAACATCTGCAATTGCTACCAATCGGGTAATATCGTGAATCAAAGTCAGGGGCAGGTCATGGGTCATGGCTATCCTGCCAAAACCTATCTGCGCGATGTTTATCTTATTGCTGGGTGCGCTCCTGCCAAACACCGAGGATGGTACAATTGTTGGTATAAACAGTATTCCAGCTGTACCTGCCAGGCTGTTTCTCATAAATTTACGCCTTGTAATATTCTTCTTACCTGCCATAGCTTTACATTTTATTTTATTCCGGTAGTGTGTTTATTTTCACAGTTGTATAATCGGGCCCGCTGCCATCTCCTATAGCCCATATTATTCCACCCTTTATGTGATTGATGAAGTTGGGGTCAGAATAATGTTTAATTGAATGTCCCAGGGCAGTATAAAACACCCTTCCTCCCTGGAATTCATGGTACCAGGCAAGTGGAAAATAATTACCGAACACTTCACCGGGGTATATGTCTTTTTCTTCGTCTTCAACAGTTCGAAGATCAGCGGCTAATAAGATCCTGATATCAGGATTAAGATTTTTTAGGTAATAACATTCATCTTCCCAATGCCATATTTCTCCCAGGAAACTTGTTGATGGATGGTCATGGTCGATAACTTTAATGTTAAAAGACTGGTAGGGTGGGTGCCTTTCAAATTTTCCTCCCAGCATAGCCCAGAACCATTGCCATTCCCGCTCGGATCCACATGCTGAATGGATTCCCACCACAGATCCACCGGCATGTATATACCTTACAAAAGCCAGTTTCTGCTCATCGGTATCAAAGGTTTCGTTATTGGTATTGGATAAAACAATGCAATGATACTTACCCAGGTTTTCCTTATTTATTACTTCCGGATCATCACTTATGTCAACGGTCATGTCATTTTGCTGTCCTATCTTTTTCAATGCATTGATACTTGCTTTGATATTATCATGGACATAGCCATCCCCGTTTTTTGTATATACCAGTATGCTGGTCTTATTCTCTGTTTCTGTTTTGCATTCGTTATTAAATAATATCATTGTAGCAAGGAGGATTAAGAAAATTTTATTCATAACTCACTTTTTTTATGTAGTATTTTTACTTCAGGCGGGAATACAAAATCATTCCATATTCTTTCAATAACTAAACTGTCCAGCTTACCATCGTAAATCAGCATACGGTATTTTTGCCTGTATGTTTTACCTGGTTCGAGTATCCACCTGTTATAGCGTATGGGACAAAATTCAAAAAACACATCACCTCTTCCTTCATTGCTGTCTGAAGGCCATACTCTCATGGGCTCAGGGTGGTCCCTGTTTGAGGGATGTGAGAAAAAAACTATGCCCGAGTAAGTATTATCGGCGAATGAACCTCCGACATTTGCCCATCTTGCCCTTGTGGCATCTGCATCTTTCCTTGTGTGACCTTCAGAGGTGATAACCCGGCTGTTCTTATTAGTCCATTCTTCAGTTGCCCTGAATCCGATACCTCCTCCATAGGTGTATGAATCAAGAATAACTGAATCAGGGGTGGCACATGAAAGCAATGAAACAAGATCAACCATGTATACCTGACCTGATCCGGGTATAATGATTACCCACAACTTTACATCCCATATTTCGTTCATAACATTTAAATCAATACCTGGCTTATCGTTAATAATATGGTTATGGAGTGAGATGAATCCGGAGTAAACATTTCCGGAAACATTGGATATGTATCCTTTGAATTTAACGGTGCCCTGTCTTTTACCGAGATTCCAGAAATCTATTTCTCTGTTCCTGTAATATACTTTTGTCCAGGGATTCCATATACCATAGTGGTGATAATGGTCGGGTGGGGTTATACGGGTAAGTATATTCCCAGACGGGGACCACAGGGGATGTATAAAGGCACTTCTTTTAAAGATCGTGTCCACTCCTTCAGGTGGGTAATGGACAGCATGGTTATATTGTAACACATCATGTCCCCCGTGTGTTATCCTGAGATTATCGTCATTAATGATTGCCTTGAGCTGATACTCATTTTCTCTTTTGCATGTGCAGAACAGATCATATTGTCTTGCCCTTCCTGCTTCTGTTACACCATCAAGGATCCACCACAGTCTTGTTTCATGTCCTGTTGCTACCTGGACAGGCACTTCCCGTTTTACACCACCTGTTATTTCATACATCACAAGGGTGCAAGTGTCTACATTTGGTGAATAATTATCTAAAACTGCACTGACAGGGGTATTCAAGTATTCATATTCACCTGCCTGAACCCGGAAGGATACAATATAAGCTTCCTGTGCGTTTGTTACCAGAATAGATATAAGGAATAGTGATGTTAGGGATATTCTTTGTTTCATATCATCTTAATAGACCTTTGTCATTCAGAGCATCTAGTGCTGAGCCTGGAGAAGCAAGCAAAGAGTCTGAAATTAAACTAGGTTGTCTCAATCCAATCTCAACTCACTCTCACAGTGTCCTCCGAAGTCCCGA
>CAZNYS010000085.1:0-10572 GCA_964577305.1 uncultured Rikenellaceae bacterium
ACTGAGTGTCCGGTTAAAACAGGAATAGGTGTCCGGAATCGCAGGAATACGCAATAAAGTAATAATAAAACTATTATAAAACCTATCAAACCATATTCAGTCAGTAATTTCAGGAATATATTGAAAGTATATTTATTGTTGCCGGCAAGTAAAGCTTTTTCAGAATCAGTATTTCCGGCGAAATAATCTGCTTGATAATTCATATAATTCGCTTCGAAACCTCCTGGTCCATGCCCTGTTACAGGTTTATCAGCTATCATTTCAGTAGTAACTTTCCAGATAAGTAAACGACCATCGGCTGAGTCTTTTTTCATGTAATAAAGTGAAATACCAGAAGTGCAGATAAGGATAACAAATGATACAATCAGAAATACTTTTATTTTAGGACTCCTGATTTTGATACTTAATTTCAAAGGAATTATTTCACGGAAGTAATTATCTGTTGTCTTTCCGGATTTTATAAATGTTGCTATTAAAAAACAGGAGGATATAATAGCAGCGAGCCATGCGGAACGAGAGCGAGTGGACGGTAAAACAATAAGTATAAGTATAAGCGCTGCAAGGTAAAAGTAATGTAATACAGGGATAAAATTTAAAACTGATAATTGTTTTATAATAAGGTACAACCTGTTTGCACCGGCATCTGGTTTTCTTGCTGACAAAGCCAGAGCAACTGGGAATACAACAGCCAGGTAGCCGGCATAAGGACCTGGGTTGAAGAAGCTTCCGGTAATTTTAAACTGATAATGATGCGAAGGATACAGTTCGTAAAGTTGAAGATTGCCGTAAATAGCCTGTAAAATACCACTGAAAATAATAAAGAAAAGAATAGTAGCTGTCTGTTCCGGTTTTAGCGATCTGACAGTAATATAGATAATAATTAACCCTATCAACTTGAGTACTGATTCAAGAGAGATATTGGAATTATTTATAAATATAGAAACTGCACATGTTCCCACTAGCAAAATAAGTAAAAGATCCGGCATGCTAAGACCGAAATAATAGAATCCCTTACTGAATAGAATTTTTATAATCAAATACAATGTTAATATAATGGTACCGGCTACTAAACATATAAGATATCCGTCAGATGGTTGTGCAAGGGTGGTATTATATGCCAGGGGAGTGATAAATATTATTAATCCAACCAGGAAAGCAGAAATGAGAGATGTGATTGAACGTAAAGGTTTCATTTCAGGTCATTGTTCCAGCAGGCATTCACCATTGCATTCTTGAAGCCATAGCCAGCCGCATCCACCATTAGTCTTATTACAACCTGTATCATTGCACATACCCGGATAACAGAAACTGGTGGATTGATTGCAGTTACAGGTTTCACTACCGGCCTTAGCTGTTTTTTTCAGGTCTTTGATCCCTTTTACAGTATGCAAAAATTCAGAATAAGAAATATCCAGAGAAGATATAACGAAAGCCATTTTATTAACATCCCAAAGCAAATTATCATATCCAAATTTCATCCAGTGATCAGAAAAGTTAAGATCAATACCTTTTTCGATCAATTTAGTATCATCTCCGGAAAAAACCTCCGGGCATAAATAATCAATTAATGAAATTATATGGATCGTTTCTTCATTTGTCCATTCTTCAGTATACAGGATCAGGTTAAGCCTTTCTGTCCATAACTCATATCTTTTTTCGGGTGTATAGCTTCTGTAAACGGCCCTTTGTAATTCTTTAGACAGGGCACTTATATCCTGAATTTCCAGCGTTGAAAGTTCCTGAATATTATTCTTTACATAGGAGTCTTTTACAGGATCAAAGGAGAATAGAGGTTCACTATCATTTTCACAACCACATATAATACAAATTAAGAGAATGTAAATTACAGTCTTGACTTTCATAATAAGTTGTATTGAATATATATATCTGCAATATATTAATTAATTATATTTTTACAAACAGTTATACAAGATAAATTATGTTGGCAGTTCTGTTTTTTTAATAACCTTTATATATATTAGGATAAATGCAAATATTATCTGTACAAAATAAATATACTCAAATCTCCTAAGCAGGAAATAATGATCCAGGACATTCTTTCCCCCCGCCATTCGTGTGTAATTTTCCAGTAACGGTATTATACTATGATTAATAATTCCCAGAAACAATGCAAAAATGACAATCACTATTAGATATTTTGAATATATCTCCAGTTTATTGATCCTTTTATGCAGGAATTTTCCCTGGTTCAGGAAAATAGAAACGAGAAAGATCCCGAATATTATCAGGAAACCATAAACAACAACTTTGCTCATGATTGTCGCTTTAATAAGGTCATAATCAGATCGAATACTTATTATATAAATAAAAGCAACAATAAGTCTGATTAAATAATAAGTAAATAAATAAATTATAACTCCTGTACAAACAATAGCAACATTCTTTAGCTCATTTATTTGTCTATTACTTTCTACAAACTCATCACCCCAGTCCTTTTCAGTGCCCAGGCGGTTTGAGGCAACCAGAAAAGCTTCTTTCTTGCTAAGATTTGTTTTAACCAGGGTATTATATTCATCTTCCAGATGAGCCTTAAGTTCCTCGATATCAGATTTGGTAAGATCTTTTGTTGCGGTAATTCTTTTTTCCCAGTCATTGAAAGCTTCTTCAATATCAAAATAACCTGTTGGCATATTTAGATTTATTAACTGTACTGCATTATATTGTAAAGTTAAGAAAACAGAATGAACGGGATTAGATCCCTCCGCAAATTTTTACTTAAGAAGGCAAAGCAGGATGATAAAAAAATTTATATCTTAAAGCCTGTTTTGTTAAATCAATGTCTGTGAGGATGAAAACATAATTTCATGGCTTGTTTTTTGTGCCAAATAATAATTGATTGTAATAAACTTCATATATTTAGAAAACCTAAATAACCTTAAAAACATGAAAAACCTTTTCGAGGGAATGTTAGTATTTCTGATTATACTATCCCTGCAAACATGCAAAACCCGGGAAGAAGATAACCGCGAGGAAATGGCCAGGCGCTCGTCAGTGAGGGATGCCGTAACGGTGTCTACCACGGAACTTAAAAGAACTACTTTCTACCATGAACTGGTATCCAATGGTAAGGCGTACGCCAAAAGAATATCAACCGTCCCTTTCAGGGTGGACGGCACTATTGAAAGGATCCATGTTAAAAACGGGGACCATGTTAAAAAAGGACATCTACTTGCTGAATTGGAAGATTTTAACTACCGTATCCAGTACGAAAAGGCAAAGCAGCAACTCGAAAAAGCAATGATTGAGTTTAAAGATGATCTCATTACTTTTCATGGTACTACCGATACTTCTGAACTGGGTGAAGAGATGATCCGTATGAGTAAGATCAGAAGCGGACTGATAGATGCCAAGACCAGCCTGCGTGAAGCTGAGTACAACCTCAGGCATACGAAAATATATGCACCGATAGATGGTAATATTGCAAACCTGGAAGCCAAGGAATGGAATCCAAGCAGTATTTATAATGATGGCCTGTGTAAGATTATCGATAATTCAGCTATTGAAGTGGAATTCCCGGTGCTGGAATCGGAATACGGGTTTATCAACCGGGGTATGCCGGTAAATATAATACCATTTATCAATGATGGTACGGAATATACCGGGCATATAACAAAGATCAATCCCCTGGTGGATGAGAATGGGATGGTAAAGGTAAGGGCTGAACTCAAAAACGGAGGCAGGCTGCTGGAGGGTATGAACGTAAAAATACTTATTCGTAAACCCGTTGAGGATCGCCTTGTTATCCCCAAGGAAGCCCTGGTAATACGCCAGGGCCGCGATGTGGTGTTTGTTCGCGAGGACAGCCTGGCAATATGGAAGTATGTTACCACTGAATTTGAAAGCTCCGACTCATTCTCAATATCCGAAGGGCTGGAAGAGGGTGACCTGGTAATATACAAAGGAAATGTTAACCTGGCCCATGAAACAATAGTTACGGAAGAGAACAAGTGAGTGCAGGATCCCATACTAAGGCTTTTTCTTCTTTTACGATCAATATAATTTTCGTATTGCTGATCATAATAGGTATTGCCGTTATACCTGTGCTGTCTCTTCAGCTTAATCCGACACGCTACATGCCTGAGATGACAGTATCATGGTCATGGCCCCTGGCACCTGCGCGGGTGATAGAGCAGGAGGTGACCTCGATACTGGAAGGTGTAGTGTCAACGGTTCCCGGGGTTGAAAGAATAGAATCGACAACACAGAACGGATCGGGGTCTATAAGTATTGAATTCGACAGGAATGCGGATCTGCAGGCAAAACGCTTCGAAGTGGCATCACTGCTGAGGGAGGCCAGGCATAAGCTGCCACCGGAGGTGTCTTACCCGGTAGTCCGGATGAGCATGCCCGATAATGATACAGGCACGGATATACTCGTATACCAGATAAACGGAACGGCAAGCCCCTCGTATATACAAAAGATGGCGGAGGAGCAGATAAAATCGAGGCTCGCGGTGGTTGATGGTGTATATGACATTAATGTGTACGGAGCCAGTAACCTTGAATGGGAGCTGGTTTATGACCAGGATAAGATACAAACTCTTGGCCTGTCGGCATATACCATAAGACAGGCGATAAGCAATTATCTTCTGGAGGATGAGATGGGCTCGGCCCTTGAGTCAGATATTTATGGTAATAATATAAGAACATATATCACCCTAAAAGGTAACAGCAAGAAGGAGGTCCAATGGGCCGGTGTTCCAGTTGCCAGGTGCGATAACAGGATCATTCACCTAGGGGATATATCATCGGTAAGACTCCTTGAACAGGATGCACGCACTTACTACAGGATAAACGGCCTGAACACCATAAACATGGTTATAAGGGCAGAAAAGAACGTTAATAATATAAAGGTGGCCGATGAAGTAAAGAACACCATGAAGGAAATTTCAGCAGACCTGCCGCCCGGATACAGTGCACGGATAAGTTACGATGCCACAATAACCCTTAAGGAAGAACTTACCAAGATCTTATACCGTACTATTGCATCTGTTATATTACTGCTGCTTTTCGTTTTCATAATAAGCCGGGAGATAAGGTACCTTGCCATAATAACCATCAGCCTGGTGGCTAACCTGGCCATCGCATTTATCTTTTATTACCTTCTCAAGCTGGAGTTGCACCTGTATTCACTTGCCGGAATTACCGTTTCTTTCGGTATTATTATCGATAATACCATAGTGATGACCGACCACCTTAGGCATCATAAGAACAAACTGGTATTCCTTGCCATAATGGCGGCAACACTGACTACTGTCGGGGCGCTCTCGGTAATTTTCTTCCTTGATGAAGAATCGAAAGTCAAACTGGCTGATTTTGCTGCCGTATTCATTGTAAACCTGATAGTATCGCTGGGAGTGGCTTTGTTCTTCATCCCTTCATTGCTGGATAAAATACCACTCCCGGTCAAAAGAAATGCAAGGATTGTAAAGCGTAAGCGACGTATAATACACATAAGCTCACTTTATTCAAAATATATAAATCTTGGGATCAGGTACAGGGTGGTTCTGATAATCATTGCAATACTGGGTTTTGGTCTGCCCTTATTCCTGGTTCCGGATAAGCTGCCCGTAGAGGACGATACAAGGTATTACGGATCACCGGTTCTGGAAACAGAACTCACACCATTCCAGGAAGTCTATAATAAAAGCATCGGTGCCAGGAAATTCAGCCAGGATATAAGGCCGGTAATTGAAAAAGTGCTCGGTGGCAGCCTGCGCCTCTTTGCCGATAAGATCTCATCCTCATTCGGATATTATTATTACGGAGGAGGCGATGAAGAGGTGCGTACGCGACTGAATGTAAGGATAGGGAGGAGCCAGGAGGGACTTACCATAGAGCACCTGAATGATATATGCACAAGGGTGGAGAACATGCTGGCCGGCTATGAAGAAATAGAAATGTTTAACACAAGCATTTATAGTGAAGAGTCGGCTAATATGAGTATTACTTTCGATCCAGAAATAGAGAACGGGATCTTTCCGTATATACTCAAGATAAGGATAGAGGACTTTATGATGGGCATAGGTTCATACCATGTAATGGTTTCGGGTGTAGGCAGGGCATTCTCCAACCAGGTGGGGAGCGACTACATAAGCGGACAATGGGCTGTGATGATGAAAGGGTATAATTATGATGAACTGATGACCTATGCCGAAGATCTTAAGTTAAGGTTGCTGGAGCATCCCCGTATACAGGAGGTTTATATCATGGGCAGCGGTGAACGTTACCAGAACAAAAAGATCACCCGTAACAGGCTTAACCTTGATGCCGCCTTCCTGGCAAACAATAATTCTGATCTGGGTTTTGCCTTTACGGAGATACAGAAATATTCAAGGACAAGATCACCATCGCTCTATCCCTTTGTAAATGATTTCAGGGCTCCGATGACCATCAAGGCAGCACAGAGCGAGGAATATGATTACTGGACGGTGATAAATACACCTGTTATCACCCCGGAAGGAGTATATGTCAAGCTCAGGGACTTTGCAGATATAAGAAGTGATATTACTGACAATAAGATCACCAGGGAGGACCAGCAATATGTATTAATGGTGATGTATGATTTTATAGGCAATTATGAACTGGGAAATATTATACTTGACAGGAATATAAGGGAAACTAAGGCACTGCTGCCCCTCGGCTATTCGGCTGACCGGTCATATTACAGGTATTCATGGGGTGAGCGTGAGAGTAACTTCTACCTTATATTCCTGGTTATACTGATAGTATATTTCATATGTGCAATATTGCTGGAATCGCTGTCACAGCCACTCGTGGTAATAAGTCTTATCCCGTTCTCTTTTATCGGGGTTTTTCTCACATTTCATGTATTTAATATCAGACCCGATGAAGGTGTGCTGGCGGCTATGTTATTACTGGCCGGGCTTGTGGTTAACTCTGCACTGTATATAGTAAACGATTATAATAATTTTAAAAAGAAAGGAAATGTACTGACGAAACTGAAGTTGTATATAAAGGCATATAATGCTAAGGTCGTACCTATTGCCCTGACAATACTGTCGACGATAATCGGTCTCTCACCCTTCCTGCTGGCGGGTAAGGATGAGCGATTCTGGTTTTCACTGGCAGCCGGCACTATAGGGGGTTTGATCTTCAGCATTATAGGACTTGTTTTGTTTCTGCCTGTTTTTATGGGTGTCAGCAGGGGGCATGGAGCAGGGAGCATGGAGCAGGGAAGGACTAAGAGACGAAGAGATTGAGAGACGCAGTGACTAAAAGGGTCGAATAACGAATATCGAATGTAGAATGATGAAGTTAAATAGAATATTAACAATCAGCCATTTCCTCTCCTTTCAAAAGGAGGGGAAATTATTGAATACCCGAACTCAACAATTCAACAGTTTAACAATTCAACAATTCAACAAACCTAAATGGTAAAATTCCTAATAAACCGACCTGTAGCAGTAATAATGAGCTTTGTGGCCATCATTATGCTCGGTATAGTATCATCGGGTCGATTACCGGTGTCGCTGATGCCCGATATTGATATTCCTGAAATAACGGTGGCAGTATCACGTCCCGATAATTCGGCCAGGGAGATAGAAAATTCTATTGTGAGTATTCTCAGACGTAACCTGTTACAGGTGCCGGGTCTTGATGATATCGAATCCGAATCGCGTAACGGCAGCGCCCTCATCCTCCTTAAATTCGAATATGGGACTGATATTGATTTGGCCTTTATGGAAGTGAATGAGAAGATCGACGGCAGCATGAATTCCCTCCCCAACGATCTGGAAAGGCCCAGGATAGTAAAAGCAAGCGCCACTGATATACCTGTCTTCCTGCTTAACCTTAGCCTTACTGAAGAGCAGTATTCGGAAGAGAGGTTCAACCAGCTCAGTAAATTCTCCGAAACAGTTATAAAGAAAAGGATAGAACAACTTCCCGAGGTGGCAATAGCTGACCTTACCGGACAGGTAAAGGAAGAAATATATATTGAGCCTGACCTTGAGAAAACCGGCAGCCTGGATATTTCTGAGAACGATATACGCAATGCCATAGAAAGGAATAACCTTAATATAGGCAGCCTGCTGGTAAAAGACGGCAAGTATCTTTATAATCTTGAGTTCAGTTCATACCTGAAAACCGTTGATGATGTGGCGAATATATACCTGAGAGCGGGTGACCGTCTTGTACAGATGAAGGATGTGGCAGAAGTAGGTTTGCGTCAGAGCAGGCTGACAGGTATGTATTTTAACGGTGACAGCCGATCCATTTCACTTGCCATTATAAAAAAATCCACCGCCAGGATGGCCGACCTTGAGGATAATCTCGCTGAACTGATAGGTATATTTGTTGATGATTATCCTGATATCCAATTTGAGATATCACAGGACCAGACAAGGATACTGGACTTTTCAATGTCGAACCTGAAGATGAGCCTGCTTTTTGGTTGCACCATGGGTTTTCTTGTAATGTTCTTTTTCCTCAGGGACGGACGTTCACCCTGGCTGATAGGTATCAGTATTCCTGCATCGGTACTGATAAGCATATTGTTTTTTCACCTGGCCGGCCTGTCGATAAATATAGTATCCCTTTCGGGCCTTATACTGGGCGTGGGGATGATGATAGATAATTCTATCATTGTTACCGATAATATCATCCAGTACATGAACAAGGGTCTTTCAGTATCCGAATCATGTGTCATGGGCACTAACGAGGTTATCCGCCCCTTGCTTTCATCCATACTTACCACATGTGCCGTGTTTATTCCCCTGATCTTTCTCAGCGGTATAGCGGGTGCCCTTTTCTTTGACCAGGCTATTGCCATATCAATAGGACTGTTTGTATCCTTTGCCGTTTCGATAATGTTGCTGCCAACATTATTCAGGCAATTCTTCAAGAATCCCCGCGAGGGAGCACTTACCAGGTTTGTGAAAAAGATATCCTTTAAGAACCTTGAAGGAAGATATGAGGGAGGCATGAAGTTCTTCTTCAGGTACAGAAATGTTATGATGCCTTTATTCCTTCTGCTTATACCAGTAAGCGTCTGGTTCTTCGTTCTTATGGAAAAGGAACGACTACCGGAGGTAAAGCAGGATGAGATGCTAGTGCTGATAGACTGGAATGAGAATATTGATGTGCATGAGAATACCAACAGGGTGATGGACATACTTACACACTGCAGCGACAGGATTGTTCAATCTAATAATTTTATAGGCGAGCAGGATTTTATCTTCAACAGGGATTATGACCAGAGCTATACACAGTCGAAGATATACCTGAAGGCAGAAGATTATTCTGTTTACGGTGATCTCAGGAGTGAAATAGGAGATTATATTTCCTCTGTTTACCCTGAAGCATCACTTAGCATAACACCGCAGGAAAATGTTTTTGAGAAGATATTTTCTGCCACCGAAGCCAGCCTGTTAGTACACCTCAGCCTGCTTTCGGAGGACAGGGTGCCTTCGCTTGACAGGGTGGAAAGAATACGATTTGCACTGGACGCAGGTTGGCCTGAGACAATGGTTACAATGCCTCCGACAGGTGAAAAGGTAATAATCAGAATTGATCAGGAGAAATTACTATTATATGAAGTCAATCCCCAGGAACTGTATTACAGGTTAAAGACAGCATTTAACAGCAACCGGGCAGGAGAGCTGAGAGCTTCGCATGAGATATTGCCTATAGTGCTTGTTGAGGACCAGGAATACATAAGTAATATCATCGGCGGCAGCTTTGTCAGGAATACCAGGGGGCAGGAGGTGCCCGTACGTAACCTGGTGAATATAGAAAGGGAGCATGATTATAAGTTTATCAAGGGAGGTATGTTCGGTGAATATGTACCGTTGAGCATGGATATCGAAACCCGCTCACCCGAGAAATTAACGGCTGAGATAAGGTCTGTGGTTACACGGGACGAGGATATAAGTGTGCGTTTTTCCGGATCACTGATCTCGGGACAGCAGATCTTCAGGGAGATGTTTTTTATAATATTGATATCCATACTGTTGTTATATTTCATCCTGGCCTCGCAGTTTGAGTCGCTCAAGCTGCCTTTGGTGGTTTTGTTGGAACTGCCCATTGACATAGCCGGGGCTTTATTACTGCTGAGGATCTTTGGCGTCACCATCAACCTGATGTCGATGATAGGTATTATTGTTATGTCGGGTATTATAATTAATGATTCAATACTGAAGATAGATACCATTAATCATCTGCGGCGTTCAGGGATGAAGTTGAAAGAGGCTATTTATGAGGGAGGTGCCCGGCGACTGAAGCCCATTATCATGACCAGCCTGACAACCATACTGGCCATGACGCCTTTCCTTTTCGGCACCGACATAGGCTCGGAGCTGCAGAAACCCTTAGCCCTGACAATTATTGGCGGCATGGCCCTGGGTACGGTGGTAAGCCTGTACTTTATACCGCTGGCATACTGGTACCTTTATAGAAAGGCTCCCCCTTTGAAGGGGGATGTCCCGAAGGGACAGGGGGATGTAATGAAAGGTGAAGGGATACTGGAATAATGGATTATTGAGTCTACTCCGAAAAGTCCAGAGGAGTTTCAAACACTTAATTGTTAAT
>CAZNYS010000086.1:0-2756 GCA_964577305.1 uncultured Rikenellaceae bacterium
ATTAAGAGTTGCAGGGGAGAAAAAAGCTAAGGCTCCACCTTTGCCCCGAGGACTCGGGATTACGGTGGACACTGTAAGGCTGAGGTTCCCTTGAAATAATTTGCTAACTTTATTTGATCATTTGTCACAGGAATTAAATCACATTTCATATCAACATATGGAACAACTCAAACAGGAAGTATTATCCTGTAAAAAATGCGAATTACATAATACCAGGCATAATGTCATTTTCGGAGAGGGAAACCCCGGAGCTAAAATACTTATTATCGGTGAGGCCCCGGGCCATGACGAAGACATGATAGGACGACCCTTTGTTGGTAAATCGGGCCAGCTGCTTGACAAAATTCTTGCTGCCTGCGGATTCACTCGTGAACAACATGTGTATATAAGTAATATTGTCAAATGCCGCCCGCCCGGGAACCGTGTTCCTACCGACCAGGAAGCTAAAACCTGTATCCCATACTTGATGAAACAAATAGAACTTATTGATCCTCTTATACTTATACCTCTTGGTGCTTCAGCATTACGTGTCTTTTTCGGAAAGGAATACAGGATAACGCAGGTACGTGGCAACTGGCTTAACTGGTATAATAAGCTGGTAATGCCTGTATATCACCCGGCTGCACTGCTTAGAAATCCTAACCTTAAGCGTGATACCTGGGAAGATTATAAGAAGGTTGTGTATAAATACCGCGAATTAGTTGATCCCCAGCATTATTCTGAACATGTATGATTAGCAGGGGGCAGGGTGAACATCTACCTGACTTCATCGAGGTGGAAACCTTGCTGAAATCCCATTATTCCATTACTCCAATAATCCATTATTCCAATATTACTCTTCGTATCTGAAAAACCTGTTGCATGATTCGTAGAGCAGTGGCTCAGTCATGCTCCTGACATATTGAATCATTGCATCAGCCGTTGTAAGATCATACATATTGACCGGTTCCGGGAAATACTCCTCGTAAACAGCAGGAATATAATCATTTATTGCAATTGACAGTACCTGGTCATCACTATAAATATTACCCTGCTGATCTCTGATAATGATTCCTGACACAGGATCATTTTCGATAATAACACCCGAGTAATAAAAACCCTCACCTGTACCCTCCAGGAATGCCTTTATGTCATAAACATTCATCTCATACTTTAGCAGGCCATTATTAAAAGGATCAATCCGGTATATTTCCATGATACTTATATCACCTACATCAAGGTCAGCCCTTATGCCTCCGGGGTTCTGAAATGACAGATCAGCATTGAGATATCCCCTCAGGGCATCAGTGTAAAAGCATCCTACAGTTCTGTTCCTGGTCAGATGAATATCGTTTATTCCAATTACTTCTGAAAAGGCCGGATTACTGTTATATGTTTCAATCAGTGTATGCAATTCTTCATCTTTCTCCTGGTATTCTTCGAGATCTATAAGTTTAAAATCTTCTGACACTATCTTCCTGTCCTTTATTTTCAAAGATATTTTACCAAGGTAATTCAGGTATGCACCTGCCTGGTATATAAGCACACCATTGATAGTAGTATCCTCTATACTGTGGCTGTGGCCTCCAATTATGGCGTCAAAAAACGGAAAATCATGCGCTACACTGTAATCTGAAGTAACTGCACCTTCATAGTAATGACCCAGGTGACTTAAAAGAATTAGTAAATCAGAATTTTCATCGTCCTTGTATGCAGAGTAATCATCCAGTATGTCTTTAGCATCTGTAAAAGTGAGGTCGTTTAGTTTGTTGGGGTGCGTTGAAGGTATAACCGCCCCGGGTTTGCCATTGGTTTCAATAACGCCTACAAAGCTTATATTTAGACCTCCCGCGCTTATTGTAACAGCGGCCGGGGTCTGTTCAAGCAGGGGAGACTCAGATATCATATTAGCACATATTATTTCAAATTCGGCCTGGTCTATCCTGTCCTGTAACACTTCCTGTCCGTAATCAAATTCATGATTACCAAGGGTCATAACGTCAAAGCCAATCCTGTTCATCAGGTCAATAACGGGATATCCTTTTTCGGAATAGTAATCAACAATTGGATTCCCTGAAAATATATCACCCGAGCTGGCAAGAATCACATTTCCATTTTTCTCGGCATCATCAATAATAGATTTGATTTTGCTGAAATTATCTATCTGTGAATGATTGTCATTGATGAAGAAAATGGTCAGGTCAGTGTCTTTTGATTGCTTCCTTAAATTTTCACATGAAATAAACAATAGAGAAAAAAGAATTATTATTAAGCTGATAATCAGTATATTTCTTTTCATAAATTAGTATTTTTGTTCGTTTTATATTCAGGCTTGCGAATTTACTAAATAAAATCATCTATAATAATTTCGATACAATTTTGCTATTTTTAAATCATTATGAAAATAACGCATTTCGCTTAAACTCCTGGCTGATAAGGCAGGGGGGTGGCCGGTTAGCTCAACATATCTAAATTAGCTTCTGAAAAGGCTTGTTGAAATTTATTACCTTGATGTTCTTCCGGCAGAAGCGGCTCTTGAAAAATATGCATTTTAGATGCTGGTGAGGTCTTCATGTTAGTAGGGTATTGAAGTATAATCTCAGTATTCTTATATTTGGATAAAAATAAATCATATATTATGAAAACGAAAGATGTTGTTGTAATCAGTTTACTTACAGGAATTTTACTGGTTTCAGGCTGTAGCAGTAAAATAAACGAATTAACAGAATTAGAAAAAGCCGAAGGATGGCAATTATTGTTTGATGGTGAAAGCCTCG
>CAZNYS010000086.1:2856-10543 GCA_964577305.1 uncultured Rikenellaceae bacterium
ACAGAATTAGAAAAAGCCGAAGGATGGCAATTATTGTTTGATGGTGAAAGCCTCGATAACTGGAAAGCATATAATGCTGAAGGGACAGGCAGCTGGCTGGTCGAAGACGGCCTTTTGGCGGCAAGTGGTACCGGCAGTGACAGTGATGGCTATATAATAACAAGAAAACAGTACCATAATTTTAACCTGAAATTTGAATGGAAGATAGCACCGGAGGGTAACAGCGGTGTACTGTACCATGTTATTGAATCTGAAAATTTCAGTACACCTTACCTCACAGGCCCTGAATACCAGCTTGTGGATGATGTGGGTTTTCCGGAGGAGCTTGAAGAATGGCAGAAAACAGGTGCTGACTATGCCATGTATGTACCAGATGTGGAAAAAAAGAAACTGAATCCCGCAGGTGAATGGAATTCATCAAGGATCGTATTCGATAATGGTCATGTGGAACACTGGCTCAATGGTGAGAAGATACTTGAGTTTGAAGCGTGGACAGACGAGTGGTTTGAACTGAAGAACAGCGGTAAGTGGGAAAATGCTCCTGAATATGGCCTGTCATCCGTCGGGCATATCAGCCTGCAGGACCATGGCAGCAGGGTGTGGTTCAGGAATATGAAGATAAAAGAACTGCCGAAAAAGGAAAGCCCCACAGTAGAGCTTTTCAACGGTGAGGATCTCAGTGGGTGGATAAAATATGGAAATGAGATGTGGTATGTGGAAGATAGCCTGCTGGTATGTGAAAGTGGCCCTGAGGAGCAATACGGTTACCTGGCAACAGAAATGTATTATAAGGACTTTGATCTGTCCGTCGATTTTAAACAAATATCGGATGGTAACAGCGGAATATTTTTCAGGTCTGTTTTTGAGGGTACAAGAGTAGCCGGCTGGCAGGTGGAGGTAGCACCAAAAGGTCATGATTCGGGTGGTATCTATGAATCATACGGCAGGGGATGGCTCAACCAGATACCTGATGAGAAAGAAGATATCCTGAAGGAGGGTGAATGGAATACAATGCGGGTAAAAGTAGTTGGTTCTGAAGTCACCACCTGGCTTAACGGACAGGAGATGACTCACCTGGATGATCCACTGATTGGGAAAGCCAACGGCAGGATAGCACTTCAAATACATGACGGAGGAGGCATAAAAGTATTGTGGAAGAATCTGGTAGTAAAACCATTATAATATTAGGTAAAAAATCCTGTAAAAAGGATTATCCAACTCCAAGCTTTCCTGATTTCTCGAGTTCATCGGCAACATATTTCAATTCTAAGGATTCCAGTGCTTTCCGTGTTGGGTATCCGGTTGTGGGATCCCATTCGAGAAGGTTGTAAAACAAGGTTTTAAATTGTTCAAATTGTTGCTTGTCAATGTTTCTATTCGTATAGCCGTAATAGTCCCATTTTCCATTTTTTCTCCCTGGCATAAAGGCATTTGGAACATCGATTGCAGTTCCGGGCTGATTATAAATAAAAGGAGCGAAATGCACCATGTCCCTATGACGACCCTGGAGGGTCCAGATGGCATGATCAAGATTCCAGATTTTCTTCCCCAGGTTGATTCCATCCAGGAAGGTCATTCCCTTACCCGTAACTGCATTTAAAAACCTGGGTTCTGCCTCACCGGTCGATCCTATATTCCCCGGTGCATATTGATTGAAGAAATCAGGCCATCTCCAGTCACAGAACAGGGCAGATTGTTTCCAGAATCTGGTGTAGTACCTGTGCCAGGCAACAAGCATTGCCATGTTCTCGGAATAGATATTTTCATCACTGAAGTCGAGCATCGACATATTGCCCTGAAATGGTTCCATCTTATCCGTAATTATTTTCACCACTTCTTCTGCTTCTGCCATGGGTGTTCCTCCATACAATTTTGCAATTGAGGCATCCCACTTCAGCCAGTCGAGACCGTGTTCATTAATATCCCGGTCACCCAGTATTGTTCCGTAACCCCAATAAACCTGTGCACGAGGTTCTTTATGGATCGGCAGTCCCCAGTACGGGAACATTAAGATACCACTCGTCAGGTCTTCTTCCAGTCGTCCCCACTTATCCGCTGCCCTGACGAATCCTCCGCTTATATCCTTTCCGAATTCACTATTATTTCCCTTTCCGTCGTCTCCATATGCAACCATTTTTACAAACTGCTCAACAAACTGGTAGCTTCCATAATCTCCAAAATCTAGGGGACATTCCGGGATATTTCCGGAACGCAAGACTCCATACTGATTTAGCAGCACCAGGTACAAAAGCCCGTATATCACTTCAACAGCATTCAATCCATATTGATTTATCAGGTCGCTGGCCATCCGCTGAATATCCAGTGTTCTTGCATCCCAATAAAAGACCGTGGCAAAACATGATGCTTCATTGCCCAATTTATCTTTGTATCTTGCACGGCATGCTGAGTGACAACCGACACATGCCTGGGGCCTGTGATCGATCTGAGGCGTAGCTGAACCCGGTGGATTTCCATAGATGAGGCCGGGTGATGGTGGACTTTGAAACATGGTTCCACCACTCCGCAACCGTTGAAGGTTAAAAGCATAATTTTTCTTCTGCCATAGCCTGGCACCTATCAGTGCGTTTGGATCATGAACATCAATATCACCTGTTCCGATAACGCTGATTGCTTTCAGGTTCTTTGAACCCCAGATTGCCCCAAATCCTCCCTGGCCTGCTGCATTCCCTGCATCATGTATGAGACATGCTACTTTGCTCAGCTTCTCCCCAGCAGGACCAATAGTAAGCACTGCCGGTTTCTGGGTTGTTCTTTTAGGATTCTCATCATCACTCAGATTACTCCAGTTAACGGGAATCTGTTTTCCCATTACCTCACCCCATATCATTTGCTGTGTTGTCCATGTATCCATTCCCCATAATTGACCGGCTGTACAAATCTTTACTTTTTCATTGCGGATATCCACCCAGACCGGTTTATCTGCCTTTCCTTCAATCACAATCCCATCCCAACCTGCAAATTTCAACATGGCTCCAAACCGCCCTCCGAAATTACTTCTTGTATACCAACCAACAGGATATGACTGTACACCGATTGTCTGAACTTCAGTCCTTCCAGAAGCTGCAGGGGCCAATGTCCCTGTCAGGGGAGACGTCATAATAGTAACGACATTAGAAGGATCAAATCCGTTAATTGTCTTGTCCTTTACAATGTCCCAGAAAATTGCCGATCCCATTCCATGGCCTCCAATCCACTGTTCATACTGTTTGGTCTCTATAACGGAGATTTTCCTGTCTGATAGGTTTATTCTTAATATCTTTCCAGTCCAGCCATTCATTCTAAAGTCTCCTGATTTTGATTAATAATTCATTTTGTAGGATAACCCAGCATTCCCCAGGCAGGTCCCCTGAGATTTACCTTATAGCCCTTATCGCCTGTTTGTTCCGGTATCTTTTTAGTAAATGTTATTGCGCCGACCGGGCAGACTTCCACGCAACATTGTTTCCCATCGGGTCCTCCTTTTTCATCCCAATATGGGGTATCCAAACACAGGTCGCAAATCTGTGCACGAACCTCGTTGAAGTTCCAGATGGCCCGGCTGGGCAAGTGAGGACAAGCTTCGACACAGCTTAAGCAGCCGATGCACTTTCCCTTATCAACCCTTCTGATATTCTTGTTCTCTGTGTCAATATGAAGTGCACCTGAAGGACATGCCTCAACGCATTTTGGTTCCGTACATTGCCTGCATTGTTCAAGTATCAGATCTTCCGGAAATCCCTCGAATGAATCCTGTATCACCTGAATCCTCGCCAGCGAGAGATTCTCTTTGCCTTCATGAACCAGGGAGCACGCCAACATGCAGGAAAGGCATCCCTGGCATTTCTTCGTATCCACAAGCAGATATCCTCCCGAGGCTTGAATTGCTAACACCGTTTTATTGATGCAAGCCATCCCGGGGATGGATCCTACAACAATCGATCCGACAGCCACATTTTTTGTAAGTTTCAGAAAATCCCTGCGGGTATATTCGGAATCCCTGTCACCTCCCTTTCCATTTCCAGGTTTTTTCATGATTTTATCTTTTTATCAAATCCAGTCAGCCAACGGGTAACAATTTATGCATTAATCTATTATTAATCAAAAACAATCCGAATGTATATAGACAGGATCCCCGGAACTGCTATTGATTAGACATATATAGTTAAATTGTATATTTTCACCAGTGATGGGTTTAATAAGTATAAGTCAAACTTAATGAATCAGTTAAATATATGACAATGGAGTGAACTGACCATTAATATTAGATGTTTATTACAACCAAAGTATTATTCTAACATTTATTTATTTAATTTCATGCCAGCAATCTGTTGTTAAATCTAAAAGTTATTATTATGAGAAGTCTGAAAGCAATAATCCTTACCCTGATCGTAATAATGATATGCTTTGCCTGCAAAAAAGATGAGCAGTCTGAAAGATTCAAACTTCTTACAAGCCATGTCTGGGTATCCGATAGTCTTCTTGTTGACGGAGAAGATGCGAGCGGTCCCGGCGGGAAGCTTGAAAAGTTTGTCGGAGATGCCGAATTCAAGGTGGATGGAACTGGATATTTTGGCCAGTATGAAGGAACCTGGTACTTTTCCAACAGCGAAACCGATATAACAATTACTTCAAATTCACTTGCATTCCCACTTACCTCAAGAATTGTCGAACTCACTCAATCAGATTTCAAAATTATAACTAGCTTTCCATCAGGGATTCCAGGAGTAGATTTAGCCATCAGGATCACCTTTAAAGCTAAGTGATGTGAAAACCAATTACCTTTCACTGATTTCAATGCTTATACTTGCCGGGGTTTCTGCATTTCCAGTCCATGGGCAGATAAAGGGAAAAGTATACGATGCCACTACAATGGAATCACTGCGAGGGGTTCATGTAATTTATGGTAATGTTGCAGGTACGGTCACCGACAGTGATGGACTATACTCATTTTCGGTCGGGCCGGGAAGGGTGGAGGTTTCATTCAGGTTTGTAGGATACGGATCTGTCACAAGAGTGTTAAATATTATTGAAGGAACTCCGATTCAGCTTGATATTGGTATGGTCCCATTGGTAAGTGAGATAAACGAGATTGTTGTTAGCGCAGGGAAAGCCGGTCAGAAGATTTCGGAGCTCACAGTTTCAATGGATATAATAAAGCCATATATGATAACTGAAAATCATATTATTAATGCAGAGGAGATACTAAATAAAACACCCGGTATTGAAATAATGGATGGACAGGCATCAATCAGGGGAGGCAGTGGATACAGTTATGGAGCAGGCAGCAGGGTACTTGCCCTTATCGACGGGCTACCGATCCTTTCAACTGATGCAGGAAATATTAAGTGGGGAACCCTGCCTCTTGAAAATATTTCGCAGATAGAGGTAATAAAAGGTGCCTCTTCAGTTCTTTATGGCTCTTCTGCCCTGAATGGAGTAATAAATTTCATATCATCAGAGCCGGGACCTGAGCCTGTTACGCAGTTATCGATTATGAATGGGGTATATGACAAACCCCGTAACCGGGACTGGATATGGTGGGATTCACCCAGGTTTGTTCAGAATTTCTCTTTCTTTCATTCGGGGCGACTCTCAAATACCGACATTGCTATAGGTGGGAGAGTTTTAAATGATAATGGATATCGTAAGTATGATCATGAACGTTCTGGTCGCTTAAGCCTGAGTCTCAAACATAAAAGCAGGAAAGTAGAGTCTCTAAAATATGGAGTATCACTTAACAGTACAATTACAAACAAGACCGATTTCCTGCTCTGGGAGGATGCTGCCACCGGTGCATTGAAGCAGAATGAGCTTACAGCCATGGATTTTAACGGCATATCTGTTGCAATAGATCCATTTGTTTCATTTAACAGTGATGAAATAATTAAACACGATTTTAAGGCAAGGATTCTTTCCAATATTAACAGGTTACCCGACAATTCCAATAATAACAGCGATTCCCATTCAATTTATTCTGAGTACCAGTTTTCATACCTTGGTACATCAACCCTTAAGCTTGTTACCGGCCTGGTAAATCAATACAGTAAAATAAATTCAAACTTTTATGGAGACCATTACGGATTAAATTTTGCAGGCTACTTTCAGGGGGAGCTAAAGCCGCTTGAAAGATTTAAGATTGTTGCCGGCATGCGTCTTGAAGAAAATATTCTGGACGGTGAGGCTGATAAGTTTGTACCAATTTTCAGGGCAGGGCTTAACTGGGAGGCATCGAGGTCTACTTTCCTCAGGGCCTCTTTCGGACAGGGATACAGGTACGCCTCGGTTGCCGAAAAATATGCCTATACGACTGTAGGCACGGTAAAGATATTCCCCAATAATGAGATAAGGTCAGAATCAGGATGGAGTTCAGAAGTCGGACTTAAGCAATTGTTATCAGGAAAGAAATTAAGTGGACAGGTTGATCTTTCCCTTTTCTATTTACAAAATAAGGATTTGATTGAATATGTATTCGGGGGATATACCGATCCCGTAACGCAGGAACTCGGTGTACTGGGTTTCCGACCCATAAATATTGAAAATTCAAGAGTTTACGGTGCGGAGCTGGAGCTAATGCTTAACAGGAGCTTCGGAAATTTCAATACCACCCTTAGAGGAGGTTACACCTATATGTACCCTGTTGAATTTAACGGTGTAACAGGTAGGAACACTGATAATTATCTCAAGTACAGGCGTAAGTACTCCGCTGAATTATCATTGCGAACCATTTACAAAAAGTTAGATTTTGGACTATACTTTTATCTGAAATCGGCAGTGCTTGATATTGATGATGTCTTCACCGGTATTAACAGCGAGACAATTTTACCTGGCTTTACCCAGTACTGGCAAGATAACCAGGAGGGACATTTCCTTATGGATATCAATGCAGGGTACAGGATCAAAGATTCCTACATTGTCTCATTTGCGGTAAAGAATGTAACCAATACAGAGTATATGGGCCGGCCAGGCGATATTATGCCACAGCGTTTTTATAGCCTGCAACTGGGAATCAGATTCTGATTAGAAATAATAAGAGGGATTGATTATTATTATTTCTTGTTTCTTATTCGATCTAAATACTTTATTCTGGCCTCTTCGGGATCTGCACCAATTGCAATATATATTTTTGTCCTCAAATCGATTACAACTTCCTGAAGTTTACTCAGGTCAGGCGATTTAAAGGTGTTTGACTTCTTTTCATACATAATAAAATATCTTATGTGGATTATAATTCTTTTTTGCGAAAGCCAGTTTATGAAGTTTCTCTACTGAAGGATACTGACAATATCCTGATGTTACTATTTAAACAATGGAGGAGTATTAATGTTCATTAATTGATAAATATAACATAAAATAAATCAATATGATAGTTCTTTCAAAATATTTGAATTAACTTGCACTTTCATTTAAACATACATTATGAACAAAGGAACAGTAAAATTCTACAATGAGACGAAGGGATTCGGATTCATTAAAGATGCAAATTCATCAAAAGAGTACTATGTAAATTCATCGGGATTAAAAGACAGCATCCGCGAGAATGATGAAGTAACCTTCGATTTGCAGGAAGGAACAAAAGGATTGAATGCAGTTAATGTTAAACTGGCATAGTTTAAATTAGAATATACATTTAATTTTTGGGTCCCGCCTTTGGCGGGATTTTTTTAATCGGGCCGGTTCATAATATCCG
>CAZNYS010000087.1:0-10505 GCA_964577305.1 uncultured Rikenellaceae bacterium
AAAGAATCGGGTACTTTTAATAATGCTATCCGCGAAGGCGGATTTAGTTCAACACGCGCTATAGTTTATTGCCGTTGCAGTGCCAGTTTTAAGGTTTTAATCCTTATCAAAGTGTGTTGTAGCTTGATAAAGAAGTGCTTTGAAATCGGCACCTAACCATAGCGCAACCGTCAGACTGTCTAAAAACCTTTAATTTTTGTTGATAACTGTAACCCATGGTCTTTTCAGGTATAGCCTTCTTTATTAACTTTATTATATGAAGTTTATTCAAGGACAAAACAGGACACAGATCAGCATCTTCCCTATATCACTGGAAGAATCGATTGATCAGGACAATGAGGTCAGGTTTATTGATCTTTTTGTGGAGACTCTCTTTTTGGAAGATTTCGGTTTCAAAATGCAGTTTATTGAAAATGGGCGGCCTGCATACCACCCTTCAGATCTGTTAAGGCTATATATATACGGCTATATGAACAAAGTTCGTTCATCAAGGGATCTGGAAAAAGAATGCAAGCGTAATATTGAAGTAATGTGGCTTATTAAATGTTTGCATCCTGATCATAATACAATTGCAAACTTCAGGCGGGATAATCCAAAGGCGATAAAGAAGGTTTTCAGGACAACGGTAGAGATAGCCAAAAACTTTGACCTTATTGGGGGGAAGCTTATTGCCGGTGATAGTACCAAACTACGGGCACAGAACAGTAAAAAGAATAATTTCAATCAGAAGAAGATTGACCAGCATCTGGATTATATTGAAAGGAAACTCATTGAACACGAAAATGCTCTGGCAGACAGTGATGGCGATAATAAAAAAGCTATTCAGGATGAGATTGATAAACATAACAGAAGAAAGGGGCAATATAAAAACCTTGAGAAAAAACTCAAGGAGAGTGGACAACAACAAATATCTACTTCTGATCCTGAAAGTCGCCAAATGATCACCAGAAACAATATTACAGAGGTAGCCTACAATCTCCAAACATCGGTTGACTCAAAGCACAACCTGCCGATCGACTTTAAAGTAACCAACAACAACGACAGCAAAGCAATGGGTAATATGTTGCAAAGGGCTAAAAGCATATTGCAACACAATCAGTTTACTGCCTTATACGACAAAGGTTACCATACCGGAAGTGAATTTAAAATAGCTGACGATTTGGGTATCGATGTAATGGTAGCTATTCCAACAGTTGCAGCCCAGGCTCCTAACCCTGATTATAATTCTGAAAACTTTACCTACAATAAAAAAGAAGATTGTTACACATGTCCAAAAGGGAATTTACTCACCACCACAGGGAAATGGCATGAAGCAAAAACCTACAGGTTCAAAAGATATACAACCAAACTATGTAAAACATGCTCAGTCAAACAGGAGTGCTCCAAAGCCAAATATGGTAAAGCAATCCAACGGAGCGAGTATCAGGAATATATAAATCTCAATAAAGAGAGAATAAAAAACAATAAGGAGTATTACCGGCAGCGACAGGCTATTGTAGAACACCCCTATGGGACGTTAAAACGTCAATGGGGATTTAATTATATCCTGACAAAGAGATATATTGAAAAGGCAGAAGCTGATGTTGGCTTAATGTTTATCGCATACAACCTAAGAAGAATTGTTAATATCATTGGAGTTAATGTGTTACAATGCTATCTGAAAGGAGTTCTGGTTTCTATTTTAAGAATTATACACCATGTGAGACTTAAAATCGTCAATTTTAAGCCATTCGATTTTTCTCTGATTCCCAGGCAACTATTTCCTAAGGTAATCTTAGATGGTGTATATTTGGTAAAATACTAAGCATGAATGGTGGTTTTTAGACAAACTGCCGTTGTAAACAATTGTAAAAAACCATTTAAGAATATAACACTATGAAAAACCTTACAATAATAATTGCAGTATTGGGGATTTGTACTATAAGTTCTTGCGACCAGGATATGTTCAATGCAAGGCGACTGACCTTCGATCCCGCTCAGCAAGGATTTCCTACATGGTCACCCGATGGCAAATCTATTATGTACCAATATACAAACCTGAACGATACAATCGGGAAAAATGGTTTGTGGAAAATCTCGCCAGATGGAACCGGCGCGAAGCATATTTTTAATGGTGTCGCTGAACATCCAAAATGGTCACCTGATGGCCGCTATATTGTCTTTGATGCGGATACCGGTCAAAGTATTAAAATGATTCCGGCAGAAGGAGGAGATCCAATTATATTCCTTCCTGATACAATTAACATTGATAAGGGTGGACTACCCTGTTGGTCACCCGATGCATTACAAATTGCGTTTAAGGATTCAGGATATTCATTGTGTATTTATAATATAAAAACCAATAAAATTAACCGTGTATTTAGTAAAGAAGGTATGTTACTCCTTCCCGGATGCTGGTCAGAAGACGGAAAGTATGTCCTGATAGCGCTTATGGACAGGCAAACCAGGGAGTCAACTATATGGAAAATCTCTTCAGATGGAAAAGAAAAAAAACAAATCATCGGTCATCATGAAAAATTTTATCGTCATCTTGCTCTATCTCCCGATGGTTCGCTTCTGATTTATGCAACTTATGCAGCTAAGAAAGGCAGATATCTGGGCCTTTATATCATGCCCGCTGAAGGAGGACTCTCACTGCCTCTTGCTGTCACACGCCGGGGTCATAATGAAGGCGCTAGCTGGTCTCCAGATGGGGAAAAGATGGCCTTCACAAGGACCAGGTCAGGTAATTTTGATATATGGATTATGGATATCGACATTGAAAGGGTTAAGAAAAAGCTCAGGATGCTTGACGAGTAAAATATCCTTAAGCCTCGAAGAGTTGAGAATTATAACACAAGGCATAGTATGTCTTGTAATTCTTTATTAACAAATGATAGAAAAACGACTGTTTACAACAAACCATCATTTAGCGCGGCCTTGTGTTTCATACAAAAAACCACACCTTTATCTCTGTGTTTCACCCGGTTAAGCATATTACGCTTGTAATATCCATTGGTCTTCCTGGGTTTTAGTTTTACAATCTGTATAATTGGATGGATCTTGCGTTTAGATTAAAAGCCGACTAAATGATACCCTTAGCTTCCAGGGATTTTCTGATTCGATTATGTCTCTCCCGGAATTTAGTTTCAATAATATTGTAAATTCTATCAAACTCCGGGTGTTGTTTCATATTATCAACAAGGGGATCTATTTTAAGAAATAGAATTGTCCAATAATGATAGTTGTCCTCCTCCGAAAACATTTTGATATATTCAATAGCCCTTTCAGCATCTCCCGTGAAAGAATAGTACATTGAAAGGTTGAGGTTTTTATACAGTGAAGGATCGTTTTCGGAATATTGCTTAAAGCTCTCTAATTGTTCTTCAGCTTCCTCATGATACCCCAGTTCAGAAAGCACTACAGCGATCTTTGCATACTCTGTTCTGTAACCA
Organism: uncultured Rikenellaceae bacterium; assembly: GCA_964577305.1. Taxonomy (GTDB): domain Bacteria; phylum Bacteroidota; class Bacteroidia; order Bacteroidales; family VadinHA17; genus UBA9300. The sequence goes on from CAZNYS010000087.1 coordinate 3,435, forward strand.
TCAAGATTATATGTCTCCATTGCATCAGCAAAAGGTTTGTAATAATTGTAAGAGCTTGTATAGTCTCTGAGATAGTAGAAAGCCTTTCCCACTTCCTGCATTATATCCAATCGGGTAGGGTCCTTTGCAAATGTCTCCAGCAAAAGGTCTCTCAACTCCTGAAGATCCCTGCTTCTTGCATAAAGGATGTATGCTTTTACGTATTCTGAATACAGGTTTCCCGGCAAATAATCCAGTGACCTGTTTATATATTTTTCTGCCTCATCAACAAAACCTGATTGAATGAAAGCATTACTAATATGTAAATAATTATAACTAATTGTTGTGGAATCATACGCTCCAATATCAATCTCCAGCCCACGAATTGCATATTGCAGGTATTTTTCTGTATCAGGCAGGTGATTGGCATATAAATCAACCAAAAATAAATAAACCAGATCCGAATTTGGATGGTATTCCAGTGCTCTTTCAAAATACGAGACTGCCATCTCATATTCCTCATTACTCATGTAGAAAAGGGCTTTTGCTATTAAACTCTGGGGAAGTTGAGGATCATATAATAGTGCTTTATCTGCATAATTATTTATCTCCAAGGAATGCTTCTTTTCCGTATAGCCCTCATCCATCAGGTAATATGCTATGGCAATTGCAGCATAGGCACGTGCAAACTCATTATCCTGGTCAATCGCTTTCTGAAAATATTCGATTGCTTCTTCAAGCTTATTCTGGTTGGGATCATTTAACAGATCATAACCTTTCAGGAAATAGTCATAAGCTATAAGATCATCTGTTGGGGGTTTATCAATTCTTTCTTCCTCTTCCGGTGTAATTATTACCTCTATCTCATCTGCAATACTTTTGGCCACTTCTCTCTGTAGTTTGAAGATGTCTTTTGCGTCTCTGGTATATTGCTCTGACCATATATGCTTATCGGTTGAAGCCTCAATTAACTGGATGTTAAGTAAGATCTGATCATTGATTTTCTGTCCGCTACCTTCAACGAAATAACTAACATTCAACTCTTTGGCAATCTCAGGTATTATCATCGGGGTATACCTGTACTTTTCAACCGAGGTCCTGCTAACTACTCTTAAATCCTCAATCTTCTGAAGATTATTCAGTATAGACTCCATCAGTCCGTTAATAATGTAGATATTGGTAGAATCGTTACTGTCGTTCTTGAAAGGAAGCACAGCAATAGATTTTTCAATTTTTTCGTTCCCTTTTGAAAATGATTTGAATACAATTAATAGAATAATCCCTGATAATACTATTAAAATAAACCAGATGAAAACAGTATTGCCCTTTTTTGATCTGGCTATTTCATCGGTTTTAATTTCACTATCTTCCCTCTTCCCAACCTTACCCGGTGAATATCCATAATACTCATGGAAACATTTTACGAAATACGATGAACTGCTGAATCCAACTTTATATGATATTTCGGATACAGTAAATGACGTTTCCCTAAGCATCTTTATTGCATTTTCCAGTCGTACCTTTCTGATGAACTGACTTACAGACAATTTTGTGTTCTTCTTTATCTTTCGGAGCAAGTTGGAACGACTCATACCAATTTTACGAGCTAATTCAGATACGCCGAATCGATCATTGGAAAGATTCTCCTCTATAATCTCTGTAATCCTATCCAGAAAATTATTATCAACATTATTAGTCTCTGACATTTTCAGAAGTTTTTACTATTGGTAATCGCTTGTAAAATATTCTAATAATGAATAAAGATACAACTGCAATGCTTAATATTGCAAATACTCATTTATTATCTGATATTTTGTGCTTGCCAAGCTGCTTTGCATCATAATTAATATTACTTCATCATAATTACAACTTGTACATCAAAGTTGATATCATTAGCCTCCTGCATGATATGTCCTGCATCATTGTTTGATGGATCTTTATACCATTAATTAAAATGTAAAATTTAAAACAAAGAATTATGAAGACTCTAAAAATGATGACATTCAATCTAACACCAACAACAATTGCTGTATGCTTAATACTTATTCTTAGTGCATGTGCAGAAAATCAGAAGGATCCTTATAAGGAAACAAATCCTCCTGTTTCACAGACAAAGCCCCTGGCTCCTGAGATAGATATTCATACTGCAACTATAACAGGTGATCTCAAAACTATCCAGCAACATATCAACGCTGGATCAGACCTTAATATAAAAGAGCCTGCAGGTGGTTCCACTCCTCTTATCACGGCAGTGGTATTTGGTAAAACAGATGTTGCTAAAGCATTAATTGAAGGAGGTGCTGATCTGAGTTCAAAGAATAATGACGGATCTACCGCACTTTATTGTGCTGCTTTCTTTGGTCGTACAGAATTAGTTGAGATCCTTCTTGAAAAAGGTGCTGATAAGGATATAAGGAATAATTTCGGATCAACAGCACTCGAAGCAGTCTCGGCTCCTTTTAATGATCTAAAGGGCATATACGACCAGATAAGCAAAGACCTGGGTCCTCTGGGATTTAAGCTTGATTATGAACAATTGAAAGAAACACGTCCAATTATAGCAGACATGCTCCGATAAACTTATAATTTATAAGAAAATGAATGCAGCAGTTAGAAGATACGATATAGACTGGTTAAGGGTAATTGCAATTGGCCTTCTTCTGATCTATCATATAGGAATTGTGTTTCAGCCATGGGGAGTCTTTATAGGTTTCATTCAGAGTGATAAGCCACTGGAATCATTATGGATACCGATGTCAATGCTGAATGTTTGGAGGATTCCCCTACTCTTTTTTGTTTCCGGAATGGGTGTCTGTTTCGCAATGAGGAAAAGAAGATGGAATGAATTATTACTGGAAAGAACCAGAAGGATCTTGTTACCTTTCCTTTTTGGTATTTTCTTTATTGTACCTGTACATCTAATCATTTGGCAGGTATACTATAAACAGGATATCACATATACTATCAGTCAAAGCCATCTTTGGTTCCTGGCTAATATTTTTATCTATGTGATACTATTGTCACCCCTGTTTTATTATCTGAAAAACAAAGAGAATGGAAATATAGAAAGATGGTTAATAAAACTCTTTGGAAATCCATTCGGGATATTAATAATTACTTCAGCTTTTGTTATAGAAGCATTATTAGTTAAGCCGGATACCTATGAGACCTATTCAATGACATTGCATGGATTTCTTTTAGGCTTATTGTCATTTCTGTTTGGTTTTCTATGTGTATATACAGGGAGATCCTTCTGGCAAACTATATTAAAATGGAGATGGTTATACTTGTCTGCTTCACTTATACTCTTTTCTATCCGGATAACAGTATTCGAGCTAAAGGCACCAAATTACATGATAGCACTTGAATCCAACCTGTGGATTTTCTCAGCTTTCGCTTTTGCCTACAAATATCTTAATAAACCCAGTAAAACATTAAGGTATCTTAGTCAGGGTGCTTATCCAATCTATATTATTCACATGATATTTCTGTACCTTGGCTCATTCCTGATAATACCTCTGGATATACCTGAAGTACTGGAATTCATAATGGTAATAGCATTTACATGCATTGGTTGCTTTGTTTTCTATGATTTAATAATCAGAAGGGTAAAGATTATCAGGCCATTATTTGGATTAAAAAAACAAAACATTCAATAAAATGAAACATAAGAGCATCCAATCTCAGTAGTATAGTTCTCAAAATCTCTATCATAAAGTATTTGTGGCAGGTTGTTTAAAATGTGATTGGAGTGAACAGTTATTAAATCATGCGCCCGAAGATATCAATAATGGATTCGAGGTTGCGTAACTTTTCCTGATGGTAATTTCTCATGGAGTATTTCAAGAGAAATTTCATAAATTAGTAATTCAAGTTCAGAAAGCTTAATAAAGCGATGTTCATTTTAAAAAACAAATTGAATAATAACGTGCACTTACAAGTGGTAATGTGAATTACCTATACCGTTTGGGTTTCAGTTAATCATTAAAACTATGAAAATATATCTCACCTTATTATTTGCCTGTATTTCCTTTTGTTTTCAGATATTTGGCCAGGCATATCCGGTTCTTTTTTATTCGGGCAGGAACGGGAACCAGGACATTTACATTAAATATCCCGGTAAGCAGGAACCTGTGAATCTTACAGACCATCCGGCAAAAGACAACTGTCCATTTATCTCCCCCGATGGTCAGACGATAGTGTTTTTAAGTGATCGATCGGGGAACTTTGAAATTTTCAAGATGAATATTGACGGCAGTGCGGTTGAGCAGCTCACATTTTGTTCCGTCACCAAAGAACATCCTCAGTTCAGCCCTGATGGTAAGCAGGTGATGTTTCTCAAAGATTACCGGGAAAAGACAGAAATATGGATCATGGACCAGAACGGTTCAAACCAGAGGCAGCTTACCTCTAACGATTGGAGGGATGAAAGGCCTTTTCTCTCACCCGATGGCAAACACATAACCTGTGCCGAGAAAGTAAGCGTAAACGGCAGGATGCTTGGCGTCATCCGGATGATGGATGCTGATGGCAAAAACGACGTGGAAATCACCGCCCGGGAAGACCGGGATGAAAATGCGGCCTGGTCTCCGGATGGCCGCCAAATTGTTTTCCAGCGTGTTGTAAATGGTAATTTTGATATCTACCAGGTTGACGTTGATGGAACAAACCTTATCTGGATCACACACCATCCCGATTGGGATGGTTGGGCCAGTTTTATACCTGTAACCGAGGAAGGGGAAAAGCAATGATTGGAGATATTAAAAAGATCCTGTTTATAATCCCGGTCCTGGTTTTATTGTACGCATGCAGCCAGAAAAAGCTAACCATAGCGGATAATTCCCTCAGCAACTTTGAAATAGTGATCGCAGACGGTGAAGACACTTTACTGAATCGCGCAGCTAACGAACTACAAAAGTACATTGACAAGATCTCAGAAGTAGAAATCCCGGTAGTAACAGTAGACAAACGTGTAGAAGGCAAGCATGAAATATTTATAGGTGCCTATCCTGAAAATGAGTTTTATAATCCTCATATGATATTTTATAAGGTTAAGGGTGAAAACCTGATCATTGGTGGGGGAAGTCCGCAGAGTGTTCTTTATTCTGTGTATACCTTTCTGGAAAATGAGATGGGATGTATGTGGCTCAGTCCTGATGCAGAAATTGTCCCGGAATCAGATAAAATCAGCATAAGTGCAAAACTTGATTATGAGTATACACCTGATATCGAAACAAGGACAGTCCATTCAAGACTGTTTTATGAAAACCATGATTTTGCTGATAAGCTTAAAGTGACATACGAAGCTTTCCCGGGATATGTACCTGAAGCAAGGGTGCATACCTTCCACAGGTTTATGCCCGGAAGCGTATTTTATGATCAGCACGCTGAATATTATGCTCTGAAGGAGGGGAAAAGACTAACCACACAACTCTGTCTCAGCAATCCGGATGTGCTCAGGATTGTAACAGATTCCGTGGCTTCATATTTTGACCAACACCCTGAATCTCACATTATTTCTGTAAGCCAGGACGATAATACCCTGCACTGCGAGTGTGAAGACTGTGCCGCCATCGATAAAGAAGAAGAATCTGCCAGCGGAACAATGATAAGGTTTGTAAACAGTGTTGCTGAACAGTTTCCTGATAATACAATTTCAACTCTTGCATACCAGTATACAAGGAAACCATGCAAAACAAAGCCTGCTGATAATGTAATGGTGACCCTCTGCTCAATAGAATGTGACCGCAGCAAACCAATTGAAGTTGGATGTTCCGATTTTGCTGAAGATCTTAAAGGATGGAAAAAGCTGACAGAAAATATCCTTATATGGGATTATACAACCCAGTTTACTAACTTCCTTGCTCCTTTCCCTAATATACATACACTGGGACCTAATATAAGGTTCTTCCGCGACAATAATGCAAAATGGATATTTGAACAGCACAGCCATAATCCCAGTGAGCTGTTTGAACTTAGATCATACCTTACAGCGAAACTGCTCTGGGACCCTGACAGGAGCACAGATAAGATAATAGAGGAATTTACAGTTGCTTATTATGAAGAGGCAGGCAAATACATTAAGGAATATATTGATATAATCCACGGCGAAATAAAGGAAGTGCCAGACTTCTTCCTCTTTTTATACGGTGACCCCGCTCAGGGATTTGACTCTTTCCTCAGACCTGAATTGCTTGAAAAATATGATAATCTTTTTGACAAAGCTGAGAAGTCAGTAACAGATAAACCTGATGTATTAAAAAGAGTACATACTGCAAGGCTGAGTACACATTATGCGGCACTCGAAGCTTCCCGGAAAGGAATCAGTGAGAAATACAACCTTTCGGCGGCGGCATCCAGACTTAAATTATTTGAACAGATATGTAATGAATCCGGTATCACCATGATGAACGAAATGGGATATTCCGTGCAGGAGTATATCAATTCGTATAATAAAACATTGCAAAGATCAGAATTACCAAATATAGCTGACGGTAAAAATGTTGAAGCACTCACTTCACCAAAGAAATACGCAGGGGAAGATCCGCTGATACTTACTGATGGAGCATATGGAGGTTCCAGCTTTTTTTCTAACTGGTTGGGATTTGAAGGAAATGATATGGAAGTGGTAATTGACCTTGAAAAGGTGCAGGAAATAAAAAATATACAAACAGCCTTCCTTCAGGTAACCAATCATATTGTTTTCTTCCCTGAATTTGTGGAGGTGTCAGTTTCAACAGGCGATAGTATAGACGCCCAGCCTGGGCGTCCCTTTCGGAAGATAATGAAACTGGAAACTACCAACCCTTTACATCAGGGCAGTAAGGTCAATGATATTGAATACTTCAATTTCTCATTTGAACCTGTTCAAGCCCGCTATGTAAAGATTTATGCCCTTAATATGAAAAAGGCTCCTGAATGGCATAATGCTTCAGGACTGCCGGCATGGATCTTTTGCGATGAGATAATAATAAACCAGTCTGAGGCTAAGGCTGAGGCTAAGGAGGGTGCTGGGTAACTGGATGCTGGGTAACCAGGTGAGGTGAAAAGGTAAATATGATAACTTTTAAGTTTTTAGAATTTACTCGAGCA
>CAZNYS010000088.1:0-10472 GCA_964577305.1 uncultured Rikenellaceae bacterium
TTGTACAATAATTGATAAACATTCATACATTTTAGATAATATAAGATTAGTGTATTTACAAACAACCAACAAGTTACAAAATTTCCTTAACAGCTTTAAAATATTTCCTATCTTTATTCCTGGCAGACACCCTTGGGCTACATCCGAGGAAATGCAGCGACCCCCGGGCTTATGGTTCGGGGGTTTTTGTTGGGAGGTACGATTATTAGTATAGACTACCCCTATACATAAACGGTGTGTCTTATTGAGAATAAAAACCCCGGTGCTTTTTTGATATTTCCCTTCCACCCAGCACCGGGGCGAGATCCACAAAAGAGTTTATCTAAGTTATGAATCAGTCAATACTTTATTCAGATATTTACAATTTTTAACATCTATATCAGTGAATAAAAACCCCCAGCTTTTGACCGGGGACGTAAGTTCGCTGCATCATCTGAACCTCGTGCAATCCAAACGGCAATTAAGATAAGAAACATCTGCTATTCTATTTCTTTTGTATTATCCTTTAGGTTATCACATAATGAAGTAAGGTTGATTGTTGGAAGGATTACTGTATTTATCCCAGACAATGTTGTAAGTGTCGATATATAGGCACGAATATATGGGAATAGGATTGCTGGTGCATTAACATAGAAGAAATTACTTAAAGTCTTTTCTTCTTGCTCTGGGCCAAAACTATAAATTCCAACAGCTTCAATACTTACTTTGAACACATCGTTTTCATCCTTAATCTTAACACCTAGGTAGAGTTTAAACTCATTATTAGATACATGCCTTTCTCCCCTAGGGGAAAAATCTAGGGTTAAACTACCACTTATTTTCTCGGATTCAATATTTTCGATGTGGCTATTAAGAATTTGGAATCCTTTAAATTGAAACTGTGATATTTCGGTATTTGCCATAATTCTATGCAGCTAAGGCAAAGTTATTTTCGCAACATTCAAGATACTCCGCAGTTGCCCAATTAAAATTAATCATTGGAAGATCAATCTTCTCAGGTTGCATATTATAATACATGCCATACATCTCACATTCGGGAGATGTAACATTGTTTAAGGATTCATTAGAAACAAATAGAATTGACTCAGGAAAGAATTTATCATCAAATTCAATAGATACATCTGTCTCAAATTCCCTATATTCCTGATTTGAGTCATATAGTTCAAATGGTTCTACCTGGATAATATGAGTATCTGAAAAGTTAGCATATTCATACAATACCTTTGCAGTTGGGAATTTGCTAACAATCAATTCAAGCTTCGATTTTATATATTCAAATGAGGTCATAATAGTTTATTTGTAAAGTAAATTCTTAATTCATTAGAATAATCAATTGCACGTTTACTTAATGTAAAATTGATTTCTATATTTTCATAATCTGATTTTTCTCGAAGTAATCTGAGGTCACTTAATTTTCGTCTGATTTCATTATACCCACCCCTATCAATGATCTGAATTTGGTCTAAAATTTTTCTGACAACATAAGAATGTGATTGAACTCCTGGAGTTGAACGAATTTCATTTGACTGTTGATTATAACTGATATTGAGCTTTTCTTTAATAATATATTTCGATAACTGAAAACATGAATAATATGCACAATGGATACTTGGTGCATATAAACTCCTATCAGATAACAAATTTGCTGCCTCTTTGTTAAATTCTGATTTAGCCTTTAGGTAGGGCATGATTGATTTTTATACAGGTTGCAAACTTATAAAAAATAAATTTATCAACAAATACCCATATATGCAACATTTTTTTTTACATAATTTAGGCATATCCTCAAGATAATGACTAGTTTTTAAGTGTTTAGTTGCTTCAATGCTCCCATAAATCAGTGAATTTTTACAAAGAATTGTATAAATATATTTACATCAATTCATTATAGCATTGCTACAGCTCTTTTAAACCACTATCATTTTCAAAACATAACAGTCCAACCCATAAGAGATAAGCCGGGGGCTGCTGCATTTCTTCGAGTGTAGCCCCGAAGGTGTCTGCCAGTAAAAAAGATAAGAAAAAACGGCCTCACATAAGGCGATTTAAGGCATTATCTCAGGGAAGTGATACTGGGTACTACCGGGCAGGGGATCATTTAACCTGTTTGACATGTATGTGAAAAAAAGGGCTATCATTGCAAATGAAGCAACGGACCTCATCATTTAATTTCTTTTTTAAGTATAGCAAGCTCAGCATTAACCCAGACAGGCGTTTTTTTCCTAAGATCAAGATAAAATACAAGCATTACAGATGAATTTAGTCCATCTTCCGCATATCTGATTTTTTCAATAATAAAATTATAATTGGTATATCCTACATCTAAATGAGGAGGGATTTCTCCAGCAAGCAGAAAGATACCCGGTGATAACTGGGTGCTTGCAAATCCTCCGTCAGGCAATGACCCTGTAGCAAATGTTAATGTATCACCGACTGAAAAAGTGTATCCTGAAACATTAATTGTTTGCACATTAAATTTATCAAGGCTTTTTTCGAATACTCCTTGCCCGTAACTTGCTAATGTCAGCAAGAATAACAGAATAAATAAGATACTTTTTTTCATGATTTCTATTTTAATTAATAATAGCTTTCACTTTTTGGTAGTTTCTTCTTCATGCTCCTTTTTAAAATCTTTAAAAACAATCAGTGGTGTTTCATCTGATTTTAGATCGGGCGTCTGAACGGATTGAAGCCTGGGTAACGTGAACTGAAGTAGTTTTTCATAAATTAATATCCGCTTTTCCGCATCCAAAGTTCCAAAGTCTTTTTCGATTTGTTCCCAGTTTGCATTTAAAAAATCGCTAATTCTTTCCCTTAGTTCAGCCGTAATCTTATTTGGTGAACCCTTCGGACGACCGTCCGGATTGTTTGTTTTTCCTTTGCCTGGTCCTTTCATATTCTGTATTTATTTGTTGTTTTCAAAATCAATTACGTGGTATTATTTTTTTTAAAGTCTCTAAATATAATTACCGGCAAGTTCTCGCCGTCCTTACCAGTAAGTTTTACATTACCTGCGGAGTCATCGATAAGTATAACAATAAGATCCTTCGATTCACTCTTTGTTTCGTTTAAAATATTTATCCTGTTTGCTGTTGTTTTTTCAATTTCATTCATCAGTTCTCATGTTTTATCAGTTTTTCTTCACTCATACAAGTACTTTTTTATATCAAGTAAACATTTAACCTGCTTATCACTTAAATCCTTATTGCGCCTGAATTGCTGCTTAAGGCTTGCAATAAATTGCATCTGACCACCTGTCATATCCCGGCGGTGAATATGCAAATAGTCGAATGTTTCCTTAACCTTTATTGTCGTTTGTTCTGTCATTTTTCCGGCATAAGTAAATAATATGGTTTATTCCTGTTCATTTCTTTTTTCCTTTTACACACTACGGACAATCTACATATCTTAACACTGTACAATATTCATAAATTACCCCTCCGATCTTAAAGCTCAATGTACAATTATCAAAAGTCCCCGGAGTAACATAAACATCCACAAACCCATCACCATCTCCATTATCAGGGTACGGAGTACACCAAGTCCTGTCTTTACTTACAGTCCAGACACTATTACTCGTTACCTGGATCCTTCTGCCATTACAAGTCGCCCCTGTATTGTTAAAAATCAATGTATTCAAATCAATATCCAATTCATCTTCAACCGGCAACGTTGTAACCTTGATAGTATTTGAATTTCCACTTGTTCCACTGAAATTGTATGCTCTGACCCTATAATAATAATCGGTCTCAATATCCAATTCGCTTACATCTTTAGTCAGAACATCACCTACATCCAGGTTCTCATATCCAGGGACAAACGTGGCAAAATTAATTACTTCTGATACATCAAGATAATACCCGGCGGAATGTAATGAGGCATCCCAATTCGCATTAAATCCTGCTATGGTAATATCGGTTGCGTCAGTTGCCACAGGCGGATCAGGTACCGGGACTACGGATTGCGTTACATTCAGATTAATGTCTGATGCACCCGGATATGAAAGGTTTGCTATACCGGTACGTTCTGCTCCGGCATTTTCAGTAATCGGGGAAATAGATATTTTATAAGGGGCTGTTTTAATAACGGAACACCAATCCAAATCATATTTTTTAATTGTGAATCCGGACGGTCCTGTGATATTAGCAACCTGTTCGAAAGCGGAGCCATATTCAGAATACAGGAAGTCGAAAATTGTTTTGTCCGATGAAAGCACATACTTTTTATCTGAGTATTCAATATCTATCTCGTTGGTGAACATATCAGATGAAGCTATCCTGACGCTATCGGTAATTATAGTTACATCTGTTGGATCTGCAAATGAGGGTTCAAGTTTTTTAACTGTTTCACTCATTAAAAGGCTTTCAAGGTATTCAGCATTGTTGATGTCTTTAAACCTTGTTTCGAGTTTCTGTCTGTTAATACCATGTAAAGACAATGGCTTACGGTATCTGCCCGCCCCGGTATAGTAGTTCCTTATAGAATTAAATTCCTGTAATTTGATCCCTTCAAAAGCCAGGTATTCCTTTCCGCCAACATAACCATCATATTCAAGCACCACACGTTCGTTAATAATAGTGTTGTCAACATATATTGTTATTACTTCACTGATCTTACCTGCTCCGACCTCCCCGAGCTGAATACGAAGATTAGAAGTAACCCCGGACATCAACTCATCGGTGTTAATTATTATTATGCCCCAGTAATTTTTCGGGTCAAATGTTATTGAACTATCAAAAGCCCCGCCGTCTTTGGAATAGAATAACTGTACGTGCTCGATCTCTGTGAAAAAGGTCAGCCAGTATTCATATTCAGGGAAGAACTTAACAACATTGTTCCGAAGTGTTTTATTCGCAAACAAAGAAATGTAGGATGACAGCACGTAATTTGAAAATGCTTTATCATCACCCACACCAGGAACAAATTTATAAGTGGTTCCTGAGGCGTTATCTGTATCGCCTTTTTGTATAACCCCGTCAGCATCTTCATAAACCTCTGTAAACAGAATTGTATAAGCTACCAATGGACTGCCTCCGGATATCTTATACAGATCCCCTGAGTTACGGGCAAAATTTATACCTGTTACATGGGGTTTCAGGATATCGAAAAAATCAAATGTATTAAGACCTTTAGGTTTTTCTACAGTCGCTATAATTATGCCTCCACAGGTTATATCTGCCCGAATCCTTAAGTTAACATGATCGTCATCTTTAACCAGGTCTGTAGTGACGCTAAATAAACCACTGTTAGAAATATTTTGAGGGTATGTATTTACAACTAATGACATAGTTCAAGTTGTTGATAATATTTCGTTTTAACGTTCAATTTTTCATTCATTTTTTCGACCAATTTTTAATTGGATATTCTCTTATTTTCATTACTACATTCCTGAAGCCCTCGCTTCATCTTTTCAGCCTCCTTGATGTAATCCCGATAACCCTCAGGATCCATTTCTTTCATATCATCAATGAAAAAATCCATCGTGCCAGCGAGCAATGAAAAAATATCATCATTTTCAGTCTGTTTTTTTCCGTTTTTCATGTTTCTATATTTTTAATATTCAATTAGTTACAAAACCGCAAAAATTAGTCGACCCCTTTTAACATTTTATCATTCAATTAGTTACATAAGGTTTCAACATCATATGGTATTCCCTCCCTTCTCCTCTCTTCCCTTTCTTACTTTACTGTTATTTAATGTTAAATTAGAGTCAAAAAGTGAGGTTGGTCGAAAATTTTCAATTCTCAAAACCGGAGGATAGCCAACAAATGAAGTTAGCTCCTCAGTCATTACCCTTCTGGCCGTCTCAATGTCATCTGTGACAATAGAAGCGGTGACAACGTTATCGTAAATCTGTTGCGCCACCATGTTTGGGTACTCCCTGTTTAATCTGGCAATAATCAAGTCGTTTACCGCATAGGATTCCATACGTGCCAGACTGTTGACAAAGGCAGTATAATTTACCATCCTTAAAATTGAAAATGCCTTATCTACATTTGGAAAATGCTTCTGAAATATCCTCTTTGCCTTTGATGTGAGGTGATTCTTTTCAAACAGGATAGTAAATATTTTCCTTTTCAAATTATCTCCGTATATCAATCCTGCTTTAAGAAATTCAGTCTCCATAAACTTATAAAATTGTGCCTTTGTGACCAATAAGACAAACCTTATAACATCCTGTTGTTTAGATAGTCTCAGGCTTTTCGCCATCATTAAGGGAAATTGACCTGGAAAAAAGTCTTTTACGCTCTCAGGATCGAGTAAAAATTTGATTGCAAAATATAGTTGACTGTTACCAATGTCCAGTCCTGAAAGATATTTCCCTTCTATCTGGATTTCACTTCTTAAGAGCTTTGAAAGGTTCGTCAGTGGTGTGTGAACTCTATGGCCAGAGTCATCCCGAACAAGATAAAACTCTTTATTGTTTATCCGGGTAGCCTGGCCTATGGCAAAATTATACTTATCAATATCCTTTTTATCCGGATATTGCTTTTTAATCAATTCTATGGCCTCATCATAATTGATGGTCATTGTTTTGAGCTGTTGCTTTTGCTTCGGATAAAGCCTTGTATCCTCCCTGCCTCTTTTAACGCTTGCCTTACATAATCGATTCAATAAAATAGGATTCTCCAGTTCATGAGTAACATAAGGACTTTGAAACGCTGGGGTGAACTGATATCGATATGCTTGTTTCTTAGGTACAAATCCCGGGATCCTACGGATGACCCCAGTTTTAATGAAAAGCTGAATATACTTATCAGCATTATAAATGATGTTACGCAAATACTCCATGACCAGTTGGGCGTAAATATTACCGTTGTCATCTTTTCGTTGGTGTGTGGAGATAATTGAAAGAAGGAGGGCCGCTTTTTCAGTGGCAAATCCCTTGAATGGCGGATTCTCATTCCAGACGGCCAGCATGTCCGCAACCTTATCGGGCATTTGTATTTTATAATATGGTTTATTTCTGTTCATTCCTATTCGATCTTTGTTTACCTTTTGTTTAGAATTGTGTTTACCGTTGCTGCACTCACCCCCAACTCATCAGCTATTTGCCTCTGGGTCCATCCTTGTTCCTTTAATTCCTTCGCTCTCAGGTCCGGTGTATAATTGGCTGCTCTTTTTTCCCAGTATGTTTTAAAATACTGCCTGATTTTTTCCGGATGCTTAACCCGGTAGTCTCGCTGGTATTTATTTCGCAGCTCACGTGCTTTTTTTGATAATTCCATTTTTCAGAATTTTTATAAAGTCGTTAATTTCGATTGCAACAATACATCCCTTATTATTTCGCTTATGGATCACAATATTTGTGTTCTTTCCTTGTGGCATTCCTGACAATATTTCATGGTAACCAGGTGACAATTTTTCAACTGCTTTTAGCTGGATGTTAAACCCCGGCGTTCCGGTCAGGTCAATACCTAAAGAATCTTCCCAAAGCGAACCCATGAAACGGCTTGTATAACACTCCGGCCACAATTCCTTTCGTAACTTGAATGCCATGGATTGCTCAAATTGGCTCCCTTTCCGTTTTGAATTAATTGTCATTTTTCGTGCAATATTTTTTCTATATCGGATCTGCGATATAGTTTTTTGTTACCTATCCGCAAAGGAATCGTAATTCCTTTTTTATCCCATGACCATAAAGTAACAAGGCTGATCTTCAGAATTTTTGCTATTTCTTCACTGGTCAAATATTCTTCTGGGGCTTCTTTTGTTTTACCTGCCTCAACAGCTTTTTTCACCATTTCATCAGAGTATTCCAAGAGATCGGAACCTGATATTTCCAGCCGTAAACTTTTGGCCAGCTCAGGATTTTCTTTAAGTACATTTAAGTCTATCATTTTTATTTCTGTATTGTTTACCGTGTAATTTAATACGAATTAACGGAACTATTTATCTTATTTAGAGATACATAGAAATTTACATAGAATACATAAGAAATTGCATAAAAAAAGGGGCTAAACTTAATGCAAGCCCCTGTAATTATTAAAAAAGGAAGTTATTTAAATAGTTGTCTTAAATGATAAACATGAATTATTTGCAATATTTTTATATGTACTATCCTCTTTATCACCTTTAAATTTTGTGAAATTCCCCTGAAGCAATTTTACATATTGAGGTTTTGTTCCATTAATACCGTATTTGTTGAAAAATTTATATGTAATACAGTTCAATTCTGATTTATACATATTCGGGGTAAACTCTATTATTTCATCCACACCCGGAAAGCCCTCAAAGTTCTGATTAACGAAATGTTCTATATCCTGTTCACTCATCAAAGATGATTCCCCTTTTTTATTGTTGCTAAGATGCACTAACCAGAAATCTAATGTTTGTTCTCGAGTTGCTTTTGTACGGATGCTTAATAAATGTTCCTCCCCGGATTTGATCTTAATTTTTATTCCTGCCTCTTTAAAATTATTGAAAACTGCATTTGTATTTGAAAAAACAAGATCATAATAATTGAATAAGTATAATGTTTCAAAATTTGGAAAATTGCTCCTTAAAGTTTTATAATCAATTGATTCAAATTCGGTTTTCCTTAATTCATACAATTCAATAAATTTATTCATAGCTTGAAAAAGATCATTGAATCGAAATGGAAATTTCTTGATTAATTTATTGTTCGTATGTGTGAGTAATTCATCTACTAACTTTCTAAAGTAGTGACCACCAACTGTTAAATTTTTTGGATCACCTGTAAATTTTCCATTTAAGAAATCACAAGCATTAAACAAACATTCTATTGTGTGGCTATTTCTTTTTAGATTATCATTACACAAATAATATAAATCTGCAAGTTTTATCAATGTATTTTCCATATCCATAAATTTAATCGTTCGTCCAGCTTTTCAATATCTGTTTTCATATTATATAACTTTTAATTTCGTTTGTTCCTGCCAGAATGTACGTAATTTCTCGGCATGTTCTTTTGGCGTTACTTTAATATAAGTCAAAAATGCCGCTTCCGTTTTGTGCCCTGTTATTTGCATTATCGATAATGTAGGAAAACCCGATTTATACAGGTTAGTTGCAAAACTTCGCCTGCCGGTGTGCGTTGTAACAAGCTCATGTTTTTTATATGCCTTTGTAACTTTCAACCCGCCCCGTGTTATTGCTTTATGTATGATATCATTCAGCTCTGCCTTTTCCGCAACCTGTTTCAGAAAAAAGTTAAATTTCTGGTTTGTCATCAGCTTAGGCAGACGCCCGCCATGCTTTTTTATTATTGCCTCAACGGTCGGGTGTAACGGAACAATCACCGCCCCGCCTGTCTTTTGCTGTTTCAGTTCAAGAAAACCATCTTTGATATTTTCCGGTGTCACCTTATTCCAGTCTGAAAATCTTAACCCGGTCCAGCAACCGATAATAAACAGGTCCCGTATCTTATCCAGGGAATCCCCTTCTAAGTCCAGTTCATATAATTGCTGTATTTCTTTTTCGGTTAAATATATGCTTTCGGCGTCCTCTTTGAGTATCTTAAACCCCCGTTTTTTGTAGTGGTTATATTGATTAAATCCTGCCTCGGTTGCGGCATTGAGAAATATTTTTAAAGTCATTATCTTTTTACCGATTGTGTTCTGGCATAATTTCAACCCCTGTAAATACTCAATCCAGTCGTTATAAAAACTTAAATCAATGTCTTTAAAATCCAGGTATAAGTTTTTTCCCTTTGCATAGTTTTTCAGGTGCCGGAACGTGGCGTTATATTCCCTTATCTGTTTATATGATGCCGGCCGTCCGGTTTTAGCTGTTATCCTTGTAGGTGCTGTATCAATAAAATGCTGAATGAATGTAAACAGGTCTTTTACTTTAGGCTGGTACTTTTCAGGATTATGGAATTTATCTATTGTTACTACAATCCATTCTTTATCAGGCCCCCTGGTCAATAATGTTAATTCATCATGGATATGGTTTTTTAAGTCCCGCAACTTCTTTTCAAGTTCCGGCTTTGTTGTAAACTCTGCTTTTTGCCTGAATGTGCCTGTATTGTTGTTAAAGAACTCTGCTTTGACGTGCAACCCTGTTTTAACTTTAAAGTCTGTTTCCCGGCCAACTGTCAGGCGCAAATAAATAGGAACGATTTTATCATTTCCTGCTATTGTCCTGGTAAAATATTTGATTGTTGCCATGTCTTATAAATTAAAATGCCTCGGATTTGTGAGAGTCACTGAAACCCCCAGGCAATTACTTGACCTGGAATCCGAAGCATTAATATGTCTTATCAGTGTTTCCACAATGCTAAATTACAATTTGTCCAGCACTTGTACAACATATTTTGAATATATTTTAATACAATTTATTAACAGTTAATTATTGTGACTATTCGCAAATCCAGATTATTATTAATGTTCAGAAGTCTATAACTGATTTTTTAGCCGGTTGGACAAGTAGCTATATTAAGCTAATTTTCGTTTCGCCATCCCGACAAAAGCAAAAAGGTCAGAACGATAGTTCTGGCCTTTTGTTTT
>CAZNYS010000089.1:0-10085 GCA_964577305.1 uncultured Rikenellaceae bacterium
GTGAGAGGTGAGAGGTGAGAGATACGAAATGAGAGAGGTGAGAGGTGAAAAAAGGTTTAGACTAAGGCTGAGTCTAGGGAGAGAGGCGATAGGTTTTCAAATATCTATACACCCCCGGAGGGTGGTGAATAATAATAGCCCCGGTCACACCCGGGGATAACCGTGAACTCGCTATGATGCCAGGTGCAGCACAATGAGACAGCAGAGGATAATCAGAAGTAATGAGTGATATGTGATCATCCGAGAAACGAACAACGAGTAACATGTATTCGTAGCTACATAATTTCGTATATTTGGAAATCATAATTTAGACATTCTAATGAAGACCATAGCCATAATTGCAGGAGGCAACTCTTCAGAGTATGAAATATCAGTTAAAAGCGCACGGGCAGTAGAAAGAGCACTTACAAACCGCTACGATACATACCTCATTATGATAAAGGGACCGGACTGGTACTGGGAAGATCTTTCGGGGCAAATTTACAAAGTCGATAAAAACACTTTTACACTAAAGCTCCACGACAGGCTGGTAAGATTTGATGCCGTTTTTATTGCAATACACGGCAATCCGGGTGAAAATGGATTTCTTCAGGGTTATTTCGAAATAACGGGAATACCATACACAGGCTGTAACACCTATACCTCGGCCTTAACATTCAATAAAAATGCATGTAAGTCATTCCTGAAGAATTTTTCTGTTAAGATGGCACGTTCAGTATTGATTAACAAAAACAATATACCTGATCCCATCTCCCTTGCTGAAGAAATAGGTTTACCGATGTTTATCAAACCCAATGAGAGTGGATCAAGCTTTGGGGTAAGCAAAGTAGCGAATGTTGATGAAATCATGCCAGCCATAAAGCTTGCTTTTACTGAAAGCCCCCAGGTACTTGCAGAAGAATTTATCAATGGTACTGAAGTTGCCTGCGGTGTTTTAAAAACGTCAGAACAGACTATTGTTCTGCCTGTTACCGAGATAGTTAGCAAGAATGATTTTTTTGATTTTGAGGCAAAGTATGATCCTTCCATGGCTGATGAGATAACACCGGGCCGTTTCCCTGATTTTGTCACTGCAGCAATCCAGCAAGCCAGTTCCAATATTGCTTCATTCCTTGACTGCAGGGGCCTGGTAAGGGTAGATTTTATAGTTTTAAATGATGAACCTGTGTTTATTGAAGTAAATACCATCCCCGGGATAACCGAAGAGAGCATAGTACCAAAACAGATGAAAGAATACGGCATTGAGCCGGGGGAACTGTACTCGATGCTTATTGAAGATGCGATAAAAGAAAGAGGCTAAAGTTAAGGCTAAGGCTAAGGCTAAGTAAGATATCCTTTACATAATGCTAAACCTTAGCCTTAGCCTATATTATTCAATCCTCGACCTTACAGTCGGGATACCCCTCCTTTAAAAAGGAGGGGAAAATACTGATTATCAGACCTATAACTTTCTCCTCCTCTTTAGAGTAGGAGTACCCCCGAGTACTCGGGGGGGAGGTGGTGGACTTATGAGACAACCTCATCGTGTATTGGGCTATTATTCTTCTATCTTAATCTCCACATCCTCAAATCTGTATGCATCTATAGGATCGCAGGTACATACCAGGTTCCTGTCGCCATAACCGTTATCAACCCTGCCTACGGCACACCAGTATTTGTTCTCTGCAAGGCCTTCCACCGGGTATGCTGCCTTCTCCCTGCTGTACTTATGGTTCCAGTCATCGCTAATAACCATAGCAGCTGTATGAGGTGAATTATGGAGAACATTATCTTCCTTATCTGTTTTCCCCTCTTTCACCTCCTGTATCTCGTTCCATATTGATTTCATTGCCTTGACAAACCGGTCGAGCTCATAAAGTGGCTCACTTTCCGTTGGTTCAACCATCAGGGTACCATGAACGGGAAATGATAATGTGGGTGCATGAAAACCATAGTCCATTAATCTTTTTGCGATGTCTTCTTCAGATATTCCGGCCTCACCCTTAAATTTCCTGCAATCCAATATCATCTCATGACCTACCCTTCCCTTCTTTCCTTTATACAGGACATTAAAATGTTCTTCAAGGGCTGAGGCCAGGTAATTGGCATTCATTATTGCCATTTTTGTCGATCTTGTAAGTCCGTCTTCACCCAGCATAGTTATATATGCATGTGATATTGTCAGTATCATTGCTGAGCCAAACGGGGCAGAAGCTACGGCGGTCGTACCATTTTTCCCGCCTGTTGAAATAAGGGGGTGTGTCGGAAGAAATTCAGCCAGGTGAGTGGCAACACATATCGGTCCCACACCCGGTCCGCCTCCACCATGAGGTATAGCAAAAGTTTTATGAAGGTTAAGATGGCAAACATCAGCGCCAATAATGGCAGGGTTTGACAATCCAACCATTGCATTCATATTTGCACCATCCATATAAACCTGCCCTCCGTTCTCATGTATAATACCGGTCATCTCTTTCACAGCCTCTTCAAAAACACCGTGAGTTGAAGGGTATGTTATCATGAATGCTGCAAGCTCTTTCTTGTTTTCAACTGCTTTTGTCCTCAGGTCTTCAACGTCAACATTACCATTTTCATCGCATTCAACAACAACCACTTTCATGCCTGCCATCACTCCGCTGGCAGGATTGGTGCCATGAGCAGATGATGGAATAAGCACAATATTCCTGTGACCGTCTCCCCTGCTTAAATGATACTGACGTATTACCATCAGTCCTGTATATTCACCTGCTGCACCTGAATTAGGCTGGAAAGAAACAGCTTCAAATCCCGTTATTTGTTTGAGTGCTTCACCGAGCTCATCCATTATCTGGTAATAGCCTTTTGCCTGTTCTTCCGGTACAAAAGGGTGTATATTGCCAAATTCCGGCCAGCTCAGGGGAAACATTGAGGTTGCAGGATTCAGTTTCATTGTACATGAGCCCAATGGTATCATGCTGTATGCCAATGATATATCCCTGTTCTCCAGGAGCTTGATATACCTCATCATATCGGTTTCACTGTGATAACGGTTAAATGCTTCCTGCTGGAGGAATTCTGTTTTCCTACGGAATTTATCACCAATGCAAATACAGTCGCATATATCTTCAACCTTATCAGCTTTTTTCCCTGCGGCTTCCGCAAATATCCCAATCAGTACATTTATTTCTTCAACCGTGGTAATCTCATCCATGCTGACAATTACCTTTCCTTCATAAAAAAAGTTCAGGTTTATTTCCTTTCTCAATGCAAGCTCTTCAAGGGTTTTTAATTCAATACCATCGGGAAGTCTTATATCAAGGGTATCAAAGAATTCCTGGTTGGCAATTTTATATCCAAGTTTTTCCACAGACTGACCAAAGGTGCATGCACTCTGGTGTATATGTGATGCTATTCTTTTCAATCCTTCAGGGCCGTGGTACTGGGCATACATTCCACTCATATTAGCCAGAAGTGCCTGGGCTGTACATATATTTGATGTGGCTCTTTCCCTCTTGATATGTTGCTCCCTGGTCTGTAATGCCATTCTGAGCGCCGGTTTACCATTTGAGTCGACTGAAACACCAATAATCCTTCCGGGCATACTGCGTTTCAATGATTCCCGGGTGGCAAAAAAGCCTGCATGTGGTCCTCCATATCCCATTGGAAGGCCAAAACGCTGGTTGGAACCAAATACTATATCTGCTCCCCACTCACCCGGAGGTATGAGGAGTACAAGGCTCATCAGGTCTGAAGCAATAGCAACAAGTGCTTCAACTGAATGCGCTTTATCCACAAAACCTTTATAGTCTATTATATCCCCGTCGGCTGATGGATACTGCAATATAGCCCCAAAGAAAGAATTATCTAATTCCTGTTCGGCATAATCACCCATAACCAGTTCTATACCCAGTGGTTCAGCCCGGGTAAGTATTACATCAAGTGTCTGGGGAAAGATCATTTCATCAACAAACAACCTGTTAACACCAGCCTTTACAGCAGCCCGTGATCGTGCATTATGCATCATTATCATGGCTTCGGCACCGGCAGTGGCCTCATCAAGCAATGAGGCATTTGCCAGCTCCATGCCGGTTAATTCACTTACCATGGTCTGGTAATTTAATAATGCTTCGAGCCTGCCCTGCGAAATTTCAGCCTGGTAAGGGGTGTACGAGGTGTACCATCCCGGGTTTTCAAGCACATTCCTGATAATTACCGATGGTGAAGCAGTACCATAATATCCCATACCGATGAAGGATCGATACTGCTTATTCTTTGAACCTATTTTACGTATATAGTTAAGATACTCAAACTCACTCATCGCTTCCGGCAATTCAAGGGGTTTCTCTATCATTATTGAAGGAGGAACTGTTTCCTTTATAAGTCCATCAAGCGAATCAGCTCCCACAATCTCGAGCATACGGGAAATTTCATTATCCCTGGGGCCAATATGTCTGTTAACGAATTTATCAAATTCCATACTATGTAATTTATGATTTATGATTTATTATTTATTCAATTGGGTTAATTTATAAATCTATTCTACAAATTCATAAACTTAAAGAAACCCTAAAGATAATATTAATGTGTCATGTTAAAAAAGGATTATTCTGTCGTTCAACACCTATTTTAGTCTCAGGGCCGTGACCCGGATAAACGGTTGTATCTTCCGGTAGATTCAGCAAATTATTGTTGATACTCTTAAGCAAAGTGTTGTGATCGCCCCCGGGCAGGTCAGAACGACCTATACTTCCGGCAAATAATGCGTCACCCGTAAAAACAAAATTCCCCTCTTCACAATAGAATGCAATGCTCCCGGATGTATGACCCGGTACAAAAAGGCATTGAAGGCTTATATCCCCAACCGCTATCTTATTCCCTCCCGAAATAAAGGTGCCAATACCCGGTGGTTCCGGCATACTCAGTCCAAACATATCAGCCTGCCGGGTGGCCGATAAAAGATTCTCTTCCTCCTCCCTTGATGCATGTGTTTTAAGACCGTATTCCTGAAGTACAAACCCGTTGCCGAATATATGGTCAAGATGCAGATGTGTATTAAGCAGTTTTACAGGCTGTAATTTATTTTTATTGATACAGGCTTTCAATTCAGTGAACTCAGAATTATCATAACACCCGCAGTCAATAATTGCACATTCACCATTTTTATCAGCCAATATGTATGTATTAACCTCTATAGGTGAAAAAACAAGCCTGTATATTTTCATAAATCATTTATTTATCATTCACGGTCCCCCACAGCATAGGGACAAATACGTACAATCCATGTTGAGTCTCCTCAAATTCACCTTCCTCGTTCTTACAAATGCGGGTCATAACCTGGCTGTGCGATCCTCCTACAGGTGCAACAAGGCATCCTCCTGTCTTCAGCTGGTCAAGTAATTCTCCCGGTATTTCACGGATGGCTGCTGTGATTAGTATTGCATCATAAGGCCCGTACTGCGGTTTGCCTTCATGCCCGTCACCAAAGAAGAAATGGGCATTATACCCAAGCTTTGCCAGTGTTTTCTGAGCCTTGTTATACAGTTCTTTATGTCTTTCAATAGTATATACCCTGGCTCCCATCTCAACAAGTATAGCAGCCTGGTAACCTGATCCCGTGCCTATTTCAAGAACCTTATCACGTTTTTTTACGTTAAGTAACTCTGTCTGTACAGCAACTGTATATGGCTGGGATATTGTCTGCCCTGACGAAATCGGGAAGGCTTTGTCCTGGTAAGCATGATGCAGGAAAGCATTATCCATGAAGACATGCCTCGGTACCCTGTTCATAGCCTCCAGAACGTTCTCATCCTTTATACCTTTGGTCCTGAGACTATCAATCAACTTCTGTCTTTTCCCCCTTGCAAGAAATGAATCGTGCTCTGATATCATCATAAAGTATTAATGTCAGACAAAAATAATAAAAGCAGCCATTTTACCATGAATAATGAGCCCTTACTGACACATTTGAAGTTAACTATACTGTTTTTCAGGGGCCGGGGTTTTTAATCGGACTTTTCTCAGAGGGCTGTATACAGGGCCATCGGGTTTGAGTATACTTTCATACAATATCAGCTCATTAACAGTTTGTGGGGACAGATCATGGCTGTCTGATGATTTCAATATATCCGCCAGCACATTCTTTTTAGCTATATACTTCATTCTCCCCAGCGTGAGATGGGGTCTGAATGGTTTTTCATCCCGGTATAGACCCTCCTCTTTAAGTGCTTCACAAATCACCTCCCTCAAGTCATACAGGGATTGCGGCGCCTCTATACCCAGCCAGATTACCCTTGGCTGTCTTATATCCCTGAATACGCCGGTACCGTTAAAATTTATTTCAAAAGGCTCATAATTATTAGCAGCCTCACGCATTATCTCACCCGCTTTACTGACCTGATCTTCATCATTCTCTCCCAGGAATGCGAGTGTAAGATGGATATTGGCCGGTTCTACCCATCTTATCTTCTCATCTTTAAGAGCCAATTTATATGACTCAACCAGCCTTGTTAGAGCTCTGTTTCTATTAATATCAATAGCTATGAAAATCCTTTTCATAAAAATGTATTTTACCTGATTAAGGGATCATCTTCAAATACCTTTGAAAGCCTGGCTGCCAGAATTTCAGCATTCCCTTTATCAAAGGGCATCGGTGGGCGTATTTTTAAAACATTATTATATGGGCCGTCCGTCCCCAGTAATATCTTCATTTCCTTCATTCTTTCTTTTATATAAGATGCTTCCTCACCTGCTGGCTCAAGACTGTCATGATCCCTGACCAGTTCAACGCCAAGGAATAAGCCCGAGCCCCTTACATCACCAACCAGTGGATATCTGTTTTTAAAGGGCCTGAGAAGATCCAGGAGATATGATCCTGTCTTTTGAGCATGTTCCATATACTTATCTCTCAGGACTATCTCCAGCACTTTCTTACCGATAAGGGCAGATACTGTGTTTCCTCCGAAGGTACTGAAGAATTCCATGCCCGTATTAAAGGCAGCAGCAATCTTCCGGGTTGTAACAACAGCAGCCAGTGGATGACCGTTACCTATTGGTTTGCCCAGAACGACTATGTCGGGGATTACAGCATGTTCCTCAAAAGCGTAAAACGATGTCCCCATGCGCCCATAGCCTGTTTGCACCTCGTCTGCTATACATACACCACCGCTCTTTCTAATAAATCTGTATACTCCCTCCAGGTAACCGCCGGGGAAAATTACCTGCCCACCGACACTGGGGCAGGTTTCAGCAATAAAAGCGGCAGGAGCTTTGCCTTTCTTTTCCAGGTTTTCAATTATCTTATCAATATACCGGGCATATTTATGCCCTGCATACTTATCATTGTACTTATATTTACCCCTGTAGCAATCGGGTACAGGTGCAGCATGCACCCATGGTGGTGCCCCTTTACCTCCGGGACCGTTATGTTTATAAGGTGAAATATCAATCAATGTACTGGTATTACCATGGTATGCTCCTTCAAGCACTATTACATCTTTCATCCCGGTGTATGTAAAAGCCAGTCGAAGGGCCAGCTCGTTTGCTTCACTTGCTGAATTAAGGAAGAAACACACTTCAAGTGGTTTTTGAAAAGTACTTAGCAACAACTCAGCAAAATCGTTCAGATGATCATTTAAATACCTCGTATTTGTATTGAGTATTCTCATCTGTTCACAGGCTGCCTCTGTAACCTCCGGATGACAATGACCTATATGCGGAACATTATTATATGCATCAAGGTATTGCTGCCCATTCTCATCGAAGAGGTATTGCTGCCAGCCCCTCACTATCTTAAGAGGCTTTTTATAGCTCAAGCCAAGATTGTCTGCAAAGTATTGCTTTCTCTTTCTTAATGTCTCTTTAAGCGCAGTTTCTTTCACCGGAAAGCATCCTGAGGGTATATTTAACAAAAAGTTCGGATCTGGAGATAATAGTTGCCATGCTTTGCTTTCCCATGGTTTACAAACACCTGGGAAATCAGTTCCGTATCCCAGCAGACCGGTTATAAGCTGGAAGTGAAGGTGGGGGCTCCACCCTCCATTTTCACCAGATTCTCCTATCCATGCAAATTTTTCACCTTTCCTTACCTGCACTCCAGCTTTGATATTCTTAAATGACTTCTTACTTAAATGACCATAAAGGGAATAAAATTCATTCCCTTTCCCTGTGTTATGATTCAGGATTATCATATAACCATAATCCAGTTTGCCAGGATTATAATTGAACGCATATATGGTACCATCAATAGGAGCATAAACAGGTGTACCGGCAGGGGCAAAAAGGTCTGTTCCCAGGTGTATTGTCCTGTCCTGTTTATATGTAAACTGTTCTCCCCGGAAAACAGCAGATGAATATAATATCCTCGGTTCGGCAAAACGGCCAACACCATATTTCTTATTGTTTCGCTTTAATTCGTTGTATATTCTGTCCCCGAGCCTGGCTGCCGAATTCTGTTCCGCGTCACCTTCAATGATCCTGCTTCCAACACTAAGGTCCATACCCAGACAATTTTCATCGGTCAGTTTTTCTCCGAGTACCGGGAAAGCATCCTTCCCCATGTTTTTTATCTTACCGGTAAGTTTATTTATTCCAGGCTCAGGTTTCATGCCACAGGCTTCCCTGAAAATAGTCTCAGCAAATAAGTGATGTATTTTTTCAAGGGCAGGAATTATGTTTTTTATAGGTTCCTGGCTTATGGCAAGGTAATTATCGCCAGGCCGTTCCCTCTGTTGTGAGGCTGCTATGCAAATACTGAGGGCCAGTCTCATTTTCGCCATGGTAAAAATCACCCTGATTTCATTCTCTTTCAGCATAAATGACTGATGATAACCACTCAACAAATTTGCGGCAGCGAGGAGTGGTTCTTCCTTGCCAAGCATAATGTAAGCCATGGCAACAGCAGGATTGGCAACAGTATAACTGTATACCATATCACCGAAATCAATAAACCCCTCTATTCCCGGTCCTTTTTCAAACTGACCGGGATCACAATTAACTATTATATTATGGTCATTGGCATCATTATGAATTACACTGCAGCGTAAATTACCCGATTCAGGTTTTACTATTTCCAGGTATTTCCCCCTTGTATTATCTATAAATGTACTGAGTTTATCATCGATGATAAGGCTGCGGTACTTGTTTACCACAGTCTCAAAATCTGATAGATTCCATAAAAAGTCGCGATTAAATCCCTTATTCTGATAACCTTCAAGGGCTTTATCAATTCTGCCCAGTTTCAGCCCCAGATCATTGATCATTTCCACTGGATGATTCTTCAGCACGCCCAGGGGCTTCCCCCGGAAGTATGTCACCAGCCTGGTGCGATATTTGTCACCTGACAATGTTTCAAGCTCTGGAATATCAATTCCTTCCCTGTCCTTAACAATTGCCGGGCATAACGATACCTTACCTGAAAGAAATTTAAGTACATCATTCTGTGCTTGAATAAATACATCATTCTCATCCGGATTTGTAACTTTCAGAACATACCTGGCACCATCACCTGTGGTTAGCAGGAAGTTCTGATCCCTCTCCCCATCAAGTTCACTGCAGCTGACGGGAAGTCCATACTTCTCCTTAACAAATCCTATTATTTCTTCAGCACTTACCTGTGGTTTGTTTCTGAGCATTATCTGGTATTATTCATTTAATTAGTTTGATTTCCTTAGCCTTAGCCTTCCCTGCCCTCCGGAGCTTTAGCGAAGGAGGGAGCCTCAGCCTTATTCTATTCCTCCCCACAATCTGGCTCCTCCTCTGACCACAGTAGCCCCGAGAAGTCGGGGCTCGGTTACCTTTTTCCCCCGGCGTTCACTACGTTCAGCCGGGGTTTCCGCTTCGCCCCGATTATTCGGGGCTTCGCTTCAACTTTTTACTTTTACCTTTTTACTTTGTACTTTTATCTGTTGTCCTTTATCTTTAATCAAAACCATAAAGTTATATGAAATTTGCAATAATTTTATCAGGATGTGGGGTCTTTGATGGTGCAGAGATCCATGAATCGACCATGACAATGCTGGCAATAACGAGAAATGGCTGCACCTACGATATTTTTGCCCCTGATGTCAGGCAGCATCATGTTATTAACCACCTCAATGGTAAGGAGATGGATGAAAAACGTAATGTCCTGA
>CAZNYS010000090.1:0-9951 GCA_964577305.1 uncultured Rikenellaceae bacterium
GCTTACTCTTAAGTTTTTCAGCTTACACTCCTTACTCTTTTATGGATTTTCAGGGTTCTCCATATCTGCAATATTTTAATTAAGTCAGATATATTCAAATATACATCCTGAAAAAAAACAAAATCAATTTTTTTGTTGATTAGAGAGGATTATCTCTTGTGTTATTCAATAAAGCATAAATTTATATTTTTGTTTGATTCATAAAAAAATCCATTAACACTGTTTTAGGCAAACATCAGTACTATGAAAAAAACACTGACCTTTTTGGTTTTTGGGATCTTGCTGACCCCCGTAGCACATTCACAGGAAGCTAAGGATAAGATACCCTTACTGGAAAATACAACCATATCAGGAGAGTGGTTCCTGGGATTTGGCTATAATGACAATACCGAGATAAGCACTTTTCATCTCAAAAGGGGGTATTTTACAATCAAAACCCGTCTGAATGATATTTTTTCAGTAAGGTACACGCAGGATATTACTACAGATACAGAAGGCAACGATATGGGAAACGTTGAGATGAGGCTGAAATATCTTTTACTAAGAGTAGATCTAAAGAATATTGATTTCCTTAAGAATACCTTCCTCGAATTCGGGCTTGTTCACCGCCCGTGGGTGGAATATGAACAGAAAATCATGGGATACAGGGTTCAGGGTAAAATGTTTACTGACCGTTACGATCTTGTCAGCACAGCCGATTTTGGTGTTTCATTCGCCGGGCTCATAGGAGGTGAAATAAACCAGGAATTCCAGGATAGAGTAAGTTCTTATTATCCAGGAAGATATGGCAGTTTCTCCCTTGGAGTATACAATGGCGGAGGCTATCATGCACTTGAAAAGAATAATAACAAAGTTATTGAAGGCAGGCTGAGCCTCAGACCCCTGCCCGATTTTATGCCTGGATTCCAGGTGTCATATACCTTTTCATATGGTAAGTCAAATACTCCATGGAACAATGCAGATTACAGGTTAAATGTTTTTCACCTGTCCTCGGTAAGCGAAAAACATAAATTAATGCTCCAGTTTTATAGTGGACTGGGAGGATATAACGGTGATTATACCGATGAGGATGGATTTTCCTACAGGAATGAAGGTTATTCCGGTTTTGCTGAGATTATGATACCCAACACAAAATTCGCCGTGTTTTCAAGGTATGATAAGTTTATATCGCACCAGGACATCGACAGGGTGCAAAACACATTTATAGCAGGCCTGACATACCGCTTCCTCAGTAATAAAGTTCTGCTGAACTATGATCAAAATGAATATATGGGTGTTTATACCAGGATCTATGAACTGGCACTGGAAGTCAATTTCTAATAAACAGAGCAGACAGCACAATCAGTCATTTATCAATCTGATAAATTCATCTGTATTACGGGCAGTTAGAATATTACGGGGAAGATTGCCCGGTATATCCGGTGCAAGAGTACCACTCACAATAATTACCTGGTCAGCGAATGTTTCAGAAAGTTTTTGCAGATATTCCTCTTTCTGCACACCGGAAAAGGCTGATGAAGTGCCTGTTACGATTATATCAGCAGGCCATATCTGAATGGATTCTTTTACAGAATATAGTGGAGTCTGTGGTCCGAGATAAAGAGCCTCATGACCATTCTTCATGGTTATATATGTAAAGAAAAGCAGGCCTATCTCATGTAATTCATTTTCAGGGAGGTATAATAATACTCTCTTTTTGTTCTCTCTTTTCCTTGAAATCTGAGCATCAATATTTGATATAAGCTTCTGACGAATGAGGTTGGAAACAAAATGTTCCTGTGCTGGTGTTATTGAACCGGTAACCCATAATACTCCTACCCTCTTAAGGAATGGGAAAACGATACCGGTGAATGTATCTTCAAAACCACGGTTCAGTATTGAGCGGTTGATAAGTTCATTGAAGCTAAGCTCATCCAGGTTGATCATTGCTATCATCAAAGATTCGATCTGTGTATCGGTCTGGTTTACATCCTGAAAGATGAATGAAACCTTGTCCTCTATCTCCCTGAAAGACATTGAAGCTATCTTTGAGATCTTAAAACCGCTGCGATTCAGAATGGAAATATTGATCAGTTTCCTCAAATCATCATCGTTGTATCTCCTCCTGTTAGTATTTGTCCGGCCCGGACTAAGAATACCATACCTTTTTTCCCATATTCGTATTGTATGGGCTCTTATGCCTGATAGTTTTTCAAGGTCTTTTATTGTGTATTCTACCAATTAGTATGATATTATTGTTTTAAATATATAATTAATTCTTAAACAATCATAAGAACTAAGTAATTTTAAACTTTTTTCTATCTTGTTCAATAAAAAAAATTGACATGAAGAAAATCACTGTTGCGATTACGTTAATTTTATTGCTGGTTGGTTGTAATAATCGCAGATTAGGTCCTGACAAAAAGAACCACACAGAGCAGAAACCGGTATATGACTCAGTCCTGGCGCTCGAGCTTGGTGCGGATTCTTACGGAATGAAACAATATGTTATGGCTTTCCTCATGCGCGGTGACAGCAGTTCGGCCGACAGTGCTGAAGCAGAAAGGTTACAGAGAGCACATCTTGATAATATAACAAGAATGGCAGAAGAAGGTAAATTACTTCTCGCAGGACCTTTTCTTGATAATACCGATATAAGAGGTATATATATATTTAATGTATCAACCCTGGAAGAAGCTGAACAATTAACCGTTTCTGATCCTGCAATAAAGGCAGGTGTCCTTAAGATGGAACTCCACCCCTGGTATGGCTCTGCTGCACTGCAAGAATTAAATGAGATGCATGCACGTATACAGGCAGATACTATTTGATCCTGGTTATACATATACATTCATCCTAAATAACTTTCCAAACTCTTCATAATAATCCGCGAGGAACAAAACGAATATATTCTTGTTTAAATATTATAACCGTACTTAAAACAATATAATACATGACCAAGAATATATATAAAGCATCAGACAGAGGTCATACCGACCATGGCTGGCTGAATACATGGCATAGCTTCAGTTTTGCAGGCTATTATGATCCTGATAAAACCAGTTTTGGTAAACTCAGGGTATTGAATGATGATACGGTAGCCCCAGGGAAAGGATTTGGAATGCATCCACATGATAATATGGAAATAATAACCATACCCCTTTCAGGGGCACTGGAACATAAAGATAACATAGGTAATTCGGGTGTCATCAAAGCCGGTGAGATACAGGTTATGAGTGCAGGATCAGGTATTTATCACAGTGAGTTTAACCACAGCAAGGAGGAAGAAGTCAGCCTGCTCCAGATATGGGTAATACCTGACAGAAGGGATGTTGAACCCAGATATGACCAGATCGCCTATGATAAGTTAAAAACATTGAATAACTTATACCAGGTGATCTCACCTGAAAAATCTGATGAAGGCTCATGGATATACCAGAAGTCATGGTTCAGCCTTGGTGAAATGGAAAAAGAAAAGACAATCAGCTATTCCATTAAAAAGAAAGATAATGGTATCTATTTATTTGTCATAGAAGGTAGAGTGGAAACAGGTAATGTTATCCTTGAAAAAAGAGATGCCATAGGGATTACTAAAACGGAAGAAATTGAAATAAGATCTCTTGATGAATCAAAAATATTGCTAATTGAAGTACCAATGACTTAATCAAATATAGTATGGATATTGCTAAAATAATAAAGACCAGGTGGAGCCCCAGGGCTTTCAGCGATCATTCGATCAGTACTGATGAGGCAAAATCACTGTTTGAAGCTTCCAGGTGGGCTCCCTCCAGCATGAATGAACAGCCTTGGAAGTATTATTACGCTTTCAAAGAGGATACTGAGCAGTTTAAACTATTCCTTGATTGCCTCCTTCCAGGCAACCAGGTATGGGCAAAGAATGCTTCGATGCTTATTCTCAGTACCGCTAAAAAAGAATTTGATCAGAAAGGAAGAAAAAACAGGCATGCGATGCATGATACCGGTGCAGCCAATGTACTTCTATGCCTGCAGGCAAATGAGATGGGATACCAGGCACATCAGATGGGAGGCTTTAAACCGGATAAAACATATGAATCATTTGGAATAGATAGTGATAAATATGACCTTGTAACATTTATTGCTGTCGGTAAACCCGGTGATCCTTCGATCTTACCTGATGACCTCAGAAAGTCAGAAATTGAAACAAGGGAAAGAAAAAGCCTTAATGATATTACTAAAAGAATTAATTAATCTATAGTGTTCATGCTAAGTCATTTGTAGATATAAATCTATAAGCCTGGCATGTTATATAATAAAATAAGTTGATATGAATAATGCATTATACAATTTCCCCGTACCTGATAATGAACCGGTACTTGAATATCTTAAAGGAAACCCCGAGAGGATACTTCTTGAGAAGGAACTCATAAGGCAGGAATCGACACAGATCGAGATACCACTCATTATTGGCGGCAGGGAAATAATAACAGGTGATACCGGAATAGTTACAATGCCGCATAATCACGGACACATATTAGCAACTTATCACAAAGCCGGCGATAAAGAGGTTAAGATGGCCATTGATGCAGCCCTGGAAGCGGCCAAAATATGGTCGAACGTAACATGGACGACCCGTGCCTCAATATTGCTTAAAGCTGCTGAGCTAATATCAACAAAATACAGGAGCCTTTTGAACGCCTCGACTATGTTAGGTCAGAGTAAGAACATTTTTCAGTCAGAAATTGACGCTGTATGCGAAACAGTTGATTTTCTTAAATATAATGTTTCCTTCGCCGGCAGGATTTACGAATTCCAGCCCAAATCCACTTTCAACCAGCTTAACAGAATGGAATTCAGATCACTTGAGGGTTTTATTTTTGCTGTCAGCCCCTTTAATTTCACTTCAATAGCATCAAACCTCAATATGGCTCCTGTTATGATGGGGAATACCACTGTGTGGAAACCGGCAACCACTGCCCTGCTGTCCAATTATTACCTGATGAAGCTCTTCATGGAAGCCGGGCTGCCTGCCGGTGTAATTAATTTTGTTCCGGGTTCAGGAGCGCTTATTGGAAAGCATATCATGAATTCATATCATATGGCAGGAGTACACTTTACAGGCTCCAATGCCACCTTTAATACATTATGGGGACAGGCTGCATCCAACCTTGAAAATTATAAATCATATCCAAGGCTGGTGGGTGAAACCGGGGGCAAGGATTTTATTTTTGCCCATCCTACTGCTCAAACCAGAGAGTTGGCCGTTGCAGCCATCAGGGGTGCTTTTGAATACCAGGGGCAAAAATGTTCAGCAGCCTCCAGGATGTATGTCCCATCTTCAATCTGGAATGAAACAAGGGATATGATGATAAGTATGGCAGAGGAAATTACCACGGGCGATGCAAAAGACCCTTCACACTTCATGAATGCCGTGATAGATGAAAAGGCATTCGATACTATCACTTCATATATTGATTATGCCAGGAACAGTAAAGAAGTAAAGATACTCACAGGCGGTACCTATGATAAATCTGAAGGGTATTTTATCAGGCCTACGATAATTGAGACTGATAATCCGCATTTCAAAACGATGGAAGAGGAAATATTTGGTCCTGTGCTTACAGTATATGTATATGATGATAAGGACCTTGACAGGGCTGTTGAGCTTTGTGATACCACCTCACCATACGGTCTTACCGGAGCTGTATTCTCTCAGGATCGCCTTGCATCCATAAATATTTGCAATAAACTAAGATATGCAGCAGGCAATTTCTATATCAATGATAAACCCACAGGTGCAATTGTCGGACTCCAGCCCTTTGGTGGCTCACGTGCCAGCGGAACAAACGACAAGGCCGGAGGTGCATTTAACCTCGTCAGATGGGTTAATCCCAGGACAATTAAGGAAACCTTCATTCCGGCAACGGAATACAGGTATCCATATATGATGGAACCGAGGAACCTGAGTTTGCATAGTAAGCGAAGGTGACGAGCTCGCGAGCGGCCAGTGATTGTGGTAAGTGGGAGCGAGCAATAATGGATGTATGGATTAATGAATTAATGAATTTATGGACCTGAGATTACAATAGTAGAGGCGCAAAATTTTGCGCCTCTACTTTTCACCGGTATTATTTATATTAATCTAATATTTATAATTTTGAGGAATGATCTTAACAATTAGCTGATGTTAAATATTGCCTTCAGATATTTAGTTATACTACTTTTATTTATTAAGATCCCTCTTTCCGGTCAGGATCCCTATATTATTGTACTGGGAATTACCCAGGATGGAGGCTATCCTCATATGGGTTGTACAAAAGAATGCTGTAAAACTGCCTGGGAGAATCCATCAATGAGGAGAAATGTTGTATCACTGGCACTTGTGGATCCTGTGTCACAGCAATGGTATCTGTTTGAAGCCACTCCGGATATCAAAGAACAATTACATCTTTTCAGGCAACTGACAGAAGGCCGGTACAATTATCTTCCCAGGGCAGTATTCGTCAGTCATGCCCACATTGGCCATTATACAGGCCTGATGCAATTCGGAAGAGAAGTAATGAACACAAGGGATGTTACAGTTTATGCCCTGCCCCGCATGAAGAAATTCATTGAGAATAATGGTCCATGGGATCAGCTGGTCAGGCTCAGGAACATTGTTACTGTTGAGATAGGTGATGGTTCAGAGCTGTCTTTATCTGAAAATATAAGCGTAAAAGCATTCACCGTACCTCACCGTGATGAATACTCGGAGACAGCGGGATACAGAATAAGTACAGGCAAAAGGGATTACCTGTTTATCTCTGATATTGACAAGTGGGTAAAATGGGATAAAAACATCGCTGCAATGGTAAAGTCAGTTGATATAGCCTTCCTGGATGGGACTTTTTATTCAGAAGATGAATTGAAAGGGCGTAACATGGAAGATATACCCCATCCTTTTATTACGGAAACCATGGATTATTTTGCGAGTGAGGACAGGGAAACAAAGGGGAAAATTCATTTCATACATTTTAATCATTCAAATCCTGTGCTATTCAAAGCAGAGATTAAAGAGCTTATAAAAGGTAAAGGCTTCAAATTATCTGAACAGGGCAATAAATACTAGCAGAAAGATAAATGGATCCAATCTGGCTTACAATAGCATTTGTATTTGGTTTTGCGATACGACTGACCGGGTTACCACCTCTTGTAGGGTATCTTATAGCCGGATTTATTCTTAACTACATGGGTGCTGAGTCAGGCGAATTCATTGAAACCGTATCTGACCTTGGTGTTATGCTTCTGCTTTTTACCATTGGCCTTAAGCTGAAAGTAAAGAACCTTATAAGACGTGAAGTCTATGGTGGTGCAATAATGCACATGTTTTTAATCACGCTGCTGTTCGTATTAATACTTATGCTGGCTGGCCTCAGTAATACAGGTCTTTTTCAGAGCTTTGGTTTATACCAGGCCCTTCTGGTAGCCTTCGCCCTGAGCTTTTCCAGTACTGTATTTGCTGTTAAAGTACTGGATGACAGGGGAGAGAGTACATCGCTACATGGGACTACCGCTATAGCTGTTCTCATTATCCAGGATTTACTGGCAGTAGTCTTTCTTGTTGCAACAGCTGATAAGCTCCCCAGCATATGGGTTTTTGCATTGCCGGTGATACTATTATTGATAAAGCCTGTCGTATTTTTTATTTACAGAAAAATAGGGCATGGAGAACTCCTGATCCTGTTTGGTTTTTTCCTTGCACTGGTGCCAGGGGCTGAGTTATTCAAAATAGTAGGCCTGAAACCTGACCTGGGAGCACTGTTGATGGGGATGCTTGTATCAGGGCACCCTAAGTCAAAAGAAATGGCAGGATTATTAATGCATTTCAAGGATTTTTTCCTGATTGGTTTTTTTCTTTCTATAGGACTCTCCGTTGTACCAACAATAGATATCTTACTAATATCCCTCTTTATTGCACTGGCTATTAATTTTAAGGTAGTACTCTATTTCCTGGTATTTACCAGGTTTGGCCTCAGGTCTCTTACATCATATTTTGCTTCCCTGAGCCTTGCCAATTACTCTGAGTTTGGACTTATCATTGCCTCGGTAGCCACAGCCAATGGGTGGCTGCCATACGAATGGCTGGGTATCATTGCCATTGCCCTGTCAATAAGTTTTGTAATCTCCTCGCCCCTGAATACATACTCACACCAGATATATAACAGGATAAGGTCATACCTGATAAAATTCGAAACCAGGCACAGGCTGCTGTATGATCGCACAATAGATATAGGAGATGCAGAAGTCCTGATATTTGGAATGGGTCTGCTCGGGGCAGCGGCATACGACCAGCTGAAGGAGGTATATGGGCAGAAAGTCCTGGCCCTGGATTATAATCCGGATACTGTTGATTATAATCGAAAGCTGGGCAGGAATGTAATACAGGATGATGCGACTGACATTGAGTTCTGGGAAAGAGTGAGCCAAATGCAGGAAGAGAAGAGCCAGGTAAAACTGGTTGTTCTTTGTATGGACGATCACAAATCAAATCTGTTTGCGATAAAAGAACTCAAATCGATTAACTACCATGGTAAGATAGCAGCTACTGCAAGGCATGATGATGATATTAGGGATCTGAAGAAACTGGGAGTGGATTCAGTATATAATTTATATACCGAGGCAGGGGCAGGACTTGCCGATCATATATGTTCCAATACGACGAACGACGAGCGACGAACGACTAAAGGTTAAGAGCTGAAGACTGATTTTACCTTAAAAGAATTATCACAATGAAAAATTACTTATTTATTCTGTTGCTATTAGCCGGATTGTTTCTTTATTCTTGTGCTGATAAGAATGGCATTCCCAAAGATGAAGAAAAACCCAATATTATCCTGATAATGACCGATGACCAGGGAATCGGAGATATAGGATACATGGGTAATCCTTATATTAAAACTCCTGTTCTTGACAGTCTTGCCAACAATGCCCTTATTCTTAATAATTTCTATGTATCGCCCGTTTGCGCGCCCACCCGATCATCATTACTCACAGGGAGATACTCAGTGAGAACCGGTGTACATGATACATATAACGGGGGTGCGATTATGTCTTCAGATGAATATACTGTGGCAGAAATCCTGAGGGATGATGGCTATAGAACAGGAATGTTTGGCAAATGGCATCTGGGTGATAATTATCCATTCAGACCATCCGACCAGGGATTTGATGTTTCTCTATATCACAAGAGCGGAGGAATAGGCCAGGTTGGGGATATAGATAATTACTTTAAGTTTGACAGTTCCTATTTTGATCCGATCCTTTATTATAATAATGTTCCGGTTCATACAAAAGGATACTGCACAGATGTATTTACCAGATATGCAATTGATTTTATCAGCGAAAACAAGGATAAACCATTTTTCCTTTACCTGTCATTCAATGCCCCTCATACACCTTTGCAGGTACCCCGGGACTATATTAATATGTACAGGGGAATTGACCATACTATAAGATCTGAAAGTGATATAAAGTTCTTTGGAGCAACATTGAGCGACCAGGAACTGGAGAGCACAAGAAGAGTATACGGTATGGTAAGCAATATTGATGATAATATAGGATACCTGATGAAAGCTCTTAAGCAAGAGGACCTGGATAAAAAGACCATTATCATCTTCCTTACAGATAATGGTCCACAGCAAAACAGATTCAGGTGTGGCCTGCGTGGTCTCAAAGGATCAGTATATGAAGGAGGTATTAAGGTACCTGCTTTTATAATCCACCCCGGAAAAGAAAAAGGGAATATAAATCATACTCTGGCTCATATTGATATATTGCCAACAATCCTGGAACTGAGTAATACTGATTATGAACATGTAAATATAATTGACGGGATAAGCTTTGCGCCTCTTTTAGACGGACGTGAAGTCGATACCTTTGAATACAGACCCCTGGTATACAACTGGCAGCGGGGCTACCCGGAACCTTACAGGAATATTGCAGTAAGGAAAGGTG
>CAZNYS010000091.1:0-9921 GCA_964577305.1 uncultured Rikenellaceae bacterium
CGGTTTAGTTCAACACAGCAGCAAGAACCACTGTGGTTTTTATTTTTCTTATATCGCTAATTCAGGATGTTTATATACATCTGATTTGAGCGTGTATATACACCTTTGGCTTTCTTTATCATCGTAATGCAATATGCAATTTAGGTAAATGTCTTAAATTAAGCAACTGTTTTACAGCTTATTATTAAACATATTAGTCAAGCACGAGCCGACTGCGAGTAGCAGACAATTTTCGGCAAGTGAAGTGAGGGTATTGAATGTCATTAAATATTGCGCCAGACAAACTCACGATTGGCGAATAAAATTGGCTACAGCAGGCGACCACAAATCCTCAAGTGAGGGTTGCGTTTTAGGTTGCATACCTTATAGTATGGGTGCAAAATCCGGACCGTTTGAGCACCTCATTCCGGACTAAAGTGAGCATATGATTCCGGAAATGACTGAGCACCTGATACCAGAATGTAAATACCTCAATGTCTGGGCAATATGATTATACGGTTTGATTACAAACAGACTGCTCATCCATGACCGGACAAGGGTACTCACAAGCACCGGAATTTCCACCCAGCTAAACTTTTCTATCTTTAATTTGAATTAAACATTGCGAAGAACTAAATAATTACTTTAATTTAAGATCAAATAATCGTACTATGCAAGTTACCGTATCAAGAAAGGCTACCAGGTTTCTCCCTGATCCCAGCAGGGTAATAGCCCGCTTCCTTTATACTTCCGATGAAAGAAGTGAATATATTATTCGTAATGTGATGGCTTTGTCCGATAATGAGGCAAATATAGTATTAAGCCAGGTGCTTAGAGGTTATTCCAAACGTCATCGGAATATTTCATTAATATTTGAAGCGCATTTTAATAAGCTGGATAATCTATTTAAAAAGCTGAAAATAAATAAACACAATATTAATCAAACGCGAAAAGCGCTTATAGGTTCATATTTCACAATGGAATATTCCATTGAAGCGGCAGCTTTTTTCAATCCATCCATAGTAGAGGATCCTGATCAGTCGGAATTAGGGCCGGATGAAAAAAGATTGATTTTAAGTTTCAGGGCAACCGGAGAAGGGCATATTTCGTCCATTGTTTTTCGCTCAGGTATTATTGATAAAAACAGTGATCTGATTATCGAACCTGTTGGCAAAATGCTGGCAGAAGCAGAGCGAATAAAAACACATGTTTACAATAAAAAATCATTTATAGGGAAGCTGGATGAAATGAGCACTTTTAATAATAAAATTTCCCCGATCTTTGTATTGGAAAAATTGGGCGACAATTTTACGTATGGCGAATTGAAGAGAACAATAGAAGAGACAGAAGTTACACATCAACTTTCACCGGATAAAAAATTAATTATTAATGAGATGTTGTGGCTGGCAAAATCTCACTACGAACTCCACTTTTCACTTGATTCGGCAATTTCAGAGAGAGTTATTTTTCCTACTTCCGAAATTGAAAAACGTGGCATTGAAGATGCACGTTTTGTTAAATTCACAGAGGATAATGGTGAAGAAACCTATTATGCTACATATACTGCTTATGATGGCATAACAATACTGCCAAATTTACTTAAGACCAAAGATTTCTATCATTTTAAAGCATTAGCCATTCATGGTGAAATTGCCCAGAACAAAGGTATGGCATTGTTCCCCAGGAAGATTAAAGGTAAATATACTATGCTGTGCAGGATAGATGGAGTGAATAACTATATTGCATATTCAGATAATATAAATATATGGCATGAAGCCAAACTCATTCAAAAACCAAAATTTCCCTGGGAGTTTATACAGGTAGGAAATTCAGGCTCCCCTATTGAGACGGAAGAAGGTTGGCTGGTAATTACACACGGAGTAGGCCCAATGAGGCAATACGTATTAGGAGCATCATTATTTGATCTTGATAATCCCGGAAAAGAAATTGGCAGGCTTAAGACGCCCTTATTGACTTCCAATGCTGAAGAGAGGGAAGGATACGTGCCCAATGTTGTTTACTCCTGTGGTTCTATTCTGCACAATGGTAATCTGATCATTCCTTATGGCATGTCAGACTACGCATCTACTTACGCTTCTATTAATTTAATGGAACTCCTGAATGAAATTAAAAACTCAAAATAGCAGCAGTGACTATTTGAAATGTCTGCTATTTTTTTGTTTCTAAAATCTTCTTATAAACCTCAAGGTATCCTTCAACCATTTTTTGGCGACTGAATTTTGACACAGCAAACTCCCTGCAGTATTTTCTGTCAATAGATTTAATATTAGCAACTGCATCTGCTGCTTCTTCAGTGGTGTTTACCAGAAAACCGGTTTCCCCGTTGAGAATCAATTCAGGCATGGAGCCCAGGTTGAATGCTATAACCGGTGTTCCGCACATCATAGCTTCTGCAACGCTTAAGCCAAAAGGTTCTTCAAAACTTACCGGATGTAAAAGCGCATAAGCTTCACCCAGCAATTTATC
This sequence comes from uncultured Rikenellaceae bacterium, assembly GCA_964577305.1. GTDB lineage: Bacteria > Bacteroidota > Bacteroidia > Bacteroidales > VadinHA17 > UBA9300. The sequence goes on from CAZNYS010000091.1 coordinate 2,467, forward strand.
CCTTTCCCTGGGTCCTGAATTACCTACGTAAGCAATATCATCATCATTAATGAAAGGCTTAACCTTGCTGTCAAAATATTCCTTATGTTGAATTAAGCCTGAAATGATTAGTTTTCTTCCGGATTGTTTTGCTATCTGAATGGATTCGTAAGTACCCTTTTCGGGGTGAATCCTGCCGAAAAACAGCAGATAATCTTTTGAGGTTTTTTTGAATGTAAATCCATTTGTGTCAATGCCATTATAGACTGTTGCGACATATTCAAGATCAGGGCAACGGTCGGAATTGCTTATAGACACATAAAAATTATTCCTGTTATATTTCTTATAGACCGGCAATATTTTTGGTGATGAGAAGCCATGAATAGTGGTAACCATAGGTGTTTTAATAAGCCCTGTATAAGTAAGCGGAAGAAAGTCAAAATGGTTATGAATCAAATCAAATTTATCTGCCTGCTCCATCAAATTACTGATATGAAGACATTCCCAAACCTTTGGGTCAATATCCGGATTTTCGCTGTAAGCTTCTTCTGAAACATATTGCAGTTTTCCTCTGGTAATCGAATTTGCTGTAGCAAATAAGGTGACGTCAATCTTTTTATCGATCAACCCTTCTGCAATATTAGAAGCCACCTGCTCCCAGGGTCCGTATTTTACAGGTGGGGTTCTCCAGGCTATAGGAGATAAGATTGCTATTTTCATGCTTAAAGTGGTTGACGTGATTTATTCAAACAATGATCAACAAGCTGTTCTATATTGGCTGTACCCACACACATCACAGAGTCGGCTCCACCCCAATAGATTTTTACACTCCCATCTTTTTCAGGGACAGCACCGCAACAGAAGACTACATTATGGACATAGCCGGTGATTTCATATTGTTCTTCCGGCTGCAAAATCCATTCATCACCCACTGCAATAATAACAGAGGGGTCGCGGAGATCGTGTAATGCCACTCCCAATCTGTAAATGCAACCATCCATGGTAGGAAATACACCATGATAAATATTCAACCATCCACGAGTCGTTTTAATTGGTGGCGCACCTGGGCCTATCTTCATTTCATCCCAGTGATACTGACAAGGTTTCATTATTAGTTTTGATTCGCCCCAGTACTTCAGGTCAGGGGAATAGGATATCCAGATTGACCAGGGTGATATTTCAGAATGAGGGCGATCGAGACGTGCATATAAACCATTAAACTTTTCAGGAAAGATGACCACATTGCGGTAATCGGCTTCAGTAATGAGAGATACCCGCTTAATGGATTTAAAATCTGTGGTTTTTGCAAGACCTATCCTTACCCCATTCCGGGAATATGCACTGTAAGTTATAAGATATTCACCATCAAGAGAAATAATCCGGGGGTCTTCCAAACCGTACTCCTCATATTCCTTGAAGATGCCGGCAGTGGCTGGAACCATAAATGGTTTTTTATCCACTACAAAATTAAACCCGTCTTTACTTTCCGCTTTACCTAATATACTTCTGCCATTAAGTTTATGAGAACGAAAAATCATTATATACCTGTTGTTAAACTTTACAACCCCTGCATTATGCACAGTAGCGACAGGGTAAGGCACATCATCCCTGGTAAGAATTGGGTTATCAGCATATCGTTTAATCAACATAATTTATGGTATTTTCATTATTAAAGTAATGCTATTTTATCAGATCTATTTCTTCAAATTCTTCAAATGCCTGTAAAACTATTAAATGAGAAATTAAATAAGCAAGCGAACTTTCAGCGCCTTGATTACGGTTAACGCCGTAGTTCTCAAAGCCATCACAACAACCTTTTGTTTCAAAATCGAACAAGCTCATTCTTAGATCATTTTCCCCAAGGAACCACATAAAGCAGGAGAATAATTTAGTTAGATAATTTTTATCTTTTGTCAAATGAAAAGCCTGACGATACATTAAAATCATAGCAAGGGCATCCACAGGTTGTTGCGCAAACATAGAACGTTCACCGTCTTTTTTATACCATTTTTCATTACCAATGATTGATAAATAACCATCCTTAAGCGTAATTCCTGACAGGAAAGTCATTGCTTCCAGGGCAATCTCATTTATTTTACCATCGTTAAGTATTTCAGCCGAATGTAAAAGTGCAAGTGGTAATATACCATTATCATAAGCCAGCAATGGCTCAAACCATTTCCAGCTTTCAGAACTGTTTTCTTCATAATGTCTGATTAACCTGCCGGCAAGGTTTCTTAATCTTTCTGTCATTGAATCATCCGTGGGATTACTTCTGAGGTAAAAACTGATGCCCAGCATTGTATTGGCTATACCTCTTATAGATTGAAGTTTTTCAAAGTTTGGCGATGCATCAAAGAAAATTAATTTCCCGGTTTGGTAATAAGCATCACTAGGTGCATTGTTCAGCAGGTATCCGAGTGCCCAGATGGTTCTTCCAAATGAATCTTCCGATCCTATCTCATCAAGAAAGTCCCGGCTAAAACTGAGGAAATTTCTGAATGTCCCGTCTTTGTTCTGCATGTAATGGATATAGCTCAGATATATAGGAGCTAAATCGAGCGCAATCTTATCTTTCTTTTGCCGGTAGGTCATGAGTACCATAAGCAAAGCCCTTGCATTATCGTCAAGGCAATAACCTTCTTTCAGGTTGGGAATACCGAATTTTGCATGCTGGATAATTCCTGTATCGTCAGTAAGGCGCTTAATATGATCCAGAGAAAATGGTGGCATAATAAGTGGATCAATTAAGGTTTCTTTCTTCACCAATACTTCCGGTTTAGCAGTAAGAATCTGTTCAGCAAGCTCAACATATTTACCACCCGACTTTGGCCAGGTTATTGTTTTGCCGTAATCACTTGCTTTTTCCCGAAGATCTTTCAACACTCCGGGATTATCCAGCAAGTCCAATAAAATCATTGAAAGCTCCTCTGAATCATTGAACTTAAAGAGCCTGCCTCTTCCATCAGCTAATAATTCCGCGGCATGCCAGTAGGGCGTTGAAATAACAACCGAACCCGCGCCTAATGCATATGAAAGTGTGCCGCTGGTAATCTGAGCCTCATTCAGATAAGGCGTAATGTAAATATCAGAAGCGGATAAATATTTAGATAACTCTTTTTGAGCTATGAACTCATTAAGGTAATAAACATGATCGCCCAGGTTGAGGCTTTTAGTCAGACGGTGAAGATAATTACGGTATTCTTCTCCGGAATGGCGAAGAACATTTGGATGAGTTTTACCCAGAACCATATATAAGACCTCGGGGTGTTTTTCAATAACCCGGGGCAAGGCTTTTATAACTGTTTCAATCCCTTTATTGCGGCTGATAATTCCAAATGTGAGTAATATTTTTTTATCCTCGAGTTTAAATTCTTTTTTGGTTTGTTCCTGACTAAATTGAATATCCGGGACACCATGTTCTATAAAAGCAATTTTCTCTTTATCCACATTATAGATGCTGATAAGAAAGTCAATGGCTTTATGACTCATTACAATGACCTTATGAGCCATTTTACATATTTGCTGCAATACTGCCTTTTCATTGTATGAAGGTGTTTTTACAATGGTGTGAAGGGTTACGATCAGCGGAATTTCAAGCCGGTGAAGCAAAGGAAGTATATATATCCCATTTTGCCCTCCAAAAATTCCATACTCATGTTCAAGTACACATATATCAGCCCCGCTGAGATTGATAAATCTCGCAGCTTTCAAATAGTCGCGCTGATGTTCCTGCCTGATGGTCAGCTTTACTTCTTCCGGATAATTATAGGTTAGTTCATGATCGTTCATGGCTACAATAAATCCTTCAACAGTATTCTTTGTACTATCACTCCTGCCTTTCCGGGAGGCAGGATTCGCAACCATCGATCTGTAAAGGTTCATGGTAAAAGTACCAATACCGCACTCACGTGGCGGATATGTTCCGATATATGCAAATTTCATAATTACATGAGTTTATTTCTTAAAGAAGCTAAATAATTTTTAGTACTTTGTTTAGTTCCATGCGGCGTCCAGGCACTTTTCTTTTGGATACATGGCCGTGGGCTTCACAATCGGAAGCTGAGCACCGTATGCCTATCCCGGTCTATAGGGACTGTTGGGGATGGAACAATATTCTTTCTACACCTGGCAAAGTTACTGAAACGCTTTTTACTTCCAAAACGCTAAACTGCCAGATGCTTTAAATTTATTTTTAATGGTAGTTACCTATTTCAGAATTTCCGTGATTTCTTCCCTGGTATTTCGTTACCGGTTTGCCAGTTTACAAAGGTTTAAAAGTGGATTACTTTTTTTTCTTAATTATCAGATTTAAGATAAACAACAGAACGATTGCACCTATAACACCCGTCACAATGGCTCCAAGCCAACCTGTACCAAGATTAATATTCAGCAGTCCTAAAAGCCAGTAACCCAGAAAACCACCAATAATTCCCACCACAATATTCCAGAGTAAACCAAGACCACTGCCTTTGTAAATCAAACCAGCCAGCCAGCCAGCTATTGCACCAATGATAATAGTACCAATAATTTCCATTTGTCAAGATTTTAGTGATTAATAAACTGCACACTATTCAATAAAAAATGTAAGTTATGAAATATTGTTCAATTATTAAGTGTACAAAAAAAAAGGAGACAATAATTATTATTGGATTTTAAACAATATACCCCCTATCGTTGTCTTATTCCCAAAGGTTTATTCATCATCATTAAAATTGTTAAAATGAGAACTGGTGTTTTAGAAGAACGGGAACCTGAGAACAGGGTCTGTGATTTCCGGCAGGGAAGATATGCCGGAATAGAAAATATTCTTTTCTTTGACGATAAAACCAGAATGCTCTTTGGTAACGCCAAGGACTCAATACAGAAACTGGTAACAGAAATTAAATCACTTTAATTCATCAACTTTATAAGTTTATTATTATGAACAAAATCAACCTGGCATTCATTTTCCTGGCCATATTTACCCTGGCTTTTAAAGCTGATAAACCTTCATACAAATTATATAACAGCGAAGGGAAAGAATCTTCTTATGCAAAACTCATTAAAGATGTATCTGAGGCTGACATAGTTTTTTACGGGGAATTGCATAACGATCCTATTTCACACTGGCTTGAACTGGAGATAACAAAAGATCTTCATAAAGTTAAAGGTGACAAACTTATCCTGGGAGCAGAGATGTTTGAGCGTGATGATCAGCTGGTCATAAACGAATATCTTGATAATATGTATGAATCAGGTAAGTTTGAACCAGAAGCCAAATTATGGAGAAACTACAATACTGATTACAAACCCCTGCTTGAATATGCAAAAGAAAGTAAGCTCATGTTTATTGCCACAAACATCCCAAGGCGTTATGCTTCTATTGTAAGCAGGTCGGGTTTTGAAATACTTGACAGCTTATCAGATGAAGCTAAGAAATACATCGCACCACTACCAGTGGCCTACGACCCTGAGCTGAAGGGTTATAAGGATATGCTTGATATGGGAGGAGGGAATGGTATGGCGCATGTTAATGCGAACATGCCCAAAGCACAGGCCATAAAGGACGCCACAATGGCATATTCAATCCTCCAGCACTGGGAAGATGGGAAAACATTCATTCATTACAACGGATCGTATCATTCAAGAAATTTTGAAGGTATAGTCTGGTATCTTCGCCAGTCTAAGCCTGGCCTGAGGATCGTTACCGTTGAAACGGTGCTCCAGGAGGATATAACAGAGCTTGAGGAGGATAATTTGGGCATAGCTTCCTATGTTGTGTGTGTTCCGGAGAGTATGACGAAAACGTATTGACGACAAACGACGAAAGATAAAAGACAAAAGGTCAAAGACAAAAGACAAAAGGCGAAAGAAAAGAGACGAAAGACGAAAAGGATTAGATAAAAGTACTGATAATCAGTATCTTTAATTTTGTTTCAAACTTTTATCTTTTTACTTTTATCTTTTGTCTTAGATTTATTTAACCCGGTCCCTGATCCAATGTAGTATAATCTCAAGTACTTCGGGACTCATCGTTTCCTCGATCTCGCCATATTCATTTGGGAGGCCTGTGTCAGCGTGCTGGAAAAGGTGGTTCAATTCAGGGAATACTTTACCTGTTACATCTTCGTGGCCGGCATCTTTCAATCCATTGACAATTGCAGTAATATTTTTCTCTGCCAGTACCTGGCAGTCCTTTTCTCCATTCAAGGCAAGAACAGGGCATTTTATCAGATGAAAATAGTCAGCCGGGTTACTCATTATGAAATACCTGAGCCAGGGATATGATGCGGGGTTAATTGTTTGTTTAATATTATCCAATACCTGATTTATAGTTTCTTCCTCTTCTCCCTCGTTAATGTAAAACTCTCTGATAAATGAATTTATCTTATCTATTCCCACCGCAGGATCCTGGTTTTCTTCAAGCAAGCTGTAAATCTTATTGTTTACCTCGGCACTTTGCTTAAGCGTTTCTTCCGGCACACCACTCAGTCGGCTGATATGTTCTGTCTGATCCTGTAGTATTACATTTCCCTTAAGGCCTGGCCCCGCCAGACTTACTATAAATGCAATATCATCATTCTCAGCTGCCAGCTTCAGTGCAATCAATCCACCTTCACTGTGTCCTATTATACCTATTCTCTTATTATCAATATCCTCTCTGCCAAGAAGGTATTCAATTGCTGACCTGGCATCGGTGGCCAGATCAGCAGAGGTGGCGCCGACCGGGCTACCTCCGGACTCCCCTACTCCCCTGTCATCGTATCTTAATACTGCTATCCCATCGCGGCTTAGTTGATCTGCCAGTACTTTAAACGGTTTATGACCGAAAATTTCCTCGTCCCTGTTCTGGCTTCCTGATCCTGAAACCAGTATGGCAGCAATAAAAGGTCCATCACCCTCAGGTAAGGTAAGTGTACCTCCCAGCTTGAAATCTCCGCTGACAGAAGGGAAGGTGATATTTTCTTCATTGTATGGATAGGGAGGTTGAGGCTCCTGGGGTCGATTCATCTTAAAAGGTTTATTCTGTTTTACAAGGTTAAGATCATAACTTATTCCCGATTGTGTCCAGGTTCCTTCAAAGCTTGTATCATTTACCATTTTTCCCTTATAGTCACCCCTGAGCATTGGAGCCAGAATAATAAGACTATCATCTGCGAAACTTACCTCTCCCATTTGAATATCCTTTGCCCCCTGGTCCGGGCTGTCCATTGTGGCAGTATAGTTACCTTCATCATTTACACCTATATTAAATACAATTCTTAATTGAACAGCACCTACCGAAAGTTTACCCAGCCAGGAGCCGGTGATATCGGGTTGCTGAGCATTCAGGAAAGGAAACATCATCAGTAAGGCTGCAAAAGTTAATATATTTCTTTTCATAGCAAAAATTTTAAATTATAGTCAAAGATACATAGATGTCTGGAATAATGGATTATTGGAACCGAGTCCCGAGGATTCAAGGATTTTATAAGAGGAGATAATATTACAATC
>CAZNYS010000092.1:0-9561 GCA_964577305.1 uncultured Rikenellaceae bacterium
CTGCCGGCAGTCAGTCAGCTAAACACTACTCAACAGGGCGGAGCCCGCTCAACCCTAACCAACCTGCTTGCCCCAGGGCAATCATATCAAATACTATTTCTCTGAACTTCATTACACAGTTATGCGTAAAAAGTCTTAAATTAGTAATGTCTCGTTTAACCAAAATTTACAATCATGTACAAATTTAATTTCGAAAAACTCGAAGTGTGGAATAATGCCAGGAAACTGGCTAAGAAAATCTACCTGAAAACAGAAAAATTTCCAGAAAGTGAAAAATTCGGTATTAGCACTCAACTAAGAAGAGCAATAGTATCTGTCTGCTCCAACCTGGCTGAAGGGTCATCACGGTTTTCATCAAAGGATCAGATGCATTTTTATTCAATATCCTATAGTAGCCTGATGGAAACAATAAATCAACTTATATTATCTCAAGACCTGGGGTATCTTTCATCGAAGGATCTCCTAGATTTTCGAAAAGAGGTAAACAGTATTGGATACATGATCAATGGCCTAAAGGAAGCAGTAAAAGTTAAGTAAAGTTGAGTAGGGTTGAGAAGGTTGAGAAGGTTGAGTTTTAAGCTACTAAACTCAACAAGGCAACCGCAGGTTGCCCGCTCAACACTACTCAACCTGATTACCGCCAGGCAATCAACTCAACCTTTTCCTATACATCTATCCAGCAAATATTCCTCCGCCTCAACTGACCACAGCCCTTTATGCCTTTCCGTAATCTCTGCCAGGTCAGCATAAAACCGGTTCTTTTTTGCAAGCTTTTCAAAGTCTTCAATAGCCGTCAGAGGCATATCTATATGTGTATAGATAAGTTTCTTGCCCCCGGGTATATCCGGAAGCCGCAGGGTGGTCCCGATTACTGCCTTCAGCCCGCCGATATGTGTTACCAGTCCGGCCGGGTCAAGACCTGATTCCATAATCTCCAGTGCCTCTGTCATATCAGTATTATTGCCTCCTGATGTTCCAACGATATGTGTGAAATTATAATGTGCATTGTAAAAATTGAAAGGTGCTTTGAACCCGGGTTTTGACGGACCGGCAAAGAAATTGAGGCAACCGTCAAAGGCCAGTATGGCATCTCCCTGTTCGATAACTGCAGGTACAGGGGCAAAAACAAAAACATCGTTAAATCCTTTTCCTCCTGAAACCTGTTTCATGTATTCAACAGGATCATCAAGTGCAGTGGTATTAATATACTTCAGTTCAACCCCTTTGCCTGCTGCATATCCGGGCGTGTAAAGTCCCTCTGCCCTGTCGAGCCGCGTCTGGTCAATATCGGTGACAACCAGCAATGACGGTCGGCGATCCTTACGCTCCAGGACATAATTAATTGCTGCCAGTCCCATTGGTCCGGCTCCTGCAAGAATGGCCATCTTACCTCCCTCAATAATCTCCATCTGGTGTATATAAGAACCCGGTTTTGTATGGTAATTGGCATGCATGGCTCCTATAACACATGACAGGGGCTCTGAAAGTGAAGCGGGGTAATAACCGGGCCCATTGTATTTAAGCAGACAATCCTGCTCCATTACTTCTGCCGGTATTATAACATATGTTGCATCGCCTCCGATATACGGGTAGGAATAACCCGGTGCACTCAACACGCCCATGGGCCCTTCTTTATAATTAATGGCAGGTTGTATTGAGAATTTATCCCCGGGACTGAACTTATCCTGCCACCTGGCACCAATCTCCACCAGATCACCTGCAAATTCATGTCCTATCATAACCGGATTTTCCGATACATCATCGGGTACTCTCTTATGATCCTCTCCCTGTAAGGCTGCCTTATGTGATGACATACATATACTGTCGGTGATCACCCTGGCTAGTATTTCATCATCACCTATAGGCGGAAGTTCAAATTCTTCAATACGCAGGTCTTTCTTACCGTATAATCTGACTGCCCTGGTCTTCATACTTTCTATTTTAGCATTACCTGTCCACCCGTAACCGGTATAGCCTGGCCGGTTTCATACTCCTGGTCTATTACATAATTAATTGCCTTAACCACATCGGAAACACGGCAACCACGGCCTGCAGGCACCTGTTTCTCATAATGTTTCTTTACATCCTCAATGCTTTCTGCTCCCGGCACTTTCCCCGCATCAAGGTATTGCCTGAATAATCCTGTTTCAGGATCAGACCACAGGGGCCCTTCAAAATAGTTCCCCGGGCATATTGAATTAACTTTGATATTATACTCGATGAGCTCAAGGGCAAAAGATTGGGTAAGTCCTATTCCCCCAAACTTACTTCCTGCATATGCATAATTCTTAAGGCTGCCCTGCAGTCCTGATTTTGAATTAACCTGGATGATATCCATGAACCTGCAAGGGTCTTCACTATGCTGTTTCTTCATATATGGACTTACTGCTTTCACGCAATTAAAATAGCCCAGGTAATTCACCTTTGTAACCAGCTCAAATGTTTCAACATCCATTTCATCCAGGCTGCCGGCATGTAAAATACCTGCATTACTAATCAGAATATCTATGCTCCTGAACTCTTCAAATGCCAAAGTTATCATAGTTGACACAGAATTAAAATCCGAAACGTCACAGGTAAGGAATATTGCCCTGTTACTCCTGTTTCTTCTGTTCATTTCACCGGCAAGCGTTTTTCCCTCTTTCTCTTTTATATCAGCAAGGACAATATTGGCACCCTGTTTAAATAATTCACGGGCAATTCCTTTACCAAATCCCTGTGCACCGCCGGTTATTATTACCGTTTTTTGTTTTAAACGATCATTGGATTTATCCATATCTGCATTTATAATAATGAACAAAAAGTCTTTATTATTTTATTCCCAACGCTGATGAATTTTCCTTTCTCCCCTGTTTTAGGTTTACCATGCTCATCCAGGTACCCTTTCCCTTCAATAACTGTCAGGTACTGATGGGCTGCCATAATACATGCCCCTTCATAATTTATCCTCATCATTTCCCCATCAAGTGGTTGGTCGCCTCCTGCCTTGACTTCCAGTGGTTTTATTCCGGGTGAGTTATGCTCGGTGCCGAATGTTATAATGAACCCTTTATCGGACATACACTTTACATAATCCCTTAACCTCTGGTAATCATTTCTTGCAGGAATAAATTCAATACAGTAATACCCCCGGTCAATAAGAGACTGAGCTGCCTTTTCCCTGTCCATCTCAAAATCAGTGTATATACCATTATTGAAGTCAGCAAGGAAGGGGTAGGTTGGAATGCCTCCTGCATCAAGAATTAAATCACGGATTTCCCCGGGCTCAACAAATATTTCCGGGTCTTCCTCGACAAAAGCAACGCCCCCTGATTTCAGCAGTTTGGACCGGATAAGGTTTTCAAGCGGGGCATTATTACCAGGCCGAATATCAAAAAAGTCATCACCAAGCAATCTTAAGAAAATGTTATTACGCTCTTTACCTTCTTTATAGTTCCCTTCAATATTCCTCCTGATCATACCCGCCAGGTGGCGCTCCCTTGCCATACCTTTAGTATGATTATTAAGCATGTTACTGAAGTCGATTTTAAGATCTTCATCAATCTCACCCAACAGCTCATTTACTTTCAGAGTCATAAGATGTACATGTTTATTTGACAGGTCCCTGATATGTTTAAGCCTGCTTGTATTAGCCTTCGAAAGTTTAAGCGGGTAAGCCAGGGCTTTACCGCTGATATAGGTACGCCCCGGATTGTTGGGATCATTCACCTTCCGTCCCGCTTCCATATCAACACGGTTGAGTCCTATCATTTCTATATTGAACAGGGGAAATATGCCTGCATTATAACATTTCTCAGCCCATTCGTCGAAACCGTCAACTGTATTAAAATCGTTTATTCCAAGGACCGAGATATTTTCTTTTTGAGCCGCTGTAATAATACTGTCCATAGAATCAAATGAACTGAATGAATATGGTGTATGGATATGGGCATTCACCTTCAGGTATCCAGGTTGCTCCCTATTACCAGGTGGCACATTTTTTAGCTTCTCTGATATTTCCGGCCATATATTCATATTCCTCTTTTCGCTCTTTCAATTTTTCCTTTATCTGAAAAGTCATTCTTAACTGCATGTCCTTCCAGGGGCAGGATACGAGTATGTATTGCATCAATTATCCAGTCAGGCTGCGGGAAGAAGTAATCTTCAAGCTCATATGCCGGTGTTATCCAGTTTCTTGAACCAACAACCACGGCTGGCGCATCAAGATGGTCAAATGCCAGCCCGGTGATATTCCTGGCCATATCATTCATGAATGATCCCCTTTCTGAGGCATCTCCTGTAAGCAGTATTCTCCCTGTCTTTTTCACTGATTCCAGGACAGGTTCATAATTGAATGGTACAAGAGAACGGGCATCAATAATTTCAGCGCCAATACTGTATTTATCCTGTAAAATATCTGCTGCCTCCAGGGCCCTGTATAGTGTAGCACCAATGGTAAGTATAGTAATATCTGATCCTTCCCTTTTTATATCAGGTTCACCAAGCGGTATTTCATAATAGCCCTCAGGCACTCCTTCCTTATGGAACTGCTCTCCTATATCATATATCCGCTGGCTTTCAAAGAACACCACCGGGTCGGTTCCCTGCAGTGCTGCATTCATCATTCCCTTTGCATCATAGGGAGTTGCCGGAAAGACAACCTTAAGGCCGGGGATATGGGCTACGATTGATGTCCAGTCCTGTGAATGCTGAGCCCCGTACTTTGAACCAACAGATACCCTGAGCACCACCGGCATCTTTATTATATTGCCGCTCATTGCCTGCCATTTGGGTAACTGGTTAAAGACTTCGTCCCCTGACCTTCCCAGGAAATCGCAATACATGATTTCGGGGATTACTCTTCCTCCACACATGGCATATCCAATTGCTGCTCCCACTATTGCTCCTTCGGATATAGGGGAATTAAAAAGCCTGTTATAAGGCAGGGCTTCGGTAAGTCCCCGGTAAACGGCAAAGGCACCACCCCAGTCACGGTTCTCTTCACCGAAAGCAATAAGTGTGGGATCCTTATAAAACCTGTCGATCACTGCTTCGAAAATGCCATCCCTGAGCTGGTACTGTTTCATTTTTGAATAAGGCTTACCATCACTGTCAAAAGCATACCTTTCTTTCCTTGCTATCTGCTGTACTCTGGGATTATCTTTAAGTGAGATCAATACCTCAGGCTCTCCCTGCTCCATGGCATTAACTGATCCGTCGGAGAATATTACTTCACCAATAAGATCCGTATCCTTATCCAAATCCATTCTTGGTGATATGTCATCATCAATAACCATTTTGAACATATCAAGCACCAGGTCATTTACCTCACCGTCAATTAGCCTTAAAGAATCCTCATCTGTGATATTATTATCAATAAGTTCCCTGCGAAAATTATAGATACAATCATGTTTTTGCCAGGCTTCCATCTCTTCCTTTGAACGGTACGAGGAAGCATCGGATGGTGAATGGCCGCTGTAGCGGTATGTTACCGTATCGAGCAATACCGGGCCCCTTTTCTCTTCAAGCACCTTAATTTTTCTTTTATATGCATCAATAACAGCCAGGGGATTCATTCCATCAATCCTCTCTGCATGCATCTGGTCCCTGTTGACCCCTGCCCCTATGCGTGCAGCCATACCATATCCCATCGTCTCGCCTGAAGTCTGTCCGCCCATACCGTAGTGGTTATTCATAATATTTATGATCAGAGGGAGGCCTCCTTTCATATCCCCTTCCCACAGCTCAGTGAACTGGTCCATTGTAGCAAAAGCTATACCTTCCCATACCGGTCCGCAGGCCATGGAAGCATCACCTATATTGGCTACAACTATACCCTTCTTGCGGTTTACCTTTTTGAACAGGGCTGCCCCGACTGATATATCCCCGCTGCCACCTACTATTGCATTATTGGGATATACACCAAAGGGGGTGAAAAAAGCATGCATGCTTCCCCCCAGTCCCTTATTAAATCCTGTTTCCCTTGCAAATATCTCGGCCAGGGTGCCATAAACCAGGAATTTTTTTGCCAGCTCTTTAACAGAGCTATCATGATCTTTTGCCACAATATCATAAATAGCCCTGTCAAAATAGGACTTCATGATTTTCCCCAGTGACTTATCGTCGCTCCAGTGAATAGCAGATAATCCTTTTGCCAGTATTTCCCCGTGACTCCTGTGTGAACCAAAAATATAATCGTCAGAACCCAGGTTATATGCCATGCCCACTGCAGCCGCTTCCTGGCCTATTGAGAGGTGGGCCGGACCGGGATGGTTATAAGCTATCCCCCTGTATTCCCCGGTTGTTTTGATAAGGTTCAGCATGGTTTCAAATTCCCTTATAAGTAGCATATCATGGTAAATACGTACCAGGTCCTCATCACTGAAATTTTCACGTTCTTCACTTAATGATTTGCTGTACTGGTTTACCGGTATAGGCTGAAATACTATTTCTCCTTTCTGCCTGATCTTATCAGGATCAATAAACTGGCTCTTTGGCATAGACGATTATTTTATTTCAATATTTTCAACTTCTTCAGCTACCCTCTTTAAGAAGCGGGTTGCCTCTCCACCATCAAGGGCGCGGTGATCATATGTGAGGCTTAGTCCTATATAAGGCACAAAACCATACACTCCATCACCAAGGTCAGCCGGACGAAGAACAATGGTATTAACCCCCAGTATAGCAGTCTGCGGCAGGTTAATCACAGGAGTGAACATTTCCACGCCATAATTACCCAGGTTGGACACTGTGAATGATCCTGCTTCAGGCCTGAGTATATCAGGGTCAACTGCTCCCGACCGGCACTGTACAGACAGAGCTGCAGCCCTTTTTGAAAATTCCTCAATACTTAAGCTGTCAGCATGCTTTATTACAGGAACCATAAGTCCACGCTCTGTATCAACAGCAGTTCCCAGGTTCACATGCCTGAACAACCTCAAGGTTTCGCCATGCAACTGCGAATTGACCCTGGGATGTTCCGCCAGGGCTTTTATTACTGCAAAACATACAAGATCATTAATTGTGATATTCACATAGCCCTTATTCCCTTTAGCTTTCTTAATCTTCTTCCTTGCTGCCATCAATTTCCTTGCATCTGCCCCCAGGTGATGGGTAAGCTGCGCGGAATTCTGCAGTGATTGATACACCGATTTTGCGATTATTTTCCGGATGTTTGTAAGGGGTTCTTCGCTATATTCATCGGAATCAGCAGTTGTGATTAAAACAGGTTCTGCCTTTTCAGCACCTTCCAGATCACGAACGATAATCCTTCCACCCGGCCCTGAACCTTTAACCGACCTAATATCAATACCCTTCACTTCAGCCAGTTTCCGCGCTCTTGGCGATATTTTGGATCCCCCTTTCAAGGGGGAAGTCCCGACCTTGTGTCGGGACAGGGGGATGTCATCCTGCTGCCGCGGATCTGACTCACCCTGCTGGCGCGGACCCGATGGTGTGGATCTCCTGATCCACGCCTGCACGACTTCATCCTCCTCCTTTTCCACCCCAACAATACAAACCGTCTCCAGTACCGGTACCTCATCACCCTCATTGAAAAGCCACTTCAGCAATACACCATCCTGTTCCGATTCGTATTCAAAGGAGGCTTTATCAGTCTCGTATGCAAAAAGAAGATCACCCTCTTTCACTTCATTACCTTCTTCGATATAAAGTTTGGTAATTATACAGGACTCTACTGACTGACCCTGTCTTGGCATTTTAATTTGTGTGGCCATAGCTCTAACTTGTAAATACAAGTACAAATATAAGCATGATTTATCAATTTAACCAGCAATATTACAAATATATTTTCTATGTTTATCATCTTGTTTATCTGTTGTTTAACTAATAGTGTTTTAATTTTTTCATGTCAGACAATAAATAACTAATGTTTACATGTTGTTATTTAATTTACTGATATTTTCTTTGAGTTGAAGGAATTTGTTTTTATGTTTGCATTAAAGATTACCGTAATGAGTCCGGGAAAAACACCTCAGTACCGACAGTTATATGAAACTTTGCGCAGGCATATTGTAGACGGCCTTTACAGGGAAGGCGATCTTCTTCCTTCGGAAAATGAACTATGTAAGCTGAATAATCTTACGAGGCCGACGGTAAGGAAGGCACTTGACCTGCTGAGTAACGAGGGATTTATAAAGAGGCACCAGGGACTGGGCAGCGTGGTTCATAAACTTCCAAAGGGTATTGGCATATTATCAATTTCGGGTACCACAACAGCAGTTGGCAAAGAGAATCTTGAGACCAGGACAATCATCAAACCCAATTTATCAACCTGGCCTGATGATTTCCCTTTCAACCTGAGCGATCACGAAAGGGAAGTAGGCTGCATGCATTTCACCAGGCTGAGGCTGGTAAATGGCAAGCCTGTAATTTATGATATCTCATATCTTCCGAATATAAATTTACCCAGGTTCTCTGCACGTAATCTCAACAACAAATCGCTTTTCAATATACTGAGAACCGCATACAGTATTGAGGTTAAGGGAGGCGAACAGTATATCAAGGCTATCAATGCTCCCGATCCTGATATCTGCCATATACTTGATATAAAACCTGACACACCGGTGCTTCACCTGCAGAGGCGTATCGACACCAATCGCCTGAACTTTTATATCTACTCCATCCTTTATTGCAACACCAGTGATCACAGCCTGTACGGGATATTCTAACTTATATGTTGAGCGGGCTGCGCCCTGTTGAGTAGAGTTGAGCTGACTGCCTGCCGGCAGTCCGGTTTAGTTTTGTAGCTCTAAACTCAACCCTCTCAACCCTCTCAACCCTACTCAACCCTACTCAACCTCATATTACAGTTTGTGTAAAACCCAATGTTTTCTTAAATTGCATATACTGTTCTGATAAATTTTAAGAATCTAATAATCAATTGCCATGGCCAGACAAATCAAACAGGAGAATAATTACCAGTCACGTCTCCTGAAACTTATCCCAAGCGAGATAGTCGCTGCTTACCTGGTTATAATTGGGTTTATACCACCCGGCTATGAACACAGCAAGATACTACTGACGGTAGTAACTGCAGTACTGCTAATCATGGTACCTTTTTATCTTATCAGCTTCCTGGCTGTAAAGGGCCCCTTACAGATAATCTTCACTTCACTATCGTTCCTTGTATGGGTATACTCAATGGGTGGGCCCTTTGTATATTACGGTATACACGAAGCAGTTATCGGTTCGGCATTGCTGGTTTTATGGACCCTGCTGATACCTTTTGTTGTTAAGCCGGAAACGGAATAAGGACAGCTACCACCTTAAAAAATAATTCGGCCTAGCTGCGCCGGATGTGGATTGTGGTGTATGCCTTTATCCACAGGTGTGACTGTGGCCCTGACTCTCCCTTTGGTCGGTCAGGGTCTTAGCTCCGCTCGACTATTGCTATTAACCGCCTACGGCACTGTTTGAGGGAAATTCCCCCGGCAGGGCGATGAATCGGACTGCCAGGCCTCTTCAGGATCACATTTGACTTATATTCTTTTTTTTTTATAAATTGCATACTGACTGAACTGATAATCTTGTGATTGCCTGTATACAAGGATTTGACCTGAT
>CAZNYS010000093.1:0-9345 GCA_964577305.1 uncultured Rikenellaceae bacterium
AAACACAATTATTATGAGAGCTATATCTACCCTTAAGAATATAACTGCCCTGATTCTTTTATTTATAATTCTCGGGCCTGTTAGGGGTCAGGATGAGAAGGTGGAAACAAGCTATGAATACAGGACTTTCCAGTTTACTTTTCTATTTCCTCCCTTTAGTACAAACGGGATCAACAATATCAATTGCATCAATGATTTTTCTATTAATCCATTTATCGGATATTCAGGAGGTGTAGGTTTATTTGAGGCTGCAGGTTTTATTAATGTCGACCGTTACACTGTAACCGGTGTCCATCTGGCCGGTTTTGGAAATACTGTAGGTGACATTGTAAACGGTGTACAGGCTGCCGGATTTTATAATGTCGTTGGTAAATCGATAAACGGTGTTCAGACTGCAGGATTCATTAACTTTGTCGGTACAGAGGTTAAAGGTGTACAGGTTGCAGGTTTTATGAATATCGGAGGTGGAACCTTAGATGGAGTTCAGGCTGCCGGCTTTTTGAATATTGCTGGAGAAACAGGAATATCAGTTCAGGCTGCCGGATTTGGTAATGTGTCAGGTAAGGGTTCAGCAAAATTTCAGGCTTCAGGATTCTTCAATGTTGCTAATGAGGTGGAAGGTGCACAGATAGCCGGGTTCATTAACGTGGCCGATAATATAAAAGGAGTACAGGTTGCCGGTTTCATTAATATTTGTGATTCTATAAATGGTGTACCAGTAGGTTTTATCAATATTGTAAGGAAGAACGGCTTCAGAGCCTTTGAGGTATCAGTAAGCGAAATGCAGTACCTGAATCTCTCCTATAAGATGGGTGTAAAGAAGCTTTATACAATCTACTCATTCGGTAAACCTTTCGGAAACAGGAGCAGATGGATGTACGGGGCAGGACTTGGTACTCAGTTCGACCTTTCAGAAAGAATGCTTATGAATATTGAAGGGATTGTACACCAGGAGCTCTGGGTAGCACATCCTGATGCCACCAGATTCTTATATATCGATAGGGTAAATCTTTATAATACTGTAAAATTCATTTTCGGATGGAAGACCAACAGTACTATTTCACTTCATCTTGGTCCTACTTTAAATGTAGGAGTGAGTGGTGACAATACTTATTCAGCTGTTTCAGAAAGGGATCTTATTGCGCCCTATTCATTTTTGAAATTCAAATCACCTTTCAATAATACTATAACCCAGATCTGGTTCGGCTTCCAGGGAGGGATAAGGTTTTAGAAAAACAGGTCGCATAGATCCTGCTTAGGTCTGTACAAAGTAGTAATATCTGTCCTCATTTTGCCCCCCATCCTGTTCAGCTGATCTGTATATCACTGTTTATTAATGAATTATAAATTAACTTAACTTTTTGTACTATATATCATTTTTATAGTATGGCCACTGTCCAAAACCTCTAGACAACTAATTGACGGACAACTGAGTCTTGTACAGCTTCCGTCCCTAGTTGTAGGTTTAGAGGGAAATAACAGCTTTATTGGCCAAGGTGATGTAATCATAAATTGTATTTTAACAGATTTGAGCCTATATAATCCGTTATTCTGTAATATTCATTTTTATCACGGATAATACGGTCATGATATCTGGATTGCCATGCAAATTCTGGATTGGTTTTACGTGCCTGTTTTGTAACGGCGGATTTGAATGAACGAATGATTGCCGGACCTGAATTTTTTAGTCATTTTATGCAAGACCAATTATTCCAGGAATAAAGATATAAAATATCCCAGATCGAAAGATCAGGAATATCACATGCAGTATTTTAATCCGGTTTGGCGAATAAAATTGGCTGCAGCAGGCGAGCAACCGAATCCCGATTTATCGGGATGAGCTCATGAGGACGAGCTTTAGTGAGACGAATAATAATCCTCAGGTGAGGGTTGAGTTTTAGGCTGCATACTGCAAAAGCCGGGCGTCTTGACCACATTGGACTGGTTAATTGTATCATTTACCTGAATATTGTCGCTGCAATCGATTTATTCGGTTGACACCATATCTTTATCCGGATCACGGTGAATACCTGCCAATAATCCAGCTTTACATATCATAACCATTCGTAGGAATTATTAACTTGTTGTAGGGGGATTCATCCTTTAGAAAATTTATTTTGCCTGAAAGTCAAATTTGTGTGTAGTTTGTATGGAAATAGTAAAATACTCAAGTGGTCATTCCCGTTCCGATGCAATAAGCAAAGCAGAAAAACTGATTAAACACCTGGTTTACACCTGACATGTTAAACCCTGATGCGAAGATGGCGTGGATTTTCCTGACACACGCCATCTTTTTTCTTTTACCCTGCATGAGTGGATCTTACCTCTCACATGCTTGAGGCATGTTCGCACAGTTCGGTTCCGGACTCGTACCATCCTTTCAATTTATCATAAAGAAATACCCAGTTGATATACTGACCATAGAATTATTATCAAAGGTATAATCACTATCCGGCGACCTGTTGACACTATATATTTATCCGGATCACGGTGAATACCTGCCAATAATCCAGCTTTGCATATCATAACCATTCGTAGGAATTATTAACCTGTTGTAGAGGGATTTATCCTTTAGAAAAATTATTTTGCCTGAAAATCAAATTTGTGTGTAGTTTGTAAAGTGGTTCGCATTATACACAAGACACAGTTATGAGCAACCATACATGAAATTTAACATCAAACTATAAGCCTATGAAAACCAAGTCAAGAGCCATCATTTTGGCTATTTCACTTATTATAACTTTACAGGCACCCGCACAAGATACTCTAAACTACAAAACTGGATTTCCATCAGGTATTTCTGTAGATTACGGCCTGGGTTCATATTCCGTTAAGGATGAATATATATCCAGGGAGAAATATTCAGGTACTCTGCGCTATTTAAATGTAGAATGGGTGCGATTTCACAATAAAAGCGCATACCGGTTAGAATTTGAGTACCGGTACTCAAGCAATATTTCAAATAATAACATTTCTGCAGAAGTAGGGCAATTTGCTTTTAATCAGGATTTTATTTATCCCGTCGGAAATTTCCGCCTGTTTTCCAGATCTGTTTATGCTTATCTGGGACCTTCAGCACAGTTTTTCTACTATGATATCCATTACAATTTTGCCAGCCCGGGGACATTTATCTCTCCGAAAACATTTGGTATAATAGGTTCTTTAGGAATTAATGCCGAATTGATTTACCATGTTAATAATAAATTCAAAGTAGAAGGTTTGCTGCGGTCAAATCTAATATCGTTTTCCGGTAAAGAAATTGACGAGCGAAAATATGAGGATGAATCAGGTCCAACCTTACTTCCCGTATTTACTGCAACAAAATCTGATTTTAATCTTTCTGTACGCTATTATCCGGTAGACAGATTTTCAATTTCCCTGGGATATAAATTTGATCTTTCACGCATTGATAAATGGGATCCATATATCGCTGCCAGTAATAGTATGATCATCTCTTTAAACTATAAGTTATAATCATGGTTAAAACAAAACTGCTAATACTTATAAGCTCTGCCATTTTATTAACTGGCTGCGAGGATATGATAGTTAAATCTGAAAATTCAAACCTAAATGTAGAAGATTTTGATGCAGCCTGGGAAAGAGTAAATACCATTTATCCCTATCTTGAACTGAAGGCGATTAACTGGGATAGTTTATATTCAGTTTACAAATCCAAGGCAGAACAAGCCCAGGGAGATGAAATATATACAGTACTGATTAATATGCTGGGTGAATTAAAAGATATGCATGTGCATGTAATAACTGATGGAGGCAAACTGATAGAGACCTACCTGGCTCCAAGATGGGTGAAAGATAAATATGCATACGATCCTGTTGTTGTAAGAAACTATTTTGATAAGGAACTAAGAATCACCGGGGAAGGCAATATTGAGTATGAAGTAATTCCTGGGAATATCGGGTATATTTATATTGGATCCTTCAATGTTGAATACCTTCAGAATCCTTTCTACGAAGCACTAGATTATGTCAAAAACACAAAAGCTCTGATAATAGATATTAGGCATAACAACGGGGGATCAATTGAGCATGTAGAAACAGTTGTTAGCAGATTTATAACTTCCACCCTTGAAAAACCTGAACTTTATGTACTTGGTGTGTTGAGCCCATTACCACCTTTTGAGCCTCAAGGTTCTTATCAATATGTTAATCCAGTTGTTGTATTAATCAACGGTGTATGTGTCAGTGCAGGGGATTTTTTCCCTGAAGTAATGAAACAAATATCAACGGTTACAATAGTTGGGGATACAACAGCCGGCGCATCCGCAGCATCTTCTCTTGAGGTTCCTGCCAAATATGATCTTCCAAGCGGAAAAAAAATTCTTGTTGGTACTTCGGATCTTCGACGTTATGATGGGTTACCCTGGGAATGGATTGGTGTTGCACCAGATATCCTGGTTGAACAAACAAAAGAAGATCTTGCAAACGGGAGAGATAAACAATTGGAATTTGCAATTAATATGCTAAGAAATTAATTGATAATAGCGAAGGTTGGATAACACATGGGTAGCTCATATCATCAGCCGTTATAAGCAAGGCAGCTATGAACAAAATTAATAACACTAAGGAATAAACATCATGAAAACAATTGTAACAATTTTTATTTTGATATTCATTCAATTTAGACTATCGGCACAAATCCAGTCAGAAAAAATTGTAATCGGAGAAAAAATCACAATCTCATCTGAAATCCTGAATGAAGACCGTCAGATTCTGGTTCATTTACCTCAAGATTATGAATATTCAGGTAACAAATTTCCTGTCCTCTATGTTTTGGATGGTGAATTCTTTTTTTATCAAGCAATTGGAGCAGTTCAATTTCTGTCAGAATGCAGCTATATTTATAATAACCCCATCCCGGAAATGATTATTGTGGCAGTAGTTAATGTTGACAGAAACAGAGATTATACTCCTACATATGCACCAAATCAGCTTGGAAGTCTTTATTATCCAACCAGTGGCAAAGCAGACAGATTTCTTGAATTTATTGAAAAGGAATTAATCCCTGAGATTGATATAAGATACAGGACACAACCATTCAGAACACTTACCGGCTGGTCTTTCGGTGGATTATTTACCGTTCATACGTTTATAAATAACCCTGAACTTTTTTCAGCATATTTAGCCATTAGCCCAAGTTTATGGTGGGATGAGGATTTATATGTTTCAAAATTCGATTCCATTTTTGCACAATATAAATTTATTCCTAAAAAACTAACAATTACCTGTGGAACATTAGAAGGTGGAGACATAGGTCGTTCAGTTCGAGACGGATTTGTACCGATTCTTAAAAAGAAGCTTCCAAATGATTATCAGTTTAATTTCATTGAAATACCTGATGAAGGTCATTCATTTGTTCCATATAAGGCTTTATATGATGGACTCGCTTCTGTTTTTTCTGATTATCCAATGCCATTTGAAAAAGTTAAAGAAGGATATGAGTCTATTGAAAAATACTTTTCTGAACTCTCCAAAAGATATGACTATGAAATCAAAATATCTGAGTGGGCATATATGAATCTTATTAATGACCTGAATGGAAAGAGCAAAAACAAAGAAGCAATGGCAATAGCAAATCAATATCATATTGACTATCCTCACTCGGCATGGGCCATATTATTCATTGGAAGTACATTTGAATATATGGGTAACTATGAAAAAGCAAAAGAAAACTATAAACAATCTATTAAAATTGAAAAATCAAAACCTGTACCTGATTCGGAAAGGATTATATCATTCACAATTAGGTTAAACTTGTTAAATGAGAAACTTAAAGATAATGAATGAGAATGCCCTGCTTATAACAAAGCTTAGCAGTAATAAAGCTTACAGTGGGAAATCAAGAGGTATGCCCCGCATAAACTTTTGTGCAGGCGGATAAGGAAGAAGCCTGCAATCCCTTACTACTGCCACACCAGACCGATATGAAAAGAAGATTGCTTATGAGCTTGATATGAGAGGAGTAGAAAATTATCTTCCTGTTATAAAGACAATCTGACTTTTAAGCTGAGGAGGAAAGTAAATATGCTATATTTTGAATACAATAGATTATTTTTATGCAATCTCCGGAAAATAGAATGTAATAAACTGTTTTGTAATATTATTGATTTATGATTATAAAGAGTCAAAGACTTATTCCAAAGCTTATTGGATTCTGGCAATTCCAGGTAATAGGGTGGAGTTTCATGGTCCTCCAGGATTTCATTCGATTGGAACCTGGTGAAAGAATATATATTCCTGTCATAGCACATATTCTGTCCCTTCATATAGCAGGTTTATTATACACCAGTCTATTACGACTTTTCTACCAGAAGCTCTATAAAAAAACCAATTCGATTATACGCTTGCTTATTTACTCCTTGCTTTGTTCTCTGATCATTGCAATGATCTGGGGAATAACCAGGGATTATCTGGCATTACTGTTTGGGATAAACCTAGATGTAACATTATTTAAATTTCTGGATAGGACGGTCACTGAAAGCCAGTTTCTTGGACAGTGGACATATTTGGTCTGGCCGTTCTTCTTATGGAGTATATTATACTTTGGGATAAAAACCTGGATCGACCTCATAAATGATAGGGAAAATCTGAACAAAATCACAATTCATGCAAAAGAGGCTCAACTGCAGATGTTAAGATACCAGATTAATCCTCATTTCCTCTTTAATTCTCTTAATTCAATTAAAGCACTAATTTATGAAAACCCAACCAAGGCCGGCTATATGCTTACTGAATTCTCCGAATTCTTAAGGACAACCTTACTTTTTAAAGATAAAATCTATATTCCTGTCAGCGAAGAGATTGATATACTTGAAAAATACCTGTCAATCGAGAAAATAAGATTTGAAGAGAGACTTGACTATAAAATTACTTATGATGAAAATCTTCTGAATAATGAAATACTCTGCCTAATAACACAACCATTGGTTGAAAATGCCATCAGGCATGGACTTACGAATAATCCGGGAGGATTAAAGCTTAATATAAACTTTTCCGTTCATAAAGAATTCATGGTTATAGAAATTGAGAATAGTGGTTCCTTGAAGAAGAACGGCGCATCTAAAGGAACAGGAATAAATAATGTTATTGACCGCTTGAAAACTGCATACCAAGATCAATATGATTTCAGCATCATTGAAAAGGATAACTTTGTCAAAGTTAAGTTATTAATACCGGTAAAATTATGACTCTCTCTGCC
This sequence comes from uncultured Rikenellaceae bacterium, assembly GCA_964577305.1. Lineage (GTDB taxonomy): Bacteria > Bacteroidota > Bacteroidia > Bacteroidales > VadinHA17 > UBA9300. Next base: position 7,217 of record CAZNYS010000093.1, read on the forward strand.
ATTATTATTGATGATGAACGGTTAGCGCGTCTGACATTAAAGAAAGACCTGGAGAAATTCCCTGAAATAATTATTGTTGGGGAAGCATCAAGTATAAATACTGCAAAAACTCTAATTGAAAAACTCAATCCTGACCTTCTGTTTTTGGATATTCAGCTTTCCGACGGGAGTGGTTTTGATTTACTAAACCAAATTAACTATTCGGGCAGGATAATTTTTGTAACAGCATATGATGAATACGCCATCAGAGCTTTCGAAATTAATGCTGTTGATTATTTACTGAAACCGATATCAACAAAACGTCTTAAAAATGCAATTGACAAGTTGTACAATACTGATGTTCAAAACGTTCATAAAACTGCAGCTAAGTTAAACTACAACGATCATTTGATGGTAATGCATAGTAAATCAGTGAAATTTATTAAGATCAATACAATAACACACATTAAAGCATCAAGGGAATATAGTTATATAAATACAAGTGATGGAAAGGAATATCTCACCTCAATATCTATAGGGGAATGGGAAAGCAGGATGCCCGATCAAAATTTTTGCAGGATACACCGATCAACTATTATCAATTTCGATTATATCATTAACATTAATCATCATTTTACCGGCTCAGCTGAAGTGATTATACAGGGTATTCCTGAACCATTGAATATTTCAAGAAACTATTTCAAAAAACTAAAAAGAAGATATGGTTTTTAGTATTCTTAACTCCAGGTAGTGTAAAGAATTATGAAAAGGGAAAACATTTACATATGGTACCTTGCGATTGTTTTCGCTTTAAGCTATTTGTGGCAGTTCGTCATTTTTCGCACTGGAGGTGTACAATCACCACTTTTTTCTTTTTTAATGTGGATCCCTGGAATTATAGCTATTGTTTTCATACTTACAAAAAAGGAAAGTTTACGAAAAGTAGGCTGGGGTCTGAAAAAGTGGTCGTATATTTTTCCAGCTATTTTTATTCCTCTTACCGTCGCTATTTCAATTGTTTTATTAATGGAGGCATTACACTGGGGCACATTCGATAGTAAACTTTTCACTTTCAAAAATGGAATGGTTGAGATTTCCAACATCAAATTGATACTTGGAAACCAATCACAAAATATTCCGTTTTTCATATTAAATTTTCTACTCTCACATGCAATTTTCTTAGTTGTTGGCAGTATTATTACGCTTGGTGAAGAATTGGGTTGGCGGGGTTATCTTCAGGAAAAAGTACTAAGAAAGTTCGGATTGAACCAAGGATTAATTTTTTTAGGAATAATATGGGGTTACTGGCACCTGCCTATTATTTTAATGGGGTTTAACTTTCCTAATCACCCTATCCTGGGTGCCCTATTACTTATGCCTTTAGGCACTATATTCCTGGGAATATTTATGGGGTGGCTTTACTTACGATCAAGGAGTATCTGGGTACCGGCATTGGCACATGCATCTGCCAATCTCTTCTCACAGCTTATCTTCTCGTTTATAATCATGCATCAGAATGAATCATTTCGCCAATTAACATGGATAGCAGCCTGGGGAATAATAGCTATACTATGCTTAATTAATTTGAATAGAAACAAACCAATTTTTTGGCAGGAAACTAATGCGACAACACATAACAAATCGTTCAACCTGACCGAAGGCGCGGGTCAACACTAACTGATGGTGTGGATCTGTGACCCACGCCATTTTTTTTGGTTTTGTTTTAGAATACCGGCGGTATTGATAACAAAATAAGCCCCGTTAGAGCTTGCCCCGGAAACATAGTATTCCAGGGGGTGGTGAATAGAATTAGAGGCTGTGTGCAGAGGGTATACTTTAAAATTTCGGGGTATAAATGCCGCACCTGGCACTCACGATTGACGATTAAAATTAGTTGCAGCAGGCGATTAATAATGGATTGATGGAACCGAGGAACCTGAGATTGCGAAGCAAACGAGGGTGACGAGCTCGGTGAGCCCTGCTTTAGCAGGGGGAGTCAATAATGGAATACTGGATTATTGGGACAAGCCCCGAATATTCGGAGCGATAAATATTGGAACCAAGTCCCGAGGCATCAAGACGAGTTCATGACCCCGAGTACTCGGGGGAATAATCCGAACACCTTTTATCTGCTAATTAAATAATTAATT
>CAZNYS010000094.1:0-9157 GCA_964577305.1 uncultured Rikenellaceae bacterium
GAATTCTCGGGGCACGGTTAATAATTCCTCTCATCAGACTAACTGGCTTTAGATCAGGACTTAATCATATTCATTAGGCATATCCGATTGTTGTTAAACATATTTTTTAATCCTTTAATTCTTATTATATTGTTAGAGCCTAATAACCCATTATTCACATCTCTCTTTTAAATACGTATAAATGCTATCGGTGGCAGTTGGTTTTGACAAATTTCCTATAACCAATTATCTGGTTGAATATTTCTCTTACTCAGACTACACAGAATTAAATGGCCTTAATTAATCATAATATAAAACTTTTATTCTTGCTTTCTCAAATATGCTCAAACAGGCTAATACCACGCACAGGACCATATTTATATCTCTAAACAATATTTAACTAAACATTAATTATTATGCAAAAGATATCAAGAATTACAGCATTACTTATTGGAATATTAATTACTGGTCTTTTATTTACCGGTTGTGAAAAAGAGGAAACTCCGATTTCCGGTGGCTCATCTCTGAAAATAATAAATAATTGCACTTACAGTGTAAGCATTTATTTTGATAATGATTTCATAGGAAAAGTTGAGGAGGATGCAAACAGAACATGGTCAGTTCCAACGGGACAGCATGAAGTCAGGGCATCCAGTTATATCGGTGGTACTACTAAAGAGAACCCAACATTCTATGCGGGGCAGACGGTTGTGATTACTTTGAGTTCAGGCATTAAAAATTCTGCTGCTGATGCCGCTATTTTGATGAATATAGAACAAAAAAAAGAAGATATACCTAACAATATTTATTAATAATGATAAGAAAGATTTATGTAATGAAAGCAAATGGGACATCAAAATTAATATGCCTGATACTTATAATTGGGATCCTGGCTTCAGGCTGTGCAAGTAGTACTGTATTACAGACAACTCCAACCAACGCCTCTGTTTATGTTAAAGGAGAGAAACTTGGAGCAACCCCATATACTTATAGTGACAGAAAAATAGCAGGCGCTTCTACCTTAATTACTTTTAAGAAGGAAGGATATGAGGATTATAATACAACCCTGAGAAGAACTGAACGCTGGAATGCAGCCGCACTTATTACCGGAATATTCTTTGTATATCCTCTTTTCTGGGTTTTAGGTTATGACCAGGAGCATTCTTATGATCTGTTCAAGGCTGTGGAGGCATCCCCGGCTGAACAGGAACAGGATGTTGAACAAATAAAAGCAGAAGAGCTCGCTGAGCCTGTTTATGTACCTGCCCTGGTGAAGGCAGAAATTACTTTAAAAAGTGAGAGAGTGGAAAAATTCCTGACAAATGGAAGAATAGATAGGGCTGTTGAATACTCTGAAAAACAGGAAGGAGAATATCGATCAGCATGCTTTTTTACCATTGCTGAATATTACCTGGATAATAAAAATCTATCACTTGCCGAAGATTATTTTAATAAATCAGGAAAAACAAAAGAAGGCAATGTGAAAATTGCAGAATTCTTTTTAAGAGGGGAATTAGTTGACTCTGTACGGGTTACTGATAATGAAAATGAAAAAAAGTACTTGGGTAAGCTGTATGTTAAAGGGGAAGTAGACAGCACTGTACTGGTAATTGATAATGAAAAGGTAAAAACGTACTTGGGTAAGGTGTACGATAGTGAAGAAGATGTTCATAAACACATGGCTTATCGCCTGGAGGAATATGCAACAGAAAGTAAAAAGCGCCTTGAGCTTGCTAAATCCTTGAAGGACATGGGAATAATGTCTATGTCAAGCGGAGGTAATACTACTAATATAAATGAAACTCTTAAAGTGTCTTTTACGATGACTCTTTTTTACCTTCTGTCAGCGGTTCAGGTATATGAAGAAATGGGTATTACTGAGAAGGTGGAAGAATTGAACAGTGAAATCAAGCTATTGAATGATGAGTTATGATCCGAAAAGGAAGTGCCGGATGCCTGAATATTTATCCTGCCGGATTATCTTATCTGGTAACAGTATTCAAAGATCAAATAATTTTAAAAATTTATAAAGTTAAAAAAACAAACCATGAAACTTACACCAAAATTACTTACTCAGTTGATTCTAATTATCTTATTAACTTCTTCATGTGCAGTTAAGAAGTATACATTGGAACCAGGTTTCTATTCATCGGGTTCAGACCTTGGATTAATACTGGTCAAAAATGACATAAGTACAAGAAGATCAGGACAAAGTGTTTTAGGCGCGGCTGTTACCAATTACACTAAATATGATACCCAGCTTCAGGCCGTTGATCCTAAACTGGATCCTGAAAGGAAATTTAAAACAATGTATTCTAATCTGTTCGAATCTAAAGGGAAAAGTTTTACCATTGTTGATAATAAGTTTGATGAAGAACAGTATCAGGAATTCGAAGCACCGGACAATGATAAGAAATATTATAAATCTGATATCCGATCGTTGAAGGGTAAATATAGTGTCGATGAGTTAATGATTGTAACTATTGATTATGGTCTCATTCAGAACTATTCAGGGATGTTTGAGGCAGGTAAAGGTGGTTATTCTCATATAGTCTCGAACATTGTCAACCTGGATGATAATTCTATTATCTACAAAGGTGAGACATGGGGAAATGGCAGATTAGAGAATAAGTGGGATACTCCTCCTGATTACGAATTTCTGAGAGAGGCTATTGATGCGGCGATTAACCAATCAATTGAATTAGAAAGAGGCAAATATTAAAACCGAATCTTAATCTCAAAATACTATAAAATGAAAATTAAGCACCCCCTTCGATCTTTATTACTGTCTTTACTTCTGCTCGTTATGATAGGATTTACATCCTGTGAACCATACAGTAATGGACCAGAGATAGGATGGGTTACCGGTACATATATAACATATAACTACCGGAGTGGAGTACTGGCAGGATTTACTGCCAATATTAAATTCGAAGTAATTGACGGTACGTCCGGTGATATCAAAATGACTGCCGAGTATGATGGTAAAGGAAAATCATGTACAGCCTTTGTAACATCGGGAAAGGAATATAAAGTGGTTGTTGTTTGTGGTATTTCTTCAACACCCAAAAGTGGTGCAGTAATAGTTGATTGTCCAACTGTCTCTGAACCCTATAAAATAAATACAGATGTTAAGACAGGAGTGTCAAGTATATCAATAAAGGAATAATAAATCTTTAAAATTAATTATTATGAAAAGAAGGAATGTTATAATGAGCGTTTTGTTCATTGGATTAATAGCATTATCCGGGTGTACACAGAAAAATGTTGAAGGAGTTGTTATAAGTGTTCCGGCTTCATTATCCCTAAACGAATTAATGAGCGGCAATGTAAGCGATATGACTTTTACGGGAGATGTTGTTAAAGTAAGGCTGAACGATGGACAGGAAGTTGAAGCATTAGCCACTCATGAACAGATGGAGCAGGCTTTTAAAGGTAAAAATAAAGCAACACTGGAGAAGATAAAGGATGAGGAACATGAAGGCGTAGAGTGGAAAGTCATCAAGCTGGAAGAAAATCAGGAACAACAGGAACAATGATCATTTAGTCGTTAGTCGTTGGCTGTTGGTCGTTAGTCGCATCAGGCTACTTGACTTTAGTGCCCTATTGGCGTACCTTTATATAACCTAACCAATAAAGATGGCCAGATGAGTGCTAAATCAAGAAAACGTTTCAACCTTACCGGGGAATTGAGACGAAGAAAAATATTCCGCATCCTTATAGTATGCCTGATTGCTATATTTATGGGGGTAGGGGACTCTTTTTCTCAGCCTAAATGTGATGGATGTTCGCGCCGGTATATTATCGAGAATATATCTTCTGATGCAGGAGAAATGAATGAACAGTCGATTAAGAACCACCTCAACAGCACTGTTATCACACCATGCTTTCACGCCTTATCATCAGGGGAGGAGGTCCCCCGGGAATTTAAAACCATGATGATTCCCCGCCCTCATGAATATTATTTCCTGGTTTCCTACGAGGAAGGGATGAAAGGGGAAATTAAATCAAGGCTACAGATCGACCTGTTTTTCAATGGATCGCCTGAGGAACATGTCAGGACATGGACAACGGAAACGGAAAATCCAAATGCAAAATACACATGGCACAAAAACAGCATGTTTATGAATGATGGAGCGGTTCTCCGGAAATTCTATCCCATGGAGATAACGGTGCTCAACGATTTTGAAAAACGACCTTATAGCTGCGAAATCAAGCCGGAGAAAGAGACTATGAATCCTGGAGAAATAATTGAGGTGGAGATCACGAACATACATGATATTGAGGGTGCAAATTCGAGGGAATTCAACCGGCTGATTGTACAAACCCCGGATGGTGAAATCCTGGATGGTACGCCACTTAATATTGATAATGATCTGAAGGCTTTCAGGGTGGGGGATGGGATGGTGAGGTTCAGATACAGGGCTCCTGAGTCCTGCAAGCAGCCGGGAAACACTATTATTGTATATAATTCATGTGATATACTGAGTGATGATCTCTGGCCTCTGGCTATTTCGGAAATGCAAGATAAAATTGCCGAGAAAAAGATAAGTCTGTTATGTGCTGACTGGACCGGAACAGTGTCATTTTCCTATAGTTCATCTTCAAAAGAGGTGGAGAACAGCGCCGGAGTTACCATCACAACAGAGGAAGATATTGTTTCACAGGGTTCAGTCTCACTTGATCTGTATTATAATGGCGATCTTGAGGATTATGAACAGATGAGTGCTCCTTCAGGGAGTTATACTCACAATTACAACTATATTTTAACTGTCAGAGGCGGCACCAACTCTGCCAGGACTGAAAGAAAATGTAAATGTTCTGGTGGATACACAGACGAGGTACCTGATGAGCGATCTTTCCTTGATATAATAGGTAATGAGTATTCTCTGCAGATCACCCTGACAACTAATCCTGATAGTGACTGCGAGGGAGTAACCGAGGAATACCTCGATGGAGATCTAGTAAATACATATGGATTTGTGAATAATTTCTCATTTTCAGACTATGTCGAAGGTTATACCGATGGGAAAACAATTGAAGGAAGCAAAACTGATTCCGGAGAAGGATGGAGCTCGAAGATAACCTGGAGCCTGCGAAGAAATGAATAATCCTTAAGGTTTAGTAAGTTATATAGGTCTTTTGGGTACGTAAACTTCACTTCAGCTTTTCAATGGTTTAACTTTGATAATGATTACTTCACAAATATTAAATATTAATCATGAATCGGCTATTAGAAATATCAGGAATTGTTATACTCTGGATTGGTTTAACAATATTTTGTTTTTCCTGTAAGAAAGGACCAACTCTTCCCTCTCTAACTACAACGAGTGTGTCAGAGATCACTCAAGAAACTGCATCATCCGGCGGAAATGTGACAGATGATGGCGGAGAAGGGGTTTCCGCCAGGGGTGTGTGCTGGAGTACAACTCAAAATCCCACAACAGGCAATAACAAAACAACCGATGGATCAGGTACAGGGATTTTTACCAGTAACCTGACAGGATTGACACCGGGTTATATCTCAGTCCAAGTACCAGTTCATCACCCGAATCATCTATCTCATATAGTTGCGGTTTGCGAGGTCCATCTCCTTCGGCATGGTGGATAACAAGCAGTCGGTTCCCATCAAATGTGGTGAACATCATTCCATGTCCGGAATTGTCTCCTTTTATAGGTTCTTCTTGCTGTATCCAGGGGCCGTCGATTGTTCCGGATTCTGAATAAGCCACACCCTGAGCATAACGTCCTGCGCCCCAGCTTGACCATAACATACCCAATTTCCCGGTTTGTGTTCTGAACAGTTGAGGTGCATCGGTAACCCAGCCCGGAAGTTTCAGTCCATACGTCATTTCTCCATTTCCAACCATTTCAAGTGCCCAGAGAGCTTCACTGGCGCGGAAAAGACATTTAGGTTCAGTAATGGCCTCACTCAAATCAGGTGAAAGTTTAACATATTCCATAGTACCATCAATCGTTTGCAACCATTCATGAACAAAAACAAAATAAGGAACATCGTCTTCATACCAGAGAGTCCCGTCAAGGATAGCCCAATTGTGTGGTAGGTAGTCATAATCTGGATCAGGGTTGAAATGCTTATATGGACCTTCTGCGTTGTTTGAAACCAGGATCATTGATTGTTGACGGTGAATATTGTATCTGCGGGGAACAACATCTACAAGTTCATCTCTATCGCGAAAAGTAGCTACATAATAGTATTTGCTATTAATGTGGTGGAGTTCGGCAGCTGCGACCCGATTAACCCCTTCCATCCAGGTTCCTGTAACATCATACGCACCGTAGGGACCGGTCCAGGTTTCGAGGTCTTTACTTTTATAGATACTGCCACCACTACTTGTCATGTAGTATGTTTGAGTATCATCGTCTGCAAGGATAAATGGATCGCTCATGCTCATTTCATCAAGAGTCAAAGTGTCAATTTCACGAGGATCAGTGACATTTGCACTCGCTCTGAGCCTTCTTTGTACATTTGTGTTTTGCTGGTTGGTTTGAGGCATACCGAATCCTTTTGATCCAGGAGGAGCAGGAGGAGCTGTTTCTCCTGGTACCAGTTCCTTTCTTACTTCATTCTGAGCTATATCTTTTCTTACTTGATTTGATTGTCGGCAACCTGATGAAAGCAATTGAAGCAAAATCCAAATTAAAGCAATAGTTATTATTTGAAACGATCTAATCTGTTCCATGATTTAGAATTTTTAGTTGGTTGAAGTGAAGGAATACAATATAAATAATAACCTCACATAAAGCAATATTTATTCGGACTCCAATATGCACCCACTTTCCAGAGTTATTATTCCTCTTTGGAAACCTTACCTCTCCGAAAGAGAGATTGTGTTAATAAGACTGTCTATATGATGGTTTTTACTTATAATTTTTAATAAGTTGTGTTTAATGAGCTCGTAAACTTTCGATTTCTTTCATGATAGTTTCAGAAATTTAGTAACTTACAATAATTGAATTTAAAATTATGATCATAAATATTTTATATTTACTCTTTTATGATCCACGAATACATTGATGTTTTTAGTAATATACTGTGGTTATCAGCATTAATAAAGAAAGTAGAATTTAGTTAATTATAACGGGAAAAACAATTTCGACTCGGAATAAATAGGAGGTAAACTTATGGCTGAAAATAAGAATTTAGCGTTTATTAAGACTGTTGTTCTTGCCTACGCCATAGTATGTATAATCTATGGTCTTAGTTACTTATTTGTATCTGATTTCTTAGTAAGATTATCAGGCTCTGATCCTGTTTTTCATGGATGGCTTCGTTGGTCAGGAGGAGTATTAATTGCCCTGGCAATTGGTTCTATTCTGGTATATCGAAAACCAGAAGGTCAAGGGATCTTTATAACCACAATTGCTATTGGTTCTTCTTTAGCCTGTCTTTCATTATTTTGTGCTTGGGCAACATTGGAAGAAGGATCAAATGCATGGTTCACAGCTTTACCAGCGATTGTTGTCTTGATATTGGCAATTTTACTCTGGTGGAGCAGACAAAAAGCAAAGGATATATTGTATCCAAAATAGGACCAAACTATGCTCTGCGTAATAATCTATTTTATTTATTGTATTTAACCCAATTCCTTTTAACTGATCATTGAAAGGAATACCGGGTCGGAATTGTTTCATTTATTACCCAATATTTTTAAATTTAACCTAACATATACACCCACGCCTCCCCTTCACTTCCTCTCTGTGGTATTATACACCTCAGGAAAGAGATAGTGTAAAAAAAAGTGTCTATATGATGGTTTTTGAGTGACAAAAGCAATAAAAACCATATAATGGTACATATACATGAAGTTGATGACATTGTGCTTTTATTAAAACCATCAAATGTTTCATCAAAAAAATTATTCTATTCATGGAATAACTAGCTGACTAATCAAAATTTAAGGTAGAAAAGTTTATATTGTATCATCGAATATTCAATGTCAATGAATGCAAGGTTTTGTTCTATTATGATGATTGAAACAAAAAAAACAGAAATCATTTATCACAATCAGTCACTGGAGATTGAATATTTTCTTCGGTGTGGACAAAAAGAAACAGTCCTTTATCTTCATGGTCTTGGTTGTTCGAAATCTGACTTCCTCGGTGCAACAGAAATTGAATCACTCAACGTTCACACCCTTGCAGCTTTCGATTTCCCAGGCCATGGAAACTCGAGTTATTCAGAAAAGCTTGACATGGATGATCTTGTGGAAATTACCAACCTCGTTATAGAGAAACTTAATCTACATGACATTGTTTTAATTGGACACAGCATGGGTGGGCTTGTCGCTTTACTTTTTTCTGAGAGGTATGCCGGCAAAGTAAAGGCATTCGTAAATTTAGAAGGCAACTTGAAAAACGAGGACTGTACATTTTCCAGGCAGGCAACTGCGATGGATTTTGATACATTTTCGAACGTAACATTTCGGAACTTTAAGATTTTACTACAGTTTAGCAAAAAACCTGGATTCAAAAAATGCGCAGAAACACTTGGAAAGTTTCAACCACAAAAGGCTATGTATGATTATAGCCCATCATTGGTTAAGTATTCTGATAGTGGAAAGCTTATTGAAAAATTTACATCGCTTAAAATTCCGAAATGTTTTATCCACGGCTCAGAAAATAATGAGTTATCCTATATTCCGGAACTTATACAAAAGGGCCTCACGGTTTCTGAAATATCAAATAGCAATCACTTCCCACAGTACGATAACCCGGAAGAATACCACGTAATCGTTTCCAATTTTTTGGACAGGGTGTAAAAGACGGTATCTTGTACATTGGAAAATAATTCCACCTATGTAGGGACGCCCAATTTGGGCGTCCCTACGGTGCCTTAATCAATGGCATCACACTTCGACTGATAGCTACTATTTGGCACATTGCTGCAAATGTACATCTGTGTACTCTTAAGTTACTTAAGTGTCATTTTCGCTCAGGGACCTTTGGCTGGCAGAACGAAACTGCTTTAGTGCAAGAATAGTAGTTGTCAAGGTTTATCGCAGACGGGACCTGAAATTAGGAAGAACGATGCAACCAAGTATGGGCAGGGAAGATGAATTAGAGAACTAACCCAGGGTCCCTGTCTGTCAGCCGAAGCCTTGGTGCCTGTTGCACATTAGCCTCATTACTTATGCTTTATTTTATCTTATTTGGA
>CAZNYS010000095.1:0-9138 GCA_964577305.1 uncultured Rikenellaceae bacterium
CTTTACTAGTTAAAGTTTTACCGCTTTTTCAACAATAGGCCTGCGGAATCTAGGGGCCTGGCGCCTCTACATTAAAATTGAATACTCACCAGAAGCAGGTATTCTTCTGTTACTGTTCGGTAATGATTATCTTTACAATAAAATTTACTATGCCATATCTTAAGATACAAACTAACAAAGAGATAGCTGAAAAAGACATGTTAATGAAAGAAATGACAGGCATCCTGGTTAACTTCCTGGGTAAACCCGAAAAGTTCATAATGATAGCTGTCGAACCGCTTATAGAAATGTCCTTCGGTGGCACTAATGAACCCACGGCTTTTATTGAATTAAAAAGTATCGGGCTGCCCACTGATGTCACATCGGAATTATCAGAAGCGATATGCAAATTGCTAAACAAGCATCTCGGTATACCACCAGACAGGATCTATATTGAATTTTCTGATGCTCCGCGTAACATGTTCGGATGGAATGGCGGGACCTTCGGGTAAACATTACCTTAAATATAAAAAAACTCACTCCCGGAGGAGTGAGTTCAACTTTATGGTTTAACTGATTTATTTCCTGCGCGTGGCAGCTGATTTAGATGCTCTTGTGCTCTTGCTTTTGCTTGCTGTCTGAGTCGACCTGGTGGCTTTGCTATTGCTGCGCCTGGCATTGCTTGAGTTCGACACCGTTGCCCTTGAACTTCCTGAGGAACTCCGGCTCTTAACGGTGGCTGTCTGCCTGGATGAGCTGCTTCTCTGGCTTACCCTTGCCTGAGTGCTGCGGGCTGAGCTGCTTTGGCGGGCAGGAGCCTGAACCGTTGCTCTCCGTGCAGTGGTTGCCTTACTTGTACTGACACTTTGTTGTCCACTGCGTGTGACAGTCCTTGTGGCTGGTCTTGCCTCAGTGCGTGCAGCAGACCGGGTCTCAGTCCTTGTGGCTGGTCTTGCCTCAGTACGCGCAGCAGACCGGGTATTGGTGCGTGTGACAGGCCTTGTTTCAGTACGTGTTGCAGACCGGGTCTCAGTCCTTGTGGCAGGTCTCGCCTCAGTGCGTACAGTAGTTGATCTCCTCGAAACCGAGGTACCCTGTCCCTGCCTTGTTTCACTCCTGCTCCTGACAGCAGTGGAGGTATTAGCCCTAGTTGCCGGCCTTGTCCTGGCATAGAGTTCTTCGCCGGCCCTCCTCTGTTCGGGTCGTGAGTAAGTGTCCCTATAAACGCCCCTGTTAATATTTACAACCACCGTTGGAGAATAAACTCTAACCCTGTTGCAGTAAAACCTGTCATATCTGTTCCAGCGTACATGTTTCCAGGGCCTGTAATGCCTGTGGTAATATGTGTACCAGTTATAATGGTATCCATAGTAGAAGTGCCAGTAATGAGTTCTCCAGGGGTGCCAGTATACCGGATAATAGCTCCAGTACCATGACGAACGCCATACTATATATCCGGGATGGTATATGTACCTGATAACAGGCCATCCGGCTATGTCATAATAGCTATATCTGACTACTGATATACCGGACCTGCCCGTGTAACCCGGATTGGGCGTTTCTGCATATATGGGCTCTATTATATAATTCTTTCCGTATAAAGCTTCGTCGCCAATAAGCTGTATTTGTACTTCCCCGTTGCGTAACTGCTCAACAATAAAAACAGCGACATCCTGGCTCTCATCTTGATTCAGGAAGACCCTTAATACTATATTGTGAACGTTTCCGTCAACATAATCAGATACTGTTATATAATCGACCAAGTTATCACCATTCAGATCTAGATTGTTGATCCTTGAATCCTCATTGTTCAAATCCCTCTCAAAGGCTTCCAGTGTTTCAGATTCCTGGAACAACTTCATCACTGCGTAAAGATTGAGATTGTCACCCGGAAGACCCAGATACTCATCCTGCCTGTCCGGGGCCCCCATTGCGCTCCATGCTGTTATCAGGAGTGCGAGGAACGATGTGATAATTGATTTTTTCATCTCTTTTAATTTTCCTGGAAGATTCTTTTCTTCATTATAATAAGGGCAAAACTCGTACCAGAATCTGCAAATTCCCGTAAAATGGGCACTCTAGAAGCCTTTCATGAGAGAAAAGATAGTAAGGATATGTTATGAATATCACCTGGTGATTGTAGATTTATGGAGTGGTTGATAGAGTTGATAAGGTTTATAAAGTTGATAAAGTATAAGATATAGTTAACCTCTTATCTTCTCCTTAGCCTATAGAATATATGGAATCACCGCCTTCCTTTTCACGGGATAATCGGGAAATTTCTCCTTATACCACCTATGGTGATGCAATGCCCTTGGAATAAGATTTACAGCAGTCCATACAGCGAAGGACAGAGCCGGCAGGCACCATGTCATAATTGCAAAACCGGTCCATTCGAGTATCTCACCTGCAAAATTAGGGCATGAGATATACCTGAAAAGTGGATGGGTAGGGATAGAATAACCCAATCGTTTACCATTACGCAAATGGATGAGGTGGTTATCCGAAACCTGGTTGATGAGAAATCCCGTAACAAATAATACAATACCAATAATAAACCGTGGATCTGTCAGCCAGTCAACATAGTATTCCCCTGCTCCTTGCTCCCTGCCCCCTGCCATATACCCCAGCCAGTAACCATTGAGGAATCCGTTCACCAGGTTGAAGAACAATGCAAGAAATACCACAAGTACAGGAATCTTTTTCCCTTTTGTCCTTGTCCTGAAAGGGAAAATGAATATTCGGTTGAAATAATGAACGAACCATAACATGAAGAACACCCAGAGTATATTTATTTCCCATTTATTACCCGTAAGGAATAGAACTGTAATAAGTACCAGTGATGGGAGCTCCATAATGAACCAGCCAAGCCTGTTGTCAATAGCGGGGCCCCATTTCCTGCTGGAATGCCTTCCATATGGTGCCCTGACCTTTAAGAGAAGGGGGGACAGTAAAGCCGCCAGGCCAATCCACGCAATTACGAGTATGTTAAAATGCTCTTTCAGTAACACATTCCTTGCTATTGGTTTCTGAAATCAGGATTTTGTTCAGGGAACAGTGCGCCAGTCTCTTCCTGCATTTTCCTTAACAGCGCTTTCAACTCGGTTGTTTTTTCAGGATATTGATCCGACAGGTCTGTTGTCTCACCAATATCTTCCGCCAGGTTATAAAGCTCCGTTTTGTCATAATGATAAAACTCAACAAGCTTCCAATTGCCCTTACGAATGGCAGCTCCCGGTGTCCACTGGCTGCTGTGGTAATGGGGGAAATGCCAGAAAATGGCTTCCCTTTCGGGCGCTTTGTTTTCAGTAATCAATGGCAACAGGCTTTTACCGTCAACATGTTGCTGAGGCATCAGGGAAAATCCTGCCATATCCAGTATGGTGGGGTAGAAATCGGTACTTATAACCGGAACATTACTTGATCTGTGCGATATCCCGGGACCGGCGATAATAAGAGGAACCCTGATACCACCTTCGTAGCACCATCCCTTACCTGCCCTGAGCGGTCTCACGGATGTTGGGGCAGGGCGATCTTTATTGACTGTTGAAAGGCCACCGTTGTCTGAAGTAAAAATTACATAAGTATTTTCTGATAAACCGTTTTTGTTAAGGTAGTCAATAATCCGCCCGACATTCTCGTCCATGCTGTAAACCATTGAGGCGTAAGGAGCATTTACCTGGTTAATGGTGGTGCTTCCTGTATGCTCATCAATAAGGACAGGTTGTGCTTCTTCACCCAGTTCTTCTTTCTTTTTCTCAAAGTGATCAATATGTTTTTTACTTGCCTGTATGGGAGTATGGACGGTATAAAATGCCAGGTAAAGGGAAAATGATTCGTTTTTTAATGATTGCAGGAATCGCAGTGATTCATCCGCAAGCCTGTCTGTAAGGTATTCTCCTTCAGGACCGTCTTCCAGTTTTGGGTTTTTATATGGTGAATAGTATCCACCCGGAGGTTGACCCATATGATGCCCTCCCTGATTTATATCGAATCCCTGGTCTTCCGGAAAGAAGCCTGTGTCTCCCAGGTGCCATTTGCCTGCAAAGAAGGTTTTATAGCCGTTCTTTTTCATCACTTCGGCTATTGTTTCTTCTTCGAGTGCCAGCTGGTGATTATCCACAGGCCCGAGAAGCTTCCTGTTTTTTGGGTCACCCCCTGGATCCAGTCGGTAATATTTACTCTTGAGGGGTATTTCCCTGTCATAATGCTTGCCCTGGTAGGTGAGCATACAGGTGAGGTGGTATAGGCATCTGTAAAGACCATACCGCCTGATGCCAGCCTGTCTAGATTCGGTGTTTCGTGAAAGGTGCTGCCATAACAGGAAAGGTCAGTCCAGCCAAGGTCATCAACCAGGATAAAAACGAAGTTTGGTTTTGTGTTTTTCCTGGTACAGGAAATGAGGATTGCAGGGACAAGAATAAGGATAAAAAGTAGTTTTCGCATAGTCATTCTCCCATAATATTCAGTACTGCTACGTAGAAATCCTTATCAACAACAAGTTCACATGGCTCTAAACTTTCAAGGAATGACCATCCCCTGTCTGTGAAATCGAGCCAGGTTTCTTTTCCATCGAGGTATACTTTCACAGGCATATTGAATCCTCTCACTGCATTTCCCCACCTGTACATTAGTCCGTTCTCGTTGAACCTGTACTCAAGGACAGGGATTCTTGTGTCACGCAGAAACTGGTTAAATATGGGTTTAAGATCAAAATCAGTATGTTCTTCCATGTATCCTTCTATCTGTTCCGTAGTTACAGTCTGGTGCCAGAATGTTTTATTCAGTCCGCGTAAGATATCTCTCCATTTATCATCATCATTAACAAGCTGTCGAATCATATGCAGCATTGTTGCGCCTTTCTGGTACATATCACCTGAGCCCGAACGGTTAACATTATAGGTTCCAATAATAGGCCGGTCGTTGCCTATATTTGAACGAACGCCCCTGAGGTATTCAAATCCTGCCTCTTTCCCATACCAGTATTCCACGAAAAGGCCCTCGGAATAGGCAATAAAGCTTTCATGGATCCACATATCAGCTATGTCCCTGTATGTGATATTATTTGCAAACCATTCATGCCCGGATTCGTGGACAATAATGAAGTCAAATTTCTCACCCCATCCTGTGCCACTTACATCCCTGCCACGGTAACCGTTCATATAACCATTACCATAGGTCACGGAGCTCTGGTGTTCCATGCCCAGGTAAGGAGCCTCAACCAGTTTGTATCCGTCCTCGTAAAACGGGTAGGGTCCAAACCAGTATTCAAAAGCCTCAAGCATCATGGGCACCTGTTTGAAATGTTCTTTTGCCTTTTCAAGGTTATAGTTCAGCACATAATAGTCACAATCGAGCTTACCCAGTTCGCCTTCGTATACTTCACCGAAGTGAACATAATCGCCTACATTTATATTGACACCGTAATTATTAATAGGATTATAAACGTACCAGTGCCATGTTTTTGTCCCGTCGGGATTTTTGGTAACTCCCTTATATCTTCCGTTTGAAACGTCCATAAGGTCTCCGGGTGTGGTTATGCTGAACCTCATACTATCTGGTTCGTCATACATATGGTCCTTGCAGGGCCACCATATACTGGCTCCTCCTCCCTGGCATGAAGTGGCATAAAAGGAATTGCCATTATCATCATAAACCCATGTAAGGCCATCGTCCCATGGTGGACGCCGGCTAGCTTTCGGTTTACCTCCATAGTAAACGATTAGCTCATTGGATTCACCTGCCATCTGTTCTTTATCCATATGAACAAACCATGCATTCCCGTCATGTTTAAATTCAAGCTCCTTCCCTTCCTGTGTGATCCTGTTTATTTCCAGGGGCGGTTGAAGATCTATCTGCATAAGGTCATGTGGGCTTATCACATCATAACTTATCAGAACATACCCGTTTATGCTACTGTCTGCCGGGCTGGTTTTGATATTCAAGTGGTAGAAAGTAAGATCCCACCATTCCCTTTCGGGTGTTATGGAACCGCGGAGTGTATCCTGCCTTGTAAGAGGTTGCTGAAACCTCTGTGCGTTAACACTAGTTGCAGAAAGAACCATAAGCAGTGTGAAAACAATTTTTCGTATCATTTATGTAAGATTTGTGTTTTTAATAATACCAAACTTACATAATAGTTTTAATATAATGGCAGTGGAATAGGATGTTGTAGGGCTGTATACATGGCAGGGTGCATGGGGCAGGATGCACGGGGAGGAATAAAGAATGAAGATTTAAGAATTATATACTGGGATTATGGTAATAAGGAATAGATGACTTACTATCTATATTAATAACAAATTAACCAATTAACGAACTAACTTTTCCCTGCTCTCTGCCCCCTGCTCCTAGCTTTTATACTGGTACACCCTCACCCAGTCGATTTCCATTGAACTTGATCCTGATATTGGTTTGTCGAGTCCTCCTGAAAAATTAATATACATTGGCTCATTGGGTATATTGGCTGTCTGTTTGAATACTTCATAATCATTGATCTTCCAGACAAGTTTATCTGCTGTCCATTCGAGGGTGTAAATATAGAAGCCCCTTCCGTATTTCCCATTGATTGAGGTTCTGGCTTCTTTTTTACCATTAGCAAAGAAATCCATCCATACCTTGCCTTTGCCTGTGCGGCAAACATCAATATGAGGAGTTACCTTATCGGCAAGCAGATAGAATGCATGTCGTGGACCTACAGCGGTATTCAGTTTTATCTTTGCCTGGAATACTCCATGTTTCTGGCGGAAGCTTTTACCTGTATTTATGATGCCTGAGGTATAGTTAAATTCTTTATTCCTGAATCCGCCAAAATCAGGGTTCCATACTTTACCTTCTTTCTTCTGTGGCCTGGTGCTTATGCTGAAAATACTGCTGCCTATATCAAAATTCTCTGATTCAGTATAGCAATGCAGGTCTGTTTCCAGTGAATACCTTTCATTAAGCAGCCTGTCACCCCAGTAATGATTGGTGAGCCATTTCTTTGTGTTAAGGCTGTTTTCATCAAATTCATCACGGAAAGTGAGCTCCCTGTGTTTGAGAACATCGAATTTGTCTGAATCTTTTACCTTGAAATACCATACAATATCATCACTCTTCTTAAGTTTTTCGTATTCCTGCTCTTCCTTGAAGAGATCAGATTTCTCATAGCGTTTCTTGTCGAGAAGGTACTCTTTCCTTTCTTTGAACTCGTCAGTCTGCAGGTAATTTTTCAATTCCCCGTGCCTTGATATTTTCTGTGAGCCATTGAGCGCATTGAAGTTTGAAAGTTCTTTTGAGGACTTAAACTTATAAAAGAATTTAATGTCGGGATCGTTATTCAGGTTTTTATATTCCTGCAGTTGTTTATATTCGTCGGTGTCCTTGAAAGTGATTGGTTTCATATTCTTCTTTTCAAGGAAAGCGTCCGAATTGATAAATTCGCCCAGCCCGAGGTACCTGCTGATACTGGCTACACCAACAAGTTTTTCAGCCTCCTCCTTTTTACCTTTTCTGAGAAGCTTGTTATATGCTTTAACGTTTGAATCGGATTTCAGCTTCTTATATTCCTTGAACTTATTGTATTCTTCAGTCCTTTTGAAGGTTATGGGCTTCATTTTCTGCTTTTCCTTAAAGCTTGCTGAATTAACTGTTTTTTTTAGTTCTTCATAGCGCTTTATCTTATCCGAGCCCTCCAGTTCCTGGTACTTCTTCATATCCACGCTGTCGCATGTTTTGAAATACATAACCAGATCCTTACTCTTATCCAGGCGCTTAAACTCCTGCTCTTTATTATATTCTTCAGAATCTTTGAAACTAAGGGTTTCAATATGTTTCTTTTTTGTTTTGAAATCGGTTGAATTAACCCGGGCATCCAGTTCATTGAACCGCTTCAACTCGTCTGATTCGCTGAATTTCTTCAGTTTTTCAAATTCTTCGATAAGGGCATTTTCTTCCTGCTCTATCTTTGATGTTGAGGGGATTAATCCAAGTGACAGTTTGAGCTTAGCCATTGCTGAAAATCTTTGTATATAACCTGTTAAAGATAAAAAATCTTTCAAAAAGAAAACATAATTACGGCAATAATATTGTGTGACCGGGGGCAGGGAGCATGGAGCAGGTAATGGAGAGTTCATGTCAACTGATACAACCAGGGTCAAAATCCGGTGCCTTTTCGGAATTATAATCGTGGCAGCCATCAGTTGAAGGGCAGATGCAGGAATGCACGGTGATTTTTGCCACTTTCCCGGGGCATATTAAATTCCGGGAGCAGCCGTTCAAAAACAATTGAAGATTATCACAATATGATGTAACTTGCTGTAGTGCAATATAAAACCTTGACAGATGCTCCGGATATACCATACAATAAATTTCAAACCATAAGACATCGTGAGATAATAAATATAAATGTAATAGTGCAGTTACACTACCAGGTACAATGGCTACTAAAACTGTAAAAAATGAATCATATTTGCATTTTAATCCTAATAATCGTTTTCTCCAGTGTATTTGGAGGGATTGTGAACTTTTTTATAAACAATAATAAAGAAGATTTCAATATCTTCAATATTCTGAAATCGATAACTATTGGCTTAGCAGCATCAGTTTAAGTACCTCTATTACTAGAAATGATTTCCAGTAATTTATTAGAGTCAAGTAAAAATGATCTACATGATTATTTTGTTATTACAGGATTTTGTATAATCTCAGCAATTTTCGCAACCAATTTTATCGATTCAATTGCAAAAAAAGTTATGAATCAAATAAGAGGTGTAAAAGATGATCTTGAAAATGTAAAATCAGATTTGGATGAATCGACTACAGAAACTGATATACAAATAAGAAATGATTTAGTTGACAAAACTCACATCGAGACGGAAGAGTCGGAACTCTTATTTGCAATATATAACAGCAAATATACTTATAGATCAATTACTGGATTATCCAAAGAATTAGGAGATGATAAAGAAACTATAAAATATATTCTTAAATAATTAGTAGGTAAAAAGCTTGTAATTAAAGCAGAAAGGGAAAGTGGTATAAGATGGAAACTTTCTGATAAAGGTAGTGAATTGGTTGCTAATCTTTATTATGAAGAAAGCTCTAGATAAACCTCAATTGCCACTGAACGCCGCGCTAAACCAAATTGCTATGAATAAGAAACATTAATAATTTCATGGA
>CAZNYS010000096.1:0-9121 GCA_964577305.1 uncultured Rikenellaceae bacterium
TGATATTGATCCTATATCAATACCCAGGTGAATCTCATCTGCCAATAATTTATTCATATAAATGGATCAATTTTAATTAATAAACCAAATCAAAGTAGATATTCCCCATGGAATAATTGCATCATTATGATCAATATCATAAATTTCATTGAAACTGAGATCATTTTCAAGAGTACCCGCAGCAATCAAGTTATCATACAGGTCTAAAGATTGTTGTATTGGCACACTATGATCGCCATTGCTATGTGTTATCATTAATGGAGTACTTAATTTCCAGGGCGTAACACTACTGGCAAGCAGCTCGTTCCTCACTGGTATAAAATCATCACTTGTATCAAAATCTGAAAGAAAATGATCTTTCAGCAGGTCAGATATATCAGTAGTTAAATATGAGTTCAGCTCACTGTTACATAATGATCCGTCAAACAGTCCGGGTACCATACTTGCGTATGGTTCTTTGAAGAAGAGACTAAGAGGATCATCAATAATCCCATTTTGGCGTCTTGATTCAATAAAATACGGTAGGTAAAATGGGTTTGGGTATGTTTCAAGGGTAAAAATGTAATGAGCAAAGTCAATAAGGTCATAAGCTCCTGCCCCACAGGAAGCCAATACCAGCGTGTAATCTTCAAGGGGGTACTGTTCAATATCCTTCAGGACAGAGAGCGTTGCCCATCCACCTTGTGAATATCCCATCAGGTATAATTCCTTATTTACCTTTAATCCTTCAAAATAATCTGTAAATTCTTCAATTGCCAGGATCATATCCCTGACAGCCTGGTTGCTTGATTCGGTATGGAAGTATGGGTGGAGGTATTCCTCTGACTCACCGAAACCTATATAATCAGGGAGAGCAATGATAAATCCGTTACCAGAGTTTATTGTAAGAAGTGAATAAAGTACATTATTATGATTAACGCTGGGAGCATTTGAATGGCATGTGTTGGTCCCGTTTTGAAAGCTGATAATGGGGAATGATCCTTCAGTATCAGGTATGCTTACAAGACCTGATGCAATAATGTCCTCACCCAGGAATGTGGTTTTATAACTTATTGAGTATATACTTACATCATATGATATATTATCTGCCAGAGAGACTATACCAGGATAAGCTGTTTGTAACAATTGTAAGTTGGTGAGAATGTTAGAACTGGTGTATGCACGCAGTAGATTGTGATTTTGAAGGTAAACATGATTAAAATCCTCAGTACGTTCACAGCCATATATCAACGATAGAAGGTACAAAACCGATATGGGTAAGAATTTTTTCTGCATCTCTTGTTGAAGGTTAATCATATAATATCAGTCTTTTTTTTCCTTGCTAATACCGTAAATATATAAAGAATGATAAAGTGGACTGAAATTATTCAGTTCACAGGCTGTACTGACAATTTCATGTATTCTGGGATCACAGAACTCAATAACTTTTCCTGTTTCAGTATCAATGAGATGATCATGCTGAGCACAATTATATGATTTTTCAAACTGCGCTATATTTTTACCAAACTGATGCTTTATAACAAGGCTGCAGTCCAGCAGCAGGTCAATAGTGTTATAAAGTGTTGCTCTGCTTACCCTGTAATTCTTATTCTTCATGAAAATATACAGGGATTCAATATCAAAATGGCCCGACCTTGAGTAAATCTCATCAAGTATGGCAAACCGCTCAGGTGTTTTGCGGTGTCCTTTCTTCTCAAGGTATTCTGTGAATATCTTCTTCACGGTTTTTTTGGTTTCTTCACTAACCATATTTAAACCAGATTAAAATAACTAGTAAACTAAATTAAACGATTTTTTTCTTACTGCAAAAAGTATATTAACTATAGCCTGGCGGGAGAGTTTAATTAAAATCTTCAACCCTGCCTACCCTGTCTACACCATCAATATTTACAAGTTTCATTATCAGGTTATTGAGGTCTTTCGTATGATGAATATACACATCTATAGTACCTTCAAAGATACCCTCATGTACATTAATAGTGATATTTCTCATATTAACACTGAGTTCTCCTGAAATAATATTTGTGATATCATTCAATACTCCAAGCCTGTCAATACCTTCAAGGTGTATTTGTGCAAGGAATGAAACCATTTTATGGATGGTCCACTTCACCGCAATCAGCTTGTTTCCTTCACTTGACATTAACCTGACTGCAACAGGGCATTTAGGTTTATGTATAATTACTTTATCATTTGGTGCAAGGTAGCCAATAACTTCATCTCCCGGGATAGGTTTGCAGCATTTGGCAATTTCATAATCAGGTTGTTGATTATCAACACTTTCTCTTATAAGATAAGGAACTTTTGTGTCTATAATATTTGACTTATTTTGTTTATCAGCGCTTTTTGTCTCTTTATGCAATCCCGACAGTCGCAGTTCCCAGTATTTAATAATCCGGCTGCTGGGATTTTTTTTCAGTATCTTCTTTATATTCTCAAGGGTTATGGTGCCATTTCCTATTTTTGAATAAAGATCTTCTCTGCTAATGCATTCATATCCTGAAAGGAGTTTTTTATACACTTCTGAATTATGTGTTATTTTCAGTTCTTTGAGCTTGGCTTCAAGCATTTTCAGCCCTTTGTCGTTGAGTTCTTTTATTTCAGTTCTCAAAGCGTGTTTTATTGCCGATTTTGCTTTGGCCACAGTTACATAATCCAGCCATTCCTTAACAGGTTTTGCTTTATCACTGGTGATTATCTCAACCTGGTCGCCACTCTGGAGGGTGGTATTTAATGTTTGCAGTTTATAATTAATTTTGGCACCGATAGCATTATTACCGATCTCTGTATGAATCTCATAGGCAAAATCAAGGGCTGAAGCACCTTTAGGAAGTGTAATGATATTTCCTTTAGGCGTAAATACCATGATCTCCGAAGAGAAAAGGTTCATTTTAAATTCATCAAGGAACTCAATTGGGTCGTTATTGGGATTTTCAAGCATTTCACGGATCTTTTTGATCCATTTATCCAGTTCACTTTCCTGTGAATTATCTCCCTTGTATTTCCAGTGGGCGGCATATCCTCGTTCGGCATATTCATCCATTCGGTTACTCCTGATCTGAACCTCCACCCACCTTCCATGGGGTCCCATTACGGTAAGATGAAGTGCTTCGTACCCGTTTGCTTTTGGCCTGCTTACCCAGTCACGAAGCCTGTCGGGTTTAGGCATATAAATATCAGTAATTATGGAGTAAATATTCCAACATGTTGTTTTTTCAGATACACCATTAAGCGGATCAAAAATTATCCTTACAGCCAGGATATCATATATTTCCTCAAAGGGTACATTCTTGGTCTGCATTTTTTTCCATATTGAATATATGGATTTTGGCCGTCCGGTGATATCAAATGTAAGGTTTTCAGCCTCCAGCCTGGCTATTACAGGAAGTGAGAACCTGTTGATCATAGCCTGGTTCTTTTTCTCACTATGCTTTAGTTTCCTGCTTATCTCATCAAATATCTTTGGATGACGGTATTTAAGGCTGAGGTCTTCAAGTTCGGTTTTTATGGCAAAAAGTCCCAGTCGATGGGCCAGGGGGGCGTATAAGTAAATTGTTTCCCCTGCAACCTTCATCTTTTTTCTTTCAGGGAGCGAATCCAGGGTACGCATATTATGAAGGCGGTCAGCCGTTTTAATGAGTATTACCCTGATATCATCGGAAAGGGTTAACAACATTTTCCTGAAATTCTCCGCCTGTTGCGAAGTATTCCTGTTATCATAGTTACCTGAAATTTTTGTTAACCCGTCAATTATAGAGGCAATCTTTGGGCCGAAATGTTTTTTAATATCATCAAGGGTGTAATCGGTATCCTCAACCACGTCGTGAAGAAGAGCTGCAGCAATAGATTTTGC
The DNA here is from genome assembly GCA_964577305.1 of uncultured Rikenellaceae bacterium. Lineage (GTDB taxonomy): Bacteria > Bacteroidota > Bacteroidia > Bacteroidales > VadinHA17 > UBA9300. The sequence goes on from CAZNYS010000096.1 coordinate 3,854, forward strand.
ACCCAGACCGAGTTCGGAATTAACAATTTTTGCTACCTCAATCGGGTGAATAATATATGGTTCGCCTGATCTCCTGCGCATGTTCAAATGTGCCTTGTTCGCAAGGTTAAATGCTTTGGTAATAAGTTCAACGCATTCCGGGGTGTTGCACCGGATAAGATTGCTCTTCAAGGCATCAAACTCTTGATTGATCAGCGCGAAATCTTCCTCCGTGAATATATTCTTGTTCCCCATATGTTCATTTCAATCGCCCACTGCAAATATAGCGATTATTAAGGTCATTATGAACCTATAATGAGGTATCTTGGTTAAAAATTATTGTTACAGTGCCGTTTTTTGTAATTGTTTTTCCTTCAGGTGTTTCTACCTCAATGAACCATATATAAACATCTTCCGGCAATTTCCTGCTTCCATGCCGGCCATTCCATCCCTCAAGATGATCATTGGTCTGAAACAGGGTAACACCTGAGCGGCTCTTAATTATCATTTTATATTTAACCGGTGTGAAGGACAGAACAGGTTTGAAAATCTCATTTACCAGGTTATTATCTGGAGTGAAAGCATTCGGGACGAATATTTTTACCGGCTGTTCAATACATTTTATATCTGATGTACTGCTTGCATCAGCAAAATACAAATTGTAACCCTCTTCCGCAACAACCCTGTAACATATCTTTTCCTGGCTGGTTTCATACAGGAAAGCCCTCAGCTCATCAGTATATGTTGTATCATTACCGTTTACTGTGGCTATCTCCTCAAAGAAACCACTGTTATTCCTGAATATCCTGTATAATAAAACTCCTCCTTGCCATTGGTAATAGCCGTTCCACTGCATCTCTATCAGGTCGTTGTCCATGGTAAGGCTTATATTAATTGTTGATGCAAAATTTGAATAAACAACTGGTTCGTCACAGCTGTTCAGCGCTGCAAGCCTGTAATAGTTTATACCATCCGGGGGGCTAATGTCAGTGTATTCAATTATGCCATCCGTATTGTAAGTCTCATGTATACTTTCAAAGCCTGATGATATGTCAGTACTTCTTTCAATCCTGTATCTGTTGTATTCTGTGGCAGGGTCGATTGTGAAGGAGAGCTGAACAGACCCATCATTATAGTAACTTGCATAGTCAGCATTTATCCAGGCTGGTGGAATCGGCAGCTCAGTATTTACGCAGAAAATATTTGAAAATGATGATGATCCGTCAGACAGGCTGGCTTCAACATAAAAGCAATACTCCGAATATGATTCAAAGGATTCGATTGCAAAAGTTGTATCATTGGTCATACCTGCCGTAGCATAGCCGGAACCATCCCGGGAAGAATATATTATATATTCACTTACTGTTGGATTAAGGGTGAGATAAGTGTTCCATGAAAGCTTTATTTTATGTCCACAGGTATCGAGTTGTCCCTGGATGAATATCGTATTCAGGAAATTTGACAGAGGACTGACATTATCAGATGAATCAATAGCCGCAATAACATAGCTTTCAGTATAATATGATGCATTCGAAGAAATATTGGTATATGAGATTGCATATGGCTGATAAATTGTATCTATAGCATAACCTTCTTCGTTAAGATACAGGTAAATTACGTATCCGGCAACATCAGGAGAGCCACCGGCTGTCCATTCTAAGAAGGTGTGGCCTGTAAATGGATTAACTGTCACAAGATCAAGTACGGGTGGTAAAGGCCTTTCTGTGTCCTGGGCTGACAAATAACCGGTACCTGACAATAAAAAAACTAGTGCTATTGCTTTTAAATAATTCGTCATTATACAGCCTTATATGCAAACTTAATTAAAAAACAGGCATTTCAGGTTGTTATTGTTTTTATATTTGCATATATGACAAAAAGGCGTTTAATCGACAGGTTCCTTAGCTGGCGAAAAAGGAATATCGGCGACAGAACCTTTGTTATAATACTGAGCGTAGTTATTGGCGTATCAGCTGGTATGGGGGCGGTCATCATAAAAAGCCTTGTACGCTATATTCAAAAACTTCTTATACTGGGTTTTAACCTTGAACATTATAATATTTTTTACCTCCTTTTACCGGTATTGGGAATACTGGCAACCCTGATATTCACTAGGTACCTGTTAAGACAGGAAGTAGGTCATGGTATACCTGGCGTCCTGTTTGCCATATCGCGGACTAATGGTAACATAAAAGGGCATAATATGTATTCTTCAATTATTTCCAGTGCCCTGACTGTAGGTTTTGGTGGATCGGTAGGATTGGAGGGCCCTGCTGTGGCAACAGGGGCAGCCATAGGCTCAAACGTGGGAAGGGCGCTGAGGTTAAGTTATAAACAGATAATGACATTGCTTGGCTGTGCTTCAGCAGCTGCAATGGCTGCTATATTTAAAGCACCTGTTGCTGCTATTGCATTCGCACTTGAAGTTATTATGCTCAATTTGTCTATGGCTTCAATAGTGCCATTATTAATCTCCAGTGTTTCAGCTGTGCTAACTTCATATATTTTTCTTGGCCAGAACTTCCTGTATGATTTTACCCTTAAACAAGGCTTCATAGTAAGTGATGTTCCGTATTTCATACTCCTGGGTATATTTACAGGCCTGGTATCAGTTTATTTCACCCGTATATATGTTTTTATTGCCGATAAATTCCAGCTGATAAAAAGATGGGGAAACAGACTGCTGGTCGGAGGTGTAATGCTTGGCGTTATGATCTTTATCCTTCCTGCATTGTATGGTGAAGGATATGAAGGTATCAACAGTGCCCTGGCAGGAGAATATAATTATCTTTTTGAAGAATCAATATATTTTAAATATAATGGTAGCCTGATAGCACTTGTGCTGGTTTTATTGCTGCTGATATTATCCAAGGTTGTTGCTACCTCGGTTACCTTCGGCAGCGGTGGTGTTGGAGGCATTTTCGCCCCTTCTCTGTTTACCGGTGCCCATGCAGGATTGCTTTTTGGTATCCTGCTGAATAATTTCGGCTTTGAGGTCGAGGTAAGTAATTTTGTGCTTGTAGCCATGGCCGGGATGATAGCAGGTGTTATACATGCACCCTTCACCGCCATTTTCCTTATCGCTGAAATAACAGGGGGCTATGAGTTGTTCATACCCCTGATGATAACATCCACTATATCTTATGCTACTTTAAAAATATTTGTAAAGAATTCTGTATATACTTACCAGCTTGCGCAGAGAGGTGAACTGATAACTCATGACAAGGATAAAGCTGCCCTTTCACTGATGGATGTCCCGAGTCTTATAGAGACTAATTTCAGTACTGTATCACCAAATGCCACTCTTGGTGACCTGGTAAAGATAATATCCCGCTCATCAAGGAACGTCTTTCCTGTTGTCGACAGTGAAAATACATTCCTGGGTGTCGTATGGGTTAATGATATAAGACATATTGTGTTTAAGCGCGAGTTATATGACAATATCTACGTACGGGAATTAATGTTTATGCCTTCGCCTACAGTGTCAATGCATGAGTCAATGGAAGATGTAGCTTACAAGTTCCAGACTTCATCCCATTATAATCTTCCTGTGCTCGACAATGGCAGGTATGTTGGATTTATCTCAAGAGCAAACGTGTTTTCAAAATACCGGTCGATGATACGTAATTTCATGGAGGAATAGAACCAGGCCATGAAATTAATGAAATTCTCAATATTGCTTAGTCGGTTCTTAAAGTGGAGGGTTAAAAATATTGACCAGGCCAGGTTCCTGTATATCCTGAGTTTTATTACCGGGATGTTCAGTGCCCTGGCTGCAGTATTATTAAAGAATGCAATCTACTATACCGAACATTTCCTGACAACATGGCTTAAGGCTGGCACTGCAGGTTACCTTTACCTGGCATATCCTCTTATAGGGATGTTTCTGACAGTAATATTTGTACGTTATATTGTAAGGGATGGTATTGGCCATGGAGTAAGCCGCATATTATATGCTATATCAAAAAATAATAGCAGGATAAAACCACATAACAACTGGTCATCGATTATTGCCGCAACATTTACCATTGGCTTCGGGGGATCAGTGGGGGCTGAGGCTCCCATAGTGCTGACAGGCGCTTCTATCGGTTCGAATATTGGCCGTCTCATGAAGATGAATTACAGGAATATCACACTCCTGGTGGGCTGCGGTGCGGCCGGTGCTGTAGCGGGAATATTTAAAGCACCAATTGCAGGACTCGTTTTCACCCTGGAAGTACTAATGGTTGACCTTACTATATCATCAATAGTACCATTACTGATATCATCAGTAACTGCAGCTACAGTAACATATTTCCTGATGGGCAGTGATGTGCTTTTTTCCTTTGCCCTGAGAGAATCATTTTCACTGGCTAATATACCATGGTATATTGTCCTGGGAATAGGAACAGCTTTTTTGTCTGTTTATTTTACCCGTTCGACAATGTACCTTGAAGGATTGTATGACAAAGTTAAAAATACATATGTGAGGCTTTTGACAGGTGGAATTGTCCTGGGTATATTTATCCTTCTCCTTCCTCCTCTGTATGGAGAAGGTTATAATACCATCAGTCATCTGCTCAACGGTGATACTTCTTCCCTTTTTGAAAACAGCTTCTTCAGCGGGATAAGCAATAAGGTATGGTTCTTTCTTGCTTTTCTGCTGGCACTCACATTGTTTAAGGTTATAGCCAGCAGCTCAACAAATGGTGCCGGTGGAGTGGGAGGTATTTTTGCTCCCTCACTGTTCATTGGAGGCGTTGGCGGTTTCTTTATGGCAAGACTGATAAATACAGTTGGCAACACAGCATTACCTGAAAGCAGCTTTACTCTTGCGGGTATGGCCGGGGCTATGGCCGGCATCATGCATGCACCTCTGACTGCTATATTTCTTATAGCTGAAATAACAGGAGGATATGGTCTGCTGGTGCCACTCATCATAACTTCAACCATATCATATATAACCGTGATGAGATTTGAAAAACATTCAATCTATCATAAACGGTTAGCGCGCAGGGGTGAACTTATCACCCATCATAAAGATAAAGCTGTTCTTACCAGGATGGACTGGACAAAGGAAATTGAAACTGATCTTATAACCGTTAGCTCGGGAGACACTCTCGGAGAACTGGTTAAGGTAATATCTTCCTCGAAAAGGAATATATTTCCGGTAGTTGATGAGATAGGAATACTCGAAGGAGTGGTACTGCTTGATAATGTCAGGGATATCATGTTCGATCAGGAGCTTTATGATGATACCTTTGTCAGTGATCTGATGGTTATGCCTCCATCGTATATTGATAAGAGTGA
>CAZNYS010000097.1:0-9085 GCA_964577305.1 uncultured Rikenellaceae bacterium
TCTAAACCTTTAAACTCCCCAACTATTCAACTAATTCCTCAATTTTTATTAATTTTGAGGATTCATTGCTCATAAAACAAAAGTATGGAATGCGTATCGGAGATAAACATTACGAATCCATCTGGCTTGACAAAGACGATGATACTGCCGTAAACATCATCGATCAGAGTAAATTACCCTTCAAATTTGAGATCGTTGCCTTAAGAACAGTTGAGGATGTATTCAATGCCATCAGGAACATGACCCTCAGGGGTGCCCCGTTAATAGGTGCTGCGGCCGCTTACGGTATGTACCTTGCCTGCCTGGAGATAACCGCCTATACAAAGACCCGGGAGCACCTGAGGAATGCTGCAAAATACCTCATGTCGGCACGTCCCACTGCAGTAAACCTGGAATGGGCGGTGAACAGGCAAATGGAGCAATTGTCACAATATTGCAGACCTGACAGGCTTACCAAAACCTCTCTTAAGACTGCCCTGGAAATTGCCCGAGAGGAAAAGGCCAGATGCAGGAAGATAGGTGATACAGGGCTGGGTATCATCAAACAATTAAGCAAGAACAAAAAGGATGGCACTGTAAATATACTTACGCATTGCAATGCCGGGTGGCTGGCATGCGTTGATTATGGCACGGCTACCGCACCAATATACCTGGCCCATGACAAGGGCATAAAGGTACACGTATGGGTAGACGAAACCCGCCCCCGCAACCAGGGAGCAAGGCTTACAGCATGGGAGCTTGAAAACCACGGTGTGCCGTACACACTGATAACCGATAATGCAGGCGGCTACCTGATGCAAAAAGGTGAAGTTGACATTGTTATAACAGGCAGTGACCGTACAGCCATGAATGGTGACACTGCCAATAAGGCGGGCACCTACCTGAAAGCACTTGCTGCTAAACATAATAATATTCCATTTTATGTAGCCCTGCCAACATCCTCAATTGACACAAATATTGCCAGCGGTTTAAATGATATACCCCTGGAGAAAAGGGACGAAAAGGAGGTGTTGTACGTAGAAGGTATGTATAATAATGAAATAGTAAATGCCAGGATATGCCCGGAAAATACCAGGGCTGCCAATTATGGTTTTGATATAACACCTGCTGAACTTATTACGGGTTTAATAACTGAAAAAGGTATATGCAGGGCAAGAGAAGAAGATATCAGAAAATTGTTATCAGAAAAAAAGGATTAAATCATGGAAGGAGTTATTAAATTCAATTGTTACTGGACGCAGTCAGGGCCTGTTATTCCTGATGAGCCATATAATATTCTCAACTACTGGAGGGAAGTATTATTTAATATGGACCTGATAGGGGCATATGAGAATGGTGTAGGTTTCGGTAATATGAGTTGCCGCCACGGTGAAAGCAATAAGTTCTTCATTACAGCCTCATCAACCGGTGAAATACCTGTTCTGGAACCCGGGCATTACGTTCGGGTCGAAGGCTTCAATTTCGAGGATAATGCCATCAAGTGTACCGGTCCGCTCAAAGCCTCTTCCGAATCGCTGACACATGCGGCTATTTACCAGGCCGACCCCGGAACAAATGCAATAATACATGTTCACAATCTTGAACAATGGCAGAAGCTTAAGAATAAAGTGCCAACGACAAAAGATGAGTTTGAATATGGTACTGCAGGTCTTGCCCTGGATATATTCAGGTTGTTCAGCGAAACCAATGTAATAGAGAAAAGAATAATAGTAATGGGTGGCGACCCTTCGGGACTGATATCATTCGGTAACGAAATGGATGAAGCCATTAATGTACTGATGTCGTATATAGGAGAAGATTAATGGAGAAAACTGGAATAATAGGCGGATCGGGGCTGGAAGATCCCGGAATACTAAAAGCTCAGAAAGAGATAAGCTGCACCACCCCCTGGGGAGATCCTTCATCGATGCTCCTGGAAGGGACAATAAATACTAAGGATGTTATCCTGTTGTCACGGCATGGCAGATCCCATACAATCCCTCCAACACAGGTTAACAACAGGGCTAACATCTGGGCACTGAAAGAAAACGGGTGCAGCAAAATCATATCCACCACAGCCTGCGGGAGCCTTCGTGAAGAGATAGGCAGAGGCGATATAATTATACCCGATCAGTTCATCGATTTCACACGCAGGAGGGATCTCAGCTTCTACGATGCTTTTGATCCCGGCGATATGAAACACACTACTATGGCTGATCCTTTTGACAGCATAATGAGAACCAACCTTATTGCAGCAGGAAAGGAACTGGGATTTCACCTGCATGAAACAGGAACCATTATTACTATTGAAGGGCCAAGATTCTCGACACGTGCCGAATCAAAAATGTTCCGTATATGGGGTGCCGACCTGGTAAATATGTCAATAGCACCGGAAGTTATCCTGGCCAATGAGCTGGGTATACCCTATGTAACAATTGCCATGAGTACTGATTATGATTCGTGGCATGAGGATGAAGAACCCGTATCATGGCAGGAGGTCATTAAAATCTTTAATGAGAATGTCAGCAAGGTGGTAAGTCTTATCCAAAAATTCTTTGACTGTAAGGCGTAATGACTATTAACGCAACCATAAAAGGCTTTTAAGCATCATAATAAGGTATGTATTAAACAAAAAAACACAGTTGTCTTATAATGATTAATTTACATAAATTTATATGCAAATAAGATGAATTATATGATTATAAATCTGTGTTACTTTAAAATTTTTAGAAATATTACTAAAAACCTTATTGCTTTTTTAATATAGAGTATTTTAATAAAACCTGAACAGATAAGAACTTTATTAATATTTTTATATATTTGGGAATCCTTACAGGAAAAACTAAAACTTTCAACCTGGTTATTAACCGGAAGTATGAGATTAATTTGTTATAAAAATCATGATTATTTCAATACATCCAATATTGTATATAAGAATATGATCATTAGGACTTAACACTAATTCCACTTCTATAAACCTAAAATAATAACTTATGAAGAAAATTTCTGTTTTAATCATGTTCCTGGCCTTCCTGGGCTTACAGCTAGCACAGGCACAGGTCAGACAGATCACAGGTACTGTGACCAGTGCAGAAGACGGGTCTTCAATACCAGGTGTTCAGATTGTTGTTGTTGGCAGTACCATTGGTGCCATCACGGACGTTGACGGAAATTACTCCATTGATGTGCCCGAAAATGCCGCAACATTGCAGTTCTCATTTGTGGGACTGATAACACAGGCAATTGACATTGCAGGCAGATCGGTCATTGATGTTGTAATGCAAGAGGATCTCCAGGCCCTTGGGGAAATAATCGTAACTGGTTATAGCACCAGGGGTAAGAATCAGCTGACCGGATCAACAGTCCAGGTTTCCGGTACTGATCTCCGAGATACTCCCGTTGCTTCGGTTGACATGGCCCTTCAGGGCAAAGTGGCTGGTTTGACCATTAATGCCACTTCCGGAACTCCCGGGTCAATGCAGCAAATCAGGATCAGGGGTGTAAGTTCACTTACGGCAACCAATGATCCGCTGATTGTTATCGATGGTGTTCCTGTTATCCAGGAAGAAATTACCGGTTCAACCGCGTTTTCATCCTTAAGCTCACTTGCAGCCCTTAACAGCGATGACATTGCGTCAATAACCGTGCTGAAAGATGCTTCTGCCACATCAGCCTACGGAGCAAGAGGATCAAACGGTGTTATCGTTATTACCACAAACAAAGGTTCGGCAGGTAAAACAAAATTTAACCTGTCAGCCAGCTACGGTTTTCAGAACAAGGCCGTTGACGGGCGTAAAGAGCTGACAGCACTCCAGAGGGAAGAGCTTTATCTTGAGGCTGTTCTTAACACTTATGGTGAAGATTACAGCCTGACAACCCCTGCACAGGCCTACACTTTTGCTGTTGACAATGACTTATTTGGAGTACAACAGTATATAGACTGGAATGCTATCGGAAGACCTGAGGGCGACTGGGGTACTGTGGTTTTAAACAAGAATGCCCCTATCTATAAGCTGAACTTATCTGCTTCAGGAGGTGATAATGTGTCATCATTCTATACTTCACTGGGATATATGAATAACGAATCAGTGGTTATAGGTAACCTTTTTGAAAGGATAACCGGACAGTTTAACTACCAGAGGAAGTTCCATAAAAGGATCAATTTCTCAACGTCCAATACTTTTTCCTATACCAACCAGGATCATATTTTTCTTGAGACATCGGCTTATTTTGGCAACCCGCATATCCTTAAGTATTTTATGCCGCCAACAATACCGGCTTATAATGAAGATGGTACACCTAATATTGATTACAGTGCATCAATATTCAACATCATCTACCTGCAGGAGCACAATATAACGTGGAACCATATGCTCCGTTTTCTATCCAACAGTTTTGTTGAATATGAAATAATTGACAACCTGAAGTTCAAGTCATTATATGCATTTGACTATATAATAGGTCATTATAAGGATTACCGTAACAGGTATCATGGTGACTCCAAGGATGAAAATGGTTCTGCATACACGGTTCTTGACACTGATTTCAACATGGTGTTCCAGAACTCACTGGATTATTCCTTGAACTTCCTTGACAATCACAGGGTAGATCTGAAAGCTCTTATCGAGTACCAGAAATTCAAGTCATGGTATATGTATGCCTATGGTGAAAACTTTGTTGCCGATGGTCTTACCAACGTTGCATCTGCAGGATCTAATTTCGACGCTACATCATCATTCACTGACTGGGCCAACCTGTCATACCTGGGAATGCTGAACTATAATTACATGGGCAAGTACATTGCTGACTTCACTTTCAGAAGGGAAGGATCATCAAGATTTGCCGAAGACCGCAGGTTTGGTAATTTCTGGGCAGTTGGTGTTGCATGGAATATGAGCCAGGAGAATTTCATGGCAGGAGTGTCATTTATTGACAACCTGAGGTTCAGGGCATCTTACGGTATCAGTGGTAACTCTGGTGTAGGACTGAATGCATTTCAAGAATTGGTAGGCTTTAATGCTGATTATGCAGGAGTTGGTGCTTCTTATTTATCAGGATATGGTAATGAAATGCTAACGTGGGAAAAGAATAAGAACTATGATATTGGCTTCGATTTCGCAATTTTAAACAACAGGATAAATGGTTCTTTTTCATATTTCAACAAGGATACCTACGATCTCTTACAAGATGTTCCTTTGTCCAGGACAACTGGATTTTCAAACATCACCAGGAATGTTGGTGCCATGTTCAATACAGGTATTGAAACAATGATAGACCTTGCAGTTATTCGCAGCACGGACTTCAACCTGAGTTTTAATTTCAACTTTGCCACCCTTCATAACGAGGTTACAGAGCTTGCAAAAGATGATCTTGGAAATGATATTGTAATATCCAACAGTTATGCAAAGGTAGCAGTAGGGCATACTTATTACGAGTGGTACATGCAAGAGTGGGCAGGAGTTAATCCTGATACAGGTATGCCACAGTGGTATGTCAATGAAACGGATGAAGACGGCAATGTTATTGATTCCGAGACAATTACGGAAGACTATAATGAAGCTGAGCGTACCTGGATGGGCAAGAGTGCCATTCCAACATACTCCGGCGGCGCTGGAATACATATTGACTTCAAAGGAATATACTTTGATGCCAACGTATATGTCGCAGGTGGCAACTTGATAGAGGAACAATGGGACCACTATACATGGGACAACGGTCTTTATTCCGTCGGTTATTTCAATGGTATTGAAAAATTGATGGAAAGATGGCAGCAGCCGGGTGATATTACAGACATTCCTAAAATGGAATTTGCATTCAGACCTCACAATGAAGTATCTACTTCATCACGTGTTCTGTTTAAAGGCGATTATATAAGGCTTAAAGATCTTGTATTGGGTTACAGGCTTCCTGTATCACTGATATCCAGGGCCAAGATAACAGGCGCATCTATATATGTAAGGGGAACAAACATGTTCACCTATGCATTTGACCCGGACACAAGAAAAGGATTTGACCCGGAAACAAATTTCGACGGATATACCGGGCTTGAAACGCCGCCTATCAAATCAATCGTATTTGGTATAAACTTAAATTTCTAGTACAATGAAAAAAATTATATATACATTATTCACAATCGCACTGCTGGTGGGTGTACTATCCTCCTGCAGTAAGGAAGCCCTGGATCCCTCCCTTGCACAGGTAAAATCTGTTGATGTTAGTATAAAAAGTGTCGAGGATGTGAAAGGTATTCTAAATGGTGCTTACAATACAATGACCGGGAGTGGTTACTATGGTCGAGATTTTATCATCTGGGGTGAAGTAAGGAGCGATAATTGCTTCTCAAACGGTAACTCTGGTAGGTTTGTCGGAGATGCCAGGATGGATTACACCAATAGCTTCGATGGCCACTGGACAAATGCATATGATGTCATACTTGCAGCAAATTTTATTCTTTCCCAGGATTCTCAAGAACTCCAAGGCGATATGGACCTTCTGGAACATTATAAGGGTCAGGCATACGCTTTAAGGGCGCTTGCCCATTACGACCTACTGATCTATTACGGGCAGATGCATAATGGTGATGCTGACGGCCTTGGTATACCTTATATCAAGGAGTATAAAGGTGAAGATAAATATCCCTCAAGGGATACATGGCAGAATAACGTAACAGATATCTACGCTGATATCGATATGGCTATTTCCCTTATGGATCCGTCGCTGGATGATGATTCAAAACAGTTTTTCACCCATTGGGGTGCCCATGCACTTAAGGTAAGGGTGGCAACTTATTTCAGCAACTGGTCTGAAGTCGTATCCTCAGCCGAGGCAATCATAGGTTCAAATAATTACAGCATCGTCCCGGGTGCCGACTATGCCAATTCGTTCCTCATCGACGGTGCAGTGAACTCAATCTTTGAGCTTGCATTCAGTTCAGTGGACAATGCTAATATCAACGGACTGCAGTATATCTACAGAGGTAAATCTTATGGTGATGTCCAGGCACTTACAGACCTGTACGACTGCTTTGACCCGGGAGATGTAAGAGCTGCTCCGGATATGATAGGCCCCGATCCTGATGTGCCTACAAGGGATTACTGCAACCTTGGTAAATATCCTTCATACGATTATTCAGACAACGTACCCGTATTGCGTTATGAAGAGGTTATACTGAACTATGCTGAAGCTCTCTGGAGACTGAATGATGCTGATCCTGATGCACTGACATATCTGAATATGGTTCCTGCACAGAGAGGTGCACTGGCTTATACCGAGGTTAACGAAGATAATATCCTTCTCGAGAGAAGGAGAGAGTTCTGCTTCGAAGGCCTGAGGTTCCACGACCTGGCCCGTACCCACAGGGATATTCCACTGGTTGATGTATTTAACCAGACACACCAGGGACCTGCTTATGGATCATATAAATATGCTTTCCCTATTCCACTTTTTGAATTGGATGCTAATCCCAATATGGTTCAGAACGGCGGATATCTTTAGAAACTGAAGTACGCTATAAGAAAAAATGCCCCGCAGAACGGGGCATTTTTTTATTCAATTAATCCACCTTAAACCTTCCCTAAGCACATCTCCAAGCACATAATGACCGCCTTCGAAAATCTCGAGCCGGGTTTTATATCCATTTTCTTTAAGTATCCGGTTTGACTTACGGGCCTCTGACAGGTTTATTGCCTGGTCTTTTGTGCCATGCGCAATAAAAATCTTCAGATCGTTATTCGATTTAAGGTCAGCAGCAGAAAGGAACCACGGATACTCACCAGGATCCGGCAACCTGCCACCAAAGCATATAAGTCCGTCAAAAACATCATGATACTTTATCCCTGCAGCATATGCAAAAGCAACACCCTGGGAAAAACCAAACAGTATCTTTTTACTGATATTATATTCTGCACTGATACCTCTTGTTATATCAAGGAAATATTCTATCATCAGAGGATCTGCCACTTCCCACAGGTTTTTATTATTTGAAATAATACTCCATGAACATTGCTGTGTATACCTGCCTCCTTGTGTGGCATAATTATAAGGACTCTGGGGGACTGCAAAAATTACTCCTTCATCTTTTATATACTTCCATAAATCTGAAAAAAGATAAGCATTGCTTCCGTTACCATGTAATCCTATGATTAAAGGATACTGCTTATCAGGATCATAATCATCTGGCAGGAATAAAAGGCATTTCTCAAGTTTGGTAACTTTATAATACCTTGTTTGCCCGAACTTGTCTCCATATTTTATCAGCTCTTCAAACGTGGCATCAGTTTCAGGATTTTTTCTTAAAATACTGAACGTTTCGTCGCTTTTTATCTTACTGAAGTCATAATAACCGGCATTAACTGCCAGAATCAGAAAATTGATAGCATATTCAGCCATACCCAGTTGTGAATAACAGCCGGCTATTTTATAATAACTGTCAGCATCATCTGTGTTCCTGTTAACTATATAAAGGTATATTTTCGCAGCTTTCAGATATTCCTTTTTCTCATATGCCATATCAGCTGCAAATCTCAATGGTGACAGATCCTCGGCATAATACTCATCAAAATTAATGTTCAGGGGATCAATAGCGTCAGGGTCAGCATACCTTTTCAGAGACTCCCCTGATTTATTCTGAGCTACAAGGGATGGAAGAGAAACACATCTAAAGGCAAGTATTACCAGAAGAATGAGGATTAATGGATTTCTTTTTTCTATCATTGGGAATTCATTGAAGGAATATTGTTCTATAGAGAGACCGTAAACGATTAGTTTACCCCTTGATGTATATTATCACTAAAGATGACAACCAATTGTTTTTGCTATTGAAGTTATTCATTACATTGTGTTGGCTATTTTAAGCAAAGCAGTAATAATTTATCCGCCGCATGCCAGATCCGCTTGCAGATTATGTCAATATTGAGTGCAGGCCTGAGATTGAAATATCGAGGGATATGAGGAAAGTAGTGGTGAAATAAAAGTTGCATATTTCCCGGAAATGGTGTAACATTGCAGTCCGAAAAATGACCTAATTTCTACCGGGCCCATAGCTCAGCTGGTCAGAGCACCTGACTCATAATCAGGGGGTCGCTGGTTCGAGCCCAGCTGGGCCCAC
>CAZNYS010000098.1:0-9041 GCA_964577305.1 uncultured Rikenellaceae bacterium
TCGCCATCCCGACAAAAGCAAAAAGGTCAGAACGATAGTTCTGGCCTTTTGTTTTCATGAAGCCGTTGAAAGCTTGCTTTCATAAGGATGAATGGAAATAAAAGGTTAACTGCCGAAGGCAGTGACCTTTTTGCTTTTTGTTTCCTCCCACAAGAGATCGCGAACCCCGGTAATCCGGGGTGAGCAATCTCGGCCAACACTAAGGCAATGTTAAACTTCCAATCACAAAGCACTTGGGTCTTTTTGCTTCTAGTTTACCACCAAACGAGATCGCGAACCCCGAGAATTCGGTTCAAAGGGGGATCCCCAGGAGATCGTGAGACCTGCGCAAGCAGGTTGAGCAATCTTTATGCAGTATCCCGTTTGCATTCATTATTTATTTTTCTTCTTCAAATTTATAATAATAACCCCATTCGATCCTCTTGCCCCATAAGCCGTTGTTGCAGCTCCTTTCAATACTGAAATTGATTCAACATCTGAAGGTTGAATATGTAAAATTGATTGCATAGGGACTCCATCGACAACAATAAGTGGTTGCGTCCCTAATTGGAACGTCCCTTTACCCCGAATTATAATCTGGTTTCTTCTTACCCATACACCGGGAACTTCACCTTTAATCATTTCATAAACATTCTGGTATGTTCCTTTTTCCTCATATGATTTAATTAAGCCGGTACTCGAAGTCATCTTGTTTGCTTCACTCCTGTAGTAACCTAGATCAATTATTTCCTGAACCCCTTGTTTAACATAAAAACCGGATTTTTTTGGAACCGTATCCATCACAAGATCTATCGTAATTCTATTTGAGATTAATCCACTTACAATCCAGCCATCAAGAGTAAAGATTGTTATGGAATCGGCATCTGCAGGCACCTTTAAACTGAATTTACCATTTGGTCTCGTCCTCTTGTTATATATTTGTCTGTCAATAAAAATGAAAGCACCTTCAACGGGTGTACCTATTGATGTTTTTACTGTTCCTTTTATTTTTCTCAAGGTTTCCGGGTCCTGAGATGCTAATGAGAAGGTTAATCCCAGCAGAACCAGTATTTGGAGTCGTGGAATTATCTTCAGGACCTTTTTCTTAATCATATTTTTATAGTCGTACCCATGCATGGCAGCCAGTTCTTAATTGCTTTACTCTATTGATCGCCAAGAATTTAAATACCCTATTAAATTTAGAGAAAAAATCTTTAACCAAATACTTATCAATCCAGGAATGATTAACCGGTAAATATATCTTATAATATTCCTTGTGGAGGCAGGAATCGAAAGCCTTAAGGCTTTTTTGCTTTTATTTTCCTTCCCTACGAGATCGCGACCCCCGGGAATTCGGGGTGAGCAATCTCCTTTCACCTCGCAGCACTCGCATGCCTTTGGCATACTCGCACTGCTCGGATATATTTTTATTGGAGGTTATCAGATCTACAAATATGTGACGCCTGACGGCGTCATGAATCCAAAGGTTCGGAATGGGTGTTAAAGCCCTAAGGACTGAGAGTTATGAGTTAATCCAACCATTTTGAAAATGGTATCCTCGCTTTAATAACTTATTTTTAGAAAATACATTGGTTATGAATGTCGAATATTGAATATAGAATGCAGAATGACTGAGGTTCCCTGATGCTCAATCACTTCGAAATTCGATATTCGTTATTCATTATTGCTCGCTCCCTCAAGCCGCAATCACCAGCTGCTCGCTAGTTCGCCCTGTGTAACCGGGGCTCGGTTCAAAGCGGGAACATATCCTCCATTTTCAAAAGAAGGTGGGCCCTAAAGGCTATCATTTACATTAAAGCTTTTTACGCCCCTGTACCATCTGCCACCACGGTCAAAGCCATATATGGATATTAGGTAATTACCAGGCACATCGTTCAGTTTAATGGATACCGAGTTACCTGAAGATGGTTCCAGCTTATCCCATACTATGACATTTTCTATTAAAGGATAACCGGTTTTAGTTGCGTAATTATTGAAGTTAAAACCGGTTATTGTATCCGGCAAATGTATGCTAGATATTACAGCTGTTTGTGGAATTTTCAAACCTGCGAAATCATTGTTCTTTGAGACAATATTTACTATCCCTGATAATATGATATTCCCATGAACATAAAAATCGTTTATGCCCTCTATTCTTTTTACCCTGTCGGGAGGCAGGTTCAATAAATCATCATATTCATAAAGAGGGATTCCGTCAAGTAATACAAGGGCAGGAAAATTACTTGTCAGCAGATTATTACCCGTTAATAGTAACCTGTTACGACCTTCCCTTTGTCTTACAGCAACAAATGGTACAATCTCAAGAAAGTCCTCCCTTAAATTGGGGAGTTTTATGTATTCATCAACTTCAATACTGAAATCAGGCTGACCATAAAACGAATATTCACTGGGTTCTGCGTCATCCACCTGTTCAATGTCGGTTGAATCTGTTTCGTAATATATATTTTTAAGTTGCAGAAGGAGGTTCTGTTTTTCAAGAAATTCCATTTCCTCAGCCGAAAAAGAAATCCTTCCTCTTACAGGCACATCAGTGAACCTTGCAAAAGTTTCTTCTACATAAAGTTTCCATGAAGGATCATATTCATTATAATAATTCAGAAAGAAATCCTTGTTACCATGAAGATCTGGAAAGGTTAAAGCAAAGAAACCCTGTTCGTCAGTCCTCGCTGCACTGAATGAATTATCATTCAATATTGTCATTGCTACATTCTTCAGGGCCAACGGATTTCCCTGGCTATCATTGATCCTTCCCCTGACAATGCCAGGCCTCGTATCAGGGTAGTAGGCTATTCCACTGCTCCCGTTTTTATTGAACGTGGGTGGAGCAGGATATCCAGGGTCGTTCCTGAAAAAGGCAGCACCTGTACCTGTTGCATAAGTATTTGATGCCAGCCATGCCCTGAAGGCTTCGTCTGAAGCCGGTATCTCTGGTGTCGCCGGCCATCCCGGCAAGCCTGGCAAGTAGCTATAGATACCTGATCCGGGACAGGCTGCATGTACAATAATGCTAAACAATTTACCATCCGCATCTCCTGCGGTAAAAGGTGCAAAAAAGTCGAATGACTGTTCTTCCCTAATATTAAAATTACTATTACCTGCCTCAATTCTCACTGAAGCTAATACCTCATAATAGTCCGACCACAACCTCCTGAATATTTCATTATTCTCTTCATCAAGTATTGTCATCTGGGAAATACCTGCAGGAATATCTTTTAAGGGAACACGGAATGAAAGTTGACCATTAACGGTTTTTCCACTGTTAAACCACGACCATGAATAGAGTCTGTGAATAAGTAGTTTATATTCTGTATCATCCTGTCCGTTCTGAATACTTACGTTGATATATCCATATTTCTCCGTAACTATTATATCCGGTTGGTTATTCCCATTCTTTAAGTCTGATATTGTGAACTTTACACTATCCTTCGGATAATTCTCAGCGAAAGCCTGGTACCTGTCCGTGTTACCAGCGTTATAATATGAACCTGCCCATCCGGTATTATCAGTTTTAAAAAACAATACAGTGTCATTGTGGCCGCTCAGTATTAAACCATGAGCTTCAATACCTGATCCGTACTTATCCGTGGCATGAACAGAACACATACGTTTTCCGCTGACAGGATCATTATAAGGAGTAACTTCCAGATTAAGCAGGTTCCTTTGCTGCTCAGTCTGACCATTTTTGTCATTCGGGTTGAAAATCTTTATTGCATGAGTAGCAAAATCATCTTCATCAAAGTTTCTCATCCAGTTGGTATATCCTCTGAGAAAATACCATCCTGTTTCAAGATTCTGTGGAATATCAATTATACCTGACACTTCCGATCCTGATAGTAAGAGGTTAAGCCGCTTAATTTTATTGCCCCTTGAATCGGCCAGCTCCAAACGCAGACTATTGCTAAGTACCGATGGATTATAGGTGTCATTTTCCAGGAGTACTGCCCTGAAGTCTATTTCTTCACCTGCAAGGAATAATTCTCTCTCCAACTGCAGCCATACTGTTTCCCTGAATTGCACCTGTGAATAGCCAATACCGGGGGTAATGAATAAAAGTAATAGGATATATACTATAAACCTGTTTTTCATCTTTTTAGGATTTTAGAAATACCAGAAAGGGGGCCTCTCATTTGTTCCGCCCCTTAGAGTGCAGTCAAAACACAATGCATCAGACGTGAAGTACTGGTTATTCTTCTCGTCATACATTATAATAGTTCCGGCATCAATCGCTATCCATGGATTATCCTCGGTGCCCACCTCAATCTTTGAACAAATATATCCTGTTACAGGAAACTCATCTGGCTTATTGAAGTATTTAACTGCCTCTGTTACACCTGCCACCTCAAATATTCCTGTTACGTTGGACGAAGGATTGGATGAGCAGAATATATTACCCTGAAACCTGAAAGGCTGTGCTTCGTAAAGTCCGCCTGTCTGATTGATGAGCTTATCCAGGTCTTTCCAGAAATAATAATTTTCGGATGATATATTAAGTTGTTTGACATGTAGTCTGTAACGTCTTGTTAGTTCATCACCGTATTGTGACTCAAAATGCAGCGGGGCTTCCCTAACGCTGTTTTCAACCAGACCTTCGGTTCCTGCAATAAAAATACCCGGAATATTTTTGGTTCTCCAGCATTCCCTTACATCTGAATTATCATAAGGTTCACGTCCGAAAGGGGGATTGTATATAAAGTCAGCTTCGTATGTAATATAATAATAATAGGTGGCATCAGCAATCCATCTGTAATATGAAGGGCCCTGGGAATCATCATGAGTACTTACAAGGAAGTTATATCCCTTGGAACTGAAACCATCATCTGTGATTTTTCTGTCATCTACCTTATAACTGATACTATCAATTTCAGGAGAGGTTTTAAGCATTTCAAAATCTGATTCATATACCTCACCACCATAATAGATTATTACTTTATATGATTTCCCTTCCTCTCCGGTAAATACAGGGTCAACAGCTTCGTAAACACCCGGGTTCAGGTTATCCAGCTGGTATTCATTCCCATCACTGCATATAATAAACACCTCTGCTCCGTCAACCGGATTTTTTCCATATACATTATAGTCATCTTCTTTTGTTTTAAGAGGTATATTGCCGGTTATTTTTACAACGGGTGGCAAATCCGGATCATCGGTGACCAATGCTTCTATAAAGATGTTGTTTTCATATTTTGCAGTATCTGGTATAAATGGCTCAATACATGATGATATAGCCATTGTAAAAGATATAAATATTATAAATTTATTCAGATGCATAATTGCCCAGTTTGAAGTTATAGGTAACTGTAAATATCGGGACTCCGTAGATTGATTGCTTGTATCCTTTTATCATACCTTCCTGATTCTTGAAATATATCGAATATGCATTCTTCCTTCCTGTGAGATTATACACAGAGAAGGACCATGATCCATGTATTAATTTATCCCTTTTCAGGTTACCCTCAATATTGACCGAAGCATCTACCCTGAAGTAATCGGGGATCCTGTACTCATTTCTTAGTGAATAGTTGACAACCTGTACATCGGAGATATTGAACATACCTGTAGGATATGTAATTGGTCTGCCTGAACTGTAAACAATATTCGATGCCAGGCTAATCCTGCGAGATATGCTTATATTACCCACAAAATTGAATGAATGAGGTTTATCATAGTTAGCGGGATAAGTCAGACCATTATTGATCTTTTTCCATTCCTCTATCCCGTCAACAGTGATTAATGACCTTGACCAGGTATAACTTATCCAGCCCGTAAACCGGCCTGCATTCCTCCTTATCATCAGTTCAAGACCATAGGCATTATTCTTCCCCTGCAGAATAAGTGTTTCAAAATCAGAACTGCTGGTAAGGTCAGCGCCATCTTTATATTCAACAATATTTTTCCCTTTCTTATAATATATTTCGGCGGATGTTTCAATTGCTGCATTGTTTAAGTCCTTATAAATCCCCAAACTTAACTGGTCTGACACCGGAGGAATTATATACGGATCAGTTAGCTTCCACCTGTCTGTTGGAGCCACAGAAACAGTATTTGAAAGCATGAAGAGATACTGGCGCATCCTGTTATAACTGAATTTTACCGACAGGTCTGATAAAATCTCGTAATTAAGCGATAGCCGATACTCCGGACCTGAGTACCAATTAATGAATTCACCGGTTCTATAGGTAAGGGTATCAGTTATATTTTCTTTTTCGTACGGGAGATTATCCCTGTACTGGTATATTTCATTAGGTCCCAAGTAGTTATAAAAACTATATCTCAGTCCGCCGTAAACAGTAAGTTTATCAGTAAGTGAATATTCGTCAAAAGCATAAATGGCATATTCAAGCCCGTTCTCCTTTCCGAAATCATTTGGCTCCAGTAATGATTCAGGTCCGTATGGATCGTAACTTCCCTGATCAAGGTTATGAAGTATTCCGTTCAGGCCAAAACCTATCCTGTGATTTAGCCATGGAAAACCGGAGAAGTTAAGTTTCAGTTCCTGTGACCGTACTTCAAAGCGATGCTTATAAGCTTCTGAAGGTTGCTCCTTACTGGTGTGATAATTAGTATAATCACTCATTACAGCTGCCACTTTCATTTTCCACTTATCTCTCAGGTTCTTATCATAAACAATTGAAAAGCCTGTATTCTGGTATATATAATCGTTTGTTTGGGCAAGGGTAAACCGGTCTTTACTGTGATAACCGAACAACTGCCATGATGAATTATTTGCATTTACCAGATGGACAGATCCCATCATATCATAGAACGATGCATTACTGCTACTGATATCAGGATCGTTAATGCGTTTAAGCATCCAGTCGGAATATGTAGATCTGGCTCCCAGGATTACCGATACCTTATCCTTTATAACTGGCGTTTCAAAAAGTATGGATCCCGTAACCGGGCTGATTCCGCCACGTGCTCCAAACTTTTTCTTGTTACCCTTGCGTGTAGATACTTCGAAAACTGAAGCGAGGCGGCCACCAAATTCAACCGGGAAATTACTCTTATACAGATTAAAATCGCTTACCATGTCGGGGTTAAAGGCTGAGAAAAATCCAAAAAGGTGACCTGTATTGAAAACCGGCACCTCGTTTATCAGGAACAGGTTCTGATCAGATGATGATCCTCTTACATTGAATCCCGCCGAACCTTCACCCACGGTTTGTACACCGGGCATCATATTGGCTATTTTAAGTATATCCCTTTCACCCAGTACAACAGGGATGCTTTTTATCTGCTTCATCTCTATCTTCTGGAATCCCATCTGCATACCCTGTACATTATCATATTTTCCTGACCTGACAACTACTTCTTGAATATCTATAAGCTTTTCTGTCATTTCTATATTAAGTACCCCTGAACCGTTCATGTTAACCAGATAGGTTTCAGGTTCCATACCCATGCATGATATATTGAGGTTAAAGTTTGAACCTGTTTCAATTGACAGGGAATACTCTCCACTGGCATTGGATATTACTCCTTTGTTGGTACCTTCCACAACCACCGAGGCTCCTGCAACAGGTTCGCCGCTGGTGATTGAAGTGATCCTGCCTTTAAGAACACTGATAATGGAATTGTCATTATTATGTCCGTTGCCTATTGTAACCTTCTTAATCGCCTGTTCATATGTAACATTACTGAAATACTGTTCAGCTATTGACTTTTCTATGCTGTCTGCTTCTGTAAAGGATGCGTCAGGAGAAGGAATAATAGTATTGTTGATCTCATCACTCCCTGTAAGAAAAAACTGGTGTTTCCCCATTTGAGTGAAGTAAACAGACTCCGGCAACAGAACCTCTTCCAGGACAGATGTTATGGAAAGGGAATCTCCCTGAGTGTTTATTTTTATATTGCTGATCCATTCCGGCTTATAATAAATAAAGATTCCATAGTCCCTTTTCATTATACCCGCAAACTCATCAAAAGGCATATTAATGAAGTTTCCCCGTATTATTACCTGGCTGCTATCCTGTGCTGAGAGGCTACAAATAATAAGTAGTGACAGCATCATGGAGCTAATATTCTTTTTCATTCCTTTTCACCTAAGAGTGTATTGCAGTAGTCAACAAACAGTGCCCTTTCATCCGTATTTTTCGTGCCCAGTATCAGTGCCTGCTGTGAAATATATTTTCTCAGCTCCTTCCTGTGATCAGGAAAAAGTTTAATAAGACTTCTTCTTCCCCTGAATTTAATTAGCTGGTCATCTATTCTCAGGTAGTTGTTATAATACTCCTTGTATTCAAAGTCATTTCCCCCTGAACTGACCATCCTCATTTCTTTTTTTCTGAGAAGGAGAAAATCCACATGCCCGCTGCTTACCAGTTCGCAGAATAAGGGCTTATCTTCATTCCCGCTACCGGGAAATACTATAAACTGTTTGTTATCCAGTTTAAAAGATGAAATATTGCCAGTTTTAAGACTTACCTGTAATGAAGTATTGCTTAAGTTTAGAGTATTGAGGACAAGTTCATTACTTACGATATCATATTTAAGCAGGAGATTTTCAAATACAATCCCGTCCATGATCACCTGTCCTTTTTTCCATTCTTCGTTTATGCAGAATGGATGACCATTTATGGAGCCGTAATGTGCTTCGTGGTAGAAAGTACCGCTTACCAGTCTCTGGTCAGCACCATAGTTCCTGTCCAGTTCTATACATATTTCATATGATGATATTGGAGTATCTGTTTCCTGTGAAAATAATATGAGTGTACCAGGAAATATTGATACTAACAGTATAAGAAACGTAAAGATTTTAGTTTTCTTATAAGGCAAAAAAAAATCATGTTTACATTGGCTCTAATGCAATTTTTCCAAATGAAGCTTAAAAATATAATTAAATATTATTCCTGAATATGATTTAAGTTTTATTAACGCTCATCCTGTTGTAAAGCATATTTAGAAGAGGATTTGCAGGTGAGAAGAAATAGTTTGCGTGGTTTAGAGGTTGAGGTGTTTAGATGTTAAATAAACTGTTGAATTGTTGAATTGTTGAATTGTTGAATTGTTGAATTGTTAAATTGTTGAATCGGGTAGATTAG
>CAZNYS010000099.1:0-9008 GCA_964577305.1 uncultured Rikenellaceae bacterium
TCATTTGAAAACCCTAAATTTGTAATAAGCAAGAGGCATCAGACCGAAGGCTTACCTTTCAACGGCATCGATTTCAATGTTAAAGTGATTAATTAATCTCTCCTGGGTATCCCTTATGAAATCACTCTCCCCAGTATAGTAAAAATCCTGTAGGTCTTTAATGCTATTCTTATGTAAGCCTTCGGCGTAGTGCATCTTTTTTGTAATTTCTGATACTGTTATTTTTACCGGAAAATTTGATTATGATAAAAGGAGAAAGAGAGAGATGGAAGCAGGAGATGTTTTCGCTGACTTCTTCATTCCGGTATTACCTTTACCGGGAACCTACAGATATGCGTAAATCCTTTGGTGCGCCAGGCCAAGCTTGGCAATCCCAGCGGGTGGAATTCCCGCTTCAACAAGAGTATAGCCAACTCATTGAAAATCGAGTCTTAAACTTATGACAGTAATGACACAAGTTAAGCGTAGACAGAGCGATGACCTGGCCATAACGCAAGTGAAGCGATTGAGCCTCGTTAAAACAGCAACCGGGGGCCGACAAGGTCGAAGTCTTGGAAGGCACCAGTATGCACTCGTTATAGGCGATGAGTGCAGGAGAACCCGGCGGGGTCTGAGAGCATGGCACGGCAGAAACGGGATTGTCAGGAACCTGGGAGGCCCACAGATGTCCTCATTAGTCATGAGGTATGCCGGAGATAGACACATTCGAAGGAAGGCAAAATCGTCTTTGGGAGTCGGACTCACTGATAGTACTCTGAGTGTGGGAAAGCCACATACATGGGGAAGCGGTGAGCAGTATGTACACAAGTTGGAGGGAAACATGAACCTTACACAGAGGAGGAATAATTCATAAAAACAAAACTTGAACGTGTAGCCGCGAAGGCAAAATCAGATCACTCCATTAAGTTTACCTCATTGGTACATCTTCTAACACCAGAGTTTCTGAAGGAAACCTGGCAGAAGTTGAACAAGCGGGGGGCTGCAGGAGTGGACCGTCAGACCATTGCGGAGTATTCGAGAAATCTGGGAAGTAACATTGGAGACCTGCATCGCCGATTGGAGGAGCGAAGTTACCAAGCGCCACACGTAAGACGGGTTTGGATAACCAAAGGTGAAGGAAAACTTCGTCCACTTGGTATTCCAACCGTGGAAGATCGGTTACTTCAGGCTGCGGTTGCCCGTATTCTGAATGCAGTTTACGAGCCAGATTTCCGTGATTTCTCCTATGGGTACCGACCCAATCGAAGTGCACATGATGCACTGAGGGCATTACGGGGTCATCTAATTGGTGGCAAAGTAATGCAGATTTTTGAGGCCGATATCCATTCCTATTTTGATCGGGTAAATCATGATTGGATGCGAAAGATGCTTAGGCATCGGATTTCAGATCCGGTACTATTAAGACTGATCGATAAGTGGCTTCGAGCCGGAGTAATGGAGAATGGTCTTAAGGTACTGTCTGAAGACGGGGTTCCTCAGGGAGGTCCCATATCATGCATCCTATCAAACATTTACCTTCATTACGTATTAGATTTGTGGTTTGAGAAGCGAGTTAAACCTGCTTGTAAAGGAGAAGCCTATCTGGTTCGCTACGTGGATGATTTCGTGGTAGGCTTCCAATACAAAGATGATGCGGATCAATTTGGGCAATGGCTTACAGAACGATTCAAGAAGTTCAGTATTGAACTTGCAAGCGAGAAGACTCGCAGAATCACATTTGGGAGATTCGCAAGGGAAAGACTTTCTGTGATTGGACAGAAGCCTGAAGAATTCACCTTTCTGGATTTCCGACATATTTGTGGGAAAGACCGTCAGGGCAAATTTGCACTGATACGGCTGCCTAACAATAAAAGTTGCCGGCGATTTCTTGATAGGGTGAAGACATGGTTGACAATCCACATGCATTGGAAAGTCAGGGATCAGCAAAAGCATCTCAGCTCAATGCTCCTTGGTTTCTACCAGTACTATGCACTTCCGCACTGTGGTGCCAAATTATATGGTATTCACGGGCAGGTAGAGAGGTACTGGCGTAGAACTCTTATGAGGAGAAGTCAACGGAGTAAAACTCATTGGAGCTACCTCGTGAAGCAGAGCTGGTTTGTGCTGCCTACTCCTGTTTCCCTTCATCCTGGTGTCTGATTTGCCAGCTAGGTGTTGCATACTGAAGAGCCCGTTGCGGGAAATCCGCACGGCGGGTTCTGTGGGGGTCGCAGGAGGGATCTATACAGGTGAGGATATCCATAACATACTGAAGCTGGGAGCATCCGGTGTTCAAATGGGAACAAGATTCGTAACCACCGATGAATGTGATGCCTCACCTGCATTCAAACAGGCATACATTGATGCTGATGAAAAGGATATTGAAATAATAAAGAGCCCTGTGGGCATGCCTGGACGAGCTATTTTAAGCAATTTCCTCACAAAGGTGAAAGCAGGTAAAAAGCAGCCGGAAAAATGTCCGTTTAAATGTATCAAGACTTGTGATATTACTAAAAGCCCTTATTGTATTGCCATTGCACTTATAAATGCACTTAAGGGGAATTTTGAAAATGGCTTTGCTTTTGCCGGAAGCAATGCTTTCAGAGCAACTAAAATATCATCAGTAAAGGAGATATTCCAATCTTTGCTAAAGGAGTATAAAGAAAGTAAAGAGCCTGATAGCTGACCTGACAGATCTTTTCTTACAGGTAGGCTATTCCGTCCACAGTCAATTATTACTCTATTAAGGCAGACAAAACCTTTATACCCATTTTCGGATAAAATAGGGATCATGGTCTTCACCCTGACGCTTTCGCTGTCGGCACAATTCATATAAAATGATTCCGTAAAAAAGCAGGATAATCAAATCCCTAAGGGGAAATGAATTTCCCCCCATAATAAGTGGTACCTTTAGAAAGTATTTAACATATATGTCATAAGCCTAGATCCTCCTTTAAATGCGGCAATTGAAAATCATCGAGCAGGTTACCAACAGGGAGAGCCCATCCATGGACAAATACCTGCATGAGATAGCCAAGATTAAGCTGATTACTGTAGAAGAAGAGATAGATCTCGCCAGAAGGATACATAAGGGGGACCTGGAGGCACGGGATTGTTTGATAAATGCAAATCTCAGATTTGTTATATCTGTTGCAAAGCAATATCAGAACCTGGGCTTGAGTCTTGCGGATTTGATCAATGAGGGAAATCTTGGTTTGATCGAAGCAGCACAACGATTTGACGAAACGAGGGGCTTTAAGTTTATATCTTACGCTGTTTGGTGGATCAGACAAGCTATTATTTATGCACTGGCTAAACAGTCCAGAATTGTACGGCTCCCACTTAACAGAATAAGTATTATTAATAAAATAAAAAAGATCATTGCTGATCTGGAACAAAAGTACGAAAGAGAACCAACTATCCTTGAGATTACACAGGCTTTAGAGCTAACGCCTAATGATGTGACAGCAGCAATAAAAAACGCTGGGCGGTATATTTCAATGGATGCCCCACTTGTACAAGGTGAAGAAAAGAACATGTATGATGTTTTACTTAGTGAAGACACCCCCAGCCCAGATAAAGAACTGCTAATGGATTCACTAAGGAAAGAAATTGAAAGGGCTCTTAATACTTTGACCCGAAGAGAAGCCGATATTCTTAGATTATTTTTTGGAGTAAACGGTAAGCATGAGCATACACTCGGGGAAATTGGCGAGGAATTTAATCTATCAAGAGAAAGGATCAGACAGATTAAAGAAAAGGCGATCAGAAAATTGAATCATTCTACAAGATGTAGAATATTAAAAACCTACCTGGATTAACAAACCGGGTATTAAGAAGATTAGACAGATCCCGGAATTTTATTATTTTAATTTGAAAAAATACTTTCTTATTTCCCTTTTACCATAATAAGGTATCTCAATTTTGTCCCAAACTTTTAAACCTATTTTTTTAAATAATAAGTAAAGTGAATGTTCTGTAAAAGGTTTATAAATTTGACAATTTATATCAAAGTTAATAAGGGCATCAATTTCAGTTTTAACCAATTCTTTGAGGTTAGCATTGGGATTGGGAAAATGTTCGATAACATAAATTGATTTCGCCACTCTTCGTGCTTCAATTAATACAGATTCAGGATCTTCACAATGGTGTAATGTTTCATTTAATAGTGAAACATCAAATTCTAAATTACCGAATGGTAAATTTTTGCCATCGTAAATCACAAACGGTAACTTTTTCCCTTTCCTAATATCGACAACATCTACTGTATTATATTTAACATTAGGAAAATTCTCAGCAAAAATATGGATTGGTAGTGATGTTCCGGTTCCAACATCAAGTACAGAATCAATACCTTCTATATAAGGTCTAAATAATTCAATGAGGTCAAATATTATATCTTCTAAGGATTTACTCACAACCGTAAGTCGTATAAAAGTGCACTTAAAGTTACATTAAATTAGAAAAATTATTTTTGATATAAGGTAGTTATTATAAGAGAAATGGTCTCCTTTCTTTTGAAGGGAGGAAGACAATGAGTCTATGATATCCTTTTATTACTTATCATTTTATCAACCAAATTAGTCTCCCCCAAATAATTTAAACTACTCGCCTCCCCTGTAGATTAAAACAAAAAATAGGGCTTTTAATTAGTATCTTATTCCAATTTTATGTCAAACCACAACTTATCTAATCTTTGCTCAATATAGTCGCGTCTGTTTTATCTTATCTCAATTTCACTCAGTCACTTTTATGTAAACTGAGAAGACAGAAAAATGTTTATTAATTAACGTATAGAGCCAGGCAAAACCTATCCGTGTCTCCTCTACTCCAATGTTAAACCGGGAAGCGTTTTCGGGATAGTGTCGCTATAAGTTTTTGGTATCCCTTAACACTATCCACCACACTTTATGGTGTTGCCGGGTGCTTCCTTTAGGCAGTGTGCTGGGATGTGGATTACTTGATCAACGACAAATACTACTTCTCCAGGTGCAATTTGATAATGATAAGTGCGCATTATTCCAGACGCTCCCTCAAATAAGACGGACAGCTTGCCCCCTTTCTTCCCAGCTGTATATTGGGTACTGGCATAGTTGGTCACCAGCATATTCTGGTCCCAGCTTTCGTCAAAATTTATCATCACGAACTTAATAACTTGAAAATCTTTAGCCATATAACACCTCCTTTCTGATTTTATGCTTCAATAATGGGTTAACTACTTAATTGAATACAATATTGCTGTATTTCAATTAATTCTTTCATCCTTCCTGAGCTGTTCTAATAACTGCTGGTTTGTTACTTTCCATTTAAGTAAAGCATCAGCAGACATTTTATGTGGAATTTGAAATTCCAGATGGTTGTGTACTACAGTAACGGTCTTGTCACATACTACGGTAACGGTAATTTGACCGTATCTGGTGTTGAATATTTTCTTGTTAATTGTTGTAAGATTTTTATGGTAATCGTATTTGCGTTTCATGATTGTTGGTTTCATATAATATTTTATCAATTCTTGCCAGGTTGCATGTTTGCCTTTATTAAAAGTTGGTCTAACGATTCTTCAAACGTTCCGGGATACTCTAAAATATTACCAAGACCTTCATCAATCATTTTACACGACTCCCAACCTTCAATAGTACGGATAAAGCTATAAGATGAGCCGTCTGTTAACCAAACATTAGCCATAAATCCGAGCTCGAAGAAACTTTCCCCAAACTCGCGGACTTCGTCAATTGTAAGTTTAAAATGCCCACGCAGGGGTGAGTGTGGATGTTTAGTTACAAAAATATGATCTATTTGTATCATGATTGTGTGTCTTATGATTCTGGGTTTTTGTTTTTAATCAATTTCACTAAGTGATTTTAACAGAACATCCATCTCATGTACATCATAGATTGATTCGCTTAATTCGTAGATTTCACGAAGAAGATTAGATTCCGGGGACTTCCCTTTCAGAGCTTTGAAAGAAAATTCATTATCATTAATGTAGTCATTTACCTGCTCACCATAGTAACCCTCGTTATAAAAATAAAGAAGATCTTGATTTAATTGAACTTGTGTTTTCATGACTTAGTTATCAAGTATTTTGTTGGCAATCTCTCCATTTTCCTCTGGCATAATATCAGCATACAAAGACGTCATATTCAAACTGGAATGACCTAATTGCTTTTGTACTGCTCGCAAGTCCTTTGTTTTGTAGTACAATAAGGTTGCGTAGCCATGCCGAGCAGAATGGATTGTGAGATCATCACGAAGGGCTGCTTTCCGGACAGCCTGTTTGAAACTGATGTATAAGGCTGTTGTGGTTGAGTGCCGACCTCCCTGACCGGAAAACAGTGGAGCTTCCGGCTCTGTTGATTGATTCCAGTTTTTCTTCTGAAGGATGAACTCCTTCAAATGCTTGGTTAACTCCCAGTCGATGTAAACTTCACGGGGCTTTCCACGCTTCCCGTTACGGACAAAGATGTACGGTGGTTTTATCGAGAGTTTTACGTCCTGAATTTTAAGTTTGGCAATCTCTGAAACCCGCAAACCCGAATTCAAAGCCAAATGCACCAGCATGTAACGAATTGGCCAAGTCATACGGCCTTTCGCCTTGTCAGCATTGGCACCGTCTTCAGAGGTCTTCAGAATGGCATTACGTTCCTGAAGGTCAAAGAATTTTTCTCTGGTGATTTTGTAGTCTTTATTCATTGCAGCCTTTTATTTTGTTAATTATTTTTAAGTAATTATAATCTTTTTTTATTAAAATACCAAACATAAATGCTGAATTTTAAGAAAATTTTAAATACAGTTCTTAATTCAATTAAATACGAGGATAAACTATATTGCAAAATCCGGACAGACTGAGCAACTCATTCCGGATCAACCTGAGCATATGATTCCGAAAATGGCTGAGCACCTAAAACCGGAACTTAAACATCATAATATCAATTCAAAACAATAATATGTTTTAATTACAAGCAGGCTGCTCACTATAAACCGGAATATGGTGCTCACTAACACCGGAATTTGCAATTTAAGTGCAGTTTTTAGTAACATTGAGAATTACCCAATTATTTGATAATTCCTGCAACATGAAACTTGAATCAATACTTTCTAAATTAAACTCATTAGAGAAAAATTCATTTCTTAAAATTATTGACAATATAATAAGCGACACTCCCAAAAAGCATAATGAGATTGACGGTATTCTTGATGAAAGTTCAAAAGATTTGAAGAATGTTGATAGTATCAATATTTCCAAAATATTCAATTTGATTGAGTCTGAGTTCGAAGAATATATTACCTCTGAATTTGTTGATCCTCATTCTCAACTTGATATTATTTCTGATATTCTTATTCGCGATGGAAGATGTAATGCAAAAAAAGAGTGGTTCGCCCACCTATATGAGTCGGTTCTCCCGATTGTTAAGAAAGATATTGATTCTCTCATAGCTGATTTAAAGAGCATGGGTATTCTCTTTTACTCACGAAAATTTAATACAATATTTGTTCCACAGGAGATTGTTAGAGTTCTAAGAAAGATAAGGGGTAAGGTGCACAAAAGCTAAAAATGGAAGGCTGATTGAACGCAATAAATTCACCGAATACTACGAAATAAACCGTAAAAATGTCGAACATAAGCAACACCTGTATAAAAGACGGCAGGCCATCGTTGAGCATCCATACGGAACCTTGAAACGACAATGGGGGTTCAGCTACATTCTTACTAAAAAGAGCATTAAACGCGCCAGTGCCGATGTGGGGTTTATGTTCATAGCGTACACAATCAGACGGATGACAAACATTATAGGAAGAGATGAACTTAAAAAGTATCTGGAGGTACTTGTTTTATTAATCCTTAGCCTGGTTCGCCAATATAAACGAAAATTAAGCTCTTTTCAGCCATCCAATTATCTCAATACAATCTTGCCTGAATATTTTGAACCCTGCTTAAACCGTCTTAAATTTGATAAATATTTATCAATAAACAGAGGTTTTTAGACTAACTGCCGTTAGGGGTAATGTATAAGCGGCATGAACTCTAATGATTTTAATCAATAATTTATGAACAATAATAGCAGAATAAAGACAATAAGAAATGTAACCTTGATTGGTTCTGTTGTTAACTTATTATTGACAGTTGGAAAAATAATTGCTGGAATTGTTGGGAAAAGTTCTGCAATGGTAGCGGATGGTGTCCATTCTTTATCGGACTTGGTGACAGATATAATTGTATTAGTTTTTATTAGAGTATCAGGTAAAGAACGAGACAAAAATCATCAATATGGACATGGAAAGTATGAAACATTTGCAACGATGTTAATTAGTTTTGCATTGATGATTGTAGGAGCAGGTATTTTGTGGACTGGTGCAAAAAAAGTACTTGATTCAATTAATGGTGTAGTAACAGAACAACCTAGTTACATAGCTCTTTATGCGGCATTAATTTCAATAATCACTAAAGAAGGATTATACTGGTATACAAAAATAATTGGAGTGAAAGTACATAGTCAGGCTATGGTTGCAAATGCATGGCACCATCGGTCTGATGCATTCTCATCTATAGGAACTGCATTGGGTATTTCAGGAGCAATTCTTTTGGGAGAAAAGTGGAGAGTTTTAGACCCAATAGCAGGAATAATAGTCAGTTTCTTTATTTTGAAAGTGGCTTGGGATATCGCAAATCCAAGCATTAAGGAACTATTGGAAAGTTCTCTTCCTGAAGAAACTGAAAATGATATTTTAGAAATAATTAAAAATACTTCTGGTGTCAAAGGATTTCATAATTTAAAAACAAGGAAAATAGGTGACATTTTTGCAATTGAAGTTCATATCAAAGTTGATAAAGAGTTGACAGTTGAGTCATCACATCAAATTGCGGCTGAAATTGAAAAATCAATGAGAGACAAGTTTGGTAATCAATCACATATTGGAATCCATATCGAGCCCTATTATGAACTAAATGATAAAAGATAGAAATACACTACACCCAATAAGTAGGACTCTGAGCGGTCTGCAAGACCCAGCGAGGAGTCGGTGTTGAA
>CAZNYS010000100.1:0-8738 GCA_964577305.1 uncultured Rikenellaceae bacterium
TCCCCATCCCGACAAACAAAAAGCCTTACAGCGGTAGCTGTAGGGCTTTTTGTTTGAATCAACCCAACAGAGATCGCTGACCCCGAGAATTCGGGGGAAGCAATCTCGTGGAATTTGTTTCTCACCTTCTCATGAATTATGTAGGAACGCAATGCATCGCGTTCCTACTTTTCATATCATACAGTGACATAATTATTGAGGATATTTTTATATATTGCATATATGTCAGCTGCATATAAAAGACGCAGGTTTAAGGAAAGAACACCCAGAAATCCTTATTGGGATTATTCCTCTAGAGGTGCATATTTTATAACAATATGTACCAAAAATAGAAAAGCATATTTTGGGCGATTTGATAACGGTGTTTTTCATGCCACCCAAGTAGGTAAGATTGCAATTGAAGAATGGAAGAAAACGCCTGAAATTAGAAATGATATGAATATTGAATTGGATGAATATTGTCTTATGCCAGATCATTTTCATGCTATTATTATTTTTGGCAACAATGAAAGTAAAGCTATACATCGCGTTCCTAACAAATTCGGACCACAATCAAAAAATCTCGCATCTGTTATTCGTGGATTCAAATCTGCGGTAAAGATATTCGCAATTAAAAACAATATTGATTTTTCCTGGCAGCCCAGATATCATGACAGGATAATAAGAAACAAAAAGGAATTAGAGAACACTCGCAGGTATATTCGTGGAAATCCAGGGGAAATGCAATAATTACATCGGTCAATATTAAATTCTCTTATATAGAACGCGGTGCATCGCGTTCCTACTTTTATTCTATTATAGTAAAAATTGTTTTAGATATTTTTCAGGTTGTTTATTAATCTCGTAATCCATACACTTTTCTAAAATGATATCCATACACAGCAAATGTTATTGCATCTATTAATAATGAAGGGCGTCTTACAAGTGTCCATATAAGAAGTTTCCAATATTCGCTTCTTCCTTTATTTATAATTCCAATAATAATAATTGATTTAATAAATGCTGGCAGTCGAGAAATTTTAAACTTGCTTTTTCCTCTATGTGGACGTTTATAATTTAATAAGAAGCGCCGAATCCTTTCATAATATGGTTTTACAGAATAGATATTTCGAATTATTTTATTATATCCTTCCATTAGTGTATTGTAGTTCATTTTTGGAGTAAAATTTATTGATGAATCGGTGTTATTACCGGTTGCTTCTGTTGTTATCCTGTTCTCAGCTTTAAGCCGTTTGTATAGTTTTGTATTTTTGGGAGCATTTAATAGCCCTACCATAGCCGATACGATTCCGCTCTGCTGAATAAAATCTATTTGTCGTTGAAAGATGTTTGGTTGATCACTGTCAAATCCTACAATAAATCCGCCTGAAACATGTAATCCCGCATTTTGTAATTTTTGTACATATTGTATTAAATCTTTATTTTTATTTTGAACCTTGTTACAACTGGCAAGCGTTTCTTCATCAGGTGTTTCAATGCCGACAAAAGCCGAATCAAATCCTGTTTTTACCATCAATGAGAGGATTTCCTCCTCCTCTGCAAGATTAATTGAACTCTGGATATTAAAGTTAAATGGATATTTATGTTTTTCCATCCAGTTGTTCATTGCCGGAAGCAGATCGTTTTTTACTACATTTTTTCTGCCTATAAAGTTATCATCGACAATTGATACGGTTCCCCGCCAATTAAGATTATACAGTGTTTCAAGCTCCTGAATAACCTGGTTGATAGTTTTCATTCGTACTTTGTGCCCGAAAAGTGATGTTATCTCACAAAATTCACAATCAAATGGACATCCTCGGGTAACCTGTATATTCATAAAAGCATAGTCTTTCATTGATAACAAATGATATTCAGGTACCGGCGATGATGTAATATCAGGGAATTTATCGGTTTTATATATTCTCTTTAATGAATTACCAACATTCAAATCCTTAAGAAAGAATGGAAATGTAGCCTCTGCTTCGTTTAGAATGAAGTGATCAATTTGTGGATAATTGTCGTATTCCTGGGTAAAGAGCGGACCACCGGCAACAATTTTTTTATTGTTCTGAATACACAGTTCAATTACATTGTTTACTGATTTTTTTTGTATGTACATCGCACTGATAAAAACATAATCAGCCCATCTAATATCATTTGTTGAAAGTGGGGAGACATTCATATCGATTAATTTTCTCTTCCATGTTTTTGGAAACATTGCCGATACGGTTATTAAACCAAGCGGTGGTACCGCCGCTTTTTTTGAAATAAAGCGTAACGCATGTTTAAAACTCCAGTACGTATCCGGATATTTCGGATATACCATTAAAATTTTCATAATAGATCAATATTGAACCAGAAAAATTTGTGCAAATTAAAATTATAATAAACAAAAGTATTTGCTAATTATGTTATCACAAATAAAAGGGAGTAATAGCAGGATATTTGGGGCAAATCAAATATTTTGTGGGTTAATTACACACTGCAGGGGTGAATAACATTCATCCCTGGATATATAGGTATTAGAAATTTTGTAACCAAAACCACTATAAATTGCAGGGAGGTTACGGATTGCGCTTAATCCGTAATTAAAGAGCTTCTTTAACCCGTAACAAATATTGGCGGGAAACCGGAATTTGTTCGGTATATTCTTTTAAAGTCAACCAGTAGTTATTGTACTTTCTGTTGAGCTTTTCAATATATTGTGTATTTACGATATATGTTCTGTGACAGCGAATAAAATTGGAATATGGTGTTAACTGGTCTCCAATTTTTTTTAAGGTATTTCTTATAAGTTCTTTTTTTAAGTTTTTACCCTGTTTATATACTGTTTCTACATAATTGTCAGCAGCTTTAATAAGCATTACCTCTGAAATCAATAGTTTTAACTGGTATGTACTTTTCTCCGAACTTAATATAATATACTTGTCAGAAGAATCTTCTTTATATTTTTCAATTTGGTTTTTAATAGTTTCTTTTTCTTTAATGAGTGCTTCATTTTCTTGTTTTAAGTCATTAAATAAATCATATAGTCTTAAAACCACAGGAGAAATGAGGCAGATAAGAGCTATTTTGATAATAATGTAAAAAGATATTTTTACTGAGCCTACATAGCGCAAGTAAAAAGCACACGCAATCGCACTAGAAGCAAATACAAGAAACCCGCTTATGTGGGAGAGAAAAATTGGTTGGCTGTGATTTTTTTGAATAAGCCAGGGTAAAACATTTCGGAATAGGACTATAAATAGTAAAACGATTACTCCTAACCCGGCAACTAGTAAAACCCTGTTGTTGAAATCAAACTTGTCGAGTGGAAAGGGCTGGAAAAAAAGTATAAACAGAAAAACCCCGAAACTTATGCTAAGAATGAGACCAACATCTTTTTTTAGTGCAGATATTACGCCATTTAATTTGTTATTCATGATTTAAAGAAAGTATAATAATTATAATTTACCAAAGAGTAGGAACACGATGCATCTCGTTCCTACTCTCATGAGACAGCCCCCTTCGAAGGTGGAGCATAAGAAGTATTTATTTTTGTTATCTTAGGGTTTCTAAAACATGAGATCTATGAAAACCTTAAAAATTATTCTTTATTCTGTTTTGTCCCTGCTTATCATCCTGGTAATAGCAGGTTTTTTTATTATTAAGAGCATAAGTAATGGTGCGAAACCAGTTTATGATGGTGAACTGGATCTCCCCGGGCTTGAAAATGCAGTAAAGGTTATCTTCGACGAAAGAGGTATGCCTCATGTCTATGCCGAGAATGAACACGATCTCTATACGGCAGTTGGTTATATTATGGCCCAGGAAAGGTTATGGCAGATGGATCTTATACGAAGGGCTACAAAGGGTAGATTATCAGAAATATTCGGGGAGGATTACGTTCAGACAGATCTGTTTCTACGTTCACTGAGAATGACGAAAAAATCAAAGATGGTTCTTCAAAATACCACTCAACAGGTCATTGATTGCATTGATGATTTTGTGTTGGGTGTGAACTATTATATTGAAAACGCAGAAAAATTACCACCCGAATTCAGAATACTTGGATATAAACCCGAACTATGGACAGCTGAGAATACGGCTAATATAATAGGTTATATGGGCTGGGATATGGCAGGTGGTAACCTGTCCGGTGATGTTTTTGTTTATAAGCTTATAAATCAAATAGGAATTGATGCAGCTAAAAAGCTAATACCTTACTATGAATGGACAGGTGATCCTGTTTATCCAGAATTTGAACTGGATAATGAAGCTTTGGAAACTGTTGAAAACTTTGTGAAATCACTAGATAAGGTAAAAGAGCTTGGTATATCATCTTTTTATGGTAGTAATAACTGGGCTGTCAGTGGTGACCGTACAGAGACAGGTAAGCCATTATTTTCAAATGATATGCACCTAGGGTTGTCAAGTCCGGGTATATGGATACAGATGCATCAGATAGTACCAAAAAAACTTAATGTGACAGGTGTTGTTGTTCCGGGGCAACCTTTCGTTGTGGCTGGTCATAATGAAGATATAGCCTGGGGTATGACCAACCTGATGGTTGATGATGTTGATCTTTACCTTGAAAAGACCAATGAAGATAAATCGCAGTACATGCTTAACGGGGAGTGGAAAGATATAAAAACGGTAAAGGAAATAATAAAAGTAAAAAAGCAGGATGACAGGGAAATGGAGATAAAATATACTCATCGTGGACCCATAATATCAGGATTCCGTGATATTGAAGAAGCTGATATAAGCATGCGCTGGTCCGGGAACGATATGAGCAACGAAGGTGTAGCTGTTTACCTTCTCAACAGGGCATCTGATTGGGAAGAGTTTAATGGGGCTCTTACTAACTTTAACTCCATTAGCCAGAACTTCATATATGCTGATGTAAATGGTAATATAGGTTTGCATGCAGGGGGTGGTGTAGCCATCAGGGAAGGTCATGGTGCATTTATACAGCCGGGCGACAGCAGTAAGTATGACTGGACAGGGTACGTTCCTCATTATCTGTTACCATTCAGCTATAATCCTGAAAACGGCTTAGTCTCATCGGCAAATAATAAAACTGTGTTTCCTTCAGAATATCCCTACTACATAGGAACATATTTTTCTATGCCTTACCGCATAAATCGAATACGGGAGATGATGGCTGAAAAGGAAAAATTCAGTATCGAGGATTTTAAAAGGATGATCACTGACAGGCATTCAGATTATGCCAGGCAACTATGTCAGTTATTACTAAGTGTTCTGCAACAAACAAAGGATATGAGTGATCTGGAAAGGGAAGTATATGATAACCTCTCTGTATGGGATTATAATATGTCAGCTGATATCTTCATACCTACTTTCTTTGAATATTACCGGAATGCACTTGCTGACCTCCTTCTTGAAGATGATATGGGGGAGATTTATGAGAATTTTAATGGTTCGGTCCGGGATTATTATCTGATGAAGATAATAACCGGTCAGCATGAACTCTATATAGATGATATAAATACAGAAGAAAAGGAGAGCCTTAATGATATCTTACTTAGGTCTTTTCATAGAGCAATTGAGAAATTAAAGGAAGAGTATTCTGCCGATACCTCGGGATGGATATGGGGAGATATACATAAGTTTACTGTTATGCACCCAATGGGAAGTGTAAGTATTCTGAACAGCCTGTTCGGATTAAACAGAGGACACTATAGGGTAGGAGGAAGTAATCATACAGTATCACCATATTCATACGGACCTGATTTTGTAATTGATCATGGTGCTTCCCAGAGGCATGTATATAATACTTATGACTGGGATGAGTCGTATACCATAATCCCAACCGGTACATCAGGTGTTCCTTCCTCGGAGTTTTATTGTTCGCAGACGAAAACATATTGTGAGGATGGTTTCTACAAAGATCATTTTACTGAGAAAGCAGTGCAGGAAGCAGCAAAATATACTTTAATCCTAAAACCCACAGAAAAATAATGAACCAAAAAGAAAGATGGTCCCTTAAGGATCATGTGGCACTGGTTACAGGTGGTACAAAAGGGATCGGGAAAGGGATAGCTCAAGAATTGATTGCTCATGGAGCAACTGTCATCTGTACTTCAAGAAGTAATGTGAAAAACAATAATGATGATGAGGATAATCCTATATATATCCGGTCAGATGCATCAAAAGCTGATGATCGATCAAAACTGGTTGATCTTATCGGAAAAAAATTCAACAGGCTGGATATACTCGTTAATAATGTAGGCACCAACATCAGGAAGAAAACAGTTGAATATTCAGATGATGAGCTTGATTTTATATTGCACACCAACCTTATTTCAGCTTTCAGCCTGGCAAGAGATCTTTACCCTCTTCTTATCAGAAGCAATACACCATCTGTTGTAAATATCAGCTCTGTTGCAGGCATGAAACATGTACGTACAGGTTCAATTTACGGTATGACAAAGGGAGCTATGAACCAGCTAACAAAAAATCTTGCCGGAGAGTGGGGTACTGAAGGTATCAGGGTAAATGCTGTTGCTCCCTGGTATATCAACACGCCTCTTGCTCAGCAGGTGTTGAAGGATGATGATTACAGGAATGATGTGCTTGCACGTACCCCCATGGGCCGGGTAGGGGAGGTAGATGAAGTAGCTGCCCTGGTAGCATTCCTTTGCATGCCTGCCGCTTCTTATATCACAGGCCAGGTTATTGCTGTTGATGGAGGATTTACGATAAAAGGATTCTGAAAGAAAGACAAAAGGAAAAACAATCGTAGAGACGCATGATCATGCGTCTCTACTGTTCATACATCATATGCAGCAGAAGATGTTCTACCTCCTTTCTCCAACCAGTTAGTGTGAAAAAATTCACCCCTTGGTTTATCAGCCCTTTCATAGGTGTGAGCACCGAAATAGTCTCTCTGTGCCTGTATGAGATTGGCAGGGAGAATTCCACTTCTGAATCCGTCGAAATATGACAGAGCCGAAGATAATGCCGGAACCGGAATACCATTTACCACAGCGGTAGCCACTACCCGTCGCCATCCTTCCTGGGCCTTTTCTAACTTTTCCCGGAAGAAATCATCAAGCAGGAGGTTCTCAAGATTACTGTTCAAGTCATATGCTTTTTTTATGTCGTCCAGGAATACAGAACGAATAATACAACCACCTCTCCACAGCATGGCTATGGAATCATATTTAAGATCCCAATTATACTTTTTTGATGCTTCTTTCATCAGGTTGAATCCCTGTGCATATGAAACTATCTTTGATCCATACACAGCATCTTTTAGGTCTCTCAGGAAGCGGTTTGGGTCAGCCGGGGGCCTGGCTTCAGGACCTTCAGTTAATTCAGAAGCTTGTAACCTGATATCTTTCTGTGCTGACAGGCAACGTGCAAATACTGCTTCTGAAATAAGTGTCAGAGGGATCCCTAGTTCAAGAGCTGTAATACCTGTCCATTTACCTGTTCCTTTCTGGCCTGCCTTGTCCAGTATCTTTTCCAGCAGGGGTAAGCCGTCTTCATCCTTAAAATTTATTATCTCAGCTGTGATCTCAACCAGGTAGCTTTCAAGGTCGCCTTTGTTCCATGAGGTAAATACTCTTTGCATATTCTCATGATTCATGAATAACAGGTTTTTCATAAGGTAATAAGCTTCTGCTAAAATTTGCATGTCACCGTATTCAATACCATTATGCACCATTTTTACGAAATGACCTGCTCCATCACTACCTATCCATTCAATGCATGCTGAACCATCATCTGACCTGGCAGCAACAGAACGGAAAATATCTTTTATGTATGCCCATGCTTCAGGGCTTCCACCCGGCATTATTGAGGGTCCCAGCAAAGCTCCTTCTTCTCCTCCGCTCACACCTGTGCCAACATACAGCAAATTTTTACTTTCAACGTACCCGGTACGCCTGGCAGTGTCGGTATAATTTGAATTGCCTCCGTCAATAATTATATCTCCTGGTTCAAGAAGAGGGATCAACTTGTGGATAAAATTATCAACAGGTTTTCCGGCCTTTACCATCATCATTATTTTCCTGGGTTTATCCAGGCTGTTAACAAACTCCTCCAGGGTATATGTGCCGGTAATGTTTTTACCTTTGGCCCTTGCGTTAATGAATTTTTTGACTTTCTCCGTTGACCTGTTGAATACAGATACAGTAAATCCTTTGCTTTCAATATTCAGAACAAGGTTCTCTCCCATTACTGCCAGGCCTATAAGACCGATATGTGATTTGGCCATGTGTTTAAGTGTTTAAGCGTTTAAGTGTTTAAATGTTTAAAAGTTTACGTGGTTTATTAATAGTATTTCCCTTTCCCCTCCTTTTAGGAAAGGAGGGTGGGGTGGTTAGGAATTAAAGTTTTTACTGATCTCATCTTTAACCCGTTCAATATCTTGAAATACAAATCTATTTTCAAATCTAAGTACCTTATATCCCATCTCTTCAAGTTCATTATCTCTGTCAATATCTTCATAAGTCCTGTGATAATGACCATGTGAATCACCATCAAGTTCTATAATTAGTCTTTCTTCTGAACAGAAAAAATCAACTATATATTTATTTATACTATGTTGCCTGCGGAATTTTCTATCTTTCAGTTGTTTGCCTTTTAGATGTTTCCATAATTCTGCTTCAGCGGAAGTAGACTTATTTCTGAGCTTTTTTCTGTTGGATTTAAGTGATTTTCTATTTGATCTATATACCATATCATTTGTTCCTAACCACCCCGGCCTCCCTTCGGTTGGCCACCCCTCCTTTCCTAAAAGGAGG
>CAZNYS010000101.1:0-8613 GCA_964577305.1 uncultured Rikenellaceae bacterium
GCCCCTGAATTTCAGGGGCTTTTAATGTTAACTAGCGGTCTGGACGGGACTCGAACCCGCGACCTCCGGCGTGACAGGCCGGCATTCTAACCAAGCTGAACTACCAGACCAAACTATTATAAAAAGAACTATCTATCTCACTTCTCAATATGTAAACGAAATATTTCATCGTTCTTGGCTCGAACCCGTCCCGAGTCCTCGGGATGACAGGCCGGCACCCCGAGTACTCGGGGCCAAGCTGAACTACCAGACCATTTTATTTTTCTTTTCGCAGCCCTTCAAAAAACGTTATATTTCTTTGTCTTTTCAGAAACAATTCCCTTTTTATTGCATCCCTTTTATTCTCATGCTCCTCAAAATAATATAACTTCCAGGGTGCTTTTCTGGCTGTATACCTTGACCTGCCTTCATTATGTTCGGAAAGCCTTCTGTCAAGGTTTTTTGTGTATCCAATATAAAAAGAACTGTCTTTAATACTCTTTAATATGTAAACGAAATATTTCATCGTTCTTGGCTCGAACCCGTCCCGAGTCCTTGGGATGACAGGCCGGCACCCCGAGTCCTCGGGGCCAGGCTGAACTACCAGACCATGCCTTCAAGCGGTGCAAAAATAATCTATTTTTTCAAATACAAAAAATTATTGGTTTAAAAAAGTGAAGCCTCCAGAGGGCATAGTAATTGTATGCCCTCTATAAAGAGCACCACCCTTCGACTCATCGCAGAGGAAGAGTCCGATTTAGGCCTAATATAGTGAAAGACTGCAATAGTCCCCTATGTATTTGTCAGCCTTTCTCCGATTTTGGCAGTCCTATCCATCGCGGGGTTCTGGCAATGTATTCTTTATAACTATCACCAAATTTATTAGTGGTTGCTCTCTCTTCGGCAATGGCTAAGAAGCGCGATATAACCATCAGAATTATTGAAAGAAGCAGGAAAAGCCATGAAGCCGAAGCAATACCAGCACCTATCATAGGAAGTAAGGTTCCCAGGGAAATCGGGTGCCTTGAGTAACGATAAATACCCGTTGTAAATGGTTCTCCAGGCTTTGTGGCGGCAATACTGAACAGGGCCGCAGATGAGATGATAAATCCAATAATATAAACAGCAATTCCCACGTAAAGCCATACGGTCCCCAGCTTAAGTGGTAGAAAAACAGAGTACAATATCATGGTAAAGAATACTATCATCATAACATTGTTAATCTTCTTTACTTCCTTCGCCGGAGCTATTCTACTGCCTATATCCCCTGGCAGTAGTCCTGATAGCATAATAAAAAGAAGCAGTAAGGTTGTCAGGATCCAGGCATTCCATAAACCTATTTCAAAAACCGGTGTAAGTGACATGATATACCTCCTTTGTTATTCTATTATGATCATTTCTTCTGACCGAAGGTGTATAAACACCCCTGTTTTTTTCTCAATCCTTTACACAACGAACAGACATACCGTTCGTTTTAAAGTTCTGGTACCTTAACACGCCACCGTAATCACACCGGATGAGTGGGTAAAGGGCATTAAGTACATCGTACTCTGTAGCCGACCACCAGAGACCGTATTGCCTTGTGACAGAGAATAATCCATGGTAGTGACGGCAACCACCCGGAAGGGCTGTAAATCCGGTTTCGTTGGTTGCACTTGTGTTGGGAGAGCTCCAGTGCGTTGTGCCGGTTTCCTTCAGTTTGCCCCCGGCTACGAGTAAACCACCCAGGTAATCGGTTAATAGTGTCCATTCTGTATCCGTAGGCACATGCCAGCCTGTGGGACAAAGCTTGCCAGTGTTTACGGTGTACCAGTTATATAATGCACCATAAATAGCTTTGTAGGTAGCTTCATCGTTATCGAACCAACAATAGGCGGCAGTATCTAAGAAGCTCCATTCAACTTCGTCAGTTACCAATGGTATGCCAGTCCCGTCATTATAGCTGGTTGTTTTCAGATTTTCTGCCATCCAGGTCTGTGCGCCTATTTGTATGGTTTTATAGGCATTGCCATCGATATCGCTTATGGTGCCATAGGTAAGGTCCGGATTGAAAATGATACCATTACCACTTGATATGGTTGTAAAACTTACCTGGTTGCCATAATTAATTCCTGCACTATTTGTTGCGTAAGCACGTACATAATAAGCAGTATTGGAATTTAAACCTGTCAGGTTACTTATAAAGATACCGGTACCTGAGCCATCGGTTGTTATACTGTTGACTGTTGTGGGGTTTTCAGTTGTACACCAGCAAACACCCCTCGTAGTGACCTCCGCTCCTCCGTCATCTGTCACATTTCCACCTGAAGATGCCGTTGTTTGGGTGATTGCTGACACACTTGCTGTTGTAACAACAGGAGGAGTAACTTTCTCGCAGGAAGTGAGACCTATTGTCAAACTAATCACAAGAATAGCAATTACAGGAATTTTAATTAAGTGATTCATATCAGTATACTTTAGAATAAAATATTACTCTGAATCGATCAATATCAAAGTTATACATTGCTTAAACCAAAGTCAATTTTATTTTAATATCATGCTGTCTATAAGTTAAATACAGAAAATATTATAGGATATAAATAATAGGAGATGTCTTAACAGTACACCACCTCCCGCTGATGATCGATTGCTTCGCCACTTCGACTGAGCTCAGTGCCGGCAAGCTCAGCACGAATCACTCTGG
This sequence comes from uncultured Rikenellaceae bacterium, assembly GCA_964577305.1. Taxonomy (GTDB): domain Bacteria; phylum Bacteroidota; class Bacteroidia; order Bacteroidales; family VadinHA17; genus UBA9300. The sequence continues at coordinate 2,663 of CAZNYS010000101.1, forward strand.
CAGGATACTCCTCACTTCGGCAGGCTCAGTGCAGGGCTCTAAAGATGAGGCGAAAGTTATAGTGTTGTAAATCAAACATTTCCCCTCCAATAATTAATTCAACACCCATCCGGGCAGTGAGGATTTGTTATGCTTTCCCCGATTTTGGTAGTCCCAGCCATTTCGGAGTTCTATTCATATAATCACGATAAGCATCCCCATACAGGCCTGCTAAGTAGCTTTCTTCTGAAGGGGTAGCTATGTGGAAAAAGACTATCCATAAAATAGCACAGAGCAATATAATCCATGAAACAGAAGCAATTGCAATACTCAGGTTAAGCAAGAAGCCGCTAAGGTATACGGGGTGCCTGGAGATCCGGTAAATTCCACATGTAACAGGCTTATCAACCGGGGTATTGGCAAAATTAATTATACTCGTGAGGCCTATCACCAGGGCTGCAATTAAAATAAGAAGTCCTGTATAAAACCATGCTGTGCCAGTTTTCAGCGGTAGAAAGATAGAGTAAATAAAAGAAACAGGTATTATTGCTGAATGCGTTAAATTGGCCAATATCCTATCCCTTTTCTTATCATAAGATATCTCCTGAGATGTTCTTTTTTTTCTCACTTTTGCTTCTTTACTCATAAAAAAATCAGGGATAATCATTGATAAAAGCATTAATGCCCAGAAAATCCAGGCATTCCATAAACCTATTTCAAAAAGCGGTGTAAGAGACATGCTTTACCTCCTTTTATATCCTATTATAAGCATTTCTTCTGACCGAAGGTGTATGAACACTCCTGGTTTATTCTCAATCCTTCAGGCAGCGGACAGAAAGTCCTTTCCCCTTGTCTACATGATTACCTACAACACTGCCTGTATTGTAGCCCAGTTCCCCTATCCATGCTGTATTGGCATCATAAGCTGAGTAGCTCCACCAGTAACCGAACATACCAAGGTGGCCGAACTTACCGTAACATTTGGTGTCCCATATCCTGCTGCGGAAGCCACCCGGTCGGCCTGTGAAACCACTTTCGTTAGTAGCATCGGTATTCGGGCTCTTCCAGTGTGTTGTTCCGGTTTCTTTCAGCTTACCTCCGGCAATTGCTTCTCCGCCAAGATAACCAGCTATGATGTTTAATTCTTCAATATCAGGTACATGCCAGCCATCAGGACATAGCTTAACTGTATTAACCGCGAACCAGTTATACAGGCCACCGTATATGTCACCATAGGATTCCCGGTCGTTATCGTACCAGCAAAATCCCGGGCTTGTAAGGCTTGCCCATTTCCTGCCATCAGTTACCAACGGTATATCAGTACCATCATTGTATTTGGTGGTTTTCAGGTTTTCTGCCATCCATAGCTGGTCCCCAATAATAACTGTTTTGTATACATTACCGTCAGCATCAATCAGTGGTTCAGTGGTAAATGAGACCTCGTTGCCATAGGCAGTCCCGGCTTCGTTGGTTGCATAAGCTCTTACATAATAGGTGGTACCTGTGTTCAGTCCAGTCAGATCACTGGTGAAGCTGCCAGTTCCTGTTCCATCTTCTGTATGGCTGTCATTTATAGTGGGCTCCGCTGCCATGCTCCAGCATACACCTCTGGCTGTTATGTTACCTCCTCCATCATCAGTGATATTTCCGCCTGATACTGCTGTTGTCTGAGTGATTGAACTGACAGCATCTGTTGTCAGTGTGGCTAAATGGACAGGTTCGGTAGTTAATGAAACCTCGTTGCCGTAAGCAGTTCCGGCACTATTTATTGCATAAGCACGGACATAATAAGTGGTACCGGGACTTAAACCCGTCAGGTTACTTGTGAAGGTACCCGTACCGGTTCCGTCTTCTGTTTTACTATCGGCTGTTGTCGGAGTTTGTGATATGCTCCAGCAAACTCCTCTTGCTGTTACATCCCCTCCACCATCATCAGTTATATTACCGCCTGATATTGCTGTTGTTTGAGTGATTGAACCGGCAGCATCTGTTGTCAATGATGCTAATTGGATAGCCCCGGTAGTGAAAGAAACCTGGTTGCCGTATGCTGTACCTTCACTGTTTATTGCATAAGCCCTGATATAATATTCTGTGCCGGGTGTCAATGATGTCAGGCTGCTTGTAAAGCTACCGGTACCTGAGCCATCGGTTGTTTTATTGTTGCCTGTGGTGGGATTTTCAGTTGTACTCCAGCAAACACCCCTGGAAGTGACCTCTGCTCCTCCATCATCCGTCACATTTCCTCCGGACGATGCCGTTGTTTGATTGATCTCTGACACGCTTAATGTAGTTACAGTGGGAAGAGTAGGTTGTTTCTCACAGGAAGCGAGAAATATTATCGAACAAATTACAAGAATAGGAATAACGGTGATTTTAAATATATGATTCATAGCATGATTAATTTTAGTTCAATCCATCACTGAATTAGTCAGTATCAAAGTTACACTATGTTCAAGTCAAAGTCAATTTACTTTGACGAAATAACATATTTCATCAATATACGGCTAAAATAAGGTGATATATAGAAAATAAGAGTATTACGAACACCTATTAAAAGTTCTGATTATGCCGGTCTTTTTATTGATTGACAATTGCCTTTTTTGCTTCTTCGAGATGAAGATATAGTCCGTGATCATATACAGGTTTATATTCCCAGCTCTTTTCAAGTAACTTCAATGCTTCTTCGTATTTTCCCTGCTTATACAATCCCCGGCCTTTTGTATGCAGGTAAGAATAATTATCAGGACTTAACTCCAGTGCTTTATCAATCAATTCAATACCCTTGTTAATTTTCAGGTCGTTATCAATCAGCAAGCAGGCAAGACTATTGAGTATACCAGGATTTTCAGGTTCCAATGAGAGTGCTTCCTTGTAATATTCCTCTGCTTTACCCGGGATACCGGCATCGGAATAAATTTCAGCGATATTTGCTGCTATAACTGGCTCACGTAAAAGGTTTTCTTTGCATAAAGATACATACCTGTCAATATATTTATTTACCTCAATCGTGTCATTTTCATTAAAGGCAAGTATTGCCTGCATGCCGGTAAGCAGAAGATTTCGGGGAAAGTCCTTTTCTGATTTTTTATACAGTTCTTTTTCTTTTTTTACCTGACCTGTTTTGTGATATGCAAGTCCCAATGCAGCATATACCGGGCTCCAGAAAGGTTTTGAATACAGTTTTTCATATTTCTTAAGCGCTTTTTCCAACTCAGGGATTGCTTTGTCGAATTGATGTAAGCTGTTATAAGCAGTGCCTTTATAGTAATAAAACTCCGGTAACTGATCATCAATTTCCTGTAACTGCTTCAGGTATTTAATTTCTTCCTGTGGCGTTTCGAAAGTCAGGGCATAGATGTAATCTGTCCAGATCTGAAGTTGCAATGGCATCTGGTCTTTTTTTTCAAAAGCCCTGAGACAACATTCTTTTGCTTCTTCATACCTGCCTTGCCGGGCATATGAAAAAGAAAGTAATGCAGTTGCAAAAGTAAGGCTTGAATCATATTCCACTGCCTGGGAAAGCCATTGTGCTGCCGTTGAATAATCAAATTTTTTCAGTGCTCCGTACCCATAAGCAAAAAAGCTATACACTTCATGAGAGTCAGTAGATACAAGTTGCTGAAAAGCAGCAGGCACTTCCTTTTGCATTTCAGCTATAATAAGGTAATTCTTTACCATAAAAGAAAGTGAATCAATGAAATGCAGAATATTTTCTGTTGTTCCATCAACATGAAAAGATTTAATATCATCTTTTGTTTTTGTATCGTATAGTTGTGCATTTAACCTTATTATTGTACCTGATTGTTTTATACTGCCGTAAATAAACATAGTTGCGCCCAGTTTCTTTGATACTCTATTTGCAACAGGAGGTGTTATAGAGGTATAATTGTTATAACCACTGCTTTGGAGCAAACTGTTGATGCTTTCTTTTTGTTTCACTTTTAATTCCTCTGAGTTTGAAAGGGAGGTAATGAGATCAGTCTGAATTGCAGTCTGCCATTTATTCCAGGTTGTATCATTTGTCATATTCTGAAAAGGCAATACGGCTACTGAAACTCGATCATTTGCACGCATCTCAGTATCTGTTTTATTCCGGCTGAATATTTTCGGCCACACAAGAATTGCAACCATAACCAGTAATACAGCAATAACAATGTCATTTCTACTCAGTCTTCTTTTTGCATGTTTTGTTAAAGTTTTTTTCTCCCCGGTTAGTGTTTCCGATTCCGTTTTAATTATTCCTTCGGAAGTGATATCATATATCCAGCTAAGGATAACGACAACAGGTAATCCTAACACCAGAATAGAAACAATCAGAGTTGCTGTCCATTCCGGCAGGAGCAAAGGTCCAATTAGATTGTTAACCAGTTCAATAATGATATAAGCAGTAGCAGCATATATGGTAAGCACCCTGAAGACTTTGCGTCTTTTCAACTCCTGCCACAGTCTGATAAGTTTGCTTGGTTTTTGTGGCATAAGATCTGGTCAGGTTGAGGTTTAATATATAAAAATAGCAGCTTAATTATTTAATTGCTCAGCAACAGCTTTCTTTACTTTCTCAAGTAAAAGAAAACTTGAGTGATTATACACTGGTCTTAATTCCCAGCTTTTTTCAAGCAGATCAAGGGCTTCATTATATTTACCCTGCTTATATAATCCCTCACCTTTATTTTCCAGATATAGATAACTGTTTGGCCTTATTTTCAGTGCCTTATCCATAAGTTCCACTCCCTCATCAATATTTCTATCTTCATGTATAAGGAACCATCCAAGATTATTCAGACAGCTGGGGTTTTCAGGTTCCGTGGATATGGCTTCCCGGTAACAATCCTCAGCTTTATCCAGGTAGCCTCCCTCAGTGTAAATATAAGCCAGGCCAAATTTTGTATCTACAACAGGTAAGGAAATATCTTCAGCGATAGATATACATTTCTCAATATATCGATTTGCTGCAACCGTGTCTTCTTCAGTTAATGCCAGGATAGCCTGCCTCTGGGGTACATAGTAACTATCAGGGAAATCCTGCTCTGCTTTCTTATACAGCTTTTTTTCTTTCCTGTACTGGCCAGTCTCATGATATGAAAATCCAAGCATAATATAGTCATATGCCCACCTTGGTTTTGACTCCCATTTTTTATATATATCAAGAGCTTTGCTCATTACAGTAATCGCTTTATCATATTGATTCAAAGCAACATAAATACGACCTAATTCATAATAAAAGGGGGGATATTGATCATCAAGCTCCAGAAGTTGATTACAGTATTTAATTTCTTCATTTGGTGTTTCAAAATACATGGCATAAAGCCAGCTTAAGTGAATATTCTGCCCTATGTCCATCTGATTTCTTTTATCGTAAACCTTAAGACACCATTCTTTTGCCTTATCAATCTGGCTGATGTTATAATAAGCCACAGAAAGCATCGTTATTGCAGAATAAAAGCTTGAATCGATAGCTATAGCCTGCAAATAATAATTAATTGCTGTAGTAAAATCTGTATTATTAAAAGCTTTTTGTCCATACATGAAATATCTGTATGCTTCGGGTGAACTGGTAGGTGTTGTATACCTGTCATCGACAGGTTTTTCTTGTTCTAATTTGGATATTATAAGAAAATCCTTTACCTGTGCAGAAAGGGAATCAATGATATTAAAGATCATCTCTTCACTGTCAGGGCTTTCTATTTGAAACGACTTAATGACCTCTTCATTTTTCGGATTAATCAGTTGAGTATTCACCCGGACTATATTACCTGCCTGAGTTATGCCTCCATAGACTAAGACGCTTGCATCCAGTTTCTGTGAAATTGTACTTGCAACTGAAGGTGCTATTGAAGCATAATTGGTAATATCCCTGCTTCGCATTATGCTGTTAACAGTTTCTGTTTGCCTGACTTTAAGTTCTTCTGAGTTGGTGAGGGACGCTATTAATTCATTTTGTATCCCGCTCTGCCAGATATCCCAGGTGGTAT
>CAZNYS010000102.1:0-8500 GCA_964577305.1 uncultured Rikenellaceae bacterium
TAGGTTGTCTCAATCCAATCTCAACTCACTCTCACAGTGTCCTCCGAAGTCCCGAGTACTCGGGACGAAGGAGGAACTCATTATTATTCCACAATTTCTGCTTCCTTTGGCCTGTTTACCTGGTTGCGGTGGTGACCGCTGTTGTTCATATTCTTCTTATGACAGATAATACAGTTATCATGAGTGCCAATAGTCCCGGCCATACCCTGGTATTGCAGTGGCTGTATTTCATTTTTGCATGGCTGAGCCTTTTCATTATTAATGTTATCCATATTGATCAGATTTGATGTTACCGGATTAACAAGTTTAATATAGAAAAAAGTAATATAATATCAAATTTACCAGTATAGATCAGTAATAATAATAAAATGTGTTTATAAGCATAGTGCTTTTATTTAATCCCATATCTTCATAACTTTGATAGAAGTGTAAACCCTAATTAATATTAACCAAATAAATCAAAACCATGGCCGATTTCATATATGAAAAACCTTTCCAGATAAAGGAGGACAGGACTGAATATCGTTTAGTCACTTCCGATCATGTAAAACTTGTCAGACTGGATGGACGCGAGATACTTGAAGTAGATCCAAAAGGTCTGGAGCTGCTGGCACGTGAAGCCATAAATGATGTGTCATTCTTCATGAGAGGCTCTCATCTTAAAAAGCTGAAAAAGATACTTGATGACCCTGAAGCAACCGATAATGATAAGTTTGTTGCCTATATGATGCTTAAAAATCAGGTTATTGCAGCGGAAGGAGAGCTGCCTTCATGTCAGGATACAGGTACGGCAATAGTAATAGGCAAGAAGGGAGAGGATGTATATACGGGCACTGATGATGCGGAATTTCTCTCGAGAGGGATTTATGATATCTATAAGAACAAAAACCTGAGGTACTCACAGATAGTGCCGTTCTCAATGTTCGAAGAAAAAAACTCGGGGAGTAACCTTCCGGCACAGATAGATATATATTCCAAACCCGGTAAAGAATACGAATTCCTTTTTATCACGAAAGGCGGTGGATCGGCCAATAAGACTTTTCTTTACCAGCAGGCCAAGTCATTGCTAAACGAGGAGAACCTTACAAAATTCATTAAAGAAAAAATCAAAGACCTTGGTACGGCAGCATGTCCACCATACCACCTGGCGCTCGTGATTGGGGGAACCTCTGCTGAGGCCACGCTTAAAACCGTTAAGGAAGCATCGGCAGGATACCTTGATTTTCTCCCAACTGAAGGAAATGCCAGTGGAAGGGCATTCCGCGACCTGGAGTGGGAGAAGAAAATCGAAATGATATGCCAGGAATACGGTGTGGGTGCCCAGTTCGGGGGAAAATATTTCGTACATGATGTAAGAGTAATAAGAATGCCAAGGCATGCTGCTTCATGCCCGGTTGGTATAGGCGTCAGCTGCAGTGCTGACCGCAATATAAAGGCAAAAATCAATGAAAAAGGAATTTATCTGGAGAAGCTTGAAAAGAATCCTCAGCGCTTTATGCCAGCAAAAGCACCATCTCTTGATGAACCTGTTGAGATTAAGCTTGACAGGCCAATGGAAGAAGTGCTTGCAGAGCTGACCAAGTACCCGGTTAAGACAAGGTTGAGCCTGACCGGCACACTGATTGTAGCAAGGGATATGGCACATGCCAGGATCAAGACCATGCTGGACGAAGGTAAGCCTATGCCTGATTATTTCAAGAACCACCCGGTTTATTATGCAGGTCCTGCGAAAACACCATCAGGAATGGCTTCGGGAAGCTTCGGGCCTACAACTGCAGGCAGGATGGATCCATATGTTGACCTTTTCCAGAGTCACAGGGGATCGATGATAATGCTGGCCAAAGGCAATCGCTCACGACAGGTAATTGATTCATGCAAGAAACATGGAGGATTTTACCTTGGGACAATAGGTGGCCCGGCAGCCTTACTGGCCAATGATAATATTAAATCGGTTGAAGTGGTTGATTTCGAAGAACTGGGAATGGAAGCAGTAAGAAAAATAAGGGTTGAAAACCTTGCAGCATTTATTCTTACCGATGACAAGGGGAATGATTTTTTTGATGAATACAATAAATAAGGTTGAAAAGGTTGAGAATGGGTTGAGAGTGAGTTGAGAAAGTTATATTACACTATTGTCCAAGATAATTCTTTGTGCTTATAATCTTAGCATAACTGCTCATTGAGCTGAGTGTGGAAAGATGTACATCGATTGCCTTGATGATATGATCATTATCCTGATTTTTTTGTTTTAACTCTTAACTGAACAATTCAACGATTAAACAGTTCAACAATTCAATATTACTACTTCATGCCTATCTTCTCTCCTGCAGCAGCTTTATCTGCCACTTCTGCTATCCTGCGTTGCCGCGTATCACGTTTTTTGGCTGCATTAATCCACCCTATGCACATTTTCCGGTATGATTTCGGGAAGGCAATAAAATGACGGAAGGCATCCCTGGTTTTATGTAATTCACTATTCAGGTCTTCCGGTATTTCAATGAAGGAGTGCGAGTCTTCCGGATTTATTATAAGTAATGGGTTCTTTTTCGTTTCTGTATAGGATTCGAGTCCCGGTTCAGTCATCTTACCCTGGGCTATCATTTTTTCGGCCCTATCAATATTTTTTTCAGACCATTTACTTTTTTTTCTGCGTGGTGTGTATTTCTGACAGTAGGTGGTTTCATCAATTCTTTTTATGATACTGTCAATCCATCCAAAGCAAATAGCCTCTTCAACAGCATCATCATAAGGTATCCGTGGTTTACAGGTGTGTCTTTTATAATAAACCAGCCAGATCTCTTTTTCCTTTTTGTGATTTTCCTCAAGCCAGTTTCGCCATTCCCCCACGACCGGTTACGTGAAGAGTTTTAATTCCTGTTTTCATGATCGACATCTGATAGTTTATCAAGATACGACAAAACCAAATATATTTCAATCATAATTACGCAGGTTTAAATTAAGTTTAATAATGCGTTGAAATTTTTAATCATTAGCTTTGGGACTTATAAGAACAATGGTGTCTTTTACTATTATATTACTTGGTTTAAATGATAAAGTGGACGGGAAAAAATATTTCAGGACAGGAGAATAAAACGGTGATAATCACCGGTTCTAACAGTGGAATAGGTTTTCAAACAGCAAAAGTGCTCACATTAAAGGGGGCAAAGGTTATCATGGCATGCCGTAATGCTAAAAAGGCTGGGGCTGCCGCAAAGAGGATATTGAAAAAATACAAGAAAACAGACATTAAGTTTATGCACCTTGACCTGGCCAGTCTAGAGTCAGTGAAAAAGTTCGCAGAAGAATTCAGGAGCAAATATGACAGGCTCGATATTCTTATCAATAATGCCGGAGTGATGGCAAGTCCTCATAAAAAAACCTGTGAAGGATTCGAATGGCAATTCGGCATAAACCACCTCGGACATTTTGCTCTTACCGGGCAACTGATTGATCTGCTATTGGGAACAGGTGGTTCAAGGGTAGTGACTATTACCAGTATAGCTCATTTTAAAGGCAGGATACATTTCGATGATCTGTCAGGTGAATCATGGTACCGCAGGATGAAAGCATACCGGCAGTCGAAGCTTGCTAACCTTCTTTTTGCCTACGAACTGCAGAAAAGACTGGAGAGATCAGGTTCAGATACCATATCAGTAGCAGCACACCCGGGAATAAGCTCAACTAATATTTTATGGCTCCCTTTTCCGGTAAATAAACTTAAAGACCTTGTTCTGAGGAGTCCTTCAAAGGGAGCACTGCCTATTCTCATGGCAGCAACTGATAAAAGAATTAATGGAGGAGAGTATATAGGTCCTTCAGGCATCTGGCAATCCTTCGGGTATCCGTCAATACTTAAATCTTCAGTTTTGTCATATGATGAATCGCTCCGGGTGAAACTGTGGGAGGTTTCTGAAGAGCTGGCGGGAATCAGATACCTGAACAAAACAAAATAATCCAATATCCAAAAAAAGGCTACCCGTTGTGGATAGCCTTTTTATGATTTTTCTGGTATACCTGTTACTATTCGTAAGTATAATCCTTTATGTTGTCAGTGGTCCAGTTCGATTTTGGAAGGTTTCCAGTAAACATACTGTTGGCACCAAACTTAAGTGACTTAACATCATATCCAAGAACTCCAAGGTAAGCACTTACAAAAGCACTGGTCTGACCTGTATAGCAATATACAACAATCGTCTTGTCTGTTGGAAGTGTTTTCAGATCTGAAGAAAGTTTTAATGATTGACCGGGAATATAATTAAAAGCACCAGGGATGTGACCCGGGTTAAGATACTCACTATTAGGCCAGTAATTTACTATGTAATAGTTGGAAGGATTGTTTGTAACCATAGTGGCATCAATTGCGTATGCACCAAAACCTGCAGTATACATTGCATCGATCCGCGCATTAAGAATATCTTCACCATTTTCGAAACCAGTGTTTATTTCAGGAAGATCTCCTGCTGCTGGTTTTGTGTTTTCAGTATTCTCGAGGAATGTGAAATAGTAGTTACTTACGTTACCTGACCAGCTATCAAAATCTGAGTGCCATGAAGTCATTCCAAAAAGTAATGACTTGGCATTGCTGTAGCCTGCAAGTTTCAACAGTGAAGTACCAAAAGCTGCTGACTGGCCACTGTAACATAAAACAACAATATCATCAGTAGTACTACTGACATTTGCTTCAACGTGTGACAGGAGATCAGCTGCTGGAACATTTACAGCACCGGGGACATGACCCAGAGTATAGTCATTTGCTCCTCTTATATCAATAATATACGGTGCCTGTTGTGCATTAATTAAGGTTAATAAATTTTCTGCTGTAATGTAACTTTGTAAACTGCCTATATCAACAACTGATTCAACATAGTTGATAAGTTCATCAGATTCAACAACCTGCTCTTCTTTCTTACATGAAGAAACGATTATCAAAGCAAATATTACACTTAAAAATAAAAATCTTGTCTTTCTCATAATAAATAATTTAATAAGTTTTAAATATTAATTAAACTCTATCTCAGCTCATGCTATATAACTAAATTTTTGTTGTTTTATTATTTAGTCCATATTGATGGGAGGGAATTATCAACTGTTATGCTCCCTGTAGCATCAATTTCCCAGGAAAGCAGGTCATCCATAAACAGGTATAATTCTTTGTTAATCAATTCATCGCCTTCGTTCCTGATATGACAGTTGATGTAACAGGCACCATCCACTTGTGTGCGGCTGGTCCATCTTTGAATATTGTGTGGTGTGGTATAATTATATGTCGGGAATGCTTCAAAATTAGCATATTCATCAACACCATAAACTTCCCAGTTATCAGGTGCAGCAAGGGTCCGCCTTACAAGTGTCATTTTGTAACCGGGTTTTGTTTCAGGTATAGGGTTCAGTGCTATTTTGAAATCCTGGTACGATGGTATACGTGCACCGTCGCCATGAACATGGCATTCGCCGCAGTTATTATAATCCTGGGAATGACAGACCTGACAGTTGAAATCATCATAATGCATATCATGATATATATTATCTGCTTCGTCATGGCAGTCTTCACACTCGGGTAATTCAGAATACTCGTACCTGTGATCAACAGGTAAGCCATCACCGTGAAGCTCTGCCCCGGTGTGGCAATCGACACATTCAAAACCTGGTCCTGTGAGGTGCACATCAGGTACTGTTCCGGAAGCTATACCCAGGTAAGCATGTCCACCGCGAGAAGTGTGACAGCTGATACATGTATTAAGCATATTGGGATTTTTGATGAAATTATGTCCGTCAACCAACCCTCCACCTCCTATCGGAGGTCTTACCACATGACAATTGCCACAGGTACCATGGCAGGTAGCACAGTTAGCATTATAACCCTCAATCTGGTGCTGCGGCAGTTGATCGAAATTGCCCGGTCCGCTGAGACCGCTCCTCATGGCAACTTTTCTTTTCTGACCGGTACCATGGTGAAGGCTGGTGGAGAAGTCATTTACAATATCACCGTGGCAGTTTCCACATTTCTCAACATATTGTGCCGATGGATGGCTGATAAAGTCGCCTGAATGGGCAAGTTCTTTGTCTGATGTCTTATCTGTACCATTATGACAATCGGTGCATTTCAGCATGTCATGTGTAGATGATTTGAACAAGTCATAACCGTCACCTTCCATTATTACCCTGTCGTAAGGCTCATAATGGGGAGCTGACCCACCACATCCACCTACCGGTGCAGCTGTATCCGGTGTATACACTTTTTGAAGATGGGCATAGTCTGTATGACAACCTTCACATGTGCCATAAGGCAGTGTATCCTTGTCTTTGTCTGTAACTTTTGCACAACCGATGATAAGTAATGCGGTAAACAGGGGAACGAATAATGGCCTTAACTTGTTGAATATAATTGCTTTCATAATTTCTTATTGTGAAATAAATAACAAATGCTGCAAAATGCCTTGCATTGCTGTAAAAATTGCTGTTTTCCGCCTAATTGCCAATATCATGCTATATGAGATCAGGATTAAATTCAATTGCTCTATGATAGTAAAAAAACTGATCTGTGTCATGTCTTAACATAGTTTTTCATATATTTACCGCATAGAAAATAGATGAGGATGGATGATATATTAAGGTATACGGCATGCACAATAAGTTCACATTATTGCAGATGTTTTGACAAGTTAACTGAAGAAGAGAGGAAATATATTGATAGTCAGTCAGTTACCATAAAATATAAGAAGGGGGAAATAATCTGCAAGCAGGGTAGTTTTGTTTCTCAGGTTATGTATGTGGAGAAAGGCCTTGCTAAAGTGTTTATTGATAACGGGAGCAATTCACTGGTGCTTAAAATAATACCTGAAGGTAATTTACTTGGACTTGCTTCTGTTTCACTGGAGTATAATACTTATCAGTATTCAGCGATGGCCTATATAGATTCTGAAATACGGCAGATTGATATTAATATATTCAGGGAACTGCTAAATACGAATTCTGAATTTGCAAGAGAGGTAATAGATATATTGAGTGCAAACAGTGTTCAGATCTACGGCAGGTTTTTTTGTCTTACACATAAACAGGCTTTTGGAAGGCTTGCTGATATTATTCTCTGCCTTTCGGAACAAATATTCAAGAAGAAAGAATTCGAATTACCCCTTTCCAGGAAGGAACTGGCCGAATTATCGGGGATGAGTTCAGAAACAGTCATCAGAATCCTGAAAAAATTCAATGAAGAAGGCCTGATAAGCATGAATGGCAAGAATTTTATCGTGCATGATTATGAACGACTGCAGCAAATAAGTGATAAAGGATAATAATTTATATTCTCAGGGATCCCATGTTGGGTTCTAATTATGATCTGCAGGTTCTACGTGTACTGTTGATTCAATATGGAGTTTATCCCTAATCTCATCTTCAATTTTTGTAACGAGATCATGTCCCTTCCGTATCGACAGATCACCATCCATAATAATATGAAAGGTAAGTTCCTTATGATTTACGTAATTATGTATCCGGAACTGGTGAGGATGAAGGTTGGTTTCTGAAATTGAATCAAGGATGGTATTTATGTTTTTTATCAGTTCTTCACTTGGTTTTTCACCGAGAAGTTTATTGATTGATTCGCTTATAATTTCGTATGCTGCATAGAACAGCATCAGTGAAATAATAATACCCAGCGCACTGTCTATCCACCAGAAATAATTTTTCAGCATTATTCCAACGAGTACAATAACAGAAGATAATGCATCGGTTCTGTGATGCCAGCCGTCAGCTTTAACGGATGCATTTTCAGATTTTCTCGAAAGGTAAAAAGCGTATTGTGCAAGTCCTTCCTTTACGAGTATAGAAACAATGGTTACAATAATAGCTATCAAACCAAAGTTAGCTGATTCTCTGGCTTTGTACTGTATCATGGAATCTTTGATAAATGACCAGGCAATAATTGCCAGTAAAAAACCTATGAACATGGCTGCAATATGTTCCCAGCGACCGTGTCCAAAGGGATGTTCTTTGTCGGCTTTCTTTAATGAGAGCTTTGTTCCTGCAATAACAATTACTGAGCTCGCTGAATCTGACAGCGTATGCCATGCATCAGCTACCAGGGCAATTGAATTGGACACTATTCCTGCCCATAATTTAAGGCCAAAGAGCAGTGTATTGACAATAATGGATACAGTTCCTTCAAGGTACCCGGCTCGTTCTCTTTTCATAACTGTTAATAACAGATCAGGTTCAGTAATGTTATCATTTGAACCTTTTTACATTTCAAAGATAACATAGTTAGTTGTAAATAGCCATGGAGATGTTGGATATGATGGCAGTTTTTAGAGTAAACAGCTCAATCAGTAATTATTTTAGCCTTTGTTTTGGACAGTCGGTGAAACTATGTTATATTTGCACCCACATTGCGGGGTGGAGCAGTGGTAGCTCGTTGGGCTCATAACCCAAAGGTCGGAGGTTCGAATCTTCCCCCCGCTACAAAGAAAAAGCTCTGGCGCGAATGCGCCGGGGTTTTTTATTG
>CAZNYS010000103.1:0-8263 GCA_964577305.1 uncultured Rikenellaceae bacterium
ACCTGCCAGCCATTGATATAATACACACATCTCTTATATTTATAATGTAAATCCCAAAAAAAATTAATCACAATGACAATGAACCGCAGAAACTTTATCGGCAAAGCTGCCCTGGGGGCAGGTGCATTAACTATAATACCACGCCATGTAATGGGTGGTAATGGGTATATTTTGCCCAACGACAAAATCAACCTTGGATATATAGGTGTAGGCAAACAGAGTCATGGATTGCTCAATTCTATCAATGGCTGTCCCGAAACAATTGTTCTTGCAGCATGTGACGTCGACAGTATAAAGCTCAACAATTTCAAAGCAGCTGCTGAAAAAGCCAATACTGAAAAGCTAAATGGTGGCAATCAAACAGTTGATAAATACGAAGATTACAGGGAACTGCTGGAAAGAGATGATATTGATGCAGTTGTTATTGTAACTCCTGATCACTGGCATGCCATGATAGCTGTGGATGCTGCGAAAGCAGGAAAAGATATCTATTGCGAAAAACCCCTGGCACTCACTGTTGCTGAAGGCAGGGCAATGGTATCTTCAGCCCGCAAATATGACAGGGTGTTTCAGACGGGTAATATGCAGCGTTCATGGCGAAATTTCAGGCATGCCTGCGAAATGATAAGAAATGGATATATAGGTGATATCAAGACAATAAATGTAAGTGTGGGCGATCCGCACAGGGCCTGCGAGCTGCCACCGGTTGAAACACCTGATTACCTTAACTGGAATCTCTGGGTGGGTCCTTCACTGTACAGGAGCTATCACCCTGACCTGGCACCACCAATTGAAGATACACGATGGGCACTGTGGAGAGAATACCGTGGCTTTGGCGGAGGTTATATAACCGACTGGGGAGCCCATATGTTCGATATTGCCCAGTGGGCACTCGGAATGGATAATTCAGGGCCCGTTGAGTTTATTGCCCCCGGACCGCATGCCAAAAGGGGAATGATGATGATATATGATAACGGAGTGGAGATGTATCATAAAGACTGGGGCGAATTCAATGCAGTACAGTTTCTGGGGTCCAAAGGTAAAATAGAAATAAGCAGGGAGTTTTACCGCTCTGATATTAAAGGTTTAACAGAAAAAGAACCGGGGCATAGTGATGTAAGACTGTATAAAAGCGATAATCATTACCAGGACTGGATAGATGCCGTGAAGAGCAGGACAAAACCGGTATCAGATGTAGAAATTGGTCATCGCACAGCATCACTCTGCAATATTGTGAATATAGCCTATGACCTGGAAAGACCCCTAAAATGGTCGCCGGCACATGAAAGGTTCATCGATGATGAGGGTGCAAATGATCTGTTAACTCGCCCCTTCAGGGGAGAATGGGACTTTACCAGGTTCTGATTTAAGAATTAAGATTAACGATTGTCGATTTTTGATTTAATTCTTAAATCGTTAATCGATGTTCGTTATTCGATATTCATCGACCATTCCGGGGCAGTATCTATCAGTTTCTGAAGCTCTGATCTGATCTTCTTCTGCTCTTCTGTTAAAGAAGAATCTGCAAGGGGCAATTGCTCCAGGATATCCTGGGGCAGGTAGTAAAACTTCCCATCCTGGTATAACTTGTATTCTTTTGTGCGTGCAAACTGGTTCCGGTATTTATTGACATTGGCGCCCCAGCGTGGATCATAATGCATGAAGATCTCCTCCTTTTCAGTAAATTCTTTTCCCTTAAGAAGCGGCAGCAATGATTTTCCATCGGTCACCATATCAACCTGTACCAGGTCAGCAAAAGTGGGCATGAAATCAGAAAAATCAACCAGGCCTTCATACGTTAGAGACTCGGGTATCATACCTGGCCAGCTTATGACAAGTGGCACCCTGGTGCCTGCATCAGTTGTATTCCCTTTGAAACCCTTGACTATTCCATAGTTCGTTTCCGAGACAATACTCCTGTTGGTACCATTATCCCCCGTAAATATCAATATGGTATTGTCGAAGATTCCATTCTCTTTGAGAGAATTGACTATCCTTCCAACCAGCATGTCAGCATAATGCACCATATCACTGAAGTACTTTGTGTCCTCCTCAAGTCTCCTGCCAGTATCATTCCATTCTTTGGAATCAGGAGTAGGCACAAACGGATCATGAACCAGTACCATGGGGTAGTATATAAAGAAAGATTTATCTTTTTTCCTGTTTATAAAATCGATGATGAAGTCAGTAAAAAGATCAGGTCCGTATTTATCTATTCCCGGCCTCAGCATTTCACCATTCATCTCAATAACAGGATCGGCATACCTGCTACCCTTATTGCCCGGTACTGTCAGTTGCCACAGGCAGTACTCATCAAAACCGAAAAGATATGGGCGGCTGTTATCATCATAACCTGACAGATTGTATGAAAGGCCATTCAGCTGCCACTTGCCTGCAATACAGGTGGCATAACCGGCCTTTTTCATCAAAGTACTAAAAGTCAGCTCATTCTCATTCAGGTACCCGAAATATTCATAATTCCTGTAATTATATTTGCCGGTCATAATCTTCACCCTCGATGGTGTACAGAGGGGCTGGGAATAACAATTGGTGAACCTTATACCCGATGCTGCCATTTCATCCAGTACGGGAGTGCTGTACGACATACTGCCATTACAGCTTAAGGACTCATATCCCATATCATCAGCCATAATCAGGATAATATTGGGATTTTTATACCTGTTCACCCTGTTGCATGAAACTAATGATAGTGCCGTAACCAGATAAATAAGTGTTTTTCGCATGTTTTAACGGGTTGTAAGCCTTAATTAATTAATTCGTCTTATTTTTATAATCAATAATAACCAAATTACTATGAAGAACCTAATATTTATTTTATTGGCTCTGATTGTTTTAATTGCATCCTGCAAACAAAAAGAAGCAGATAAAGACGTAGCTCTTATTGACAAAATTGAGAACAGCCTTCTCCCTGCAATTATAATTGAAGGTGATTCACTTGAGACTTATAATATCTATGATAGGATGGAATACTACAAAGTCCCCGGTGTAAGTATTGCATTCATAAATGAAGGAGAAATAAAATGGGCAAAAGGATATGGATATCTTACGGCTGACATCATTATACCTGTTAATGAGAATACGCTGTTCCAGGCAGCATCCATCAGCAAGCCTGTTGCTGCTATAGCGGCACTTCACCTTGTTGAACAAGGTAAGCTGAGCCTGGATGATGATGTGAACCAATACCTGAAAGACTGGTATGTTGAGGAAAATGAATATACCCGGAATGAAAAAGTAACACTCCGAAGGATATTATCTCACTCAGCCGGATTGACGGTTCACGGATTCGGTGGTTATTCAGCAACTGATACGGTACCGGTGATAATACAGGTTCTTAACGGAGAAAAACCTGCAAATTCTGATCGTATTTACCCTGATACCATACCCGGTACAATTTACAGGTATTCAGGTGGTGGTTATACCATTATGCAGAAAATGCTTACTGATATCACAGGAATGGACTTTCCGGATCTAATGGAAGAATATGTATTGTCTGAAATTGATATGACGAATAGTACCTATCAGCAACCACTTCCTTTGGAATTAGAAGACCAGGCAGCTGCCGGTCATAAACCTGATGGTAAAATGGTTGAAGGACGTTGGCATACCTATCCGGAAATGGCAGCCGCAGGTTTATGGACCACGCCTTCGGATCTGCTTAAATATGCACTTGAAGTTCAAAACTCGCTTAAGGGCGAAGCAAATAATTTGATCTCTGTAGAAATGACGGAGCAGATGCTTACACCACAGATAAACTCCCATGGCCTAGGTCCCGGTGTGGGAGGAGAAGGTGACTCGCTCTGGTTCGGCCACGGCGGAGCAAACGAGGGATACAGGTGCCAGCTTATGGCATTTGCAAAGCTGGGTCAGGGGGTAGCTATTATGACCAACAGTGATAATGGAGGTCAACTTATTTCCGAGATATTGAGATCATTCTCTCATGTTTATGACTGGACAATCTATAAACCATTAAGTAAAAAAGTAATTGATACCGGTGAAATAGATCTGTCAGCATTCGAAGGGGAATATGTTCTAAAATGGCAGGGCGAGGATCTGGTAGTTAAAATATCAGCTGTTAATGATCATTTGGAAGGCAAGCAGCTATGGGTCGGATTTAGTTTTAATATTTATCCTGAATCAGAATTATTGTTTTTCAACAAAGATGATGGCGCATCATTCGAATTTAAAAAAGGTGAATCAGGAGAAATAACTGAAGTACTAATACAGCAGCAACATAGCTTCAAAAAGAAAGAATAATAATAAAAGGCTAAGGCTGAGGAGAAGGATTCCACAACGATGGTGTGGGGCTGAGCCCCACACTATCAGAAAGAAAGAAAACCCCTAAACCTCTAAACCTCTAAACCTCTAAACATCGAACAAAAAATGAGCAAAACAATACTCACCATCGATAACCAGTTTGAAGCACAGAAGATCAAGGAAATACTCGACAGGGAAGGCATTCCACATATTATAAGAAGTAATCGCGATTCAGCCTATGATGGCTTATTCCTGGGTCAGCAGGGTTGGGGTGTACTGATAGCAGACGAAAAATATGAAAAAAGGATACTTGAGCTGTTGAAAAAACTATGACAGGTTACACTTTCTCAATTCGTCCGAAATAATTAATTGCTTTCCTTAGAAGGTCAGTGTACAGGGTAATATAAAAAACCAGTGTTAACAGCCAGATAGCGCCCAGGTTAAACCAGTATGTATCAATATGCAGATTACCCAGTATTTTGTATGGAGCATAGAAATGAGCTCTTCCATAATTTGATGTAGGTATCATATAAACCGGATCTGCTTTCTGGATTAGTTTAGTCTTTGTTTCAATGATCTTGTATTTGCTCCTGAGATTAAGACAGAAATTCGCAAGGTTTTCATTATGATAATCATTCTTGAGCATAGGCAGATAATCATGACCATACTGATCCTCAATTGCAGTCTTGTTTGAGTCTGATGCAGCCATTGCAACCAGGAACCGTGACCTGAAATAATTTGTGATATCTTCTAACCGCTTAAGCGTCAGATCGGCGATTATGGTGTCAAAATCTTCTTTATTGTATTTTTCTAATAATTCACTATTGTTTATGCCAGACTTTTCTGAAAGGAAACCTACATATTTTTTCAGTTTATAAAGGTTGTTTTCAAAATGATCCCGGTATTCATCTTTGCCAATAGCAATTCTGCATTGGTCAGTTTTCTTAATAAGCTCGGGTACAAGGTATGACCAGTACCAGTCGTTCTGGCTTACAGCCATTTCACTATCAAAGATCAGGGTCTCGTACCTGTTGTCTTTGAACTGGTGGACAGCCAGTGCTTCGTATGCCCAGCGTGATGTCATAATTTCACCTATTACGGGTACGTAATCAAAGTTAGTAAAGTACCTGTGGAGTTTGTCAAATTTTACTATTACACCACTAAAGAGTAACTGTGGTATCAGCAGAAACGGTATTAATACGTATACTGTAATTACCCTGTCAAAACCTGAAGAGATATTTAAGCCAAGCATATTGGCGAAACAGCTTGTTGAGAATAGAATTAACCAGTAACTGGCCGTCATTCCCTTTATTTCCAGGATAAAATTTCCTATTGCAACAAATGACAGTGTTTGTATAGCAGATAGTATGAATAACAGTAATACTTTTGAGTTAAGATAGCTCCACCTGCTCAGGTTAAGAAAGGATTCCCGTTTGAGTATCCTCCGGTCTCGTAATATTTCTTCTGAGCTTACTATGAGGCCCAGGAAAAGTGAAACAATTACACACATAAAAAGGTAGGCCGGCAGGTTTTCATTATAATAGAAGATATATTCACCCGTACTTTCCGAAGAAATGTCGATATATTTTGTGAAATAACCAAGTATGAGTGCCAGCAGGGGAGCTTCAAGAAGGCCGATCAGCAAATACTGCTTATTGGCCAGTTTTGATATAAGATCCCTTGTAAAGAACAGGGTCATCTGCTTTATCTTATTGGGTATGCTTAAATTGCTTTCAGGGATACTCTCCTTTTTTGTTATACCTCCATGCTTAACCCATATATGCTGATCAAACAGTTTGGACCATTCTTCAGGTGAAACCTTCCGGGTGTTTGTAAGCTTACCATGTTCATTAACCACCTTTGCATCTATAATTTGCAGCATCTGATCTGTATTCACATGTCCACATGTAGCACACTGATCTTCATCCGGATTAGCATGACTGCTCATCTTCTTGAAATATACTATGGCTTCCATCGGATTACCATAAAAGATCTCGTAGCCTCCCTTGTCGAGTATCAGTATTTCATCAAACATCTTGTACAGGTAGGACGATGGCTGATGGATGTTTGCTATAATCAGCTTACCATTATCGGTTTGCTCTTTCAACAGGTTCATAACATTCTCTGCATCGACAGATGAAAGGCCGGAGGTTGGCTCATCAATGAATAAGACTGAAGGTTCCCTGATAAGTTCAAGGGCAATGTTAAGTCTTTTCCTTTGTCCTCCACTTATTATCTTTTTAAGCGGACTTCCTACCTTAAGATTTTTAATTTCTTTCAGATCAAGCTCATCAAGCACCCTGTCCACAACTTTTTCTATCTCATCATCATCAAGGTTGTCAAGGCAAAGCTTTGCGCTATAGTACAGGTTCTGGTGGACGTTAAGGTCCTCAATAAGCAGGTCTTCCTGCGGCACCAGACCGATTATTCCCTTGATTTTTTTCCTCTCTTCAGGGTCATTCAGGTTATACCCGTTAAAAAATACCTCCCCCCTGTCAGGTTTCAGGTTACCGTTAAGTACGTTTATCAGTGTCGATTTACCTACACCGGATCCTCCCATAATAGCCACCAGAGTACCCGACCTGGCTTGCATATTAAACTTCTGTATTCCATTCTGTGTATTCTTAAACCAGAATGATACATCTTGGGCAGTGACCGATATCGTATCTTTAGCAAAGATCTCTGAGAACATTCCTACAACATCGGTAAAAAATATTGTGTTTATAGTAAGGCCCCTTATGGATGAACCATGCTCAAATGAGTAGGTCCGGCCACTTACGATATTCTGGCTGTTAAGGTAGATATCGGCATATCCTGAATAACGAAGGATATATGTCCTGGTACTTTCTATCCTGAGGAAGTATAGCTCACCCGAAAAATTAGGATCGTATTTGTGTTTTACATCCTCAAACTTGCATTTTTCAAGGTTGTTTACTACAAGAATTTTATCAGGTTCCGGTATATCATGTATGGTACCGACAATAAAATTGAAGATATTCCGGTATTCATTATCCGGGATACTGAAACTGGAAGCAACTGTTTTCAGGAAATCGGATTCTTTTTTTGAAATTACCTCACCGAGTGAAATAAACTCTATAAGCTGAATTACAACAAAGACTTTTTGGTTATGCTGAAGTTCTTCGTTTATTCTTTCACAGATGTCGCATATCTTTTTTTGTGCCAGATGTTTACGTTTCTCCCTTTTACTTGAGTCCTGGTAATAGTCAGCTTTATGAAACAGCAGCAGGTATTCTTCAAATATCACCATATATTTCTCAGCCAGCTCCCTGTTAAGCTGCTGTGTCAGAAAGGAACGTAATACTTCTTTTTCCCTTTCCGAAATCACATTTTCCTCATCGACATCAATTATCAGTGCAAATAATTGTATCAGGGCATCGAGAATTGCTTCACTCATAATTCAGTACTTTCTGGTTCAGTAACCTGACAATTTAATACATGTACATTGTTGGTTTCAGGCTTAACAACATCCCAAATTACAAAATCGTAGCTTTTCATCAAAAAATTTGTTTGGAGAACGAGGTCTGGTTCTGTCGCATCTTTTCAAACATTCAATTATCTACTGAATTAAATCTTATTCTATACAGCTTAAGAATAGAATGATCTAAACTGGCAAAACTATGGATAAAATACTATTACGTTAGCACAAATATATATCGCGACTTTGAATTGGCCACCCGCCGTCACTTAATAAATTCTCAATTAGCTAGACATACTTGTAACCTTTATCTGGATTGGGTAATCACGCAAAGAATTTCTAGAAAGTTCCTCATGAAAAGAATATTATTTATATTTTAATGAATCTCGTATCCGTCCAATTCTTAGATAGTTACTTTTGATTAAAAATACTTGTGCTAACAGTTATATTTTAAATTAGATACTCCGATGGTACAATTTTTGTGTATCAATTGTAACCTAACTACTCTTATAATGAAAAACATATTCAAATCAGGTTTACTTGTAACCGTTT
>CAZNYS010000104.1:0-8064 GCA_964577305.1 uncultured Rikenellaceae bacterium
TGCCGGGTAGGAGTTACTTAATAAAAACATTTTCCCCTAAACGAGCAATGAGCAAGTTAATCTCATAACCTCATTTCTCAAACCTCTCCTTAGCCTTAGCCTTAGCCTCAGCCTTAGCCTTTAGTATTACTTTTACCCCTTCCTTCTTGTCGTTCAGTCAGGGTTTTCGCTTCGCTTCAACTTTTTACTTTTGTCTGTTATCTTTTAATATTTTCGGTTCGGTTCTTTATTATTAAGAAAACTTGTTATATATTTGCGACCTCAAAATGCCAAGGATTATGAACTTGATGAACGTTGTTGAAAAGGAATATGCTGTAGGCAATAATTATCCCGATTTTAAAGCGGGTGATACCATTACAGTACATTATAAGATTAAGGAAGGTAATAAGGAAAGGATACAGCAATTCAGGGGTACTGTATTGCAGATAAGGGGATCAAAGCACACTCAGACTTTTACAGTACGCAAGATGTCGGGCAGTGTTGGTGTTGAAAGAATATTTCCCATTGGATCACCCTTTATTGAAAAGATCGATCTTAATAAGCGAGGCAAGGTACGCAGGGCAAGGATATTTTATTTCCGCGAGCGCACAGGTAAGAAAGCAAAGATCAGGGAAAAAAAGTACTAGGATTTAATAGTGATACAATCGAAATAGAAAAGGCTGTCTGGTGACAGCCTTTTTTTATAAGTGAATAAAAGAAATGGTGCCCCTTGGGTGGGGCACCTTGGTGATGATTTCGGATGATAAATCTATCACTGTGGGCAAATCAATCTTAAACCTAAAAAATTGTCCAATCATCAAGCCATGTAGCATCTGATTTGACAGCTCCTATATAATCGATTGAATCAAACCAGTCATCATCTGCATTTACGTCATATCCTCCTGTGAAGGTACCAACAAAACCATTGGTTCCTGACAGTGTTATTGTCTGGGATGCAAAAACATTTGCACTGGCTTCAAACTCATTGCCTGAGGTAATCACTCCTGATATTTTGTATTCAGGTGTTCCGTCCATATAACTATGGTCAAAATCGAGTGAACCGTCTTCAACATTCAGGTGGCTCTGGTTATCCGAAACCCTTACACTGCTGCCAAGGAAATTGGTAATTATAAAATTATAGAATTTACCCTTGGTGCCCCTGCGCATTTCAATACCCTGTGGATTACTACTATCTTCATTCTGTGTACCTGATGAAATAATGGTAACATTAGAAAGTGTGGGTTCAGAAAAAGGTGTAGCAGCATTATCATCACTGTTATTGTCACCTTCAATACCACGGTCACCTATGTCGCCTGTTTTGATCAGCAGGTGTTGCGCATTCCCATTCCAGCCGTAAGTCCAGTCGAACCCGTCGTCTGTATTGTTCCAGCTTACAACATATTTCATATTAACAGTACCACCGAACATTTCAATACCATCATCGGTACCGTTCCATGCTTCGATATATTCAACAGTTGTGCCATTTCCAACACCATTGAATGTAAATCCATTATGTTCCGTGTCGGGATCAATCTTAGCACCACCGTACTCAACTCTTACATATCTTATTATACCCGAGTTATCATATGAATCATTTCCACCATATGGATAACCTGCAATCTCAGAATCGACATCAACTCCTTTGTTGCCTGGGGCATCACCATTGATAATTAGTCCACCCCAGTCACCGGGAGCTTTGGATGCAGCTCCTGAGGTAAATACTATCGGAGATGATGAAGTACCCTCGGCATCAATTGTTGCATCCCGTTCAATCATGAGATAGCAAAACGGGGCCGCAGTAATAGCCGGGTCAGACTCTATAACTGTTCCTGGTTCAATTGTCAGGGTTGCTCCTGCTTCAAAATGAACACCTCCGGACAAAAGATATGTAACATCACTTTTAAGTGTAATATCCTCGTCATATATGCCCTTAAGCAAAGCTCCACCATCCCTGACATTCACGCCTTTGTCACTTGGGTCAATAATCTCTTCAGGTTTACATGAAATCATCATGATTGACAGAGCAATTATTGATATTGCCACGGTCGATAAAATTCTAATTGTTCTCATCATTTTAATTGTCTCAAATTTAGTTTGTTAGTAAATATTCAAATTTAAAAGTTGTAACTTAAACCAATTCCAAATGTCATCCCCTTATGGAATTCATTAACAATCATATCTTCTTCGCCTATTGTAAGGTTCTGTATTATTGCAGGATTAAGAATATTCATGAAACTTGCTTTTACTGAAATCCTGTTACCCAGGCTTACCGAGACAAGAGCATCCAGGGTATGTACAGGCAGTTCGTAAATATCATCTTTACCATCGGTACCAACTGCATAAATACGTTTCCCAAACGTGTTATAAACCAGTGTAAAAGCTACGCTCCCGTTTTTAAACATAACAGGATAAGTCAGATCGGCGTTAATAAGATAAGGCGAAGCTCCCTGAAGCGGACGAACTGCATTGGTATTTATTCCTGCTTCATCACCAAGATCGATCAATGAATAAAGGTACGCAAAGTTGAAGCCTAACTGTAGAGGAGATAAGATATTATCGGAAGTCATCAGATTACTGATCTTTTTTCTGAATTCGATTTCGAAACCTGCAATTTTAGCGTCTTTTGTATTCATCCATGAGACCAGGCGTGATGAGCTCGCCTTATAGTATTTTTCAATGGGATCAACTATGTATTTCCCATATAATGCGAAACTGAATAAGTCACCGGGATTCGGAAATACCTCGTATTTCATATCCAGGTTATAATTGTATGAATTTGTTAATTCAGGATTACCAAAGGTGTTGTGTTCTCCGTACATTCCCCTGTTAACAAAGGGACCCAGTTCAATGAACAGCGGTCTTGAAACAGTCCGGCTGGCTGATAAGCGTAAGTTTGTATTCTCTTTGAGTGAATATCTCATATTAAGAGAAGGATATAGTCCGGGAGCAGTAGTATTAAGGATAATCCATGGGTCATCAAATGTTGTTCTTTCAGGCGATTTTCGGTAGTAAAGAGACTGGTCATCATACTCCCCTCTCAGTCCTATACTTAAAAGAAGATCAGGGGTAATATTATAATTCATCTCTATGTACCCTGAGTAAACATATTGGAAAACAAGGTAATAGTTCGAAAGGGCTGTTCCTTCACTGAGTGAAAGCAATCCATTTGCGAAAGCTTCATCAGACAGGTATGCACTGGGGTTCTCAGGATCGTGCACACCGGGAAGGTATCTTGTTTCATAAAAGAAATCCCTGGCAATGAAATCCCTTGTTTTTAATTTAAACTGCAAACCTGATACTATTGAACCTTTGTTATAATCATTTCCCTCCTGCCCCAGCTTAACCATGAAATCAAGTCTTCCGGAAGCCTCATGTTCAGCCATTTTCATGTAGGTGCGGTAATTAGCGATATTTTCACGCCTGAGGTAATAGAGGTCGTTTTCCTCATCATAATTCCAGGTGAGATCACGCCGGTCAGGTGTGTTATTGGTTGAATAACTGTACGATCCTTTCCAGTGCAATTCAAGCCTGTCATTTCCTGCAAATGAAGTGTGTTCTCCTCCAAGTATACCATCTATAACCCTGTTATTTACATATTCATACCTTCGGGCTTTAATTATACCGTCATTTGTACTGTGATAACCCATATTTTCCTCAATGGAGTTGTCGGTATTATTTATAAACAGGATATCAAGGTCAATGGAATTATTCCTGTTATGCCTGTAGTTGAAGCTTGCCAATGCGCTGGTATTGGCATTATATTGCCATTTTTCAAAATCGAAATCATATATTACAGCACCCCCTGCTTCAGGAAAAATCTTACTTCCATATGAATAATCAAAATCATTCCTGAATCCTCCTGCAAACAATACGCTCATTGTTCTTCCACCCAGATCGAATGTTTTTCCTGCTGACAAACCAATATTGGCAGCAGGTAACATTGTTGAGGTTGTATATGAGAAATCAGTGAAAAAAGGATCATATACCAGGGATGAAAAATCGTTATTCGGGTCATCAATGGGACCAATTTCTGAAGGCAGATCGTAACGTGAATTATTAAAGCCTGTCATCGACTTGAATCCTTCAAACCCATCTTCAAATTTCATCCTGTTATTGATTGAGAGGGTATTATAAATAGCACCTACATCTACGGTAAGGAATGATTCGGAAAGAAATTCTTTAGTCGTAATATCCACTGTTGCACCACAAAAGTCAGCATACTCAGCCGAATAAAATACTTTATTCACATCTACCTTCTGAATAACTTTTGAAGGTATAAGTGACAGATCAATTACTTTCCTGCCTGGATTGCCTGAGGGAATTGGCATTTTATTCAGGGTGGCATTATTATACCTGTCACCAAGACCCCTTACAAATATTTGCTGTGGTCCCATGGCAGTGATACCAACTATTTTTGTCACACCCTCCTCCACGTCAGAAGCACCCTTTCTAGAAAGCTCCATGGCTCCAATACTTTCAACTGAAAAGACAGCTTCCTTTCTCTCCAGCAAAAGAATATTATCGGATTCCCTGTTGGCCCTGGCTGTGACAACAACTTCGTCAATATCAACAAGTGACTCTGAGATAGTGAAATCAAGATTAATAGTCTCTCCCCCTATTAATGAAACCTTCTGTGTAATGGCATCATAAGCTACAAAAGAGCAAACGATATTATACACACCCGGGTCCAGGCTGATTGAATAATCACCATCAATGCCTGCCATTGTCCCCTGTTGTGTTTCCATTACAATAATAGTAGCACCAGGCATTGGCTGTCCTGAAACCTGATCCTTAACTACACCTTTTATAGTTCCTTTATCCCCCTGTCCATCCACAGACGAATAAATAACTGATAAGAGCAAAAGTGAAAGAATTACTGTTCTCATTTCTTAGTTCTGATTTTTAATTGATTTGCCCAATAAATAATTACGCAACAAAGGTGATCGAACTTTGCTACAAGCCTGTTAATGATTGACTAAGAAATGGTAAAAAATAAGTTACATTCCCATTAAAGAGTATTACTGAAATGTAACCGTTTTGTAATATTATTTTATAAGTTCATCGGCTTTTGCTCTTGCTTCCGCCATTATTTTATCAGCTTGTTTCCTGGCTTCTTCTTCAAGCAGGGTAGATTTCTTATCAGCCTCCTTTCGTAATGATTCTGCAGCTCTGTTAGCAGTCATTTTTGCTATAGTTCCTTTACTTGCCGCTTCATCTATCAGTTTCTGAGCATTCCTGTCTCCCTCTTTCCTTATTTTCTGTGCTGCTTCTTCTGCTTCTTTTATTACCAGGTCGGCCTTTGCCTGTGCTTCGGCAAGTATTTTGTCTGCCTGTTTACGTGCTTCATCTGATACCCGTTCTTTCACTTCTTCAACTTTTTCTTCAACAATATCCGTGGCTGCCTCCTTTATTGACTCCGTAATAGTACTACCATCACTTTGACCCAATGATGGTTTTATCTGCGGGTCTTTCATTGTACCGTCAATAAGTACATTCATTCTGATTATTTCAGGCTGATAATATTCTATACCGAGTAATGCAGCCCTGGCTGCCAGTCCGGTTAATACTGCAGTCATGCCCGGGGGTAGTTTTGACGAAGGCAGTTCCAGTTTCATAAGGTAATTAATGGTATTATCGAGCCCATGATCACCGCTGATATTCACTTTCATATCTCCCAGCCTGGTATCGAATGGTTTAATATATACCCTGCCATCTTTCACCTGGAAATTAACATCAATATCTTTAAATGTATTGGTGTAATCCTCCCCAATCTGCAGTACGCTGCTAAATTTCTCATAAATGGGAGAACTCACAAGCTGTATCTCTTCTGACCTCATCCTGCCACCCCCGTTTATAGATTCCACAACAGGCAACATACCTTTTCCCAGCAGAGATGAAAAATCAAAATTCACAGACACCTCACCATCCATACCCTCTGCAACAGGTGCAAGTTTTTTAACTGTGTTAAATGTATTGAACGACTCTTTAATCCCTATACCTGATATTGATAAATCCATAGCCAGTTCGGGATTAATTGTATCACGGGAATCATATTCTGCATTAACTGTAACCTCTCCGCCAAGTGAACGTAAACCTGTTTCCCTGATTATCAATACTCCTTCTTTCAGGAAAATATTACCTTTTATGTCTGTTGCCTCAAGCGGGCTGAACCTGAACCTGTCAATAACTGAAATGAATTCAAAATCAATATTTTCCGGTAGATGTATAGTTGTAAGAGCAATTGTATCATCTTTAACTTCTACCGTATCGACAGGTAAATATAAAAATATTGTATCAAGGTCAATATATTCAGAATAAAGATCAAGCTTACCTGTCACTGTTTCATCTTTAAAAACAAAAGGCAGGTAGTTCTCAAGGCGCCCTGATAAATTAATAATATTACCGGCAACATTCATTCTGAACTGTTCCAGGGCTGCAAACCGGGGTGTGAAATTAAAATCGGCTACCTCTATACCAACCGGGGGCAAATCCTCCATTGCCACTTCAAAACCTCTTAGTTTTAAAGCTCCGGAAGCTTCGAAGCTGTCAAAGTCCTTGTTTTCTATCATAGACATTCTTCCCTCCAGTCCAAGGGCAACATCAATAATACCTTTCAGTTCATTCAGGTCAACAGGTACCGCATCGGCCAGGGCTTCAAGATCGATCTTCCCTTTAAAATCCGCATTAACCTCCGGGTCGCTTACGGGAGTGCTTAATCTCATATTCATATCAAAGGGGCTGCCCTCAACCTCAAAATGAAACTGCTCCATATCCAGTACTGTCATGTCAGGGTCAGTTCCATCAACATCAACACTGGTTTTAATATTTATATTATTGATACTACCCGGCAGGTCAGGATATGATATATTACCGTTAATGACATCAAGTGCAAGATTTACATCCGGCAGGAGGCTGTCAGCCGCACTGTAGCGTCCCCTGATCAGTCCTTCAATATTAAAACTTCCCTTCGTATCAAGACCTTCAAATCCCTCCATGTAAACAGCGGGCACCATTGACAGAACAGACTTAAAGTCAGTATTACCGGTACCAATACTTATATCTGCAATAATATCTTCTCCTTCCATTGCAACCGATCCTGAAAACAACAGCTGAAGAGCATTGATTGTAATACTGTTTTCGCCCAGAACAAATTTTTTATTGGCAAGATCTGCATCAATGTCAAAGCCTGCATGCACTTCTGCCTTATTTACCATTTTTATTCCATCCAGTATAAAATCGAGGGCCCCGATATCTGTTTCAAGCAATAAATCTGTTTTATTTGCAGACATATTACCACGAAGCAACAGGTCAAGGTCATTTATGACAGCTTCCATTCCCGATGAAAGATCGATATATGATATATCAGCGTCTTGAATCTTAAATTTGTTAAGCCTGAGAGCCATCTTACTCTCTTTTGCTCCGGCATCCTCCTCTCCTGTCTCTTCCCCTGTTATTGCTCTTTCGTCCGGGATCTCTTCACTTGCGGGGACAATATCATAGTTAGCTGATCCATCTTCAAGGATTATAGCATTGACTACAAGCCTGTCTATTTCTATAGCCCTTATCCTGTATCCCGATTTTGAAAATATAGAACCTAAATCAAAAACAAGGTTGAATGATTTTAGTCCCGCAAGAGTATCACCCTCGAACTTGTCAATGCCGGTAACACTGACATCCTTAAGGCGGAATGTCAGATTCGGGAAATTCCTGAAAAGGGTTATGCCGAAATCACCAATAGCCAGTTCCGCATTTACTTTTTCATTGGCCACATTTACTGCTTTTTCTTTTATCTGTTCCTTAAAAAGGGATGGTATAATAATTGCAGCCAGTAATATTACCAGTATTATTATACCTGCAATCCTGAGTATAATTTTCAGAGCTTTTTTCATTTCATATTATGTTTAGACTATGCAATTTACTAATTATTCAGCAGCTTTATCAATAAAAACAGAGCTCACCGGATTTAGCTAATTTTAAACATAATAATTATATTTGCAGTCAGAAAACAATGGACCCGTAGCTTAATTGGATAGAGCACCTGACTACGGATCAGGAGATTGGGGGTTCGAGTCCCTTCGGGTTCAC
>CAZNYS010000105.1:0-5161 GCA_964577305.1 uncultured Rikenellaceae bacterium
GCTGGTATATTGCTCAATAGGATCAGCCCTTCGATGCGCTCTTCAGGCAAGCCCTCAGAGCTTACTCAGGGACCTTTGGCCGGTGAATTAAATTAAATAATATCTAAGTATATCGATAACCGTCAGCTACTTTATTTCATCTTTGACTCACCCCGAATCCTGGGGGTTCGTCGAGCTCGCAGCACTCGTCCCGAGACCTCGGGACTCGGTTCGCATCTCGTATCTCATCGCTTTTAAAGGGAAACTTAATCCGGCGCACCGGGCATCTTAGGTAATTTCACGCTTATCCCCGGGTGTGACAGGGGCAAATGCGGAGTCGTTTGTATTTGGGGAGGCCTTAAATTATTTATTTTATTTCTTTAAGGAAGGATTCTACAATTGTTTTTATTTCAACTGCTATATCTCTATATTCAAGTTTTGCTGGATTCATAAAAGAATTGCATCATTAAGAATATTCCTTATAATGTGACCTGGGAGACGCTTCTTTTTCTCAATTTCATTCTTATTTTGTATAAGAATATCTGATCTTATACCGAATAATAATAGTTCTTTTCGGATCTTTGATTTTAAAGGCAATTTTTGCTTTGGAGAAAGTTTAAGATTTGTAGCAATTAGAATATCAAAATCACTATCTGGTGATGCATCTTTCCTCGCCCTCGATCCAAACAATAACACTTCTGCATCATGGATGTATTTTTGTGCAGTTGTTTTAATTATATCTGTAATTTCCCTGTCTTTTTCCATTTAGCATTTCTATTAATAACAAAGATATTAAATTAATTATAATGTATAACATAACAAATTCAGACACTGTCAACACTTTACCCTAAAATGTGCTCTTTAGGTTATAACTCTTCAACCCGGGACTTTATCTATACACTCATCATTTTTTAGGTACCCTTAATCGGCTAACAGTAAGCATATTGAAACCACTCGGTTGCCGACTCATCGCTCATCGCTTGTCCTGAGCGAGCCCGCAGGACGAGCCTGTCCTGAGCTTGCCTGTCCTGAGCCTGTCGAAGGGCCGAAGGGTCGAAGGGTTCGTATTTCGTCGTATAATTCATTTAGCAGTAAGCTCAATGAAACCATTCGGAAGCTTTGCTTATCCTCAACCTGTTTTACTCTCTGCTTTGCGCTTAGCGCTCTGCCCATTTTAAACTCATTCTCACCCTGTCCTCAGAAGCTCGAAGAGCGAAGGAGGAACTCATTCTCAACTTCATTAAAATTTTTCAACTTTAATTTTCATTTTGGAACGAAAAATATATCATTATAAATTTTATTGTCGTAACTTACAGTTAATTACTTACCAACACCAAAATACATGAAAGAACTACTCAGAGTTTCTTTTATCACTGTTCTGTTTGTTTGCGGGACAGTGTTCTTTTTTTCCTGTGAAAAAGAGAAAGAACCGGTTGTCCCAACCGTATCCACAACAGGCATTTCCGCTATTACCCTAACTACTGCCAGCACAGGTGGCAATGTAACAAGCGATGGCGGAGCCGGCGTAACTGCCAGAGGTGTATGCTGGGGGACGGATCAGAATCCCACAACAGCTTCCTGTAAGACCAGCAACGGCACGGGAACGGGTAGCTTCACCAGCAACCTTAGCGGGCTCACGCAGGGCACACAGTACTATGTACGTGCCTATGCTACCAATTCAGCAGGGACGGCTTATGGCAACCAGCAAAACTTCACTACCGTTGCCGTGGAGCTGGCTACCCTGACAACCAAGGCTGTCTCATCATATACTGAGTCAACTGCCGTTTCAGGAGGTAACATCACCGATGATGGAGGCGGGGATATAACAGCCAGGGGTGTGTGCTGGAGCAGCACGTCACAGACACCGACTGTTGCCGACAGTAAAACGGAGGACGGTTCAGGAACCGGCAGCTTCACAAGTAACCTTACTAACCTGGAACCCGAAACTACATATTATGTACGAGCCTATGCTACAAACAGTGCTGGCACCGCTTATGCGGATAACATAAGTTTTACGACATTGGCTCTCGGTCAGATACTTGATGCTGATGGGAATGTTTATAATACAGTAACAATAGGGTCGCAGGTATGGATGGCAGAGAACCTTAAAACAACAAAGTATAATGATGGAACAGATATACCTCTTAGGGGAGATATAGATTCACCTTACTACTGCTGGTACGATGAAGATTCGGCAACCTATGCCGGTACGTACGGAGCTTTGTACAACTGGCATGCCGTTGGAACAGGCAATTTATGCCCTGCAGGATGGCATGTGCCAGAAATCGGGGAATGGGCAGAATTAGTAAACTTTCTTGGTGGTGGAACTGAAGGAGGTAAATTGAAGGAAGTAGGCACAACTCACTGGGAGAGCCCTAACACAGGAGCAACCGATGATTATGGTTTCACAGCCCTTCCCGGAGGCAAGTTTAGTGGTACTTCCTCAAGGGAATTGGGACAAAGAGCCAATTTTTGGTCATCCACGGGGGATGCGAGTAGCTCAGGATTAGGAGAGTTCCGCTTACTTTATCACGACAGTTCATCGTTCGGGTTGGGGAATGCTAGAAAGTATTATGGTTTTTCCGTCCGCTGCCTGAAAGATTAAGGTGCGCCATGAGCTCACAGAGCGAAGGGCTTCAAGTAACATATGACTTCTGCTTCTATTTTTTGTATAGTGAGTATATTGATAACCTTTGGATGCTTTTCCTTTTTACTTAGGAAAAGGTCGCACCTGCTGCCGGTCTTTTATTCCAGAAAGCGATGGTCTGTAATAAAAGCCCTGTTGCTCGGTCGTTCCTCCCTCACAACGAATAAGGCTTCGCTCGCCATAGCCTTCGGCGAAGGCGAACTTCGCCTTCTTACAGCAGTCGCTTCCCGACGGTACTAGGAGGGTGTTGGGAATGCACGCTTAAACCCGGGGTGTAACCCGGGTTATTTTTATTCACCCCCTCTAGGGGTGTAGAGGTATTTAGATGACAATTATCAGACCTGATAACTCTTGACCTTACTACTCATCGCATATGTTTAAGTCGTTTAAGTAGCTTATAAATTTATCTTTTATCCATCATCAGATAAACCACTTAAACTCTTCAACCACTTCAACTTTTATAGGTTCCTATGTCCATTGCCCTTAATAATTTAGCAGTAAGCATATTGAAATCCCTCGGCTGCTTTCCCTGCTCCATGCTCCCTGCCCCCTGCTCTTTCTCATCGCTCACTTCTCATCTCTCATCGCTTGTCCTTCCCGTTCGTCGCCTGTCCTGAGCCTGTCGAAGGGCCGAAGGGTCGAAGGGTCGAAGTGCCGAAGGGCTCATCTCTCATAACTCATCGCTTTATTTTGGGAACCTTTGGCCTCTGCACTTAATCATTTAGCAGTAAGCACATTGAAACCCCTTGGCTGCTTTCTTTATAAGCCTGGGTTAGAAAAAAATTCGATAAACTTGTAATTATGCTTAAGAAACATTATGTTTGTTAAACATTATTATATACATATATGTTTGTAAACAGGATAAATGAGCAAAAACGTATCAGTGATGCTCTTGGGAAGGATAAAACTGTATTGCTGGCAGTTTATGGAAGGCGCAGGTGTGGGAAATCCACACTCTTAAAGAAAATACTGACAGGCAAGGATATCTACTTTGCTGCTGACCTGAGAGAAAAATCACTTCAGATAGAAGCATTAGCCAAACGAGTCGACCAATCGGTTAAAGGGTTTTCAGCTGTAAAATACCCTGGTTGGGATGTTCTGTTTCAGAACCTGGCCAACTCACTGCATCATAAAATAACCCTATGTATCGATGAATTTCCCTACCTGGTAAAAAACTCGCCGGAGTTACCTTCACTGCTGCAAAATATTATAGATAACAATATAAATAAAAGTTATAATATTATTATATGTGGCTCTTCACAGCAGATGATGGAAGACATGATCCTTAACAGCGCTTCGCCATTATATGGAAGGTGTAATGAAATACTTAACATCAAACCCATGTCTGCAGGATGGTTTAAGGAATATTTCCATACCGGTGCAGTTGAGACTATTGAGGGATATAGTATCTACGGAGGAGTGCCAAGGTACTGGGAGTTACTGGATGACCGTGACTCAATTGCTGATAGTGTAAAATATCATTTACTTGATACTGACGGCATTTTATACAAGGAACCTGAAATGCTTTTTTACGACGAAATGCGAACATCTGTAATGGCATTTTCCATACTCACCCTGGTGGGAATGGGGTGTAACCGTTTATTTGAAATTGCGGCACGACTTGAAAAACCTGCAACACAGCTTAACAGACCAATAAAATTGTTAATTGATCTTGGATATATCAGGAGAGAAACACCTTTTAATATATCTCCCAGATCAACAAAAAAGAGTCTTTATAAGATATCAGATCCATTCATGAATTTCTATTTCACCTTTGTTGTTCCGAACAAAAGCAGGCTTGAATATGGCCTTATAGAAGAAGTGTGGCAGGAAATAAACATGAAACTGGATCATTATACCTCAGGAATATGGGAAGAGTTATGCAGGAATGCTATGCCGGCATTGAATATTAACGGGATGGCATTTAATCCGGCGGCTCGCTGGTGGGGTAATGGACTTGATAAAAAGCCAATCGAAATAGATATTGTTTCTGAATCGGCAGATAAAACAACTCTTCTTATCGGTGAAGCAAAATGGACCGATCAGGTCTATCCCGATAAAATATACAATGAGCTGCAATCAAAAGCCCGGAATCTCCCGTTTGCCCGCAACCGTGAAATATTACATGCCCTGTTCCTCAAACGTATGCCTGAAAAGATACCTCAGGATGCAATAATAATTACTGCAGAAGATGTAGTTAAAGCGCTATAGCTCTTCGATGTGCCCCCTGGGCTTACTCAGGACAGGCCCTTCGACTGCCCTTCGACTCGCCCCTCGGTTGCACTCCGGACTCGCTCATCAACCTATGGTCGGTGCATTTAATTATATAGCTGAGAGTGTATTGATAGACCTTGGCTACCTTTCCTAAGCCTCAACCTTATTCAGGGAACCTCACATACTCACCGCTCACCGCTCATCGCTTGTCCTGAGCTTGCCGAAGGGCTCATCGCTGTTAAAAGGGGGACCTTGGGCCGGTACATTAATTCATTTAGCAGTAAATATATTGTAAATGCCTGGCTGCGCTAATTCATAATT
>CAZNYS010000105.1:5261-7827 GCA_964577305.1 uncultured Rikenellaceae bacterium
TTCATAACTCATAACTAATCGCTCTTTCCAACTTCATATAGTAATTATTAACTTTAACCCCAAAGAATATCCCATGCCAACAACATCAATCAAGAAAGAAGTCTGGAGCCGTATTTTAGCGGCAGCCGAAAGAATAAGAAAAATGAAACCATGGAAGTGGATGAACGAAACAGATATCTTCGGTATTAAAATACCCGGGACCAACCGTATTTATTTTATCAGTGTGATGGGTTCCCTGGGCGAGGTGACAGCCATCACGGCTTATATGGGGGAACGTGCCCTGCAGATGTTCTGGGAACTGCAGGATGAAGATCCGGCTTACCTATCATCCTCTTTCTCTGCGGCAAGCCGTATTTTAACCATACCACAGGTGATGCTGGATTTTGTAGATGAAGAAAACCTTGAGCCCGAACAGATAAAGAGTATCAAAAACTTCGGAGGAAAACCATCAAAAGATAAATTATGGCCGGTGCTTGAACAGTTTGTGCCGGGGTTTATGCCCGGAGAACCTGACGAGCAGGTGTTGAATGATGCAGCTATCCTTCTGGAACAGTGTCCTTGCATTTTTGAAAAAGCTAAAGAGGATGAAGATTTTATTTATGTGGGGGATGATAATGACAATCGCTATCTTATCCGTGAAAGAAAAGAAAGCTCCACGACAGAATGGCAAAATGTATATAAAGAAATCTGGTTTGAACCGGTTAAATATAATATCCGTTTTCCGTCAATCAATCTCATACAATTGAAAAACAAACGGAAACAGCAGGAAACATTGCAGATCGATCTTGTAATGCTTCCTTCACCAGTGCAGGAGGGAGATATCAAACCCTACTATCCCTTTATTCTGCTGCTGGTAAATAAAAAGACCGGGATCATACAGGATTTTTACATGTTATCTCCCCTGCCCGATCTCGAAACCATGTATGAATCCATTCCTGAAAAACTTCTGGATATGTTCCTGGAAAGCAATTATGCGCCGACACAGGTCGAGATACGTTCCGAAATTCTCATCGTGTTGCTGACTCAGTTGCTCGACAGGGCAGGAGTTATACTTAAAAAACCGGAGCAGATGAAGGCTATGGATGAAGCAATTGCCGGAATGGTTAGCCAAATGGGGAAAAGGTGAAAAGACTTGAAGGCAATTTACTTTTTCTTTAGAAACATTATAAGTTCCTGTACAGATACCACATCAGTTTTTTCATCCACAATCCAGCCTTCTTTTACCGGGGCAACTATAAACGTATGATCAGGTTTTATTGTGTCTATGGCAAAACGA
The DNA here is from genome assembly GCA_964577305.1 of uncultured Rikenellaceae bacterium. GTDB lineage: Bacteria > Bacteroidota > Bacteroidia > Bacteroidales > VadinHA17 > UBA9300. The sequence goes on from CAZNYS010000105.1 coordinate 6,538, forward strand.
TTACCTTTATTTAGTTTTGGCGATAGTGATGATTTGCATTCAATTGCATAGATACCGTCATCTGTTTCAGTTATAATATCAATTTCTGCACCGTTGCTCGTTCTGTAGAAGCTAAGATTTGCCACGGGTAAGTGACCTTTAATATTTGTAAGCACGATTGATTCCCATAAAGTTCCAAATACCGGGTGCCCACTTATCTGATTGAATCCATTCAGGCCTAAAAGGCGGGCTGTCACACCGGTATCCGTTATATAAACTTTTGGGGCTTTAACTATTCTCTTACCAAAATTCTTATGAAATGGAGGAAGTGTATCCACCATAAATGTTCCCTTCAGCAACTCTATGTAGTTTCTTACTGTTGTATTACTAACACCAAGTGAGTTGCCAAATGAAGTATAATTAACGGTCTGCCCATTATTATGAGCTGTCATTTGCCAGAGTCTCCGCATTGTTTCCGGAGAGAATCCCGACCATAACAGAATGTCACGTTCCAGGAAGGTGGATATAAAATCATCAAGCCAGTTAGCAGATGTAAGATCATCTTTTGCAAGCAGACTTCTTGGGAACCCCCCCCTGCTTATATATTCATTTAGTGAATATCTATCCTCTATTTCAGACAGGAGGAATGGTGTCAGTCTTTTATAAGATATCCTGCCTGCAAGGCTTTCGGATGATTGTTGCAGCAAGTCTCTAGACGCTGATCCAAGTATCAGAAATTTGCCGTTTTGCTGCCATTCGTCGCTTAGGCTCCTTATCAGTGGGAACAGCTCCGGTTTACGCTGTATCTCATCCAGTACGATAAGCTTATCTTTCTGTGATTGTAAAAACCATTCAGCATTATCAAGCTTATTAAGGTCAGAAGGTTTTTCAAGATCCAGGATAATTGAATTATACCGTTTTTTTAATACAGCTCTTGCAAGAGTTGATTTACCACACTGCCTCGGACCTGTTATTGCTGTTACCGGGTTATTCTCCAACGAATCCAATACTTTATTTTCAAGTACCCTGTTAATATACATAAGCATAGAATTAACCATGCAAATATAAACTAAAACATTTAATTTACATGGATAATTTAAATATTTTTATCCTTCTCCTGGAAATATTTGACCCTTCAACGCTTATATTTTGACCAGCAGTTCATTTTATTCTGGGCTCGCTCTCACCTGTCCGCCGAAGCTTTCTCTGACCACCGAAGTCCCGAGCCCTTGGGACGAAGGTAGATGCCCTGAACTTTTTCTCTGAGTCTCTTAGTCACTAAGTCACTTCGTCCAGAATTTTGTGATATGT
>CAZNYS010000106.1:0-3536 GCA_964577305.1 uncultured Rikenellaceae bacterium
ACCGGAAGGCCAGCCCGACAACGGGGTTCGCTGAACTAGCCCCGAATTCTCGGGGCTCGGTTCCAGACCCGTGCACTCCCGCACAGGTTTAAGTGTTTAAGAGTTTAATTCATGCAGCTTCCCTAAACCACTTCAACCACTTAAACTTTTAAACTCAAATAAGCGATTACTGTGATAACTATCCTTAACCATCTAGCAGTAAGTTTATTGATAATCGTTGGCGGCTTTCCTTAGCCTTAGCCTCAGCCTTTTATAGTTTTTCCCCCGGCATTCGCTTACTTCGACAGGCTCAGCACAGGTCGTTAAGCCGGGGTCTTCGTTTCACTACGACTTTGTCCTTTTTCCTTTGTCCTTTTTCCTTAGATAACCTCTGCTCTATCTGGCTCCTCGCTAAATTTGCCCACCGGGCAAATTATAAACGCTCGGCCCTCTTTTTCCTTTTTACTTTTGCCTTTGTACTTTTATTGTAAATATACCTTTTCTGAATATGCAGGAAGAAGAAATGTTTCCCGTGGTGAATGAAAAGGGAGAGTTTATTAAACTTGCCCCAAGGAGTATATGTCACGATGGCATAAGTATGCTCCTTCATCCCGTTATCCATCTCCATATTATTAACAGAGATGGAAATATCTTCCTTCAGTTAAGATCACTTGATAAGGATATTCAGCCCGGTAAATGGGATACCTCTGTTGGTGGTCACGTAAATCCCGGAGAGACAATAGAGCAGGCTGTAATTCGCGAGGCACGGGAGGAAGCCGGGATAGAAAATTTTACTTATGAATTCATCAGGAAATATATCTGGGAATCAGACAGGGAAAGAGAAATGGTGTATTCATATCTTACACGTGATGTCCAGACCCCTGTAACCAATACTGAAGAGGTTGATGACGGACGTTTCTGGAGCAGGGAAGAAATAGAAAAAAACCTCGGTACAGGACTCTTCACCCCTAACTTTGAATACGAATACCTGCATGTCCTGAAAGATACCCTTTATTGAAAAAATTACTATTTTTGCCCTGCTTTTTGGGGCATTAGCTCAGTTGGTTTAGAGCGCTACCTTGACAGGGTAGAAGTCACTGGTTCGAATCCAGTATGTCCCACCATGCCCACCCTAACCGTTTGATTAATAGAAAGAATGATCAAACCGTTCAAACCGTTCAAACTCTCAAACATTTTCTATTCAACTCACTCTCAACCCACTCTCAACCCACTCTCAACTTTATTACCCATTAACCCATCCTTAATCCACAGCCTTTATTCATTTAGCAGTAAGTTTATTGATAATCCTTGGCTGCTCGATTCATAAATCATAAATAATAATTAATACTTCATCTTTCCCCTGCTCCCTGCCCCCTGTCGGAGCGGAGCGGAGACCCTGACCGACCAACGGGAGTGTCAGGGCTCCCTGCAAAATACTTAGTATCTTTATCCCGTTAATCAAAAACCATGGCCAATGAATCTCCCTTCAATCTTCAACAATGTATTAGGACCGGTAATGCGCGGTCCAAGCAGTTCGCATACGGCTGCTGCCGTGCGGATTGGACTTCTCGGGCGCAAGCTGCTGTCTGAAGAACCTGTGTATGCCCGTTTTACCTTTGATCCCCGTGGATCACTGGCTTCAACATACCGCGGACAGGGCTCAGCCATGGGACTCGCAGCCGGTCTGCTAGGAATGGATATTGCAGCCAAAGATCTTATGAAAGCTGAAGAAATATGCAGCCGGAAAGGACTGAAGATAGAATACAGAATTGAAAAGTGCAGTGACGCACATCCTAATATTTACAATACATATATTAAGGGAGCTTCGGGTAAGGAATTGAGTTTCACCGCTCTTTCAACGGGCGGGGGCATCATCAGGCTCACAGAGCTCAACGGTGAAAGGGTGGATGACGACCTTGATTTTATCAACCCTCTCATGCCGGTACAGTTAAAGCGTGACCCGGTGCTGCCTTTTAAAGATATTAATGAGATGGGCAAAATGCTTGACAAAAAAGGAGGGGTTCTTTCAGACTATGCAATTGAATATGAAACTGCCGTCGGAGATGTATCGGTGGAGGACGTCATGGTTCTTTCACATTCGCATATGTATATAATGAAGGAAGCCATAGGAGATGGCCTTGCAGGAACCGGTTATAAAGACAGGCTCCTGCACCGTCAGTCACACCTGTTCTCAAAAGTGCCTGAAAAGGGTCAGCTCATACCGGCTGACCTGGCTAACAAAATTATACAGTCCGTAACGGCAGTTATGGAAGTCAAGAGTTCAATGGGATTGATAGTGGCTGCGCCCACAGCCGGTTCCTGCGGCACCCTGCCCGGGGTGCTTATCCCATCTGCCGAGGCTGGCTTCAGGACAGAACATGAAATAATGAAAGCATTGCTCGCTGCCGGTATGGTCGGCATATTCATTGCCCATGAAGGTGGTTTTGCAGCTGAAGAAGGAGGCTGCCAGTATGAATGCGGCTCCGCCTCGGGTATGGCTGCCGCTGCACTGGTCGAACTGATGGGAGGCGACGGACAGATGTCACTTAATGCCGCATCCATGGCCCTGCAAAATACCCTTGGTATGATATGCGACCCCGTGGCCGACAGGGTGGAGGTGCCATGCCTGGGGAAAAATATTATGGCAGCCCTCAATGCATTGGCTGCAGCTAATATGATTATCGCAGGATTTGATCACGTGATACCCCTGGATGAGGTGATCAAAACAATGAAGGATGTGGGTGATGATATGCACCTTAAATACCGCTGCACCTGCAAAGGCGGACTCTCAGTAACACCCACCGCCAGGCGGATACATAAAAAACTGTCATCTTGAAGATGTAACTTTGTTTGATCGGTTTGATCCGTTTGATCGTTTGAAAAGATCAAACATTCAAACCTGCATTCCGTCAGGCAGGCGTTCAAACATTCAAACCTTATTCAGGGAACCTCAGATCTCCCCGTTAGTCTTTCGTCAGTTCGATAAACCACTTAAACCACTTAAACTTTTAAAGAATCCTATGTCAATTACCCTTAATTATGTAGCAGTAAGTTTATTGATAACCATTGGCGCTTTAACTCATTACTCATCATTAATAATTAATACTTAATACTTAATATTTCCCTGCCCCCTGCTCCATGCTCCCTGCAGAACGCATCTCCTCCTCAATCCCCTCATCCATCTCCTGCAGCATCTTCTTCAGCTCCTCAGCCTTACCGGGCATATCATCTGTCAGGTTGAATTTTTCCCTGAAATCAACATCAATATCAAAGAGGAATTCTTCATCATCGATCCTCACATATTTATAATCACCCACCCTTATACCTGATACCACACCTTCAATAGAATAATACAGGAAAGGATAAGGTTCGGGTATATCGCCTGAGCCTGTCAGCAGGCCTCCGATATCCTGTCCGTCAATCTTATTTGCGGGCAACCTGCCTTCAATAATATTCATGATGGTCGGTAATATATCCATATTGGTCACCTGTGAAGTTATAACGGTACCTTCACTGATCTGTGCCGGCCATCTTATTATACAGGGCACCCGGTGACC
>CAZNYS010000106.1:3636-5058 GCA_964577305.1 uncultured Rikenellaceae bacterium
CCTTTTTCTTTCAGCAGCTCGGGGAGCAATTCTTCATTAGCATTTATGCCATGCTCGGAATAAGGGAACAATACGTGTTCATGCAGGGAGAGGCGCTTGGGATAGCAACCCGACAGCAGTGCGGCTCTCGACGGTGTACATACGCAGGCAGGGATATAGAAATTTGTCAGCCTTGCCCCTTCAGCAGCCATCCTGTCCAGGCGTGGTGTCCGTATTGACGGATTGCCATTCGTCGTTATATCTCCATATCCCATATCATCGGCATATATTATGATGAAATTGGGCAGTTGTTCCTCGAAGGTGTTGTCACATGCATTGAAAATGAAGATTAAACATGCCAGAAGAGAATAAATCAAGTATTTCATATCGCTGGATTTTTATATGAAAATATAACATTAACTAAGATTGTACGTTTTATTACTGCATTTACTTTCTATTATTTTATCCTGACGAGCGACTAACGGCGAAGGACTAACGGCATCGTCAGCTATCTGTACCACGAAGACTCCCGTTAGCCGTTCGTCGTTAGTCTTTTGTCGAAATCATTCGTGCTAATTCGTATCCTTTCCATAAATTTGCATTAATTAGCAGAAAGAAAACTACAAACTACAATCAAGCAATGAACATCTGCTTCATCATAAATCCGTGGGAAAGCCTTGACCCCGGGGAAGATTCAACACTCAGGCTGATACATGAATCTGTCATCAGGGGCCATAATGTTGGTGTCCTGTACGCTCATAACCTCACTATTCGTGAGTCGCAGACACTGGGTTTCGTGCGTAAGATAATAAAACAGGATAAGTATTCTTCCAGCTTCCCCGTGTTCCATAAAAAGACAGAATTCAAGGAACAGCTGCTTCCCCTCGAAGGCTTTGACGTGATCTTTGCCAGGACCAACCCTCCCATCGATCAGGTAATGCTCAACTTCCTTGATTCGGTAAAGGATGAAACCTTTATAATAAATGATATCGACGGTCTGAGGATAGCAAACAACAAGCTCTATCCTGCTTCATTCCATGATAACGAAATAATACCCGTGACCTACGTGTCAAAAAGCAAAACGGTACTTAAGAAAGCCATCCTTGAATCACCTAAAGATAAAATGATACTTAAACCATTCGATGGTTATGGCGGAAAAGGAGTTATAGTGCTTGAAAAATCCGCACTGCAGAATATCAATTCGTTGCTCGATTTCTATATCTCAGGGACAAAGGAAGGCAATTATGTTATCCTTCAGGAATTCATTGAGGGAGCCGAGGAGGGCGATGTCAGGGTGCTTATGCTGAACGGCCAGCCTATAGGTGCCTACAGGAGAATACCCGCAAAAGACGATATAAGGTCAAATATCAAAGCCGGCGGCTCAGCCCGCAAGCACACCCTCACTAAACAGGAGAAAATTATTTGCAGCAGGATAGGACCCAA
>CAZNYS010000106.1:5158-7790 GCA_964577305.1 uncultured Rikenellaceae bacterium
GCAAGCACACCCTCACTAAACAGGAGAAAATTATTTGCAGCAGGATAGGACCCAAACTGGTGGCCGACGGACTCTTTTTCGTTGGACTGGATATAATAAACGGAAAGCTCATAGAAATAAATGTATGCAGCCCCGGGGGCATAACACGGATAAACAGGTTCAACCGTACAAGACTGCAGAAGACAGTTATTGATTATATCGAAAATGTCATCCTTAAGAAAGAGTCGGCTATCGAACGTAAAAAACAATATAAGCGCCTGATAGATGAAGCCTGATCTTACTGTTGATGATATAATCTCAAGAATAAACGCAGGTCAGACGTTTGAAACACTGTCTGCCTGCGGTTCATTTTATGTCAAGATAGAAGAATACGTACCATATGCCTGCCTGTCAATACATAATGGTCACCGGCTGAGACCGGAACTGAAAGAAATATGCCGCCTTAGCGATCATGAAAGATGGCAGGAAGAAGATCCCCATACAATGGATATGATCTCTTCCCTGCCCATAGTGATCTCGGCAATGGACTCCAGGTATGAATATGATCTTAACAGGGATGCCGAAAATGCAATTTACTCGACTGCCTGGGGCAAGCAGGTGTGGAAGGAACCGCTCGGTGTAGAACACAAAAACAAAAGCCTGTTGAAACATTCCGACTTCTACAGGATAATTCACAGCCTGATATCATTCCTTGAAGCAAAATACAAGTCCTTACTGGTATTCGATATTCACTCCTTCAATTACCGCAGGCTCGAAAATGAAGCCCCCGTCTTTAACCTCGGGACCGAACTGGTAAACAAAGAGTCAAATCGTAAATATATTGATCACTGGCTCAATCAGCTCAGGCAGTTCAGGCTTCCGAATATTGATGTCACGGTGGCGGAGAATAATGTTTTTAAGGGGAATGGCTACCTCCTTTCTTATATCATATCGAATTTCAGTAATACCCTCGTTCTTGCCACAGAGGTAAAAAAGATCTATTGCGACGAAGAAAGCGGGGAGATATATCCCCTGATAATTGAAAAGCTGGCGGGGCATTTTAAGAAAGGGATACTCAATACAGCCGCCTTCTTCACAAGGCATAATACCAGCCTGGTATTTCATAAGAACAATAAACTGCTTTCATCAGAACTGGATAAAGACTTGCTGAAGATTGATAAAAGACTTTTCCATGTTGCACGTACCTTTGAGATACTCAACTATGTTAACCCCGTAAATATTGACCAGGCAAGGAAAGACTTCTTTAAGTCAAAATATAAAAGAAATCCCATATTTAAATACAAACAACTGTCGCTCAACCCCTTTGAATTCAAAAGGGAACTGTACAATATCCCCGTTGAGGATATAAATGACATATCAATACGCCTGCTCTACCAGGATGTTATAGATTCATATGCTGATAAGGTGGATATTATAGCATCTATTGGCACCGGCAAATTTCTCTATAATTCACTTCGCTATTTTGGCGAACCCGGGGTGGATGATATTGAAAATGCCCGTTATCTGATGCATTGCTCCACAACTGCCGATGAGCCCGAGATACTTAATCTCGACTCCAATGCGGTAGCCGGTTATTTCAGGCAGGAGATACAGAAATACGGCTTTGAATGCAGGCTGGAGATAACACGCAATATCATCGCTAAGGTGCTTATCCTTAATACACGTAAAACCATAAGGATAAGAAAAGATGCCATGTTCTCGGATAAAACACTCCATGCCCTCACAGAGCATGAAGTGGGAGTGCATATGCTTACAACCATTAATTCAAGATTGCACCCGCTGAATATTTTCAGGCTCGGAACACCTGTCAATACTCGTACACAGGAAGGACTGGCCATACTGAGTGAATACCTGTCGGGTAATATGAGTGTTAAGCGCCTGCAGATACTGGCACTGAGGGTTCTCGTTATTGAGATGATGCTCAGGGGCTACGACTTCAGCCAGACATTCCATGCTATAATGGATATGGGTGACCTGAACGAGACTCAGGCTTTCTATATCACTGCAAGGATATTCAGGGGAGGAGGCTTTACAAAGGATTATCTCTACCTGACGGGATTCAGGGATGTGCTCAAGTATTATAAACAAAATAACGATCTTACAAGCCTACTCGTGGGCAAGACGTCTCTTCAGTATAAGAACCTTATAACAGAGATGATTGACCGCAAGCTGATAAAAACCCCCAGGTTCAAAACCAGGGCTTTTGTCAACCCCGTCCCACCAGAGCCAATCATCGAATATATCATCCGCGGCCTGAAATAAAATAACCGGGATTATTATAATTTTGCCCCGGAGGGGCACAATAACAATAGCCACAGTCACACCTGTGGGAAGGGAGCCGGCAACAAAACTATCACCGCCGGAGGTGGTGAATAATAATGTACTTTAAAACTATACTTTCCAGAGATCAAAGCTGAATTCGTTTGTCCACTTCATTTGTGATAATTCGTCAAAATTCGTGTAAATTCGCTTCAATATGAAACACATCCTGCTCATATCACTTTGTTCCCTTAGCTTATTTACTGCACTACGGTCCCAGGATCCCCAGTATCTCATGCCCGTTGAATTCGATTACCGCTATAAATCAGAAGTGTTTGCTATAATCATTGATGCACGTATAGCAAGACAATAC
>CAZNYS010000107.1:0-7699 GCA_964577305.1 uncultured Rikenellaceae bacterium
GTTTGAGAGTTTGATCGTTTGATTTTGCAATTGCATGATTTTCAAACATTCAAACACTCAAACATTCAAACTTATTCTATAATCATATCATTCCTGAACTTCCTGATCAATATATTGTATAATTGCCTGTTTCTCCTTTGGGTGAAACCATTCAATATCCTTATCCCTGGACCACCATGTTAGCTGTCTCTTGGCATACCTTCTAGAATTTCTTTTAATAAGCTCAATTGTTTTCTCCCTGCTGACCTCACCATCAAAATACCTGAACATTTCTTTGTATCCCACGGTGTTAAGAGCATTATTATCCCTGTATTCAAGTAGGTCTCCGGCTTCCTTCTCAAGTCCTTCAGAGATCATTCTGTCAACACGCTCATTAATTCTCCGGTAAAGTTCCTGCCTGTCCAATCTGAGTCCTACCTTTAAAATATTAAAATCCCTTGCCATACCTTTTTTATGCAGGAAGAATGAGTAGGGTTTGCCTGTTGTTTCACATATTTCAAGTGCCCTGATAATACGCTTATGATTTTTCAGATCGACGATCCTGTAATAATCGGGATCGAGCAGCCTGAGATCTGCCCGTAAACTCTCAAGACCCTCTTTCCGGAATTTATCGAGGTATTTATCCCTTACGGACTGATCCACATCCGGGATTTCGTCTATCTTCCCAGAGGCAGCATCTATATAAAGACCTGAACCTCCTACCATTAATACGATACTATGATGAGTGAAAAGCTTTTGTGATAACTGGATAAAGTCCTTCTCAAACCTGCTGGCACTATAATAATCAACAACGGAGATATGCCTGATAAAATGGTGCCTTACTTTCTTCAATTGCTCCATGGATGGAACAGCTGTGCCTATTGACATTTCTCTGTAAAATTGCCGGGAGTCGCATGAGATGATTTCAGTGTTAAAATGCAGGGCAATATCAATACTCAGGTCCGTTTTACCTATACCTGTTGGCCCCAGGAGTATAACAAGAGTGTTATTCATTTTTCTATGAGGGCGTTTTCAGGAGTCTTCGTAGTCCTCCATGTTTTCAAAGTCGGGGAGATCAGGGTCATTTTCATCACGGAATTCATCCGCGGGCTCCTCATCGTCATCTTCAATGCGGGCAGCAACTTTTGTGAAGTTGGAGAAAAGCACCTGCGGCGGCGGCTTACCCTGTGAGCGCGTACAAACGGGATAGGTCCTGCCTTCTACCGGTTTTAAGGTACCTACACATTCGATGAACAGTGTTCTTTCATTGAACATGTCAAAAACATACAGTAACTTCTGGTTATCTTCGATCACTATATCATCAATTATCACCTCATCCATGGGGGTTGTGTTTGCACCCATCTCAAAAAGAGTGAATTCTTCTTCCTTCTCCCATTTTTTGGATGTAGTAAAAAATGAGGCCATCTGTGATCTGTCATACTCCAGTTCTTCCTGCAAAATATTATGAAAATCAAGAAGCGTATTATTCTCATCCAGCTCAAACTCCCGCAGGAATGATTCCTCCTCACTTGATATTACTACGAACTTAAAGATCATATATACCGTTTTTGAACCTGTGCAATGTAATTATTTTTTTAAAAGAATGAAATATGAAAAAATATTTTATTGTAAAGAAGTGAGAAACTCTACAGTGTCCATATTATCGGCATAATCGCCGGGTTTGGGATACTGGGTTTGTCCGAACCGGGTATCATTTTCTGAAACAATGCATTGAATATTATCAGCCCGCATGCGGAGTTCCTCCATCAGCATTTTCCTGTTGCTGAAAAAGTCATAATATATTAAGGCTACCGGAGAGGAGAGGCCAGAGTCTTTTTTAAGCAGCAAAAAACCGTTATCCAGGAAAGGTTGTTTGTTGACCTTAAATAATGACTTGTTGTACAGGTAATTGTTAGCGTAAGGCCTGTGTTTTATGATATTTGCCCGGTCAGACCATTGTTTTATTATGTTGCCAGGCCTGATACTCTCTTCCAGGTATATTTTAGAAACATTTCTGCATCCCAGACCGAAATAGGTGAAAATATCAGAAGCCAGTACTTCGATATCTTTTTCTTCTGTATCCTTGCTGATTATGGCTACACTATTCCTGTTTTTCCTGAATATATGAGGTTTTTGACCGAAATAGTATTCAAAATACCTGGAGGTATTATCACTGCCAGTAGCAATAACAGCATCATAGTTGCCTGATATTTTGCCTGTGAATTTAATTTGTTCCCTGAAACCGTGATCTATTTCTGTAAGTAAACCTGAAAGCTCTCTTATCAGCTCACTGTCTTTTGTACTGGTGCGTGCCAGCAGCCTGTTGCCAGTAATAAGCACACTGAGAAAGTCGTGAAAACCAACAAGAGGAATATTACCGGCCATAATCACGGCCACTGTTTTCCCGGTATCTTTATTATCATGCATTTTGTATGGCCCAAGCCATGATTCAAGCCTGTCTTTACGTAGCATTTCAGCAATAGCTTTAACTGCAAACCTGACATTATCAGGGGTGAACCATTTGTTGTACTGTTCCTGACTGTCCATCAGCTTCCTCAGCCTGAGTGCCTCGGTCGAAGTTGGGGTGGGAGAGACTGCATCTTTCATAATCCAGCCCAGCTCAGCGAAAGAGTTTATTCTTTGTTGCAATGATAACATGATACAAAGATAAATGAATATCGAATAATGAATATCGAATATCGAATATCAAATGTTGATTTATATGACAAGATGATAAAAAAGGCGCCCGTGGGGGCGCCTAGCATCTTACTCCCTTTTGTCTCGTGATCACTGTAACTGGAAGTTAACAGTAATAGAGAATCTTACTTTTACCGGTATTCCTTTTTGTAAGCCTGGAGACCAGATAGGGGATGAGCTTACTATCCTTATTACTTCATCATCAAGTGATGGATCTACGCCTCTCAATATTTCAGGCTGGGTAATCTGGCCTTTTTCGTCAACAACGAACATTACAAAGACTTTGCCCTGGATTCCATTTTCTGCTGCTATCCGAGGGTAGTTCACGTTGCTCTGAACCCATTCACGGAATTTGTTAACATCGCCCCCTTTGAAAGTTGGCATATCTTCAACTACAACAAAGATCATATCCTCAGCGGACTTCGACTTCTTTTGTAAAGCAGGATTGTCTTCCCAGATCTCCTGTGGAGATTTTATATCCTGATTTGGCTGCTCTGACCGGATAGTTGAGTTTTCAGTCTCATTTATTGTTTCAAGTGGATTAAGCTCATCATTTGTGCATGAGAAGAAAATGAACACAAATAATACTAATGGAACCGCAATCAGAAGTTTCAGTCCTGACATCTTTTTACTTCTCTTTTTTGTCATCATGATCATACGTTTTTTAATTAGGGAACGACCCGAAAAGCCGTTTTGTAAAGTGAATATGCTAGTGTTGAATATCTGGTTTAGTATAAGTTGCTGGTAACTGATCACATTACGGCCGGAGTCAAGCATTTGTTCATCAGCTTCAAATTCATGCAAAGCTTTGAGCGAGCGCTCGTACATGTAAATGAAAGGATTGAACCAGAAGAATATTCCAAGGAACCTGAGCAGACCGACATCGATGAAATGCCTGTTTCTTATGTGTTGTTGTTCATGTTCAAGTATGGTCGTCCTGGTCTCTGACTCAAGGTCGTTATTTATAAATATATACCCCATGGCGGAAAAACCGGACTCCTTACCCGGGGGTGTTAGAACTATTCTTGATCCTTTAACCCTGTACTTCATTATATAACCATTAAGCTTAAAGATATTGGCCATAAATATTATAAGAGCAACCAGGCTGCCGGAAAGGTAAATTATGAGCGGTAAGGGCAGAGTGCCGGCCTGTTCCGGTCCCTGGTCAATAGCATATACATTTACCTCAGGAATATTAACAATATTACCCAGGTTCTCGTTAAATAAGGAGAAAATTCCTCCGGAACCTGCCGTTATTTTAACAAATGGTAAAAGCAGGGATATAATAATACTGGCAAGAAGGTATATACGGTTTCTCCTGTAGCGGGTATCTTTGCTTATAAGCAGTATATAGATCAAATAAAATACTGCAAGATAAACTGACGATGTTATAAGGTATTGTTTCATTTTCCGGTTTTCTTTTGGCTTGATATTTCTTCTTCCATAAGCTTTATTATATCCTCCATCTCTTTAAGGCTGATCTTCTTCTCCTGGGCAAAGAAGCTGACCATTTTTTCGAATGAGTTGGAGAAATAATCGTTTACCAGTCTTGACATACGTAGTTTTGTGTAATCTTCCTTTGATATAACAGGGTAGTACTCATGCGTTCTGCCATACGCCCTGTGACTGACAAATCCTTTTTCCTGGAGTATCCTGATTATTGTGCTGACAGTGTTATATGCAGGCCTGGGTTCGGGGAAATGTTTCAGAATATCTTTCACGAATCCTTTTTCTATCTCCCAGAGTATTTGCATTATCTGTTCCTCAGCCCTGGTAAGTTCTCTCATAACATTTAAAGTTTTGTCATAACAAATATATAACGAAATATTTAGTTATACAACTAAAAACTTAATTAATTTGTCACAAAAGTTGTTTTTAGTCTTTTAAAGGGATATTGTCTTAAAATTATTGTATTTTTAAAATTACAATGTTAGCAGCTTAATGAGAAAAAAAGGATTATTTACTGAGAATATAAAAGTATCCCTCAGGGCAATAGGTTCGAACAGGGTAAGAGCCATACTCACAATGGCTATAATCGCATTTGGAATAATGGCTCTTGTAGGTATTTTAACTGCTATTGATGCCATAAAGGGATCTCTTACCAGCCAGTTTTCAATGATGGGGGCCAATACATTTTCCATTACAAGCAGGGGCATGACAATAGTATTTGGAACCAGTGATACACGTACCAAGAACCATGCACATATTTCATACCGTGAAGCGATGGAGTTCAGGGAGCGTTTCAAGGAACCTGCATTTGTAAGTATTTCTGTGGTTGCCAGTGGGATGGCTACGGTAAGTTACCGCAGCGAGGAAACCAATCCCATTATCCAGTTAACCGGTATTGATGAGAACTACCTGCAGGTTGGGGGATACGAGATAGACAAGGGAAGGGGTTTTTCTGTGGAAGAGGTAGCTTCGACCCGCAACCTGGCGATTATTGGTGCAGATGTAGCCAGGGATATCTTCAGGTCTGATATTGATCCGATAGGAAAGATAATTAATGTTGGTGGTTGCAAGCTTAAAGTGATTGGGCTGTTAAAAGCCAAAGGGACGAGTATATTAACAAGCGACAATGTTTGTTTCATGCCTGTTACAACCGCCAGACATTATTTTTCAAGGCCAAATATGGATTTTACAATAACAATAATGCCTTATGCAAAGACTGATATGGAGATGCTGGCCAGTGAAGCGGAAGGCATTTTCAGGCTTGTACGGGGACTGGATGCGCGTGATGAATCAGACTTTAATGTTACAAAAAGTGATGTCCTCTCTGATCTGCTGATAGAGAATACTAAATTTGTCACTATTGCAGCTACTCTTATTGGTTTAATTACACTGGCAGGTGCTGCTGTCGGTCTCATGAATATAATGCTTGTATCGGTTACCGAAAGGACCCGGGAGATAGGTACCAGGAAGGCTATGGGAGCAAAGACATCCACCATAAAAAACCAGTTTCTATATGAATCGGTAATAATTGGCCAGATGGGAGGTATTCTTGGTATCATACTGGGGATATTAATTGGAAATATAATATCCAGTGTCCTGCAGTCGAGTTTTATACTGCCCTGGAAATGGATAATTGGCGGTGTAGTTGTTTGCTTTGTGGTAGGAGTTATTTCGGGTTATTTCCCAGCAGTGAAAGCAGCAAATGTTGACCCTATAGAGGCACTCAGATATGAATAATAAAATCATATTATGGAAATAATAATTATCCAGGAGAAAGATCAAAAATGTCCGGGAATGTATTATGATCCGGATGATAATTTGCTTACTATTGAAGGAAGGTCGATACCCGAGAACCCCGAGTCAGTTTACCAACCAGTGAAAGAATGGATTAAAGAATATTTTAATGAATCGGAAAGCTTAAATATTAAGATTGTACTTGAATATATTAACAGCGGCTCGTCAAAGCACCTTTTGGATTTGCTGAAGATATTAAGGGCGTATAACAAGTATGGCAAGAAGCTAAAAATAAAATGGTTATACGAGGAAGATGATGAAGCAATACTTGAGCTGGGAGAGCATTTCCGAGATACATCCGGGCTGCCTATGGAGATAGAAAAGCTGATAGAATAAAGTTGATAAAGTTTATAAGGTTTATAATGAAGAGACGCGCCACTGGCGCGTCTCTTATTTTTATTTCAGTCTAAACCTCAGCCTCAGCCTTAGCCTCAGCCTTAGCCTCAGCCTTAGCCCCTCAGCCTTAGCCCCTCAGCCTCAGCCTCAGCCTCAGCCTCAGCCTCAGTCTAAACCTCAGCCTCAGCCTCAGCCTCAGCCTTTCATATCCTTAGTCAATAAGTTTTTCCACCAGGTCTACTACGCGTTCCGAATAGCCCCATTCGTTATCATACCATGCGAGCACTTTAACCATCTTACCATTTACCATTGTGCTCAGCGAATCGAATATTGATGAGCTGGTATTATGAACAACATCAACAGAGACAATAGGATCTTCAGTATACTCCAGTATACCTTTCATCGGTCCTTCTGCTGCTTTTTTCATAGCTTTGTTTATATCTTCCCTGCTTACTTCTTTCTTAAGCACAGCAACAAGGTCGACAAGTGATCCGGTAGGTGTTGGTACCCTTATGGCCATACCATCCATTTTACCTTTAAGGTCAGGTATTACTATACCAACAGCTTTAGCAGCACCTGTTGTTGTGGGAATTTGTGACAGGGCTGCCGACCTGGCTCTTCTGAGGTCAGAATGAGGAAAGTCAAGTATAACCTGGTCATTCGTATAGGAATGTATTGTAGTCATAAAGCCCTGCTCAATGCCAAATGCATCGTTAAGTACTTTAGCCACGGGTGCCAGGCAGTTAGTTGTGCATGATGCATTTGATACACATTTATGTTCTGGTTTGAGGTGGTGATCATTAACACCAATAACTATTGTTGCATCAATCTGGTCTTTTGCAGGGACACAAAGAATAACCTTTTTGGCCCCGTTCCTGAGGTGATCTCCATAACCGCCTTTTGGGCTTTCTTTAACCCTGAATACACCAGTTGATTCAACAATCACGTCTGGTGTTTCTTTCCATGGGATAGATGCCGGGTTTTTTTCTGAAGTGACCCTGACCTTCATTCCTTTAACAATAATATTATCCTCATCATGGCTTACACCACTATATCTTCCCTGTGTTGAATCATATTTAAGAAGGTGGGCAAGTGTTTTGGTATCAGTGAGATCATTAATACCAACAACTTCAATATCCGGCCTTTCAAGGGCAATTTTGAAGACATTTCTTCCTATTCTGCCGAATCCGTTAATAGCTACTTTAATTTTTGACATTTTAATGAAAATTTATTTGTAAATCTTGAATTTGCAAAGATAAAGAATATTGGGAATTGAAGCAATCGGAGCGATTAAAAAATGAGTTTTTAAGAAAGTTGATAAAGTTAATAAAGTTTATAAGGTTTATAAAGTGAATTTTGCAGGAAGGTTACAATGATTATCAATCGTAGAGGGGCTGTCTCATAAGTCCTCTAACCACCCCCTCCTCGACCTTACGGTCGGGAT
>CAZNYS010000108.1:0-7604 GCA_964577305.1 uncultured Rikenellaceae bacterium
GCATCGAAGGGTGATGAATTTGAGATAGAGCCTATTGTATTATCATTTGGCCAGCTACAAAACGCACCACCCTTCGATACGCGCAGGGAAGCTTAACTTGATGCAGTAGGTTTCTTTTTCAGTATCCTGCCGGGGAGGGTTCCGGTGGTTTCGCCTCCTTCCACCGCTACCTTGCCGTTCACCACGACGTATTCAATGCCTTCGGGGTATTGATGCGGGTCTTCCCAGGTAGTCCGGTCGGTCACCCGGCCGGGATCGAAGACAACCAGGTCGGCGAAATAGCCTTCACTTATCCTGCCCCTTCCACTGAAACCAAACTTGTCAGCAGGTACCGAGGTCATTTTCCTGATGGCCTCCGGGAGGGTCATGATCTTTTCTTCCCTGACATATTTCCCCAATACCCTGGGGAAGGTGCCGTAAAAGCGGGGATGAGGCTTCCCTTTTTTGAGAACACCATAGGGTGCTACGGCAGAACCATCTGATCCGATGCTTACGAGCGGATGGGCAAGGATGCGCTGCAGATTCTCTTCTTTCATCATGAAACTGATCATGCTAACCTGGTTCTCCTCTTCAATCAGCAAGTCCCGCATAAAATCGTACGTATCCTTACCTGCCTCGGCAGCCGCTTCCAGGATGTTCTTTCCTTCCAGTTGCCTGTTCTTATCGGTTGCCACAGAACAAATGCGGATGTTCTCCCAGGTCCCGATCTTTTCACCCTGCTCCCGGGAATGGGTGCGCAGCTTTTCATCCAGACCAGGATCCTTCAACCGGGCAATGAAATCTTTTGTCGTTCCCTGCCTTGCCCAGAGCGGGAAGTAGAGGCTTAAACCGGTTGAACCTGCAATATAGGGATACCGGTCTGCCATTACCGGCAGCCCTTCATCCTTCGCCATATCAATCTTTTCAATGGCAGCGTCTATCTTATGCCAGTTGCGCGGATAGGCTACCTTAAAATGTGAGATCTGGGTGCTGACACCGGCCTCGCGGGCTATCCGTATCGCTTCATCCATGGCTTCCAGCAGTGTGTCTCCCTCGTCCCTCATGTGGGTGGCATAAATGCCATTGTTTGCAGCGACCACATAACATAGCTCAATGATCTCCTCCGTGCCGGCATAACTGCCCGGTGCATATTCCAGTCCGGTTGAGAGCCCCCATGCCCCGGCTTTCATGTTCTCATCCAGCATGATCTTCATTTGAGCGATCTGTTCCGGAGTTGCCGGCCGGTCATTGAATCCCACAACTTTCCCGCGCAAATCACCCTGTCCCAGTAAGGTAACATAATTCAGTGCCATTCCTTTCTCTTCCAGACGCTGAAAGAACCCGGTGATATCTCTCCAGTTGAGGTCAATATCATATTCATTTTTAACCACTTTTTTCATCTCTTCATAGACTTCATCTGCCACCGGGAAGGGGGAGCTGCCGCAATTGCCGCTGATCTCTATGGTGATACCCTGCCGGATATGGCTTTCTGCAAGGGGATTTGCCAGCAATCCAATGTCCGTATGGGTGTGCATATCTATAAATCCCGGCGAAACGGCCAGGCCGTCCGCTTCAATGATCCTGCCTGCTCTGTTTCTGCCCAGGTTTTCACCGATCAGGACTATTCTGTCATCCCTGATAGCTATATCAACTTCCTTACCCGGGTTGCCCAGTCCGTCGTAAACCATTCCCCCCGTAATGATAAGGTCGTATGTATTGTTTCCGGCACATCCCTGCATGATGATCTGTGAACCACCCGCCCCGATAAACAGGGCTCCTTTTGTCGAGGTTTGAAGGAATTGCCTTCGTGTGAATCTGGTTTTCATTTGTTTGAAGCATTTATTGATGGCGATCTTTGAAATTAATAGTTATGCAGGAAAATAACAAATACTGATAAAGGTTCAATCATAAGACAGAGCGATGAGCGGTGAGAGATGAGATGAAGAAAGGCTAAGGCTTCCGCCTTCGATAAATTTTCGGCGGACAAAGAAGGCTGAGGCTAAGGGAGGGGCGGAAAGGACTTAGTGACGAAGTGGCAGGTACCTCATTTTATTTTTGGGTCGTATGGTTTGCATTTGATGAGCCGGCCAAAGAGTTCTGCCTTTTGTATGTATTTGGGTTCCAGCAATCCTTCAGTGTCGATATCAATTAATCCGAAGAAATGAAGAAAACGCTCGAAAGTACGGGTGGAATAACAACGGGACAGAACATCTTCGGGGCCTCTGAAATGGTCTCCTTCTACTTCATTCAATAAGGCAGGGAAAGCCCTCATATATTTCTCCGCGTAAAACCTGTCAAGCCGCTTCTCGTCTCCATACCTGCTTAACAGGATAAAAGTGAAGCCTGCACCGAGGCGACCAATATTATTCTGGCCGTAGCTGTCAAAATACGCCCAGTTGTATTTCATCATAAAAACTTCCAGTAACTTAAGCAATATATCATGATCATCCTGAAGTGTCTTTTCCCCTGCCCTGGTCAGGCTCATCACGTTCTTCCTGACCTTCACCAGTCCTGATACTTCAGTAAGAATACGCGCCAGCCTGATGGTTATGGAATCTGTTTCCTTGTATAATTTATATATGCCTTTTTCAATAAATTCATCCTTTAAGTAGCCCTGTGAATATATGTCGGCAACAACCTTAACAGGTAAAAACCCGAGCTTGGTAAGCTTGAGTCCATTCCCTGAGCCGACAACGGATGTAAGGTATTTAACCTGGTTGAGCATGGGTATCTTCCTGTAGTCTTCCGCGGACATCCTGAGAATCTCCACAGGGCTCTTTTCCCCGAAAGGATCATATAAAATATATCGCATCTCTGCCGGAGAATAACCCTCGAAATCATCTACCCCTCGCTGGTTGTAACCTGAAATCTCACGTTCGAAATGTTTTCTTAATTCATCCAGTTGCATGTTGTGATCTTTTTTGGATGCGAAAGGCAAAGTTTGAATTAAAACTCGCCCAGCATGAAGCATTCGATTTGTGCTGCTATCTCTTCCCTGCCCATTTTCAGGACGAGATAGGAATGATTGGAGTTGTTGTCTTTAATCCATTTATTCCCTCCTTTTTCGTCCGGTACGCATTTGCCGCCTGTCACTTTATTCCAGTACGTACCCACACCTTTTCTTACAGCATACAGGACTGCTGTCTGATCATAAGTCGAATTATCAAGGATCTTTCCCCTGAAATTCTCTTTTATCCAGGGGGCATTCTCGCTGAAATGCATGAAACCGACATAAAGGGGTGTATCCGGATCAATATCGTTAAAGACTTCACCTGTTTTTATACCCTCCCCAATTTCATACCCGGAAAATGTAATTGGCATACTGAGCCTGGGAATAACATATTTAGTAACCCCCTGCATACCGCCATCAAAGTTCCATTCGTTGTCTCCCTCAGGATACTCCCCTCCCATTATCACAAATTCCCTGACCTTGCGTTCAATAAGCTCCTTACCTGTCAGCCCGGATATTGAATCGCTGCCCGATCTCAGCAGTCTTTCTATATTCTTCAGCGGCCCCACGGTGACTATTACAATGCTGCTGTCAGGATTTCCTGATAATATTTTCCTGTACAGCAAGACAGCATCCGGCACATTGTCGTGGTTCAGTTCATGAGGGAAGCGGTCACTGATCGGCCTGGTGTAGTTCCAGTCCGTATGAAATGTATCGTCTTTCCTGGCACCAACAGGGACACCCGGATGCCCGTAAAACCTGTTCACGGCATCAATGGCAGATACAGCATACTCTTCAGTCGACCAGCACATGATACCCAGCAGTTCGCATTCTCCCCTGTCGATAAAATGATGCAGCATGACCAGGGCTCCAAGGTCATCGGCATCACCTCCAAAATCGGTATCAAAAATGATTTTTGTTTGTGAATAGGAAGCTGTTGATAGAAAGAATGACAGGGCGATAAAAAGTAATACTGTTTTTGATTTCATGAGGTTGGTTCAATCAGAATATTAAACTTACCTTTCTGATTATGTTCATCATCCCACGTTTCTATGTAATAATACACAAACGATAGCTCTTTAGGATTTTCATTTTCAGGGAATTCAAAAACTATAATAACTTTAGATCCTTGAGGAAATTCACCAGGACCAGTCAGGCCTTTGTCCGGATCTACAAACTTCCATCCGTCAGAGGACCAAGTGTATAGTTTGTGTGTTTCCCCTCTATCATCATAAATAATAGACTTTTCAGCATCACGGCCACCAAAGCTTACAATATGTATATTGTTTATTGTTTCTATAGTAAAATATACAACTACCCAATTATGACCTTCCTTAAGTATTGGAGACCGCTCGCCGGGTGATTTCAATTCAGAGGGATAATTGTCAGTTCTTTCCAATAAATCCAATATTATGCCAATACGACCATCCGTGTAAGTCTTATCACTTTGCTGCGCAGCTGTGTTAAATACAAATACAGTTGCAATTAAAATCAATGTCAATATTTTCATATTTTTTGTTTTAAATTATCCCTTCTTTATTTATGGCTTTTGGGGTTGCGCCTTATGTTTATTTTTAACAATGAACAATAAGTCATTTACACAATCACTTTATTTCAGGTATGCCTGTACCATAGTTAATATTATTATTTTTTCATCAGGTTAGCTGCTGTATTACCAAAATTAAGTAATAAAATATTACGATACAATTGTTTTCACCAGCTTACGGAGATAACAAATGATCAGCGGCAATAGAAAATCAACTTCAACTCGTCTTGGGGGGAGATTATGGGAATTTAGGTAACAATAGTGATTGTATCCAGTTGCAAAGTGCACCACCCTTCGATGCGCACTTCGCTTAGCTCTGTGTTCTGTGCTCTGTGCCTTACTCCACCGTGTAGCCCACGCACTGGGCCAGGATGATTTTGTGGTTGTTGTCGAGCTTCATCTTTTCTGAGAGCTCTTCCCTGTCGATAAGGGCACGTACGCCAGTGTTAAGGTTTTCTGAGGCGCAAAAAAGGTATATATTCTGGGAGATATAAGCCGCATCGGCCCATGAATATTTTAACTTTCCAGTATCGTCAATATTGCCCATCCTGGTATAGTCGGCGACAAGGACTATCGTCAGAGGCGCATCCCTGACAAATGCCTGAGTGCCGGTATATTCCCTGTAATCGCCGTCGATAAGTTTTTCAAGGTAATGACCTTTTTCATTATACAGGTATATGCCTTCCTTTGTTACGGCATATGCCCTTACTTCCTGCCAGTTGACAGCCGAAGGGACTGTCCTGTATTCCCCGCGCGTGGTGCCGCAGGCAGCCCAGAAAAGATTGCCCATGAGATCAATTGGCAGCTCACGGGAAGAGAACTCCCTCGACGTATGCCTCAGGTCGAGTGTTTTCATTAACGGCATACCTCCTTCACGGTCGGGCTCGGGGAATTTTATTTCCTGGGCGTTTAAGATGCTTATGCTAAGAATGATTGCGATTAATGTTGTAATGAAGGTTTTCATATGGAGTTATTTTTTGGATAAATATAATCAATGCGAGCAAGACTTTATTTAAGACAAAAGACAACCGAGCAGTGTGAACATGCTGAAAGCATGTGAGGACTGTGAGCTCGCGAGCGGGTTGTGATTGTAGCTGGTGGGAGCGAGCAAAAGGCAAGAGTTGGCTAAGGCTCAGGGCACAGGGAAAGCAGCCGACGAATATCAATTATACTTACTGCTAAATGATTGAGGGTAGCGTATATAGGAGTAATAAAGGTTGAATGAAGTTGAGAATGAGTTTAGAATGAGTTGAGAGGGTTGAGGGGTTTATCCAACTAGAATTAGCTTTTATAATTTTGAAAACAGGGTGTCTTTTAAGATCTTATATCCTGATTCAGGTTCATATCTCTCTGAACCTCTTAGTAATATTGATGTATCAGCCCTGAATTCAGGATCCCTAATTTTCATGGTAATATTTTCAAGGTAGGTTTCTTTGTCCGGGATTCCTGAGGCTTCATCCTTCATATAATACTTGTAGGCAAGGATGGTCTTTTCAATTGATATAGGCAATTTTGAGTTCAGCGCTTTATAAATATCATAAAGATCTCTTCCTTTTTTACGTTGATAAAGAGCACGAAGTTTTGTTCCAATTAATTCTTCAATTTGAAATGTTGGAATTCTGCTACTGCCATTATACCAAGATGACTTTACTTCAAATAGTTTGTATTCCAGATCAAATAATGACCTGTGTTCCCTGCAATTGGTTTCAACCTTTAGTTTGAGTGGTTGAACAGGTTCAGTTTCAGAATCGAATCTAAATATTAACGTATTATTTCGATTTTTCTGAGTCCTTTTGGGTTCTCCAATGAATGACAAAATATCTCTTATCCTGTCTATGATATGACCAAATGGTCCGGGTTTAATCTGAACAAGGTCTATATCCTCAGAATATCTTGGCTGAGGGTAAAAAAATAATTTATGTATTGCTGTCCCTCCCCTGAATGTAAGATTATTCCGGATTACTTCATCTGAAAAGAGCTCAACCAGGGACCTGCTAATGACTAAATCCTGTTCAACCTGCTCTGTACTATACCAAGGTGAAAATTCTGACCATTCTATTATGTAATTGTATGGAATCATATTTCATCAATCTCAATTTTGACATTTGCTGCCACTCGCCACCTATTATCTGATGAAACAGCTTTGAATGGTGTAGATTGTCTTAGCGGAATTCTCTGGAATTTAGATCCATACTGCTTTGAGTTTTCAAATAATGAATCAGCAAGCAATTTATTGTCCAGCTCATATTCAAGCAAATAGCCCAATCTCTGAATGGCAGAAACAGTTGAAAAAGAAAGCAGGTCTTCTGAAAAAGACTCTGGCTGAATTTCTTTCATTAATTCATACAATATAGTAGCAACAAGTGATAACCCTCCAGATTTGTCATGGTACTGAACAAGCTCTATTGCGGTTAATGCCTCAGATGACACTTTTACATATCCAGTCCTGGTTTTTCGCTTGTTCAACAGTTTTTCAGGTAAGTTACTTTTGCTGATGTAGCTAATTTTTATTCCTTTTTTTTCAGTTGGCCTCATTGCAGGATATACAGTAACCACAAAGAACTCCTGGGGTGCCTGATGGGCAGCACCGTAAAGTGCAGCTGCACTGACAGTACCAACATAATAAGGCCTGTTCAAATACTTCATAAGGTCGTCGATGAACTGGATAGGAGGAATGATTCCCCTGAGAGCATAGTCGGCAGTAATGATTAAATAAAATCCTTTATGGATGGATATAACTTTACCTTTATTTGATAGACGGCTTATTGCACTTCTGACAGCAGTCTCAGAAATATCAGGATTCTCAGATAAAAGTTGGCTCAACGAAAAAGAGATACGGCCCCTATTCGCTAGACTTTCAACCCAGTCCCTTATTTTTATATTTGGCTTACCATTCAAAATATTCCGTTATTTTTTTTGCGAAAGTTACTGAATAACGACACATGTTGCAAAAAATATATTATAATTTCAATTATCCACAAAAACAAAGGTTAATAGTAAACTAAAATTTTTCACCCTGCACATTGGTAGCGAGCAAACATTGAATCGTGTAATCATTGAATTAGGATTAACTTTTACCATATATGCCCGATTGGCTTCGCCGAGCTCGCAGGATTCGTCCACGAGGCC
>CAZNYS010000109.1:0-7415 GCA_964577305.1 uncultured Rikenellaceae bacterium
TATTATTTAAATATGAAAACCAGGAAATTAAAATAAATCGTCAAATACCAATAAGTCAAACAGCAATACAAATGAGAAATAAAATAGTCATATTCTTAATGACATCAATAATGTTTGGATGTGTTGAGAAACCAACAAAGGAATATGTAACAAAAAATTTTGATGTTGTAGAATTAAATGAAGGAGTCTATGCCTGCATACATAAATTTGGAGGAAAAGCAATCTGTAATTCCGGTATAGTCGATAATGGAGAAAGCACCATAATATTTGATACCTTTTTATCTCCGGATGCTGCCGAAGAACTTATTGATGTAATAAATAAAATGGATTTATCTCCTGTTAAATATGTAATTAACAGCCATAATCACAATGACCACATAAGAGGGAATCAGTCTTTCCCACCTGATGTAAAAATACTTTCAACAAAAAGAACTTCAGAATTAATAGAAAAAGAGGAACCAAAATCAATAGCCTCAGAAAAAATATACGGTAAAATACAGTACGAATATTTTGATTCCCTATCGAAAGTGTATAAAGGAGACACTACTTTGAGAGAATATCAGGTAATAAAAATGATGAAGCCCTATTTTGAGGAATTATCAAAAAGCCATGAGAAAATAAAGACCAGGTTACCAGATACTTATATTGTAAAAGAAAAATCTATTGATGGAAGCAAAAGGAAGGTAATCCTGATAGATAAAGGGAAAGGTCATACTGAGAGTGATCTGGTTATGTATTTACCTGAAGATGGTATATTATTTGCCGGGGACCTGGTGTTTAACAAATTCCATCCATACCTGGGAGATGGCTACCCCCGGGATTGGACAAATATATTGAAAGAAATGGAATTGATGAATGTACACGCAGTAATACCAGGCCACGGAGATCCGGGAGGAAAAGAAATCATTAAAGCAACAAGAGAATATATTGAAAGCTTAGAGGTAATAGCAAAATCAATGAAGGATGAGGGAAAAAGTATTGAAGACATTGGAAAGATTCAGATACCGGGAAAATATAAAGACTGGTGGCTGGAAAATTACTTTCATCCAAATCTGGAATATATTTTCAAGGAGCTCAATTAAGCCTTACCAAAACCACCCCCACCGGGTGTTTCCATTATGAATTGGTCGCCTTCATCAAGGTTTATATTATGGACAGATTTGAGCTTAATCAACTCCCCGTTCTTACGTATTACCCTCTGATATCCGGGCTTACCGCTTTCACCTCCGTACAAACTGTAAGGACCGCTGTTACGCCTCTGGGTCAATACCGATAAATTCACCGGTTCAAGGAAGGTAATGACGCGTCTTACACCATCTCCCCCTTTCCACTTACCCTTACCGCCCGAACCTCTGCGTATTGAAAATTCCTCCAGCCTGACAGGATAACGGTGTTCCATTATCTCAGGATCAGTTATGCGTGTGTTTGTCATGTGATGGTGAACAGCAGATGCCCCGTTAAAGCCTTTGCCGGCTCCACATCCTCCACATACCGTTTCATAGTAGCCAAACTTCTCGTTGCCAAACAAAGTATTATTCATTGTGCCCTGGCTGGCAGCTACAATGCCAAAGGCTTTCAGCAGTGTGTCGGTCAGCCGCTGGCTGATTTCCACATTGCCCCCCACAATGGCAGGGCATAATTCAGGATTATCATCGAAAACAGGATTTAACATACCATTTGGTAGAATAAGCTTAACCGGTTCCATCAACCCGTCATTAAGTGGTATGGGCTCATTCAGAAGCAGGCGCAGCACATAAATGGTTACACTCTTAACAATTGCTTCTGTTGCATTCATATTGGAAGCATTAACAGGGGCACTGCCGGTAAAATCTATGGTACAGCTCCCGTTTTTCAATTCCATGACTATATTTATCAACGATCCGTCATCCAGCTTTTCATTTGCGTTGTATATGCCGTCTGCAAATTTCTTAAGTGTCTCTCTCATTCTTAATGAGGCATAAGTCCTGAGCTGTTGCAAATAATCCAGTACTGTATTTTTCCCATGCATATATACAAGGGAAAGCAGTGCTTCACTCCCGTTATGGTTGGCTGCCATTGCTGCATTCAGATCGGCCAGGTTCTCTTCGATCGCCCGTGTAGGGTAAGGGTACTCAAGTAAGATTTTTCTCATGCCCTCCCAGTTTACCACACCTTTCTTTACAAGGTAGAAAGGGGGTATCACCACCCCCTCATGTTGCAGGTTTGTGGCACCGGGTGGCATGGACCCAGGGCTTATGCCACCTATTTCGGCATGATGTGCCCGGTTTACTACGAATCCGACACGTTCGCCTTCATGAAAAACAGGGCTTACTATTGTAACATCAGGCAAATGTGAACCACCAAATTTTGGATGATTGGTTACAAGCATATCTCCTTCTTCAAAGCTGAAATTTTTCAGTAATGCCCGCACACATACCCCTAGCCCTCCAAGGTGCACAGGTATATGCGGGGCATTGGCTACCAGCCTGCCATCAGCATCAAGCAATGCACATGAAAAATCAAGTCGCTCCTTGATATTAACTGACATTGCCGTACGTTGAAGTAAAGCACCCATATTCTCAGCTATCGCCATAAAACGGTTGGTAAATAATTCAAGCTCTGTTTCCTGTGTCTTCGCACTTTTAATCTCCAGTCTTACTTGCTCACGCTTCAAAATAGCAGTACCCGATGAATCAATCCCCAGGGTCCAGCCTTTTTTTACCCATGTTGTAGCAAAGTGATCAAGGAGCAATGCATCTCCTGAAAAAGATGCCCCGCCCTGTAATGACTCAAGAAGGTAAACAGGTGTTTCATCTTCCATTTTATATGCCGGTTCCGCATTGTAGCCCTGTATGCTCTTAAGCTGTGATGGTTCATCTTCTTCATATACCCTTGCAATTACCCTGATCGATTCCACTTCAATTTCACGGTTGGTAACACTGTGCCCGTAAAGAGCCCTGTATGCGCCGGAAAAATCACTGGCGAGCTTTTCAATACTGTCAAGTGGTATTTCAAGACAGCTGTCCTGTCCTGTATACCGCATAAAAACAAGTTTTTTATGTATGGTGATTTTACTTACAGGAAAACCTTCCTCAACCAGGATCTTCATGGCGCTGTTTTCACACTCGTCGAATAATTTCAGCAGCCTGTCTTTTACTACGGGTAAAAGTTTCAGGACTTGTTTCACCGCAAAGCGTTCAACCGGTGCATGTCCAATACCATATGCGCTTAACAGGCCTGCATCACGCGGTAATAATATGGTTTTTACCCCCAGTATATCTGCTATGTCGCAGGCATGCAGGCCGCCGGCGCCACCAAAGGCAACCATGGCATAATCTGAAGGGTTATAGCCCCTGGCAAGTGATATTTTTCTTATTGCACCGGCCATCACTTCGTTGGCAATATCAATAAAACCCATTAAAATATCTTCGGGTTCCCTTTTTTTACCCGTTTTTTCGTGTATCTCATGCAGTAATTCCCGTAGGCTTTGTTCTGCATGTGATTTAAATACAGGTATCCCGAATTGTCTTATATCAAGCCGGCCAAGCAGCAAATTAACATCTGTAATAGTTAATGGCCCACCCGCACCGTAACAGGCCGGGCCAGGATAGGCACCTGCACTTTCGGGGCCAACAAATAACTTGTACCCATCAAATCCGCATATTGAACCTCCCCCCGCAGCAACAGTTTCAATGGCTATGGCAGGACTATTAATACGTGCATCACCCACCTCCAGTTCATAACGATAGTCAAACGATCCGTCAATACGCGAAACATCAGTGCTGGTTCCGCCCATATCAAATGTTATCAGCTTTCCGTAAGCTGATCTTTTACCTATGGCCAGACCCCCTGCAACACCCCCGGCAGGTCCGCTCAGCAGGCTGTCTTTCGGGAAAAAATTATTCGCCTGTACCAGCCCGCCTGCACTGGTCATTACCTGGAACCGGCTGTTGCCAATATGCTTACGGATATCTGTTACATAATCTTCAATTACAGGTGATAAATAAGCATTGACAACAGTTGTGTCGGCACGGTTCTGGATCTTGATAAGTGGAGACACCTTATGTGAAAGCGAAACAGACTTAATCCCCATTGACCTTAGCTCTTCACTTACCTGTATTTCATTTACAGGGTTCAGGTAACTGTTCATCAGGCAGACAGCCGCCGATTCAAATAATCCGCTTTTGAATTGCCTGGCTTTTTCACGAAACTCATCAATATCCAGGGCTTTCAGCACCCTGCCACTGGCATCAATGCGCTCATCCACTTCAATAACCTCATGATACAGCATACCTCTTTTTTCAACGTTAAGGGCAAATATATCGGGCCTGGCCTGGTTGCCAATTTCCAGCAGATCTGCAAAACCTTGGGTAACAACAAATAAGGTCTTAGCACCTTTTCGTTCCAGCAATGCATTTGTTCCCCTGGTCGATCCCAGTTTAAATATCATGGGCGGAAAAGTCTCGTTTAGTGCTGTTCCGGTTAATAAACGTGCTCCAAGAATGGGAGCTTCTTCATTTGATGTTATCTCAAAACTCCGTTTCGCTGCCGGTGTTGAAGAGATGGGCTTGTTCAATGTGATAGTTGAAGTGTTTATATCATAACTCTCAATTAAAACACCTGAATAGGGATCCGGCAGGATTCGGAAAGAAAAACCTTTTACCAGGTCACGGGGCAAATTCCATGATTCGTGTATTTCAAACTCAACAGCCGAGATAACACGGGTAATGGTCCCACGCAGGCTACTGTTGCTGAGTACTTTCAACCGCTTCTGTTTCCCCCGGGAATCAACACCTATACAGTCGGTGAAAGTGCCACCGGTATCAACAAAGATTTTATATTCTCCATTTTGTATTTTGCTCACCGCTTAAGTGTCTGAATCGTTAATATTTCGACCTGCCATTATGCCAACAATCATTATTACCACCAGGGAGAAAGCAGCTATAATAATTTGAGTCAGCATCGTATGTATGAACCCCGGGGCCATCAAACCGGTCACAGCTTTTACAGCACTGTTAAGCCCTATTATCAGGGTTATATAAATTACGATCAGCATCAGGGCATTGGAGATCCTGTTTGATATTGTTCTCCTGTAAAGGCTCTTTTGTATAACCACGTAAAGAAAGATACTTACAAAGGGCAGTAAAAACCCGTTCAATGCCTGAGCAAGGATTATGGCGGGTACAGGTTTTATATTTAAGGAAGCAAAGCCTATCCCCGTGCACAGTACCAGTATCCAGGCAATACGGAATCGCCAGGAAGCACTTCCCCATTTCTCGGGCTTGTTTTGCCCAAACAGGCTCGACAGTGTAACAGCTGCAGCCAGTGGCGCAGTTACCGCCGATGTGAAACCGGCGGCAAAAAGTCCAAAACCCAGCAAATATTTTCCCGCCGGG
This sequence comes from uncultured Rikenellaceae bacterium, assembly GCA_964577305.1. Lineage (GTDB taxonomy): Bacteria > Bacteroidota > Bacteroidia > Bacteroidales > VadinHA17 > UBA9300. Next base: position 5,376 of record CAZNYS010000109.1, read on the forward strand.
CCCATCATGTCCTGCAAAACACCGGCCAGGGCCTCAAAAGAAAATGTACCGGATATGGCAGAGCCCGCTATGAGTACCGCCATTGAAAATATACCTCCCAGGACAATGGCAATACTAAGTCCAAAGCGCATTTCTTTAAGTGACTGGCCTTTTTTTGACAATCCTGAACCCAGGAAAAGGTTATAGGGAACGATGGTTGTACCAATAAGCGCCAGTACCAGCATACCGGCCTGCGGCCCAGGGAAAGAAGGAATAAAGGTTCCTTTGATAATTTCGTTAAAAGCCGGTTTAACCATAATGGCAGTTACCAGGAAACCAATACCCATTATAACCACCAGTATGCCCAGTATTGTTGAAACAATCCTCAGCGATGGAATGCTCAGCAGTATTGCAGCAATTACCCCAATAACCAATACGAGCATGTATGAAGGTATATCAAAAAGCAGTTTTATCCCCTCCACCGCACCCAGCAGGTTGCCCATTTCATACGCAGCGGTACCTACCAGTATTGCCCCCAGCACAAGCAGTAATACCACGGTTTTCGACGATCGGTTTTCAAAATAATCAGAAATTGATTGACCCAGGTTTTTACCCGTTACAATGCTTATTTTTGCAGCGGCTTCCTGCAGAAGCAGGCAGGCAAGGGTGGAAAAGAGCAGTGCCCACAGTAGGGCTGTCCCGTACGAAGCACCGCTGCTTGCCGCAGTGGTTATCGTCCCCGGCCCAATAAAGGCAGCTGAGATAACCGACCAGAACAATATGTTGAGGATCCGTTTCTTTGTTGACATTTACTGGCTTTAAACCTGTAAATATAGGGAATAGAATGATTTCATCAGAACCTGCCTATCATGACCATAGGCTCCCCTTCACTCATAGGTGGAGTGGCTATAATATAAAGAACAATACCATCATAAGGTGATATAACATCCTGCAGCCTGTTGCCGAAATAATCGGTCAGGTATCCCACAAGTTGACCTTTCTGTACATGATCACCTCTTGATACAAGAGGGTAATACAAACCTTCGGGATGCTCCGACCTTATTATCTGGTATTCTTCTACCCAAACTGACTCAAACCTGATATCCGGTTCCCCATCAATCATGCCAAGGTGTTTCATAATATTATAGTTGCCTCTCATAACTTCCAGGACATCAGATTCATCCGTCTGTCCAAGTTTCCCAACCTCTGTTGAGATTGCCGGCTTACCCCTGAGAAGAGCGGTATTACTTACATACATTGACTTCTCAATATCTTTTGTTCTGCCAGTTTCATGAACTATGACCTTCAGGTTAAAGTTAATTGCCAGAGCTTTTGTTTTTATATCAAGTTCAGGATTCCCTGTTTCAGTGTAGTAAAGGTAACGCATCAGATCCTCATTCCCATCACCACAATGGTTGTCAATAAGATAATCGCACTTATCAATCACCTCTGTGGTAATCTGGCAAGCTATCCTTTCCGAATTACTCCCGTCTACCTTCCCGGGGAAAACCCTGTTAAAGTTCTGCCAGTCATAAGGATTATAATATACTGTCCTCTTCAGGAAAGAAGGCACATTGGCTACATGTACTATAATCACTTTCCCTGCTATGTTTGCAGGATCAAGCTCCATCGATAATTTAGTCATGGCCAGCACAGGTGGATACTCATATCCATGCACACCTGCAACCAGCGCAAGAACCGGTCCGTCTTTGGTACCATTTACCACAGTTACAGGAACCTTTACCTCTCCACTATCAAATCCTGCAGGAACAATAATATAACCTGACTTTTTCTCACCGGGAACAGTTTTTACTTCTCCAACCTGGAAAACTTCCTGTGAGAAAGTATCCGTGAATATTAGCATTACGAATAGACATAACATTACAAAGTTTAGGCCTGATTTTTGCTTTTTATGAATCATGTTGTGAATTTAAAGTTCGTTTATATGGTCATTCAAAAATATGAATTTATGAATATTATCCTTTGTCTGACTTTGGATCTGTTTATATTTTTTATCAATAGTGTCCGATTAAAAAAATAAAGAGAAGGGTACTCCCCTGA
>CAZNYS010000110.1:0-6864 GCA_964577305.1 uncultured Rikenellaceae bacterium
CAATAATCCATCATTCCAATCTACTCCTGTAAGTATAAATACCTAATTTGAAATGACTTGTATCAATATATAGGGTGATTTTTTATATTTGGCTTACTGAAAACCAACAAACCCTGTTATGATCAAGATTATTCTTCTCGTATTGCTATACCTTGTCTTTCCTGTTTTTGTTATTTTCCTGTGCCGCAGGTGGTCTTTATTCAATAAGCTCGGGACTATTGTAATGGCATATGCTTTCGGTTTGTTGTTCGGAAATATAGGCATATTGCCCCATGGCAGTGATGATTATATCAGATATAAACAGGGTCGGGCAGCCATACCTGTAGCGGAATTCAATATGCTTGTGGAGGATGGTTCACTCGATGAAGATAATCGATTTGCTAACCAGATAGCCGGCGTTCAGGATATGATACTGACTATAATTATTCCACTTGCATTACCACTCCTGCTTTTTTCATTAAAAATACGTAAGTGGATAAGGTATGCGGGTACCGGCTTCCTGTCAATGGTGCTCGCACTGATATCAGTTATAGTAATTATTACAGCCGGATATTATATCTTCCGCGATTCAGTGCATGACTGTGGAAAAGTGGCAGGTATGCTTGTGGGTATTTATACCGGAGGTACACCCAATGTGGCTTCAATTAAAGCAGCACTTAATGTTGATAATGAATTATTTCTTATGACCCATACCAGTGATCTTGTAATAGGTGCCATTGTAATAATATTTTTTATTACACTTGCACCACGTTTGTTTGGCCTTGTCCTTACAAAATTCAAATATAAGGGTACAGACCTTGATCCCGAACAGATAGCAAAGGAGGCAGAAAGCGTGGAGGATTATGGCAGGTTGGTTTCGAAAGGGGCATTTGTAAATATTATGAAATCCCTTGGAGTGGGACTGATTATATTTGCAATATCGGCCGGCATAAGTTTTCTGGGTCCTGCAGAATCACAGATGATGATAGCCATACTTGGGGTTACTACCCTGGGAATACTGGCTTCACTGATTCCGGCTATTAACAGGATAAATAATTCTTTTCAGGCAGGAATGTACATGATACTTATTTTTTCGTTTGTAGTATCTTCCATGGCTGACCTGAGCAGGTTTTTCACTGTTGAGTATGTTAATATTGTTTTGTTTGTCGCTTTTGTAGTATTTGGATCACTGTTTTTACACCTTATCCTGTCTGTTATTTTCAGGGTAAATGTTGATGATTTCCTGATAACCACCACAGCCTTTGTCTATTCCCCTCCTTTCGTACCTGTTGTTGCAGGGGCACTAAAAAACAAAGAGATCATTATTACCGGTCTTACGGTAGGTGTAATCGGGTATGCTATAGGTAATTATATAGGTATTACTCTTGGAGGTATCCTTCCCTGACCTAAAACAGGTAATTAAGTCCTATATAGAATTCGATATTACCATCCTGCTCATTAAGGGCCTTACCAAAATCAGCTGATACGATAAAGTTTTCATTCATGACCACCCTTAATCCGGCCCCGGTACTGATATGCATTTTTTCAGCATCAGGATTAAAATAATCCTCTCTCTGGTCCTCTCCCAGTGTTACTGCATCAGGTATTTCAAAATCGACCTTTTTTGTTACCATACCGAAATCACCAAAACCTACAAACCCGATATAGAAATTCTGGTTAATCAGGTTAAACCTGAATGCTTTCCACCTGAACTCTGCATTGGCATAGAAGAGACCATCACCTACAATCCTGTTCCTCAGGACACCCCTGACATTCTTACTGCCTCCCAGGCCTTCGGAAGTTGTTCCTGCCAGGACCGATGTAATGATCTGGTTCTGGTGGTACCATGGTACATCTCCGAATATAGTAGTCTGGTAACCCAGCCTGTATGCAAATGACAGGTCCCTCGGAATAATAGTGAAATACTGGCGGTGAATGGCATAAAACTTGCCAAATCCGGCATCACTTAAGAATGAAGGTGATACTTCCACTCCTGCTTCAAACCAGATACCCTTCATTGCATTTGCTTCAAAATCACGGCTGTCGTATGTGATACCTGCTTTGAGGGTTGTAATAAACCCCCCATCTGCCTCATCAGGCTCTATAAGATCCCAGTTAACATATTTATCATACAGGCCGTCAACATCAGGAAGCAGGTCCTCATCCTTGCCTTTATTAAGCTTTTCAATGTCAACAGACCCGAATTTGAAATTCTTTAATTCCAGCCCTGCATTCCATTGAAAATTTTCACCGGCAAGTTTACCTTTAATATCATTCTTGAACCTGAACAGCTTCCTGTCGGTTTTGTAAAACATTCTTGTTTTATATATGCTTGCATCAAGATCACTGTCAGTCCAATCAGCATTATAAACTGCTTCATAACCGTTGAATCCGTAGAAATCATATGCCTGGTCGGTTAAATAGGCAAGGTCAGAAGTTATGTTAATACCGGGAATCAGGGTTTTTGTCTCGTACATCAGCCTGTATGTACTGCTTCCTTTAGTAAACCTGGAAACCTCAAAATAGAATTTCTGATTATATGCAGGATATTGAGTTCCATCTCCATAGTCAAAAAGATTGACAACAACACCATACTGGAATCCAAGGTCAGTGCTGAAAGTAATCGCTGGAAGGGCTCCGAAATTCCAACCCGTTTTTATATTATCTTCCTGCGAAAACACAGATATACAGATCGTTAAGATCAGAAAAGTGATAATGGTTCTTTTCATATGAGTGGGGCTTCATAAGTTAGTAATCTCCAAAAATAAGAAAAAATATTTATTAACTTAGCGATTCAAAAAACCTTATATAATGGAGATTCTCATAAAGAATATTAAAGGACTTATCCAGATAGAGAAGTCACCAGTAAGGTATAGATCAGGGCCGGCAATGTCTGATTTACACACAATAAGCAATGCCTGGCTACATATAAAAGATGGCCTTATAGGGTCTTTCGGGGAAATGGATACGTGCCCGGGTGATACAAACGGTGCTGAAATAATTGATGCAACAGGAAGATTTGTGTTCCCTTCATATTGTGATTCTCATACACATATAGTATATGCCGGCAGCAGGGAGATAGAATATATTGACAAGATAAGGGGCCTGTCGTATGAGGAAATAGCAAAAAGGGGAGGAGGAATATTGAATTCCGCCAAATTGCTTCAGAAGACCCCTGAGGATGAAATATACGAACAATCCATGGTCAGGATCAATGAAATTATTTCACTTGGAACAGGTGCTGTTGAGATTAAAAGCGGTTATGGACTCACAACTGAATCAGAACTGAAGATGCTGAGAGTGATAAAACGCATTAAGGAGAATACACCACTTACGGTAAGGGCTACTTTCCTTGGCGCACACTCTATTCCTGAAGAGTACAGGTCAGATCAGTCAAAATATGTTGACCTGGTTATTAATGAGATGATACCTGCAGTTGCAGCTGAAAACCTTGCAGACTTTGTAGATGTGTTCTGTGATAAGGGCTTTTTCACGGTTAAAGAGACTGAACGGATTCTGGCTGCGGGAATAGAACATGGGATGCGCCCAAAAATACATGCCAATGAACTGGCATACTCAGGTGGTATACAGGCAGGAACCAAATATGAAGCTCTTTCTGTTGACCATCTTGAATTTACAGGCAAAGAGGAAATTAAGGCATTGAAAAACAGTGAAACCATGCCAACGCTTTTACCCGGTGCTTCTTTTTTCCTGGGTATGGATGATCCGCCTGCAAGGGAAATGATAGAAAACGGGTTGCCACTTGCCCTTGCAACAGACTATAACCCGGGGTCATCACCTTCAGGTGATATGAAATTTATCATGTCGCTTGCGTGCATCAAACTAAGGTTATTACCTGAAGAAGCCTTGAATGCAGCAACATTAAACGGTGCATATGCAATGGGTATCTCAGAAACTCATGGTACTATTTGCCGGGGTAAGGTTGCAAATGTATATATTACTAAAAAAATACCTTCGTATGAATTTCTGCCTTATGCTTATGGAAGTAAACTGGTTGATGCAGTGATACTTAATGGAATTATTATAGAAATAGAAAATGATAAAATGGATCTTTAATCCATGCCATCAAAGATTAAACAATTCAACGATTAAACAATAAAATAATGTCAGAACAAATTATAGAATGTGTACCTAATTTCAGTGAAGGCAGGGATATGGCTGTGATTAAGAAAATCACTGATTCTATTGAATCTGTTGAGGGCATAAGTTTGCTTGATGTGGATCCGGGTAAGGATACAAACAGGACCGTAGTAACTTTTGTGGGACCACCCGAAGAGGTGGTGGAGGCTGCTTTCAAAGCTGTAAAGACAGCATCTGAAGTAATAGATATGTCTAAACACAGGGGTGAACATCCCCGGATGGGAGCTACTGATGTTTGTCCACTGGTCCCTGTTACCGGTATATCAATGGATGAAACGGTAAAATATACCAGAAAGCTTGCAGAGAGGATAGGATCAGAATTATCCATTCCCGTATACTGTTATGAGAATGCAGCATATAGTGATCAACGCAGGAATCTTGCCAATTGTCGCGCAGGAGAATATGAAGGTCTGAAAAAGAAACTTGCTGATCCTGGGTGGAAGCCTGACTTTGGCCCGGCGGTATTCAATGCAAGGGCAGGTGCAATAGCTGTAGGTGCACGGGATTTCCTCGTTGCCTATAATATAAATCTTAATACCACTTCGACAAGAAGAGCAAACGCCGTTGCCTTTGATGTAAGGGAAAGGGGCCGTGTAAAAAGAGAAGGAAATCCATTAACCGGCAAGATCATCGAAGAGAAAGGAGGAAATCCGGTCATGATACCAGGCAGCCTGAAAGCAGTGAAAGCCATAGGATGGTATATTGAAGAATACGGCATAGCACAGATATCAATGAACCTTACTAATATATCTGTTACACCTGTACATATAGCTTTTGATGCAGTATGCCGCAGTGCAGAATCAAGAGGTTTGCGCGTTACGGGGTCTGAGCTTGTCGGACTTATACCACTCTCAGCCATGCTGGATGCGGGCAGGTATTTTCTGAAAAAGCAGAAAAGGTCTACCGGTGTTCCTGACAGTGAGCTTATTAAGATAGCTGTTAAATCGATGGGATTTGACGAACTTAACAAGTTCCGGCCCGAGGAAAAAATAATTGAATACCGGATAAGAGATAAAAAAACTAAAAATCTTGTTTCTCTCAGCCTTAAAACATTTATGAACGAAACAGCTTCGGAATCAGTTGCACCGGGAGGAGGTTCAGTGTCAGCTTACATGGGAGCCCTGGGTACTGCTCTGGCCTCAATGGTCGCTAATATATCATCCCATAAAAGAGGCTGGGACGAGAGGTGGGAGGAATTTTCAGGATGGGCCGAAAAGGGTAAACTAATACAGAATGAGTTATTGAGGCTTGTCGATGAAGATACCAATGCCTTTAACATGATTATGAAGGCTTTCGGAATGCCAAAGAGCAGTGAAGGGGAGAAGAAAGAGAGAAAAGCAGCTATAGAGGAAGCTACAAAGAAAGCTATTCTTGTACCTTTTAAGGTAATGGAGATTGCTTATGGAGCCTATGAACTTATAGAGGAGATGGTGAAAGAGGGGAATCCGAATTCAGTTACCGATGCAGGTGTAGGAGCACTAGCTGTCCGTTCATGCATCAAGGGCGCATACCTGAATGTATGTGTGAATACTGAAGGTCTGGCGGATAAGAAATTTGGACAAGAGATAAAAGCAAAAGCTGCTGATCTGAATGCACAGTCGGAGAAGAAAGAAAAAGAAATTGTTGATAAAGTACAAAACAGGTTATAGTCTCCTCTTTCTGATATAATTCGACCTGTCAACCCGGTTTCTTAATCTCCTGTTAATAAATCTCATAATCAGGTATACCGCGAGCAATAACGCAATAATTATTACTATAGGAAGCAACTCATCTTTCATAATTGATAATTACGTTTAACCACTTAAACCATTTCATTTATTCTTTAAGACGCGCCATGGCGCGTCTCAACATATCTCTCATAACTCATCTCTCACTACTATTCTCTTTATCGTCCTGAGCCTGTGGGTATACCTGTTTGAACTTTCAACATAGATTCCCTGGTGATCGATCCTGTCAATCCTTACTTTACCTGAACAATGAATTACATATCCTTTATCCAGCAGGAGGCCGACATGCGTAATGCTTCCTCTTTCATTGTCAAAGAAAAGAAGGTCACCGGCTCTTGCTTCCTCAAGGAAACTAACGGTTTCACCAATTTCTGCCTGCTTAAAGCTGTTACGGGACAGAGTATATCCGTGAAGTTTATAGACCAGCTGTGTCAGGCCCGAGCAATCCATTCCGCCACTAGTCCTTCCTCCCCACAGGTAAGGGCAGTTGAGAAATTTTATAGCCGTCTGGCTGACAGTTTCATTTACCGGGCATAGAATTACTTTGCCGGATGCAATAAATGTACTTTTTCCTATGGTAAAGGAATTTTCCTTTCTGTTAAAATTATATATTTCAGATCCTGCTTCAAGAACAAGGGCATGTCCATGGCCATCAGTGAACTCTGTCCTGGAAGCAAGTATACCAGGAGAAGAATCATCTTGCCCGGATTCATAGTACAGGTGATGGTCATCATCCAACCATCCTTCGTATCCGTCAAATTCATTCCTGATCCTGATCCAGTTTACCGATCTGTCCAGTACAGTATACTTTTCACCGAATAAAATCTGGCTTCCCTGCTCACTTTTATGAGAAGGGCCCGTCCTGAGGGGAACAAAAATATTGGCACAAATGAGTTTATCCATAGAGATTTCTTTGTTCATCTTATAAAAGTATAAAAAAATACTGATGCTTGGAATAATGGAATACTGGAATAATGGAACCGAGCCCCGAGAATTC
>CAZNYS010000111.1:0-6754 GCA_964577305.1 uncultured Rikenellaceae bacterium
TCGACTGAGTCAATAACTAATATCGAATGAAGAATGTTGATTTACTTCATAAATCGACATTCGTTAATCAATATTCTTAAATCAAATTAAGACAAATTAGTACTAAGTACAAACTCTAGATTAACTTTCTACTTAATAACTAATAACTACTCTCTCCCACCAGCTACAATCACCGTCCCGAAAAAGCATCAGCTTTTTCGAGGATCCACGAATCGAAGATTCGGGACTCGTGAGCTCGCCCCAATTCTTGTAGCTCGGTTCATAACTCATAACTCACAATTCATAATTCATAAATACCCTGAGGTACCTTATGCTTGAAAGGACCAGTGCAAGACCAATGGCAATATATATTACTGAAAGCAGATTACGCGGTAAAGGTGAATGCCGGAGTGCAATACCCATTGCAACCATAATAACCACCAACAGGTAGCTCTTCCATGACATAAATGCAAATACACAGGTTTTGGGATCCAGGGATTTTATCCTTCCAAGATTTTTGTCGACTATCTTCAGGAATCCAATATGATGAATAATAAGGGCAAGTATTGTTCCTGTAACAATATATAACCATGTTCTGTCAAAATGAAATTCTGACAACCAGGTAATAGCCAGCACGTTTAGCATTATCCCGATGGCAACCCATATCAGTCCGGAAATAAGGATAAGGTATTTTCTTTTAACAGCAGGTTTGTATTTATCTTTATTATCCAATGAAAAAGGCTTAAAATTGTCGGCCCTGTATGCTCTTTTTCAGATATTTGCCAGTTTAAAAATCTGAATATCAATTCTCTGCCATACATTACCTGTAATATACGGTTCTTCCCGCAGCATATCATCCAGCTCTTCCCTGCTTTCATATTCATAAACAACAACCGATCCTTTCATATTTTGGTTTTCGTCAAGCAGAGCTCCTCCCCAGATTAGATTACCACTCTTTTTCAATTTCCTGGCTCCTTCAAGATGCACCTCTCTGACCTTCATCCTCCTGGCAGGGGCACCGGGGTCAGTTCCGTCATAAGCTATCAGTATGAATTGCATGTCTGATATTTATTGGTGTGTAAATCCGAAAATTAGCAAAAATTATCAATAATCATTTTATCTGGAGTACTTGAATATTGAATTGTTGAAAGCAGGGCTATTTACGCGAGAATAGCGAGCAAATTACTTTCATTTATTATATTTCAAACCTATGCAAAATATACATCCCCTTAAAATATTATGAATACGCATAGTGTATTTACCTCTTTTTCGTAATTTTGAACTTCGTTAGACTGAAATGTAATATCAAAACTGATAAAATAATGAAAACACATCTTCTAGTATTTACGGGGATCATAGCACTGATCCTTGGAGCCTGTTCTTCACCTGATGAACAGAGCGAATTAAAAATTGACTTTGAAAAGTACCAGCTTGATAACGGACTGGATGTTATCCTTCACCAGGACAAGTCTGATCCTATTGTTGCTGTGGCCATACAGTACCATGTTGGTTCAAACCGTGAAGAGCCTGGACGCACAGGCTTTGCCCATTTGTTCGAACACATGATGTTCCAGCAATCTGAGAACGTTGGCCAGGACCAGTTTTTTAAACTCATTCAGGGTGCAGGGGGGACACTGAACGGGGGTACAAACAAGGATGGTACCTTATATTTTGAGGTTGTTCCAAAAAATGCCCTTGAGATGGTCTTATGGGCTGAATCCGACAGGATGGGCTACCTGAGTAATACTGTTACACAATCTGCCTTTGCAAACCAGCAGAATGTTGTACAGAACGAAAAAAGGCAAAGCTATGATAACAGGCCTTACGGTCATACCAGCTATGTAATCGACAAAAACCTGTTTCCTGAAGGCCATCCCTATTCATGGCAGGTTATTGGAGAGATGGAAGATCTGTTTAACGCCACCGTCGAAGATGTAAAGGCATTTCATGATAAATACTATGTGCCTAATAACGCGACGTTAACTATTGCCGGTGATTTTGATAGTGATGAAATTAAGGAATTGGTTAATAAGTATTTCGGCGATATACCGGGTGGCGAAAAGGTTACTGACCTGAAACCAATGCCGGTGACAATATCCGAAACAAATAAATTCTACCATGAAGATAATTTCGCACGTACACCGGAACTGACAATGGTGTGGCCAACAGTGGAGCAATATCACCCCGATTCATATGCACTTGATTTTCTTGGACAGTTACTTGGCAGCGGGAAAAAAGCTCCCTTTTACAAAGTGCTTGTAAAAGAGAAAAAACTTACCTCAAGGGCGAGAGTAAATAATAACTCTTCAGAACTGGCAGGAAAATTTAACATTTCTGTTAATGCTTATCCGGGCTTTTCTCTGGCTGAAGTTGAGGATGCTGTTTTTGAAGCATTTGCTCTTTTTGAGGAAGAAGGAATAACTGAAAATGACCTCGAGAGAATAAAGGCTGGACTGGAAACACAATTCTATAACGGGATGAGTTCAGTGCTGGGCAAATCATTCCAGCTGGCAAGGTATAACGAATATGCCGGTGACCCAGGCTTCGTAACAGAAGACCTGGAAAATATACAGTCTGTAACTATCGATGATATCATGAGAGTGTATGAAAAGTATATCAAGGGGAAACCATATATGGTAACCAGTTTTGTGCCAAAAGGCAAGGTTGAACTTATTGCCGAAGGATCGGTGGATGCCGGGATTGTGGAGGAAAATGTACTTGATGCAACCGAGGTGGATCAGTCACAGATTCCTGAAGACGAGGTGATTGAAAAAACAGAAACCAGCTTCGACAGGTCGGTAATTCCTGAAATAGGCCCTGATCCCGAAATCACTCTTCCTGAAATATGGACGGGTGAACTGGATAATGGGATCAGAATGTGGGGAATAAAACATGATGAACTGCCACTGGTGAGATACACCTTTGAAATAGACGGGTCACACCTTCTTGAAGATCTCAGTAAAGCCGGTACTGCCAGTCTTATGGCACAGTTGATGAATGAAGGTACTGCCAGTAAAACCCCTGAAGAACTGGAAGAAGCTATTGACCTGCTTGGCGCTTCCATTAATATCAGGGCAAGGGATGAAGCAATAGTTATATCTGTTAATACTTTATCAAGGAATTTTGAGAAAACTGTGGAACTGGTTGAGGAAATGCTGATGGAACCAAGGTGGGACAGCACTGAGTTTGTGCTTGCTAAGGAAAGAGTGATAAACTCATTCCCGCGAAACAAAGCTAATCCCGGATTTATGGCATCACGTACACTTGATAACCTGATGTACGGTGATAATCATGTGTTTTCAGTTCCCCTGAGCGGTACAGAGGAAACCGTACCTGGTATAACAATTGATGATTTAAAAGCATTCTACAATAACTACCTGTCACCATCTTTAACAAGGTTTCTTGTTGTAGGCGATATTGACAAGGAAAGGGTAGAAACTGCCTTGTCATCACTTGCTGCCAGGTGGGAGAAAAAGGAAGTTGAATTTCCGGATATCACCATTCCTGATAACCCCGGTGAATCAAAGATTTATTTTATTGATTTCCCGGGAGCCAAGCAATCAGTTATTCAGATAGGTTATATTGCCATTCCACGCAGCCATCCTGATTTTTACCCTGCAGATGTTGCTAACTATAAGCTAGGTGGCTCATTTAATGGTATTGTTAACCTCATATTGAGGGAAGAAAAAGGATATACATACGGGGCACGGACAGGATTCTCAGGAGGATCGGTCACAGGCAGTTTCTCGGCCAGCTCCAGTGTTCGTACTACTGCTACCTTCGAATCTGTTAAGATCTTTAAGGATGAAATGGAAAAATACCGCGAAGGTATTGGCCCGGAAGATATCAACTTCACAAAAGCTGCCCTGCTGAAATCCAATGCAAGAGCTTTTGAAACACAGGCCTCACTGATTGGTATGTTAAGCGATATAAGCCAGTACAATCGTCCACATGATTATATTAAAGAACAGGAGAAATTTGTGCGTAACCTGACCATAGATCAACATAAGGAGCTGGTAAATAAATATATCGATCCTTCAAGGATGTACTATGTGATAGCCGGCGATGCCAAAACACAGGTGCCTGAATTGAAAAAACTCGGCCTTGGCGACCCGATAATGGTGCAGTTGTAAATTTCTATTAGGCTAATTTTATTAGGCTGAGGCTAAGGCTAAGGCTAAGAGGGGGAGTAGTGCTAAGAATTATATACTGCCTAAGAGAAGTACTTTTGGTTGTATTAATGATTCTTGTAATAGAATCTAGTTCTAAGATAATATCTTTTTTTAGTAAGGTAATAAAACAGAAAATACAGCTAAATCAATAGTGATTTAAATAATAAGATTAGGAAAAAATTCTTAGGGAATGAATTAAATATTCAACTTCCTTAGCCTAAGCCTTAGCCTCAATTTACCGAATAATTTTTGATGACTCAGTGCCTCTAAGGTGCCAGCCTCCTTATATCCCATTTATTACCCTCCAGCCTGTACTAAATCCTGTCGTGCAACCTGATTTCTCTTTCCTGGCAGAAATCGAACAGGTCGGGTATGTTGAATTGAACAGAAATGTTTATATATTGAAACATTAATAAATGTTACCTTGTTTCTATAAATGAATAATTTAAAAGGAAAATAATATGGCTTTTACCCTGGACATTGGAGTTAAGGCTCCCGACTTTAGATTAAAGGCGACAGACGGAAATGTTTACAGCCTTTCGGATTTTAATGATAGCAAATACCTTGTGATATTCTTCACCTGTAATCATTGTCCTTATGTTGTGGGATCAGATGAACATACACGGGAAATAGCAAATAAATTCATACCTGAGGGTGTAAAATTTGTTGCGATTAATTCAAATAGCCCGAATACATATCCCGAAGATGATTTTGACCACATGGTTGCACGGATGAAGAAATATAGCTTCCCATGGTTATATCTTTATGATGATACCCAGGAAAATGCTTTTAAATATGGTGCCCTGAGAACACCGCATTTTTACGTGTTTGACGAAGACAGGAAGCTTGTTTATACCGGCAGGTCTGTTGATAACCCGAAAAACACATCATGGGCCAAAACCAATGAACTCGAGAAAGCAATTGAGGAACTTATATCGGGCAGGGAGATTTCTCAGCCCGTTACAAATCCCATTGGATGCAATGTTAAATGGGAAGGCAAGGATGCACACTGGATGCCCCCCGACGCCTGCGACCTTATATGATCCCCCTTTGAACCGAATCCCGAGAATTCGGGATGAGCTCGGCGAAGCCAACGGGGAAACCCCGACCATGGTGTCGGGACAGGGGGATGTTATTTGCTGACTTTGTACTTAATGATTCCATGTTCGACAGACTACGCCATAAAATACGTTACCGTTACCAGGTTAAATCACAGGCTTATGCCATTACCCGCAAAAACCTGATTGAAAAAATTATGGCCGGTTTTGGACAGGAAGCAAGGGAAACACGCGAAATGGCACAGTTATTTTTCAGGATGCTTGAAAAAAAACTGAAACTGAAAGAAAGGAATGAACCTCCAACCAGGGAAGAAGTAAAAGCAGCAATTGAGCAGCTGAAAGATATTGGCAGAATTTCCGTTTTTGCCTCTGTATCTATCCTGCCTGGTGGAGGAATCTCCTTAATAGGACTTGAGTTGCTGGCAAGAAAATTTGGGGTGAAAAATTTTACCTTTATACCTACTTCTTTCAGGAAAAAAGAAAATATTTGATAAATTGACAGCCACAGAATTATAATTAAAACCAATTAATATGAGAACAACAATTATCAGTATTCTAATAATTCTATTCACTTTCGCTTCCTGTAAAAATAAAGAAGTCGACAAGGAAATCATCATAACATCTGACACAGAACTGAGCCAGGCCGACAGGGATGAAATAATAAGCACCTTTATGGCAACCAGGGATGCATGGAATGAAGGTGACCTGGAAGAATTCATGAAAGGATACAATCAATCGGATGATATTGCTTTTGTGGGTGCATCCGGGCCCACTTATGGTTATGAAGCCACCATGGAAAGATATATGAAAGGTTATCCCAACCTTGATGCTATGGGGAAACTGGATTTTGAAGTACTGAAATTATATAAAATTGACACCAGGACAGCAGTTATGATAGGTAAATTTTATCTTACACGCAGCATAGGCGACCACAATGGCTATTATACACTGATATGGCAGAAGATAAATGGCAGGTGGAAGATAATAAGTGATCATTCCAGCGGCGGACCGGTTGACTAATTATTTTACCCAGGTGGTTGTTGTATTGAATGGGTTTTGATCGGGATCAAGATATGTTTCAATATAAACCAGCTCTTTCTTACTGATTTTGTCAATAGATGCAGTTTGCACGCCGCCTGCGTCAGGAGAGAATACCAGTTGTGTTTCTCCAATTAACTCCCAGCTACCTGTCTCATCATCAATAAGAGGGAACTCTTTAATATATGTACCATCACTGAAAAACTCCATGGTGCCATCAGTATATATTGCTTTCAGGCCCGCAACAATAACCTTTATTGCATCATCTGAACTATTTGTAGTGATATTTTCAAATTTCCATACCCCATCAGTTAACAGCGTTACACGGTCCTTCTCACAGGCGCTGAGACTCAATAACATAATTGAGATTATGATATAAGTCGAAAACCTTATTGCCCTTTTCATTTTGTTCTTGTTTTAATAATTTTTTGCAGCCTAAAATTAATCATTTTAATAAATATTGTTGAATCGTTGAATTGTTAAATTGTTAAACAGGGAGATTAATGC
>CAZNYS010000112.1:0-6575 GCA_964577305.1 uncultured Rikenellaceae bacterium
ACCGGGGCCCTGCGGTAATTCCACCTCTAAATTCATTCAAAAAAACCGAACAACCATGTGGAAGTTAGGTTTACTTAAGGCAGGAATTGTAGCGCCACAAGGCTTTGAGTTGTGAAACTTGCTATAATTTATATAATTTAGCATATATACTTGCTATATTTATATTAATTTGTTAAGTTTACTTGCTATTTTATTGTCTATTGAATGTATTATGGAATGGATCAGGAGATATTACGAGGATAAATTTGACAGGATTCTTCAAGAAGATAAGGTTCTTGTTCTTCATGGCTCAAGGCAGGTTGGAAAAACCAGCCTGGTAAACAGGGTTATTAAAACGGGTAAAGATGTATTCAGAGGTGATGGAAATGATCTTGATCTCCAGGAGATATTAAATTCCCAGAGGCTATCAGTCATACAGAGTGCACTCGGTGGTTATAAACTGGTCTTTATTGATGAGGCTCAGAAAATCAATAATATCGGGGAAGCAATAAAACTTATGATTGATCATTCACCCGGGATTACCATAATTCTTACAGGTTCTTCTTCGTTCCAGTTGTCGGGGAAGCTTGGTGAACCTCTTACCGGCAGGCAAAATGTGCATCTTTTGTTTCCTCTTTCAATCCTGGAACTTGTGAACCATATGGGCAGGATGGAAGTGTTGCGCAGGATTGATAACCTCCTGGTCTTTGGAAGCTACCCGGAGACTCTTACTGCAGATAATAATGATAACAGGATAAAATATCTTCTTAATCTTCGTAATTCTTATCTCCTGAAAGATATCCTGGAAATGGAAAATATAAGAAACGCGTCCAAACTTTTTGACCTCCTGAGATTGCTCGCATTCCAGATAGGGATGGAAGTCTCGCTGAATGAATTAAGCAACCAGCTTGGACTGGCCAAGCAAACAGTTGAAAGATATCTTGACCTGCTCGAAAAGGTATTTATAATAAAAAAGGTACAGGGTTTTTCACGTAACCTGAGGAAAGAGATCAGTAAGACTCATAGGTACTATTTCTGGGATAACGGAGTAAGAAATGCCATAATAAATAATTTTAATCCTCTGAAAATGAGAAATGACGCAGGAATGCTATGGGAAAACTTCCTGTTCACGGAACGATTGAAAACACAGGAATACCTTATGATCCATGCAAATAACTTTTTCTGGAGAACGTATGACCAGAAGGAAATTGATATGGTGGAAGAAAGGGATGGGAAACTGTATGGTTATGAATTCAAACTGCAGGCAAAAAATATTAAAGCTCCCGGATTATGGACTGAAACATATAGTGAAGCTGAATTTAAGGTTATAGACAGAGAAAATTTTCTTGACTTCCTTTTAGGTTCGAATTAACTCGAACCAAAGACCGTGGCCCTGCGGAAGATTTATTTCTAAGCGACTAACGACGAACCCTTCGACCAAGCTCAGGGCAAGAGACGAACGGGGCCGACGAAAGGCAAAAGACAAAAGTGAAGTACCCAATTGGTTTCATTGAGCTTACTACCAGTTAATTATAAAAACATCAAGGATTTAAGCTACAGAGGACACATTAAGAAGTGAGTAGTAAGAATATCAGGATCGGGCAAATTCAATTAAGGGTTTAATTATTCCATTATCGGCTTTCTTTATTGAATCTAAATATTCTTTACGGGCATTATCTGGTTTAACAAGATTTGAATTATTCCAGGTAAATACTTCTTTCCCAAATATCGACTCAATGATAATATCAGCCATAATCCTGGAGTGCCTGCCATCCTTCTCTTCTTCGCTAAGTGGCGTCTGACCATATACGTATTTTAAATCTAGTCCCATATAGCTTTCTTTAGTTCAATTCGTATCTCTTGTGAGAGGTCATCAATAGCCTTTCTTAGACCATATTCACCTATTGCCTGATTTTCAAGCATCATATTATGATTGGTTCTGAGAATGATCTTTTCCGCAAGAATCCTTGATTTACGATCAAGAAGAGAATCAACAGATCCGTCAATTGGCGTGAATCCATATACAAGTTTCATCTCAAGGGCATTGCCAACAGCTTTAAGGGAGTTTATTGTTATAGTCCCGGCAGCTTCACTGTCTTCTATTCTTTTGACACCCTGTTTGGTTATATTAAGTTTTTTACCTAACTGTTCAAGTGTCATGTTTAAGGTTGTTCTTATGGTATTAATCCAACCCTTATCGGGAACAATAACTGACTCCGAAACCGAAAAGGGCTTCAGTTTGCGATCAAGTTGCTCTATTAAAAGTTGCCTCTGATTCCGCATGCTTGCTAATTTTTGTAATTAAATACTGTCACAAATGTAAATGTATTAGTTGACATATACAAATATAATGTAAACTTATTAATTTACTTTTATGCTTTTAATGTCAATCTATATGTTTACCATTGATATAAATAATAACTTTCCCGGAATAGTACTATCCCCTGACATTGATCTACTACCTCTGCACCGATTAGTGGAGCTACAACATACGAGGTAGGAACCTATGTTCAAGGAAAAAGAAAAAAGTACAAAGAGGGCCGAGCGTTAAAAACCGAACGCCGGGGGAAAAAGTAAAAAGTATGAAGGAAAAAGGAAAGCAGACTACGAGTATCAATATATTGAGATCTTAGATTATTTAATGTGCCAGCCAAAGGTCCCTGAGCGAAATTTGTATAATAGCAAATGCAGAGTAATAGATAAACCCCAGGAATAACCTGACCAATGTACCGCTATCAGTCGAAGGGCTGATGCGTTCTGTAACTAAAATCTTAAGTTCAAGTTGAATCTTACTGCCAGATAATTATGTAGAGCTGCAAAACTTACACCTCAGAACCTATTCATCCAGCTTCACAGCGACTGATGCAATACAGCGAAGTTTGCCTTTGCCACCACCTTCGGCATGCCTGCGGCGGACGGAGCTTTGCGTCTACAAACTTGGTATGTGCAATTTAGTAGCACTCCCGCTTCAGGTAAAATCCATCAGTATATATTTATCAACATTGGTAGTATTACTACCCATATTTTAAATATATTAATGATAAATAGTGTTATAAAATTTGATATTCATTAAAAATGTTCTATTTTTGGTAGTATGACTACCAAATCTGATAAAAAATTAATGAATCTCCTGTCCTACCACGTACCAGGAACAGTACTTCTTGCATCATGGTTGGAGAAGAATGGTTTCTCACGGGAATTGCAAAAATATTATGTTAAAAGCGGCTGGCTTGAATCTTATGGAGTTGGAGCATTCAAACGACCGAATGAAAATGTGCAATGGACAGGAGCTTTGAACTCAATACAAAGACAAACCGAATTGCCCGTACATGTTGGTGGTTTGATATCCATATCACTTCAGGGACTATCCCACTATATCCGAATGGAGAAGGAATCTATTTATCTTTTTTCACCTCAATATGTTAAACTGCCAAAGTGGTTTTTAGACCAGGAATGGGGCGACAAGATAATACATGTAAAAACAAAATTTCTCCCTGCAGACCTTGCATTGTTTGACTATTCCCGGGATGGTATGAAACTGCGAATATCATCCCCTGAACGTGCAATACTGGAATGTTTGTATCTTACCCCAAATCGATTTGATATGGTGGAATGTTATCAGATACTTGAAGGTCTTGCAAATCTTCGTCCAAAAATCCTGCAGGAATTACTCGAAAATTGCACCTCCATTAAAGTAAAACGTCTGTTTTTATTTATGGCATCTAAAGCTAATCATAAGTGGTTGGACTTTGTTGACCAAACCAGGATAGAGTTGGGAACCGGCGACAGGGTTATTGTAAAAGGAGGTGTTTACATATCTGTATACAGGATATCCATACCAAAGGAATTCACTGAATAATGATCACTCAACCTTATATTAACCAGGCCGATCTAATTCTGCAGGTGATTCCTCACATAGCAACTGAAAAAACTCTTGCTTTGAAAGGTGGAACGGCCATAAATCTTTTCTTGCGGAACATGCCCCGGTTATCTGTCGATATTGACCTCACATATCTGCCAACTGATAACAGGGAAACTGCTCTATCCAATATTTCTGGTTCACTTGGAAGAATCAGGGAATTGATAACAAAATCAATCCAGGGGACTACCGTTAACAATCATACCATTGAAGGAAATGATGTCAAATTGTTGGTCCAGTTTAAAAATGCTCAAATAAAAATCGAAGTAAACACGATTACACGGGGTCATCTTCATCCAGTGAAATTGCTTCAGGTCAATGATACAGTACAGGAAAGGTTTAAGAAGTTTGCTGCAATCCAGGTGGTTTCCTATGCAGAACTATACGGGGGTAAAATATGTGCAGCACTTGACAGGCAACATCCCAGGGATCTTTTTGATATGTATTTGTTATTTCAGGAATCTGGTTACAATGAAAATATAAAAAATGGTTTGATTCAAGCACTTGTAAGCCATATGCGAACAATGTATGAGGTTTTGCAGCCTCATCTGCTGGACCAGCGGTCTGTATTTGCTAACCAGTTTCAGGGAATGTCTGACATTACATTTACATATGAAGACTTCGAAGCTACTCGTAAAAAACTTGTCCATACAGTAAAATCTAGTCTGTCCGAAAATGATCGTTCTTTTTTGCTGAGTTTTAAACGAGGGAATCCGGACTGGAACTTGTTTCCAGTTGAAGGACTTAAGGATATGCCAGCTGTCCAATGGAAACTACATAATATTCAACATTTGATAAAATCTAATCCTGAAAAACACATTGAATTAGTAAGCAAGCTTGAATCGTACCTTACTTAAACTGAGGTAATATGCCCCATTGTTAAAAGCAAGCTGATCTACTAATTGCCATCCAAATAACTCTATACCCCTTGACTTTGTCCTACATAGCACGAGAAATCGAAGGCGAAGTCGGAGGGGGTGAACAGAAATAGCCCGGGGTTAAGCGTGAATTCCACAGTCCCCTTGTGCGGCACCAGAAAACAAACAAGAGATGAGCCCTTCGACCCTTCGACAGGCTCAGGACAGGCTCGTCCTGCGGGCTCGCTCAGGACAAGCGATGAGTGATGAGTCGGCAACCGAGTGGTTTCAATAAACTTACTACTAAATGATTAAATGCAGAGGCCAAAGGTCCCCTATTAACAGCGATGAGTTATGAGAGATCCTCCTACGCCCTCGATTCCTCGGGCTACGGAGGACACTGTGAGCGATGAGAAAGAGCAGGGAGCAAGGAGTGCAACCAAGGATTTTCAATATGCTTACTGCTGTATAAATTAATGTACTTGCCCAAGGATTCTGAGTGAACCCGGAATTAAAATGAAGAGCGCGTCGAAGGGCTGTTGAGTTTGTTAAAAATATGGCTGAAAATTTAAATAACAGGAACACTTATTTAAGATATTTGTTGAAAACTTAAATAAAACCTATCTTTGTTTAAAATTTTTACATGAAAAATTACAAATCGGGTAACTATATTAATCAGGGGTATTATAAAAGTTTCCAACCATCCTTAATAAACAAACAGTTGTATGTTGATGATATGGAGGTCATGCAATTACTGAGTCGGGCTGACAGAGAGATGGGCAGACTGGATATGTATTCCAGGTATATTCCCAATATTGACTTATTTATAAGCATGCACGTTATAAAAGAAGCGACTCAAAGCAGCAAAATTGAGGGAACTCAGACAAACATGGATGAAGCCATCCTAGATAAGGAAGATATCCCTTTTGATAAAAGAGATGATTGGGAAGAAGTTCAAAATTACATTAGAGCGATGGAATGGGCTATTAATGAATTAAAAGAACTACCATTATCATCAATATTAATTAAAGAAACCCATCGGGTACTTTTACAAGGAGTACGTGGAGAGAAAAAACAACCAGGAGAATTTCGGACAAGCCAAAACTGGGTTGGAGGAGCAACGATAAACGATGCTACTTTTATTCCCCCGGTTCATTCTTATGTTCCCGAATTGATGAGTGATATGGAAAAATTTCTCCATAACGATAAGATATTTTTCCCTGAGTTATTAAGAATCGGACTTGTACATTATCAATTTGAAACCATCCACCCTTTTGCGGACGGAAACGGTAGAATCGGAAGATTACTAATCCCTCTATATTTAGTCAGCAAAGGGATTTTACAAAAACCGATTTTGTATTTATCACATTTTTTTGAAAAGAACAGAGGATTGTATTATGATAATTTAATGGTGGTAAGAGAAAAAAGTGACCTGTCTCAGTGGTTTAAGTTTTTTCTTGTTGGTATCGTCGAAACGGCAAAAAGCGGAATAAAGACATTTGATGATATTTTACAATTACAGAAAAAAACTGATTCAGAGATACAAGGATTAGGCAGTAGAGCGATAAAGGCAAGAAAGGTTATTGATCATTTATACCAACGACCGATGATAGATGCAGAAAAGGTCTGTAAGGTTGCTGATATATCAATGCCGTCTTCATATAAATTGATCTCTGATTTAGAGAAAATGGATATATTAAAAGAGGTAACCGGTGGTAAGAGAGGTAGAATGTATGTATTTGATAATTACTTAAAATTATTTAAATAGGGAAAAGGCTAAAATAAAAGACTAAAGATTAACGGGAAGGACAAGCGATGAG
>CAZNYS010000113.1:0-6533 GCA_964577305.1 uncultured Rikenellaceae bacterium
GAAACTACATATTATGTACGAGCCTATGCTACAAACAGTGCTGGCACCGCTTATGGGGATAACGTCAGTTTTACAACATTGGCTCTAGGTCAGGTACTTGATGCAGATGGTAATATTTATAATACTGTAACAATAGGATCCCAGGTATGGATGGTAGAGAACCTCAGAACAACAAAACTTAATGATGGAACATATATATCCCATGTCGGAACAGGATGGTCTTCTCTGGAAACTCCTGCCTATGACTGGTATGATAACGATTCAGCAACCTATGCCGTTCCATACGGAGCATTATATAACTGGTATGCTGCTGCAGCAGACAATTTATGTCCTGTAGGATGGCATGTTCCTGATGATAATGACTTTACTGCATTAGTGGATTTCCTTGGTGGCTTATCCATTGCGGGAGGAAAATTGAAAGAAGCCGGTACAGCGCACTGGGAGAGTCCCAATACAGATGCAACTGATGACTATGGCTTTGCCGCACTCCCCGGTGGTTATCGCTACCTGGGTAGTTTTATCGGATTGGGTCAGGAGGGAGATTATTGGAGCTCCTCCGAGTGGGTCTCAAATCCGGATTTTGGAAAATCACGCATCCTTTCTCACGACAATGCATCTGCAACTAACGGTTCCGCCAGAAAGTATCACGGTTATTCAGTCCGCTGCCTGAAGGATTAACGTGCGCCGTGAGCGCACAGAGCGAAGGGCTTCAAATAACAGGTTTAAGGATGTATTACAACTGTGAAACAGGATGATTTTCGAACTAAAACCAAAATCTTTGACCCCCGGTCTACTTGACCTCATTTATTTAGTAGTAAGTATATTTATAATCGCTGGCTGCTTTCCTTAGCCTATTTATAACCTCTGCTCTATCTGGCTCCTCGCTAAATCTGCCCACCGGGCAAATTATTCGCTATGCTCATGAGCTCAATGTGTTCGGTTCTTAACGCTCGGCCTTCTTTTTACTTTTTCCTTAGATTTGCCGCTCCTGCCTGTCCGCCGAAGCCTTGCTTTGCCAACCGTAGCTTTACGGAGGTTGGGCGAAGGCGGGTCTTTGCTGCCAGAGAACTTTGGTCTGTCAGCAAATCCCGTGTTGCTCAGTCGTTCCTCCTTCGCAACGAAGAAGGCTTTGCCTTCTCGTAGCAGTCGCTAGGGTAGCTGGATATTGTATTATTACCATTGTGAAATATGAATAGCTATTGATAAACCACTTAAACGACTTCAACTCTTCAACCTTTAAAGGCTACTTTGTCCTCTGTCCTTAATCATTTAGCAGTAAGCACATTGAAACCCCTCGGCTACTTTCCTTAGCCTCAGCCTTTAATTTCCCTTTTGTCTTTTGTCTTTGATTTATTTCCCGACTGTATTTGTTTTTGAAAATTCAAATATATTACGTAATTTACGTAACGCTAAAAACGTAATACCGGATGATCATGAAGAAAAGAATTTCAAATCCTTTTATTACGGGAGGATATCTGGGCCCGGAATATTTTTGTGACAGAGTCGAAGAAACAGAAAGGTTATTGAAAGCAATATCTTCAAAAAGGAATATTACTCTCATATCAATGAGGCGAATGGGTAAAACAGGCTTGTTAAAGCATGTAAAACATATACTTGAAGCCGGAAGTGAAGGGAACAGCCAGGCTGTTATATATGTTGATCTGCTCCCGAGCATGGATGCGAACGATATGCTGAACAGTATTTCAACCGCCTTGCTGAATAAGCGAAATAATGAAAAAAATTTTACTGAAAAAGTACTTTCACTGCTTGGGAGGTTACGTCCCAAATTGAGTTATGATCCATTGACCGGACAGCCTGTGCTGGAAGTGAAAACAGAATCTGTTTCTGATATTCAATATGGAATTGAACACATTATGAAATATATTTCTGAAATAAGACAGGATCTGGTTTTCATGCTGGATGAGTTTCAGCAGATAAGCAAGTACCCGGAGGAAAATATTGAACATCTGCTTAGAACTGTGCTTCAATCATATCCTTCCGTGCCTTGTATTTTTTCTGGAAGCAGTAAGCATATGCTTGAACGAATGTTCTCTGATTCAGCCAGACCATTTTATCAGAGTGCAGAATTAATGTATCTGGATAAAATAAACGAATCTGAATACCGGAATTTTATTCTGAGGACTCTGGGGAAGAACCGGATTAAAACAGATGATGAGGTAATTAACAGGCTTTTTCAATGGACGCGTTTACATACTTATTATGTCCAATATGTCTGCAATCTGGTATATGAAAGCGGTTCTGAGTATATTGATGACACCTTATTAAGCAGTATTTTTGACCGGATTCTGACATCATTTGAACCGTTGTACGACAATTACCGGTCCCTCCTTCCTCCTCATCAATACAGGTTGCTTCAGGCAATAGCCGTTGAGGATGCTGTATCACAATTATATTCCGGTGAGTTTATCAAGAAATATAACCTTACTGGTGCAAGCTCAGTTGCAACCTCTGTTAAGTCGCTTTCTGAAAAAGGCATGATAGTAAAATACAACAAAGAATGGATTCTTGATGATGTCTTCTTCTCCAGATGGCTTCAGTATCATTACATCAAAGGGCATTGATCTGGCATAAAAGCCCCAATTGCTCAGTCGTTCCTCCTTCGCAAACAATCCAGCTGTGTTCGCCATAGCCTTGCTCTGCCAACCGTAGCTTAGCGAAGGTTGGGCAGAGGCGAACTTCGCTGGGCCGCAGCAGTCGCTGGCTAGATAATTGATTTTGTATTCTATTCTCAAAATGTTGACTTGGCTGTTGGAGTTAGTTCTGACCAATAGAAATTAAGCATGATTATAGTAAAGCAAGGATTTCAGAATTATTCTTTAGGTTTAAGATTACTTATCTTATTTCCTTAAGGAAGGATTCTACAACTCTCTTTATTTCAACTGCTATATCCCGATATTCAAGAGCTTCTTTTACACTGGGGATATAAAAATCATCAGGATATCTTATTGAAACACCAAAATCAGTTATACTTTTTACGTCTATATCAAAGGCTTTTTTATCGATACTCTGATACTGATGTATCAAATAATCTATATCATGGGTATTTGGGAAATTGATTCCGTGTTATACAAGAAAAGCTTTCAGGAATTTTTCAGAAGCTTGTTGTACATGAAAACTGATTGTACTTGTGTAGAATTCAACACCTGCATTTATCAGACTGTTTATTACGGAAATGTCTTCATTTGCCCTGAATAACCAACTTTTAATATATTCAAGTTTTGTTGGATTCATAAAAGAATAGCATCATTAATAATATTCCTGATAATATGCCCTGGGAGATGTTTCTTTTTTTCAATTTCATTTTTATTTTGAATAAGGATATCGGATCTTATTCCGGACAATAATAATTCCTTTCTGATTTTTGATTTTAATGGCAATTTTTCTTTTGGAGAAAGTTTAAGATTTGTAACGATCAAAATATCGAAATCACTATCTGGAGATGCATTCTTCCTTGCCCTCGATCCAAATAATAACACTTCTGCATCATGGATGTATTTTCTTGCAGTTGTTTTAATTATGTCAGTAATTTTCTTATTGTTCTCCATTTACCTTATCTGTTAACAACAAAGATATTAAATAAATTAATTATTACGATAATAAAGCATTACCAGGCTCGCTTCCACCTTTGTTATCCGAGCTTCAGACTTCGCCCAGGGACTCGGGGCTCGGTTGTCTTTTCCTTAGCCTATTTTTTTCCCCCGGCGTTCACTGCGTTCAGCCGGGGTTTCCGCTCAGCCAGCTAAAGCATGTCTTCGCTCCAACTTTTTACTTTGTACTTTTTCCTTAGAATTATGTCTCTCCTGCTGCCGGCCTTTTATGCCAGAAAGTATTGGTCTGGCATAAAAGGCCCAATTGCTAGGTCATACTTCCCTCGCAACTGATCCGGCTCACGCCGTATGGCAGCAGTCGCTCGAGCAGATGGATTATATATTACTAAATCACTTCAACCATTTAAATTTAATTTACATCTATTAATGTATCCTATGAGCATTATCCTTGATCATTAATTAATACAAGTATATTTTGAAACATAGTTTACTCCCCTGCTCCATGCCCCCTGCTCCCTGCTTTTTCTCACCGCTCATATCTCATCGCTGTATTTACCGTTAGTCTTTAGTCGTTTGTCGTTCGTCTCACGTCTCCCGACGTTCGTAAATTTCCAATAACGCAAACAACTTTTTTAACTACCTTTGATAATCATCAACAATATTCTTATGTCAAAAGTAGCATTAATCACGGGAGTCACCGGCCAGGACGGAGCTTACCTGGCTGAATACCTGTTAAAGAAAGGATATATCGTCCATGGAATAAAAAGAAGGGCATCACTGTTTAATACTAACCGCATAGATCATATCTACCAGGACCCGCATGTCGAAAACCGTAATTTCATACTTCATTACGGAGATCTTACCGATTCAATGAACCTTACACGCATTATCCAGGAAGTACAGCCGGATGAGATCTATAACCTGGCTGCCATGAGCCATGTAAAAGTCAGTTTTGATACACCAGAGTATACCGGGAATTCCGACGGACTGGGAACGCTGCGTATACTTGAAGCAGTAAGATTACTGGGACTGGTTGAAAAGTCAAAAATATACCAGGCATCAACATCCGAATTATACGGACTGGCACAGGAAGTGCCACAGACAGAAAAAACACCTTTTTATCCGCGGTCACCTTACGGCGTGGCCAAGCTGTATGCTTACTGGATAACGGTGAATTACCGCGAGGCTTATGGGATGCATGCAAGCAATGGTATTTTATTCAATCACGAATCACCTATCAGGGGAGAGACATTTGTCACAAGAAAGATAACAAGGGCTGTTTCAAGGATAGCACTTGGAATGCAGGACAGATTTTACCTTGGTAATCTTTCAGCACAAAGAGACTGGGGACATGCAAAGGACTATATCAGGGCCATGTATATGATATTACAGCAGGATGAGCCGGATGATTATGTCATAGCTACCGGAATTACCACAACTATAAGGCAGATGGTTGAGAAATCATGCAGGGAGATAGGACTGCATGTTGAATTCAAAGGGGAAGGAGAAAAGGAAAAAGGAGTGATCACTGATATTGATGAAAACATTTTTGGGAAACAGGTTGGAGATGAATTTATTGATCCCCTGAAAAAGCGAATTGAAAAAGGCGATAATATATTTCTTGAAGTTGATCCGAAATACTTCAGGCCTACCGAGGTTGACCTGCTCATAGGTGATGCCACCAAGGCAAGGGAGAAGCTTGGCTGGATACCTGAATATGACCTTGATGGCCTGATCACCGATATGATGGCCTCGGATATACTACTGATGAAAAAGGATATTTACCTGCGTAATGGCGGACATAAAACTTTGAATTATTTTGAGTAAAAGAAAATATATGAAAAAAGAGGATAAAATATATATAGCTGGACATACGGGTCTTGTTGGATCTGCACTCACCAGGGGACTAAAAACCAGAGGATATGACAACCTTGTATACAGGGACATTTCTGAATTTGACCTGCGATCGCAGCCTGAGGTCAACCGGTTTGTTGAAAAAGAAAAGCCGGATTATGTTTTGTTGGCCGCAGCAAAAGTGGGAGGTATTTATGCAAATAATAAGTACCGGGCCGATTTCATATATGACAACCTGATGATAGAGAGCAATATCATTCAAGCTGCTTACAGGAATAATGTTAAAAAGTTGCTTTTCCTCGGCAGCACCTGCATCTATCCAAGGGAAGCACCACAACCTATGCCTGAAGATGCACTGCTCACATCACCGCTTGAATACTCCAACGAGCCTTATGCAATTGCCAAGATTGCAGGCATAAAGTTGTGTGAAAGCTTCAACCTGCAATATGGGACTAATTTCCTTTCGGTTATGCCCACCAACCTGTACGGTCCCGGCGATAATTTCAACTTGCTCAATTCACATGTATTGCCCGCTTTACTGCGAAAGATATACCTGGCTAAATGTATTGAAGAAAATAATACAGACGCTCTGCTGAAAGATTTTGCAGTCCGGCCGGATTCCAGCTTAAGCGATATCAATGATCCGAAGAAACTTATCCGTGCACTGGAAGACTATGGCATTACCCGGTCGGGGAGCACAGTCTCCGTTGAGATCTGGGGGTCGGGCAAGCCCATGAGGGAGTTTCTTTGGATAGAAGATATGGCAGATGCATGTATCTACGTTATGGAGAATATTGATTTTAAAGATATTACTAAAGAAAAAGGTCTGAAAGACGAAATAAGGAACACACATATTAATATAGGCACAGGTACGGATATAAGCATAAAAGACCTGGCCATGCTTATAAAGGATACAATCGGTTTCAAAGGTAACCTTGTCTTCAATCCCGACAAACCTGACGGAACACCCAGGAAACTGATCGACGTATCGCTACTGCACAAGCTGGGCTGGAAGCACAAGACATCGCTGGACGAAGGGGTGAGGAAGTTGTACAGCTGGTATATTGCTCAATAGGATCAGCCCTTCGATGCGCTCTTCAGGCAAGCCCT
>CAZNYS010000114.1:0-6430 GCA_964577305.1 uncultured Rikenellaceae bacterium
TGCTATTTGCATTGTCCTATATTGCCTGAAAAGTAGATAGATTTAGGTTTTTTATGTACTTTTGTTGATGATATATGACATTATGACCTTAAAGCAAAACTCAAAGCAGGTGTTTTAAATAATAGAATTAGTGAATATGAGATTCTTAAGCTTTATTTTTTACCGTTTTAACAATTAATATATGCTTGAGGTCGTTAAATAATACAGATGAGGGAAGAATTTTATGGATTCAAGATTTTCACAAAAAGTTAAAGATGTTCTTACCTACAGCAAGGAAGAAGCAATAAGGCTTGGTAACAGTCATATCAGTCCCGAGCATATTTTACTTGGAATTTTACGGGAAGGAGAAGGCCTTGCAGTAGATATTCTTGTTAACCAGGGTGTTGACCTCAGTATGCTGAAAGGATCGCTCGAAAGAAGCATAAGGGTTGATAATCCAATAAAGATCTCTGATAACGATATATTGCCTCTGCTGAAAAGCACAGAGAGGATCTTAAAACTTGTTCATCTTGAGGCAAAGGCTCTTAAGAGTGATATTATAGATACCGAACATCTTCTCCTTGCTATACTCAAGGAGGAAAATTCCTTTGTAACAAGATTCCTGTCGGAGCTCAACGTGGACTACCAGACGGTAAGGCAGGTAGCTGAGGCTGAAAATCCGCTTCCCCGGGCTGACTTTCCCAGGGAAGATGAAGATGAGGATACTGGTTTTTCCCGCGGCGACCAGGGTAAAGGCCAGCAGGGTGCTTCACCACATTCAACAAAATCTTCATCCGATACACCAGTACTGGATAATTTTGGCATTGATCTTACCAAGGCTGCCGAAGAAAACAGGCTTGATCCTGTCGTAGGCAGGGGAAGAGAGATAGAAAGACTGGCACAGATACTGTCAAGGCGCAAAAAGAACAATCCGGTGCTGATAGGTGAACCCGGCGTGGGAAAATCTGCCATTGCTGAAGGACTGGCACTTAGGATTGTACAGAAGAAAGTATCAAGAGTTCTGTTTGGTAAAAGGGTGGTAACCCTGGATATGGCATCCATCGTGGCAGGAACCAAATATCGCGGACAATTTGAAGAAAGAATGAAAGCCATTCTCAATGAACTGGTTAAGAACGATAATATCATACTTTTTATTGATGAGATACATACTATCGTAGGTGCCGGAGGGGCAGCGGGATCACTCGATGCGGCAAACATGCTAAAACCCGCACTTGCCAGAGGAGAAATACAGTGCATAGGCGCCACCACACTGGATGAATACAGGCAACATATTGAAAAAGATGGTGCCCTGGAAAGGCGCTTCCAGAAAATAATGGTCGAACCTACCACCATTGAAGAAACAATTAATATCCTGAATAATATTAAAGACAGGTATGAAGATCATCATAATGTGCTTTATACTGATAAGGCCATAGAAGCATGCGTTAAACTGACAAACAGGTATATCACCGATCGACACCTGCCGGATAAGGCTATTGATGCCCTGGATGAGTCAGGTTCAAGGGTCCATATCTCCAATATCGTCGTGCCTGAAAGAATACTTAAGCTTGAGGAAGAACTGGATGACGCCAGGAAAGATAAGATGAATGCCGTTAAAAACCAGAATTTTGAGAGGGCTGCAAGCTTCAGGGATAAAGAGAAAGAACTACAGGATATGATAGAGGCGGAAAAAAAGAAATGGGAATCAGATCTTTCACAGAACAGGGAGACCGTTGATGATGAAAAAGTTGCAGAAGTGGTGGCTATGATGACAGGTGTCCCAGTGCAGCGGATTGCACAGACAGAAGGCACACGCCTGCTCAAGATGGCAGATGAACTCAAAGAGAGCCTGATAGGCCAGGAAGAGGCAATTAAAAAAGTTGTAAGAGCCATTCAGCGTAACAGAGCCGGTCTTAAAGATCCGAATAAGCCAATAGGTACATTCATCTTCCTCGGTCCAACAGGCGTGGGTAAAACACACCTTGCCAAAGTGCTGGCGAAATTCCTGTTTGACAGTGCCGATAACCTTATAAGGGTTGATATGAGTGAATATATGGAAAAATTTGCCGTATCACGCCTAGTAGGTGCACCTCCCGGATACGTGGGCTATGAAGAAGGCGGACAGCTAACTGAAAAAGTCAGACGCAAACCTTATTCTGTAGTCCTGCTCGATGAGATAGAAAAAGCACATCCCGATATATTCCATATTTTGCTTCAACTGCTCGATGAAGGCCAGCTGACCGATAGCCTGGGTAGAAGGGTTGACTTCAGGAATACTATAGTCATTATGACCAGTAATATCGGTTCCCGCCAGCTTAAAGACTTTGGACAGGGCATAGGTTTCGATACTCAGAGTAAAAAAGCAGATAAGGATGGTTATGTTAAAAGCGTAATACAGAAAGCACTGCATAAAACTTTTGCACCTGAATTCCTTAACAGGATTGATGATGTGATAGTATTTGAATCATTGTCCAGGGAAAGCATCCACGCAATAATAGATATTGAATTAAAAGGACTGTTCGACCGGATACTGTCACTGGGATATAAGATCGAGCTTACTGAAGAAGCCAAGGACTTCATTGCAGAAAAAGGATTCGATTCACAATATGGAGCTAGGCCATTGAAGAGGGCTATTCAGAAATACCTTGAAGATCCTATGGCCGAGGTAATTATTGAATCAGGCGTTGAAGCAGGAGATACCCTCCAGGTAATTAAGGATAAAAAAACCGAAGAAATAAAAATTAAGCTAAAGAAAGCGAAAAAAGTAACTGAACCTGACGATAAGAAATCCTTACCTTCTGACAGTAAGAACTAGGAAAATAAAATTTACGAGTAACAGAAGGGGCACCTTTTGATGCCCCTTTTTATGTTTTATTCCTTTTTGCTGAAGAGTGCTGTGGCCAGGACAAAGGTCATAATTAATGATACCCAGAAGAAAATATCCCCGCCCGGCCAGTGCTGTGCCTGCCATAGAAAAGATGTAATCAGAACAATAATTGTTATCCCAAGGTAAGTCATAAATGGATTTTTCTTCTTCGTGAATAACCATATTATTCCGAGAATGATAAATACAACGGTTCCAAGGACAAGGAGTATGCTTGCAGGGTGCCAGTGCTTAATTTTAAATACAACACCTGCAAGAACAACAATCAGTGAAATAAGTGAAATAGAACTCAATGCTTTCTTCATAAATGCTGGTTTTATTTGGTTATCACAAGTTACGAAATTTAAGGTAACAGACATGCTTCAAGATCAAATTCTGTGGCACCTGTTATAAGAACATTGCAGAAATCGCCGGGTTTTAGCTTATGGTTCCCGGGCTTTACCAATATTTCCTGGTCGATTTCCGGACTGTCATATTCAGTCCTTGCAATAAAATATCCTTGTTCTTCTTTGTCAACAATTACACGCATTTCCTTTCCCATCAGGCTCAGGTTCT
This sequence comes from uncultured Rikenellaceae bacterium, assembly GCA_964577305.1. Classification (GTDB taxonomy): domain Bacteria; phylum Bacteroidota; class Bacteroidia; order Bacteroidales; family VadinHA17; genus UBA9300. Next base: position 3,419 of record CAZNYS010000114.1, read on the forward strand.
TCTGTAATGAAATTTCCTGTTGTAAAGCCATTATCTCATCAGCCCTTGCCCTTTTGAGCTTTTCAGGGATACTATCTTTGAAATTATTGTATGCATGGGTATCTTCCTCGTGTGAATAAGTAAAAACACCAAGCCTGTCGAACCTGAATTCAGTTATAAAATCCATTAATATCCTGAAATCATTTTCTGTTTCACCGGGATATCCTGTAATTAAAGTGGTCCGGATAGCTGCTTCGGGAAGGTAAGACCTTATATATGAGAGCAAATTTCGAGTCTCTTTTTCAGAATGGTTGCGTTTCATTCCCGAAAGTACATTATCAGATATATGCTGAATGGGAATGTCAATATAATTGCAGATTTGCGGACTGTCCTTCATAAGTTGCATTAGATCATCCGGTATGCTGCCCGGATAAAGGTAGTGCAGCCGTAACCATTCAATATCAACATTTTTCAGTATTTCTTCACATAAACTGGTGAGCATAGGTTTCTTATAGCGGTCGACTCCATAATAAGTCAGGTCCTGTGCTATAAGTATTATCTCTTTCACGCCCTGGCCTGTTAATATCCGGGCTTCCTTAACCAGTTCCTCCACTGATCTGCTTATATACCTGCCCCTGATGCCCGGGATGGCACAAAATGAACAGTTTCGATTGCATCCCTCACTCACCTTAAGGTAGGCATAATGAGGTGGTCCTGTAAGTATCCGGTCAGGGTCAAGTGATTTATTGTAGCCTGATGCCAGGTATTTTAATATTTCAGCAGGTTTATTCACCCCAAAGTATTGATCTACTTCAGGTATTTCTTTTTTTAGTTGATCCTTGTATCTTTCAGAAAGGCAACCCATTACATACAGTTTTCCAATATCTCCCCTTTTGCGTGCTTCTGTCAGTTCAAGTATGGTATTAACTGATTCTTCTTTGGCATCGTTGATAAAACCGCATGTATTGATTATTACTATATCTGTTTTCCTTTTATTTTCAGCATGATAAACATTATACCCGGCGTACTGGAATTGCTTAAGCAATTTTTCAGAATCGACGGTGTTCTTCGAGCAGCCAAGGGTTATTATTTTTACTGATTTTTGCATGTTAACATCCCCCTTATCCCGACACTGTGGTCGGGACTTTCCCCCTTCAAAGGGGGAACCTATTGTGAGAAAAGTGAATCCACGAACTCGTAACGGTTAAATACCTGAAGGTGTTCAAGCTTCTCGCCAACTCCTATATATTTGACAGGTATTTTGAACTGGTCTGATATACCTATTACCACTCCTCCTTTTGCAGTTCCATCAAGCTTTGTTATTGCCAGTGAGGTCACCTCTGTGGACAGGGTAAACTGTCTGGCCTGTTCAAAAGCGTTCTGGCCTGTCGATCCATCGAGGATAAGTAATACTTCGTGTGGTGCCTCAGGTGTAACTTTTGCCATAACCCTCTTAATTTTAGCAAGTTCGTTCATAAGGTTCGCCTTATTATGCAGACGTCCCGCAGTATCAATAATTACTACATCAATGTTACCCGATACAGCTGATTTGACAGTATCATATGCCACTGAAGCCGGGTCGGATCCCATTGACTGTTTAATGAGTTTAACACCTACCCTTTCCGACCATATCTCAAGCTGATCAACTGCTGCAGCCCTGAAGGTATCGGCAGCACCCAGTATAACCGATTTACCGGCTTTCTTGTAATGGTAGGCAAGCTTGGCTATGGTTGTTGTTTTGCCTACACCATTAACACCAACTACCATAATGACATACGGCCTGGCCGGAAGTTCTGCATCAAAGTCATTAAGCTCACCTGACCTGTTCTCTTCAAGCAAGCCTGCTATCTCTTCGCTTAATATCCTGTTCAGTTCACTTGTATTAAGATATTTTTCTGATGCCACACGTTTTTCTATCCTTTCAATAATACGAATTGTGGTATCCACCCCTACATCAGAGCTGATAAGTATTTCTTCAAGCTGATCAAGCACTTCATCATCCACTTTGGATTTACCCACTACAGCTCTTGAAAGCTTTTTAAATACGTTCTCTTTTGTTTTTTCCAGACCTTTATCAAGATCCTTTTTCTTTTCCTTGCTGATGAAGCCAAGTAATGCCATTTATAATGTTGAATTGTTGAACTGTTTAATTGTTGAATCGGGGGTGTGTAAAGATAAAAAAAGCTTTCCTCATAATGAAGAAAGCTCTGGTCAGTATATCAATTATTTGATTATTTGTCAAAAAAGTCCTTTATATGGTCATTATGGACCACCTGCTCTTTAAAGACATAAGCACCCGTTTTGTCGGATTTTACCATTTTAATACATTTGGTAAATGCCTTACCGGTACCTGATTTTAATGTTGCAACTACTTTCTTTGCCATGATATATAATTATTTTATTTCCCTGTGAAGTGTGTATTTCTTAAGGATAGGATTATACTTCATTCTCTCAAGCCTGTCAGGTGAGTTTTTCCTGTTCTTGGTTGTGATATACCTGGATGTGCCAGGCATTCCACTGTCCTTGTGTTCAGTACATTCAAGTATTACCTGCACCCTGTTTCCCTTTGCTTTCTTTGCCATAATAATATTCTTTAGTACTTAACAATATATCCTTTTTCCTTTGCATCCTGAAGAACCGCATGCAAACCTTTCTTGTTAATCAGCCTTATCCCGGCAGCCGATACTTTCAATGTGATCCAACGATCTTCCTCGGGATAATAAAACTTTTTGGTAAAGAGATTAGGATAGAATTTCCTTTTCGTTCTCTTCTTGGAATGTGAGACATTATTGCCTGACAACACCTTCCTACCGGTCACTTGACATATCCTTGACATCTCAGTTTCTTTTAATTCTGTATTAGATAGTAATATTCCTAAAATCGAAGCGCAAAATACGTGATTTTTATTCAATTATCCAACAAAAAGATGCTGTTTTTTATTAACCTACCATCCTGAATAGTAAAACTCAGGTTAGTTTAATCGCCCCGGTTTTTTTAAATGATTGGAATATTGGAACCGAGCCCCGAGAATTC
>CAZNYS010000115.1:0-6253 GCA_964577305.1 uncultured Rikenellaceae bacterium
GCATGTTTGCAGGTACAATTTCTGATCTTGTATAGGATATGTTTATATATATTTTATTATTTTTGCAGCCTGATTCAAAATACACCGCCTTCGCCACCACCTTCGGTAAACCTACGGTGGTCAAAGAAAGCTATGGCGGTCAGTGCGGGGTATAGCGCAGTCCGGTCCCGAAAAATCAGCTTTCGCAAAGCGATATCTGTTTTTTCGAGGATTCTCGAAAAACATCAATCCGCCTAAAGGAGGAATGTGTTTTTCGGGATTAGCACACAAGGTTTAGGAATATGTATTACGTATATATACTTGAATCGGAAAGTAATAAAAAGCATTATATTGGTCAAGCGGATGACTTGGAAGCCAGATTAAAGAGGCATAATGCAGGAAAGGTTATTTCCACAAAATCAGGAAAACCGTGGAAGTTGAAATACTGGAGGAATTGTGAAACGCGGGGGGAAGCATATAAAATTGAGAAAATATTAAAGAAGTTCAAAAAGAGGGTTAGAGTTATTAAATTTGCAGAGGAGAATAATTTTTCCGCCTTCGCTTAAGCTTCGGCGGATGATGCGGGGTATAGCGCAGTCCGGTTAGCGCACCTGCTTTGGGAGCAGGGAGCCGCAGGTTCGAATCCTGCTACCCCGACAACAGAGAAACGCAACAGACATAAATACAGATTGTTGCGTTTTTTATTTAACTTATTTTCCCCACTTTTACCCCACATTATTTACATAAGTATTAATTGTAAAGATCTATTTCAATTTTACACTGCGAAACCATTATGAGTTTTTAGTACCTTTCTTTTTTCATGGCGTTATTATATTCCTACAATGAGATCGTGGCTCTAATCCTTTGTAGCGCCCTCATAGCATAGTTTATGAAATGCATTAGTGAATAAAATACATTCTCATATTTCTCTCATATTGTAATACCCATCTAACTCAGAGGTATGACCTTTGTCATGGAGGAGGAAGTTACTATGCAGGAATAAAATACCCCCAGACGAAATGCCCAGGGGTAATGCTTCATTCTCTCGGTTGTAGCTCCGAATGGAGTCTGCCGTGTATCATAATAAAACAGCCCCCAGCGTGATGTCTGCAATACAATCGAAGCTTGAGAAATGCTTCATTTGGAAAGTGAACCGGGGGCTGCTACGTGATTATAATAAATTGAATTTATCTTGTAAGGTTCTCTTATTTAGGCATAACGGTTGGTGCATATTGCGGAGGGGATTTCGGAGGCGTTCACGTCCGTGAGGACTGAACAGCGATGCGAGAATCCGTCGCCCGGGTAGGCACCGACCCCGCTCTGAAATATGCACTGTGTTGAACTAAATCCCGCCAAGGCGGGCTGGTTCAATCAAATTTACATATTTTAAGTAATTTACTGGTTGTAAATTTCTCTTAATACATTATATAATGAAAAAAAAGAACATCTCCAACCATTGTTGAGAGAGCTATCCTGACTGTAGAAGGTTTTGAGAAAGTATACAGATCACTACAGCAACAGGTTGTCCTGAAAGGGCAAAGCCGCAGCACCCTTGAGAACTATATCAGGCGCATCGCTCTTATCAGCCTTCATTTCAAGCGTCTCCCGGAGCATATCTCTGATGACGAACTAACTGAATATCTTACTTCCCTGGCCCTTGATCCTAAATCCCCGTCCCGAAGCAGCTTTAAGCATATGGTCTATGGACTGAGATATTACTTCCGGCTTACAGGTGAGAATAAACGTGCAATAAACCTGCCTTCGTTAAAGAAAGATACCAGGCTGCCTGTTATCCTGAATCGCAGTGAACTGAGGAAACTCTTTGCTGCCCCTGCATTATTGAAGCACCGTATAGTGCTTACCCTGATATATTCGGCCGGATTGAGAGGTCAGGAAGTTATCAACCTTAAAATCTCTGATATTGATTTTGAGCGTAAAACAATTCATATACGCCAGAGCAAGTATAAAAAGGACCGTATCGTTCCTCTTTCAAGCTATATGTCAAAGGGCCTTAAGAAATATCTTTCACTGGAGCATCCTCATATCTGGCTGTTTAACGGGAAAGAACCTGATGGCAGGTACAGTGTCAGGGGATTAAGCTGGGTTATGCGACAGGCTTTGAAAAAGACCGGGATTGATAAATCTGTTAACCTGCACTCACTGCGTCACAGTTATGCCACCCACCTGCTTGAAGAAGGTGTAAATATAGTTACTGTAAAAGAACTTCTGGGTCATTCCGAAGTTGCTACTACAATGATTTACCTGCACGTGGCCCAGATTGCGGTCGTATCTGCTCACAGTCCGCTGGATACTCTTTACCGTAAGGTTTTATGAGCCGCCCTAAGCATGAGGTAGCTGAAGTAATTGCTCGTTTTGGCTACCGGTTCAATGAAAAGCATAAGCCTAATGCATATCACCTCAGAGTATTAGGCGCTTTGTCAATGTGCCGTACTGCTGCCCTGGGCGGACATAAATACCAATGTGACCATTGCGGGTCGGTAAGTATCCGTTATAATAGTTGCCGTAACCGTCACTGTCCCAAATGTCAAAACATAAACCAGGCATTCTGGGTTGAGGATCGCATTGAAAAGGCATATCCGGTAAAGCATTATCATATTGTTTTCACCGTTCCGGAAGTCCTGAATACAATTTGCCTGCTTGACAGCAAATGGTTTTATAATCATCTTTTCTCATGTGTATGGGACTGCCTGCGCTCATTTGGTTACAGCCATTATGGAGTGGAGAGCGGGGCTATCTGCTTACTCCATACCTGGGGTCAGAACCTATGCCTGCACCCCCACATTCATTGTATTGTACCGGCTTTGGGATACAGTCCGCGCGGACAAATCAGGCACATTGGGAAACAGGGCAAATATCTTTATCCCGTCAGACAGCTAAGCACAAAGTTTTGGGGTAAATGTATGTCAGGTATCTCCGGACAGCTTGCACTAAAAGGCATATTGCCTCAACACAAAACTGCCATCGAAATGGCATGGAATACACCCTGGGTTGTTTTTTGTGAACCATCCTTGTCTAAACCGGAGAAAGTGTTCAATTATCTTGGTCAATATACCCACAGGGTAGCAATCAGCAACCAACGTATAGTTGATATTGATGAGCAGAATGTACGTTTTATGCTTAAAGATTATAGGAATGAGGGCATAATAAAAACCATCAGTCTTAACGGTGTTGAATTCCTGCGCCGGTTCTGCATGCATATTCTACCAAAAGGCTTTGTTAAGGTTCGGTATTATGGCATCTATAGTTCGCGATTTTTGAGTACCATCCTCAGTAAGGCGGGCAAGATGGTTATCAAACCAACGGAGCTGGTTACAGAGCGAATAGAACGGATTGCCGGTATTGATACCCATTGTTGTCCAAAGTGCAAAAAAGGACGTCTTATTCAGGTAAGTATTGTACCACGTATACGCTCACCGGTACCGGCATTTCTTGTATTCCCGGCATACCGAAAGCTGTAGATAATCAGTTATGTCCCACAAGCCTGTGCAATGAGCGGGCCGGGAGCATAATGCCCGAACCGATGCTAATAAGCAATATTCACACAGTATTATACACTTATAAAGTTATCAAACCATTACAAATCCGGTAAAATGGATCAGAATCAAATACGGGTCATACTATATCAAAGAACATTATTCAAATAATCCTGTAATAATACACATTCAATCCCCATAGCAAAACCCGGAATTTAGTTCAACCGGGGCTTCATCACTGGGTGCTGCGCACCGTATGAAGCCCTATTTATTGGCTGTAGTTTTTTTAATTTATAGAGAAGTACTACCCATCCATAGGACCACTAATGGTCTTTTCTTAATTGATTTTTTAATAATATGATAATGCAAATCTGTGTTACATAACCGGAAATAATTCGCAGCAATATTCGATATTGCGGTAAAATAAAATTTTAGTGAATGCTTATTTATTTTTAGCCGTCGATTTCATTCACTAAATACATGATTGAATACTTTTCGAATTCTTCTTAATGCAACTGGGATTTCAGCCCCATTTTTCAAGATTAAGGAGTTTTTAACATGATTGTACGATTTTACCTTCTCTCTATTTACAAGAAACGATTTATGACATCGACAAAAATGATCTGATGGTAACAATAGTTCAACTTTCTTCAAAACCTTGGACACAGTAATTGATGATCCATCTTCCAGATATACAACTGAGTAACTACTATCCGCTTTACAATACAAAATATCCCCATAACATACTTTTAAAGTGACCAAATGCGATCTAAAGACAATATTATTGCAAGGCATAATTTGCAGTAGTTTCAAACATTTGCAGAACTGACTATACTATAAAGATAGTATAATTTAATTGAAAACCAACTATTTGTGTAAAGACAATGATACTGGCATACCCTGATAAATACTCGAGAAAATTGTCTGGAAATTAGTTTTTAATAATATTACCAAGTTTAAATTGTCCGACTAATAATACTGGATTGTCATTTTCAGTCGATGAATTAGCCAATACTGACAATCTATCAATTCCTTGAATTGTGTTATCAGGTTCGGATCGTTGCATTTCTACAATTTTAATTAAAGAAAATGCATCAATTAACATGAAAAAATAATTATCGTTTTTAATACTAATCTGGCCTGATGATATTTTCTCTCCTGTAAAGTCATTTACGAAAGATGAAATATTATACGCTTTCATTTCCTTTTTGTCAAAAAAGATCATATGAGACTTTTGGTCTTGGGGTCTAGATCCACGTAATGAATTTGCTACTCTTAGTTGAAATATCTTTAAGATTAGGTATCCTTGAGTTTCCAGTATAACTTCAAAAGATTTTTTACCTGATGGTTCATCATCATTATATGATTCTTTTGAGCAAATAATAAAATAGGGATTTAACATATCTTCAATTACTCTGAAGAGAGTATCAGAACCCGCGGGTTTATAATTCACCTGATTCCCTATTTTTGATAAAAGATTACTTCCAAGAATAAACAGACCTCCTTCTCCAAATGAAGGGATCCCGTTAATAAAATCACCTTTAACATTCTGGAAATATATAAATAAATTGCTTGAAGAATGCCCGTCTCCTACAAAAGGTGCAATTACAAGGGTTGTATCATTAAACATGATCATATCCTGTATCCGTCCTCTTCTGGCAGTTCCTATATTTTCAATTATTCTACCAGATTTCAAGTCAATTTTCAATATTTGATTTGATCTAATCAGATCAGACACATATAATGTACTGTTGTTGCTATCAGTACACATTACCGGACTCATAATTTCTTCCGGCCCGGTACCAAATCCGGCTAGTTTTCTGATAAAACTTCCGTTCCAGGAAAATTGAAACAAACCCTGCCCTTGACAAAAGACTATAATGTGTTCAGAACCTATTAACCATTTACCATTTGATATTTGAACCTCAGGAGTAGTTTGTAATTTAATAAAATCCACATTTTCAACCAGTTCTGAAAGCTTTAAGTTTATTGAATCTTTAATCTCCTCAATTATCAATTCTGGAATTGTACATCCATTAATTTCTATATACTTAATTGATCTGTCATTCTTCCCTAAACAGGAGCATAACAATGCAAGGCTTAAGTAGAAAATAATAATTAATATCCTCATATTAATAAATGATCTTTTAATTAATGAACTTTTAACTCGCTAAACATAACCTTTCAATAATGTAGATTGTATATTTCCAATCAATTTTTTGTAGAGAATATACTATTTATTGACCGGTAATAGGTTTCATTTAATACGGATATTCCGTTTTCTACTACATAACATGCCTTAATCTGCAAAGATTTATTAACCACAAATAATAACGGTTTGTTGTCAATTTTAAATGGGATCAATTCATCATCTATATGATAAATATCTATCCCGGTATTATATCTTCTTTTTATGTCCAACATTCCCTCTGCATTTTTTAAACTTATCAGAAGACATAGTTTTTCGGTTCCATACTGATCAGCTAATCTATTGAATCTATCCAACTGAGAATTTACACATGGAGAGCACATACTTTCAGTAAAAAAAAGGCATAACTTTTCTTCATGATCGATCCTATCTCTAAAATAAACCTTCTCTAGGTTAATATTTGTAACAACCAAATCAAATTGAAATTTCTGATTAAAATTCTTTATTATTTCTTCTGTATTATTTCTTTCTTTTTTGCATTGCACCTCCTTTATAATCAATTGGTTTTCCATTTCTACTATGACCTTTTTATATCGCAATAACTCAAAAGACAATGTAATCATACCGATCA
>CAZNYS010000116.1:0-6236 GCA_964577305.1 uncultured Rikenellaceae bacterium
CTTAAAGCTTCGGCTGACGAAGCAGGGAGTATCAACAACTAAATACTAAACAATTAAACATTCTAATCCTAATTTATTATGTTTGTGATAAATAAATGATGCATCAACCATGAGAATAGATGACAAAGCAAACCCTGTAAGATACATGGCAGATGAGGCTCGTTACGATAATATGAAATACCGGAGGTGTGGGAATAGTGGCATACTGTTACCACTTATTTCATTGGGTTTATGGCATAATTTTGGATTTATCGATTCTGTACATAAAGCCCGCAATATATCCAGGAAAGCTTTCGATCTTGGTGTCACCCACTTTGACCTCGCAAATAATTATGGTCCTCCATTCGGATCCGCGGAAGAAACATTTGCGATAATACTGGAAAAGGATCTGGGTTATTATCGCCATGAGCTTTTTATTTCAACAAAAGCAGGATTCGATATGTGGGATGGACCATATGGTAATTTTGGTTCTCGTAAGTATTTAATAACCAGTTTGGACCAGAGCCTGAAAAGAATGGGGCTTGAATATGTTGATCTTTTCTACCACCACAGGCCCGACCCGTATACACCACTTGAGGAAACTATGCTTGCGCTTGACCAGATTGTCAGATCGGGGAAAGCAATTTATGTCGGAATCAGTAACTATGACGCCGAGAGGACAGAACAGGCATCGAAAATCCTTGATGAACTGAAAACACCATTTATTATTCACCAGGCCAGGTATTCACTTTTTGACAGATGGGTCGAGAATGGACTGCTTGATACTCTTGAAAAACATGGAAAAGGAATGATAGCTTTTTCACCTCTTGCCCAGGGCATGCTCTCCGACAAGTACCTGGACGGAATACCGGAAGATTCAAGGGCAGGTAAAGAAATGACATACCTTGACAAAAAAGAGGTATTGCAGAAAATTGATAAGGTAAAAGCCCTGAACGGAATAGCAATATCCAGAGGCCAGAAGCTAAGCCAGATGGCACTGAGCTGGGTACTTAAAGATAAGAGGGTAAGCTCAGTGCTCATTGGAGTGAGTTCTGACGAGCAATTGGTAGAGAATGTAAAATCTATAAATAATATGGAATTCTCAGATGAAGAATTAACACGTATAAATAAAATATTAAAATAATTATTTAATTTTGACTCCGAAATTCTTCAAAGCAATGAAAAGGTATAAACATTTAAGCTTTTACAAGTACTGGATAATCCGGTCATCAATGCAGGTATAATAAATGGATTAAACAAAATAGAATCGTGATAATACAGGCCTGCTTAAGAAGCAGGTTTTTTTTAATACATAAAGTATATGCAGGTATATAAATTTGGAGGTACCTCTATAGGATCACCTGAAAGAATAAGGAATATTGTTGAACTGATCAGGCACAGGAAAGAATTGATCGTGGTTCTTTCTGCCATCTCAGGAACTACTGATAAACTTTATAATATAACAACCCTGTTACACGATGGAAAAAAACAGGAGGCCTCGGAGGAATGTGAATCACTCAGGGAAGAATACTCCCGCCTGATCCCTGAACTGTTCTATAAGGATCAAACAGGAAATGAAGCCAGGGAGATGATATCGTCACATTTTGATTATATCAGATCATTCACGCTGAAGGTATTCTCAAAAAAGCAGGAAAAAGCCATACTGGCACAGGGTGAACTTTTAAGCACTGCTCTTTTTTATCTCGTAACAAAAGAGGCTGGCTTGAATGCTTCCCTTATGCCTGCCCTTAATTTTATGAGAATAGATAAGGATGGAGAACCGGATATATTCTATATACATGAAAATCTGCAACGTGAACTGAAAGATCATTGTAACAGTAACCTGATAATAACACAGGGCTATATATGCCGCAATGCTTATGGGGAAGTTGATAATCTGAAGAGAGGTGGAAGTGATTACACTGCAACGATAATAGGAGCAGTGCTCGAAGTAAGTGAGATACAAATATGGACAGATATTAATGGTCTGCATAATAATGATCCACGCTATGTTGCAGAAACCAGGGTAATACGTGAACTATCATTTGACGAAGCGGCAGAACTGGCCTATTTCGGTGCCAGGATACTTCATCCCAGCAGCGTTGTTCCTGCCAGGGACAAAGGTATTCCTGTACGACTTAAAAACAGTCTTCAACCGGATGATGAAGGAACAATTATAAGCTCCTGCTATAAGAAGCAGGGTTATAAAGCCATTGCTGCTAAAGATGGTATAACGGCCATCAAGATCAAGTCTGACAGGATGTTGCAGGCCTATGGTTTCCTGAGAAAAATATTTGAAATATTTGAAATATACCGAACTGCTATTGACATGATAACAACCTCTGAGGTGGCCGTATCACTTACGATAGATGATGATGCAAATCTTGACAAAATAGTCAGAGACCTTGAGGAACTCGGGACTGTAGAGGTTGAGAGTAAACAAACAATAATATGTATCGTTGGTGATTTCATAGCAGAAAAATCGGGTACAACAGTTGAAATATTTAACGCACTTAATGGCATACCCCTGAGAATGATATCATATGGTGGCAGTAGGCATAATGTATCCCTGCTAACCGACAGCAAATATAAGGCACAGGCATTACAAGCCCTTAACAATCAATTATTTAAAATAAATATGGATGTTTAATAAAGATATAGCAGGCAGGCTGGCAAAACTGAGAACACCATTCTATTATTATGACATGGATATGCTTGACATGATACTCAAGTTAATCAGGAAAGAAGCTGATAGATATGGCTTTAAAATACATTATGCCTTAAAATCAAATGCTAATGAAAAGATACTGAACAAAATATCGTCATCAGGTCTGGGAGCTGACTGTGTGAGCGGAAATGAAATTCTGATGGCTTTAAGATCCGGATTCCATGCAGAAGATATAGTATTTGCCGGAGTGGGTAAAACAGATGAAGAGATAATTACCGGCATAAATAATAATATATTCTGTTTTAATGTAGAGTCAATTGAAGAAATGGAAGTCATAGATAAATTATCTTCAGCAAGTAACTATACTTCAAGGATTGCCCTGAGAATTAATCCAAATATTGAAGCTTTCACTCATAAATATATTACAACAGGGATTGAGGAAACCAAGTTTGGAATAAACATATGGGAACTCGATAATGTTATTAATAAGCTAGATTCCCTCAATAATATAGATTTAATAGGCCTGCATTTCCATATTGGTTCGCAGATAAAGAGAATGAACGCATTTAAAAGTCTGTGTACACGGGTTAACGAAATACAGAACTGGTTTGAAAACAGAAATATCACTGTCGATCATATCAACGTAGGAGGCGGATTGGGCATCAATTATGATGAACCTGATGAGATTCCGGATTTTGAGGAATATTTCAGTATTTTCAATGATCTTCTTGAATTACGCAGGGGACAGACAGTCCATTTTGAACCAGGACGATCTGTTACCGGACAGGCAGGCAGCCTTATTACCAGGGTATTATATATAAAAAACGGAAGCCAGACAAATTTCGCAATCGTAGATGCCGGTATGACCGACCTGATCAGGCCTGCATTATACCAGGCGCATCATAAGATTGAGAATATCAGTTCAGACAAAGCCCCGGAAAAATATAATGTTGTCGGACCCATATGTGAGTCAAGTGACAGTTTTGGGAAATATATTGAACTGCCACTCACAAAACGGGGTGATTTGCTGGCAATACGTTCAGCCGGTGCATATGGTGAAGTGATGACATCAAACTATAACCTGAGAGATAAAGCCCCTGCCGTGTTCTCTGGAGATTTATGATTTCTATTATCATTCTTTTATTTGCTATTTTTGTAATATGATAATTATAGCAGACAGCGGGTCAACAAATACAAACTGGATCATATCAGATAACCGGGCAGGTCTTGAAAAGGTTAAGACTGAAGGTCTGAATCCAAATTTCTCATCACCTGATCATATCTCTTCTGCGGTAAAAGAAAAAATATTGCCTCTTGCTAATAATTCTGATAAGGTTAAAATTTATTTCTACGGATCGGGGTGTTCCGGGACTTACCTGTGTAACAGGGTGAAAGAGGCCATCAGGAAAATATTCAGCAAAGCTTATATTGAAGTTAAGAGTGACCTTCTCGGCGCTGCCCGTGCCCTGCTCGGCAGGAATGAAGGAATAGCATGCATCCTGGGCACAGGATCAAATTCATGCCTTTATGATGGCAAGGAAATAATAGCCAATATCCCTCCACTGGGTTTTATACTGGGAGATGAAGGAGGTGGTGCGTACCTGGGCAAACGCCTGTTGTCGGATTATCTAAAGGGTATAATGCCGTCTGACGTGTCAGAATTGTTCAGTAGTAAATATCATACCCACAAAGACTTAGTAATAGAAAAAGTCTACCGGGGTGAGTTTCCTAATAAATATATTGCCAGTTTTGTTGTTTTCATTAAAGATAACATCAGTAAACCATATTGCTCTGCGCTGGTCGAAGATGCTTTTGGTGATTTTATAAACCGGAATATAAAGTTCTATGAAAGATATGATATACTGAATATATCTTATACAGGATCCATTGCATGGCATTTTGAAGATATCCTGAGAAAAGTAATGAAATCGTATGGTCTCAATACAGGTGAAATAATCAAAGAACCGACGGACAAAATAATGGAGTTTCACTTAAGCCAATAGCATGCAATTATGTCGTCAGATAATAATATAACCGAATCAGAATCCCTGTACAGGGATATAGACAAAATGTCGTCGCGCCAGATACTGGAGTATATTAATGACGAAGACCGGAAAATAGTACCTGTTGTACGCTCAGTTATACCTGCTATTGAGAAACTTGTTGAGCAAGTAGTTGAAAGGATGAGAAAAGGAGGCCGGTTGTTTTATATAGGAGCAGGTACCAGCGGGAGGCTTGGTATTGTGGATGCTTCAGAAATACCTCCCACCTATGGTCTTGATCAGGGTTTTGTTATAGGGCTTATTGCCGGTGGTGACGGTGCAATACGTAAAGCAGTGGAAAAAGCCGAGGATAATGAAGAGCTGGGATGGAACGACCTTCAGTCATATGGCATTGATAATATTGATACCGTAGTAGGAATAGCTGCATCAGGACGAACACCCTATGTAATAGGGGCCCTGAAAAGGGCAAGAGAAAAGAACATACTAACAGCATGCATAACCAGTAACCCCAATACCGAACTTGAAAAACATGCTGATATCCCCATAGTAGCTGTTACAGGTCCTGAATTTGTAACTGGCAGCACAAGGATGAAAGCAGGAACAACCCAGAAATTAATACTTAATATGCTTACCACGGCCGTGATGATAAAACTGGGCAGGGTAAAGGGAAATAAGATGGTTAACATGCAGCTCACCAACCAGAAACTTATAGAAAGAGGTACAAAGATGATAGTCGAAGAGCTGGGCATCGATAGCGAAAAAGCGCGTAAATTATTACTTCTTCACGGCTCTGTAAAGAAAGCACTCGAAGCAATGAGCGAAAAATGATGGTTGCTATTTCTTTGGCTTACGTTCTATTTTCCTGACTACCAGTGAACGGTCACGTTCGGTACCACCTTTCGTTCCAACATAATCAACCCAGGCAATAAAAGTATTTACCTCGTTTGGAACAAGCTGGTTTATCCTTATATAAACATCATTCATATAACCCCGCAGGTCCCAGTTATTGTGATGCTCCTCCCATACATCAACATAATATACATAGGGGCCGAGATTATAGAATATAACCTTACCATTTGAGTTTGTATTGCCTTCAGCCTCGATGTTGGTCTCGTTATCCCAATCATCCAGTGTTGGATATAGCCGCACATTGGCCCCCGGAACTGGATATTCATCATTCCATTCCAATACTTCTATTTCGAGAATAGTGGGAGACACTACAGTGATGGTCTGGTATGCGCGGTCGATGGCACCTGTTCTGCTGTATGCTGTAAGCATTACCTCGAATGTCCCCGAAGCAGAATAGCTGTGAACAGGATGTACTGCGTTGGAAATATATCCATCGCCAAAATCCCATTCATATTCCACTGAATTATATGATTCATTGGTGAAATAAACTTCTTCACCAATATAAGCCTGAACTTTGTCAGTAAAGAAAAATGCATCCGGGTAAATCTCACAAGAACTGAGAATTACAGGGAATATAAATAATATGTAAAAAACCTTTCTCATGACTCTGATATTTAGTTTCAATAAATGTAAATCAAATTATGTGCCAACAGGCGCTATTATTTATGATTTATTAT
>CAZNYS010000117.1:0-6193 GCA_964577305.1 uncultured Rikenellaceae bacterium
ATCCAAATAAGATAAAATAAAGCATAAGTAATGAGGCTAATGTGCAACAGGCACCCTGGCGAAGGTGGGATCCGTGCCACTGTGTTTCGTCGAGCTCGCCCCGAATTCTCGGGGCTCGGTTCCAGTATTCCAGTATTTCAATCACTCAACAGCCCGTAATAATCCAGATATCCTGCTGTACTGTTAAACAGGATAAATGGTTTATTTTACAAATGCTTTTACAACCATGGCCGGCCGGTCTGATTTATTAATAAGGATATACTCTTTTGCAGCTGCCGGAACAATAAATGTCTCAGCGTAATTAATCGTCATTCTGATCCCGTTAAGTGTTTCAAGCACTATATGCTCTCCTTCAACCAGGTTAAGTACATGACACTTATTCTCGGTCTTTATCAATACCCGCTTGCTGAACTTATACCTGTGAACGTCATAGAGATGTGTAGGGTGTGTTTTAAGATGTTCGAGTTCCCAGTCATTACCTTCTGCAACAAGTTCCGGTCTGCAGATTAACTCCTCCTTCACTGTTTTCCCCTTTCTTTCAAAATACAGGTTCTCCATACCCCTGTTAATATTCAGCGACCTGGGTTTACCGTCCAGGTCAGGCCTTAGCCAATCGTACATTTTAAAGGTAAAAATATAAGGTGTGGAACTGATCTCAAGTACCAGGTTATTCCTGCCAGATCCGTGTATTGTTCCGTATGGTATCAGGAACAGGTCATGTTTTGAAGCCTTGTGAGTCTGTACATGTTTTTTAATATCCATGTGAACTGATTCATTGTAGCTCCGTTCAAGCTCACTCCTGAATTGTAAGGGATCAATATCCTCATTAAAGCCCAGGAAGACTACAGCATTATCTTTTGTATCCACTATATAATATGATTCCTCCTGGGTAAAATTCTCACCAAATTCGTTCCTGATGTAATAAGGACGGGGATGGCATTGAATGGAGAGGTTACCCCCGCTATATGTATCCAGATAATCGAAACGTATAGGAAATTCATTTCCATACACCTCGTGGCAATCGCCCAGGACACTGGGTGATTCCTGCATCATCAGTAAGTCAAAAGAAAATTCGAGCATCAGTCCTCCACTTTCAAGTATTAACCCATTCTCAGGACTTATGAGTTCAAATGACCAGGCATAATTTGAAACATCTTTATTCAATCCCCATATTTTTTCTTTCATCCATGAACCTCCCCAGGGCCCTGGTTCGAACCATGGACGAACCCTGAAAGCATTCCGTGACATATTCCTGATAGCATTACGCAGGTCTTCTCCTTTAATAAATGTTATTTCTCCAGGTCTCTGCCCGTCAACAAACAGGTCAATTTCAGGCAGTATAGCTTCCTTATGACGGTTTAGAACAACCCAGTCTATAAAGTAATTCCTTTTATAATCACATTTCGGATTAACGGGAGGCGAGCCAATATGTGTTTTTACACCGGCCCTTGACCTGAATTGCACTTCGTTCTTTGGGAGATCAATATAAACCAGGAATGCACTTCTATCGACGAGAGAAGCCCCGGTACCGTATATTATCCTGAGCTCGTTGCTGACCTGTTCTCTTAATTCATTAACTTTTCCTGTGTTGAAGAAATCCTGTAAAACCAGATTAGTCCTTGTTCCAAAAAGCGGATCATCACCTCCGGTGAATTTTGAGATTACATTTTCAATCTCAGTATTGCTTATTAATGCATCCTCTATATTTATGAACTCTGGCAAATGCTTTTGTTCTTCTATAAAGCATCTTTTTATGTCTTCAATAATTTGTTCGAACATGATTCCGGCGAAACCATCAATAATAATAGTCCCGCCGTCAGGCAGCATTGAAACCATGACTGACAAAGAGCTGAAAATCTTCCCCTCTTCAATACCAAATACCGGGTATATATCATAATTACCCGGCTCATTCTGTTTCTTCTCCAGGGGTAAAAGGTACTGTGAAGTATTTCTTACAGTTTCCTTCATTTAGCTCTGCCTCTTATGGAATCTGATTGCATACACAGCTGCTGTCAGGAGGAAGAACATACAAACCAGAAGAACTGCCATTCCAATAAGATTGGAACTTATATCTGTAAGCCATCCCATTAACAGGGGTATTACTGCTCCACCGGAGATAGCCATCATCATAAGCCCTGAAATCTCATTTTTCCTGCTGGGATATTCTTCAACAGCTATTGAAAAGACCAGCGGGAAGATATTTGCAATGGTAAGCCCGATAAAAAAGGTTAATACCCAGGCAGCTGCTTCTGAACGCAAAATGAATATCGCTACAAAAGACAAAATACCCAGTATTGTCGTCCATATGTAGAATTTGCGCGAGGCCACTCTTGTAAGCAGCAATGCACCACCGAAGGTACCCAGCATTTTTCCGAAGAAATATACGCTTCTTCCTGATTCTGCAGCTGTCTGTTCCAGTCCGAAACTGTTTATAAAAAACTGCCCTGAATTGGAATTAAAACCCACATCAACCCCAACAACCACAAAGATTGCAAGCACCATCAATAATACAAATTTATTACCCAGCAGTTTAAAAGCAGATGCTAAAGATGCTTTGATTTCACCTGCTCCGGATTCATCAATTTTAACTGATCCTAACCATACAGCTGATATGATAGATACAATACCAAATACCAGGAACAATATTTTCCAGTCGCCAAACCGGGATGCAAATACAGCAGCAAGTGGAGCTCCCAGCATTGAGCCTATTGATTTGATAAACTGTGAAAAGCTCAGAAAACTTGATGCCCTGTTTCCCGGTACAACATCAACCAACAGCGGATTTGCTGATACCTGTACAATAGTATTACCTATGCCAAGAAGTGCGAATCCTGTCAGTACCATGGCAAAGGAATAGAAAAAGAAGGGTACAAGCAATCCTATTGCAGTCACAAGCATTCCTGTATTTAGCATAAACCTCTTCCCCAGCCTTGACTGAAGTATACCAAAAGGTACTGAAAGAAGGAAAAACCAAAGGAATGCGGCTGATGGTATAAGCTGTGCAACCGTAGCGCTAAGATCCATATCATAACTAACCCTGTCGACCCCTATGCCTACAAGATCGACAAAACTCATTACGAAAAAGGACATCAAAACAGGAAATACCCTGTATAAGTTGATTTTTGAACTCATTTGATTTATTTTTTCTGTTACATATATTGAAGTGATCCCTTTACAGCGCTCCAGAAAGAATCATCAAGAAGATATGCACTGCCTAACAGGGCTGCATCTTCCTTTAGCTCAGACAGAAGTGGTATTGTATTGCATTTTTGCCTTTTCATTTCATCCTCCAGTGCAGGGCCGAATAAATCATAAGCACGTGAAATATTACCACCTAACACCAGTACATCGGCTTCAAATTTGATCAGGTAAGGAGAAAGGAATGCGGCGAGGGATGCCCCGAATTCAATAAAGATATTTCTTATGCGATTATCTGATTCAGCTTCTTCAGCAATATCCTTGACACCTTTACTTTCTCTGCCTGTTCTCTCTTTATATTTTTTTGTAAACCAACGTGTACTGAAATAATCATCAGCTATGCCATCTCGGAAACTGATATGATAAACACAGCCGAGATCAGGAACCATATCCCCTGTCACTACCGGTATTTTGTCAGCAATAAAAGCTGATCCCAGGCCGGTTCCCAGTGTTATAGCCATTGACCGGCTGCTATATGCTGCTTTACCTGCCCAGGCCTCACCCACAGCAAAAGAAGAAGCGTCATTCATGAATCTTACAGGGATATCCTGTTGTAATCCAAGGGCCTGTGATATGGCTACGCCAACATTGGTGCCGTAAAGCTTTTCATATTTAGGTACTCCCTTAATAAGGCATATGCCATTCACATAATCGAAAGGTCCGGGCATTGCAAAACCAATCCCTTTAAAATTCTTCTTCCCTGCTCCTTCGAGCGTTTCAGCAAGTGTTTCCGACCACCTGTCAATTATTTCACCGGCCGTACCTTTATTATCTACCGGACTCTCAGCAATGGTTTCCCTGATAATTTCTTTTTCATCCAGGTCAATGGCAGCACAGGTTATATGACTACCTCCTATATCCACACCTATCGAGAAATGTTTTTTCATTAAAATTCTTTTTCAAAATAATCAGGCTTGAAAATATCCAAATAAATTATTATCACCAAATGAAGAGGAAAGATGAGTTATGAACCGAGCCCCGGGAACTCGGGGCAAGCTCACGAGCGGACGGTGATTGTGGCTGGCGGGAGCGAGTAATTATGAACCGAGTAGTGCGAGTATGCGTAAGCATGCGAGTACTGCGAGCTCGACGAATCCCGAGTCCTCCGGGGTGAGTCAATTATGAATTGAACTCTAACTTTGCACTTTGAATTATTAATAATCCAGTATTGACTCCCCCTGCTAAAGCAGGGTCCGCCGAGCTCGTCACCCTCGTTTGCTTCGCAATCTCAGGTTCCTCGGTTCCATTAATCCAGTATTAACTGATAAGATTGTAGTCCTTATAAATCAAAAAAACCCGGTATCATTCCGGGGTTTTTTTATAGCAGGTAGAATAAGCTTGCTAAAAAGTTTATCGGTAAATTTAATTACAGCTGGTCAGATGATAATCAGATCTTATCTGTTTCAACAACCTTCCCAAGGATGTCTACATAAGGAATCATCAGATAATCTTTACCTTCAAATTCTATTTCATTTCCTGAGAAGTTCTTATAAAAGACCAAATCACCAACATCAATCTCGGGTTTTTCAATACCACCAAGGGCGGCAACCCTTGCATATTTAGGTTTTTCTTTAGCAGTATCAGGAATAATAATACCTGATGCTGTTTTCTCCTCTTTCTGGCTTTCAAGCTCGAGGAGTACCTGTTCATTAATTGGCTGTAACTCTTTCATTGTTTAATTTTTGCTTTTATTTTTTAATAATATTTCATCTATTGCCTGAACAAAGATTTCCCTTGTAGCTTCTTTTGTCTGTCCTATACCACTGAATATCTGTGGCATATCGTTCATAGGAATGAGCAGGAAAGTAGGTATGCTTCTTATGCCAAATGCTGCAGCAAGTTCCCTTTCTTTTTCAGTGTTTACCTTGTATACATAAATCTGTCCTTCATATTCTTGTGCCAGTTCATCAAGAATAGGACTGGCTATTTTACATGGTTGACACCAGTCGGCATAGAAATCAACTATAGCGGGTTTGTCTCCTTCGTAAACCCACGATGAAGTGTTTTTCTCGTAATTATAAACCTTTGCCAGGAATTCTTCCTTGGTTAGTTGAATTGAACCTTCCTGTACTTTGGAAGCTGATGCCTCGGTATTCTTCTCATCTTTTTCCTGTTTGTCAGCTGCCGTGCTTGTTGAACATGCACTGATTGAAACCGTCAGGATGATTGCCAGAATGGCGTAATTAGTCTTTTTCATATCACAAATTTTAAATTATTTTCCAAGTTCAAGTAAACTGTCTATTCTCTTTTTATCGAAGCCAACGATAATCTGGCCATCAATATCTGTTTGTGGAACACCTTGCTGACCACTTTTGTTTACCATCTGTTCTGCAGCTTTTTGATCAACAGATACATCAATGTCCCTGAATGGTATTTTTCTTTCTTTCAGATACGACTTTAGAGTATTGCACCAGGTGCAGGTTGGAGTGGAATAAACTGTAATATGCTTTTTCCTTTTTCCCTCCCCTGTGGAAGTTCTGAACTGTGAACCATTTATCGCCGAAATATAGAATTCTTTTCTGTTGCACCCTTTAAAAACATTCTTCAGCCTTCCTGAGCGGAATTCAAGCAAAGTAGGAACCGATTCAATACCATATTCAGGATGTATATCTCTTACACTGGAAACATCAGCCTTCAGAAAGATTATATCCTCCACCACTTTACCGTCGAGTTCGTTTAGAGCATTAAGAACACAGTCACTCTTCTCTGCGCCACCCCTGAACAATAGAAGGAATGTTCTTTCCTGTTTTTCTGCTATCTTCTTTAAATCTGCCAGTGATGCAATTTCTCTTATATCCATTATTATTATTTATACAAGTATTGACATATATACATATTTCATGCCACAAAAATATAAAGATTTTTTGACATATGATATATGCAGTTTTGTCAGCCGGGGACAGCTTCTTGTTGCTCGTTATTTGTAGCTCGTTAATAGTTGCTTGTTGTTCGGTTTACGTGCCATAGTTTAAGCATAGGCTGGGAGCTCTGTAGC
>CAZNYS010000118.1:0-6094 GCA_964577305.1 uncultured Rikenellaceae bacterium
ATTTCTTCTATTTCCTGCATGGCTTTTTCAACTTCTTTTTCTATTTCTTCAATATCCAGGTCCTCAATCTCTTTCATGGCTTCTTCGTAATCCTGAATTGTATCATCAATTAAGTCCTGGTAAATATAGTGATCTTCCGGGGGGATCACTTTCCCATCCATTGTGAGTTCAATAACCTGTCTGTCCTTGATCAACATCTTTACTTCTTTCTGTTTATTATCAGCCGGATCAGTCCACTTTGTTATAATTGTTGAAGTTTTTTGGTGTAATGTATCCTGAGGCAGAAATAGTGGTTCAGGAGATTCAGTAAGCGATATCCAGTTATTGAAGCTGCTTCCCGCTATATTTTTCTCCGGGACAACCTGCAAAAAGCTGTCAGTTGTTGTGTCAAATCCTGTTAGAGCTATTAAGGCTGAAACCAGAAATGCAATACTTAGTATCGCAATTAACTTCTCTTTTAATAAATTTTTCCTGTTTTTCATGGCCGTGATTCTTTTGATTCTGTTTATAAGTTTATTATTATTTCTTTTAATAGCTATTGCCGGGGCAGGAGGGGATAATGATATTTCCTGCATGCTTGCCAGGGCTTTTACATACACCAGTGATTTAGTGCCTGCTGCCAGAGCAATATCGTCACAACAATTCTCCCTCTCCTTCCTTATTATATCCGATATCCACCATACCGATGGATTGAAAAACATGATAATCTCGATAAATGATTGAAAAATGTTCACCAGGTAGTCGTTCCTTTTTATATGCGCCAGCTCGTGAGCAATTATTGCTTCAACCTGTTCTACAGGTATCCCGGATAATACTGATGCCGGCAGAATAACAACAGGCTTAAGCCATCCTGTGACAAATGGAATCCTTACAAAAGCCGACTTTACTGCCCTAATCTTTGTTTTTAGATTAATCTTTTCTGCAATCTTTTCTATCCTGACTGTCCATATATCAGGTATGTCAATAGTGCATCGTTTCCTGAATCTGTTAGCGTAGATATAAGCACCTGTAAATTTTGCACCAAGGATAAGTACCCCAATTATCCATATCAGTACTATTAGCTCAGAATGATTAATAAAAAGTCTTTCTGCATCTCTGGTTATTCCCAGAATACTACCAGAAATATTGAACCCGCCGCTTAATTTCCCTTGATGATAATTTTCATTTATTGATTGAAATTTAGATACACCCGGGATCATTACATCATCTCTTAGCCATTGATGGGTACTATCTTTAATATTGACAAATATTATTAATGAGCTGATGAAAATAATTACCAATCCTGTGGTAGCAATAATGTAACGGGCGTGTGTTGATTTCCTGATAAAGGCAAAAAGTATAGCTGTCAGCCCTGATATTATCGCACCTATCCATAGGGAATGCATAACAGTAAGACCAAAGGCAGCTATAGTATATTCGCTTATTATTTTATTCAGTAATTCCATTATTGTTCTTTTCCAGTTCGTCAATTAACTTCTTTATTTCTTCCAGCTCACTTTTAGATGGTTTGTGGTTTCCGAGGGCCTGCATAACCAGCTTGTGTGCAGATCCTGAGAATGTATTTTCCAGGAATCTATCAAGCAACTGGCTCTGTATTTCTTCTTTTTGAACAACAGGATAATAAATGTGCACCCTTGATTTTTCATTTCTGCTCAGAAGATTTTTCTCTAGCATGATCTGCATAAGTTTTAATGCTGTTGTGTATCCTGTCTTTTTTCGCTCGTTCAGTTTATCATTAACAAAACGCACTGTTGAGGGACCATTATCCCATATTATTTGCAGGATCTCAAGTTCCGACTGGGTTGGTTTATATTTGTCCACTTTATTTATATTACGAATGTCTTCGTAGACAAATATATACGAATAATTTCGTACTACCAAATTTTTTAGGTTAATGTAATGTTAAGGTGGGTTTCACCGTGAATTTATACTATCCGGTGTTAGATACAATCCTATCTCTGTTATCATGGCATTATCTCTGGATTGGGCTATTGTAAGTTTTATCCTGTCACTTTTTGTAACCGGGAACCGCAAAAGTTTCTTATATCCGACTGTGGTTGATGAAGCCAGTTCCAGCCATTCATCATTTACAAGGGCCTCCAATTTAAAATTTTCTATTCTTTGACCTTTTGATATAAATTCTTTAATCATAAAAACATTAAAATCTTCAGAAAAAGGAAATTTGTATTCTATTTCAGCAGGAAATTCATCAATATATGTATAGGTATGGTTTTTATCATCAACACTTTTGCGGGCACCGGGGAAGCGGGTGAAAGCCCTGAAAACAATATTATTATCAAAAGTATTATCCAGGTATGCTTTAAATTCTCCCAGCCTGCTGGCATCGTTTTCATGTATGAGGCCGCGCGTATCAGGAGGGATATTCAGCAACAGGACAGCATTCCGTCCAACCGAGCTAAAATAAATATCGACCAGTTCTTCAAGCGGTTTGACTTTATCATCCTGTTCTTTATGATAAAACCAGCCGGGACGTATTGATACATCCACCTCTGCCGGGTACCAGAACAGCTTATTTGCTTTATCAATCAGGTTTGTTGATCCAAGATCTTCTGAGGTAGCCTGCAAACCAAGCCGTTCATTGATCTTCTTACTTTCCTCACTTCCTCCCGGTGCAAAAGCAGTTACACTCCATTCTGCTTCCCTGCCATAACCAGATTCAGTGCCTACCCACCTTATGTCTTCCCCCATGATTGCTGTTACCGCTGCGGGCTGGTATTTTTCTATTAGCCGGTAGTATGCTTCCCAGTCGTAAACCTGTACTTTACCGTCAGGTCCTTCCCCGTTGGCACCGTCAAACCATATTTCATCAACCTTGCCATACCAGGTGAGTAACTCTTTTAGCTGCTCCATAAAAAAATTATTGTAAGCAGGTGAGTCTCCGTATGATTCTGCATTCCTGTCCCATGGCGAAAGATAAATTCCAAATTTCAGACTATATTCATCACAGGCTTCCTTAACTTCTTTGACAACGTCACCTGTCCCTGATTTCCAGGGGCTGTATTTTACTGAATGATTGGTTGTTTTTGTAGGCCACAGGCAAAAGCCGTCATGATGTTTACAGGTAAGGATTATCATTTTCATACCTGATTCAGATATTATCCTTGCCCATTGTTTTGCATCAAATTCTGAAGGATTAAACAGTTCAGGTGATTCATCTCCTTTTCCCCACTCGAGCCCCGTAAAAGTATTAATGGTGAAATGAACGAAAGCCGTCATTTCCAGTTCTTGCCACGCAAGTTGCTGACTGTCAGGGACTAATCTTGCTGCCATTTTAACTTTCTCATTAAGGCTTAGAGCGGCGGGAAAAGTAAATGATTTTTCATAATAAGGACCGTCCTCAGGTTCCGTTTTTTTAATGCATGAAGTTAAACTGATTAAGCTTATTAGCATTAGTGTTTTTGCCCGTGATAACATGTCATATGATTTAATATCTTATTTCCAGTGTCCTGGTCATTCTGTTTTTCTGCTATATATTTTTCCATAATTGTTTATTGTCCAGAGCAGCTTTGAGTTAACTGATAATATGTAAGCTTCATATCCGAATGGTTTAAGCAGGATACATGGTTTATGTTCACTCTTTTCATATCCATACCCATATAGCTCATCAATATTTGAAGTGTAAGTGCCGCTTTTGCCTGCATAATTTCTCTGGGCATAGTAAAGGGTCCTGAGATTCCACTTCAACTGTTCATCAGGGTCTGCTGCAAATTCTGCTGTCCCTTCACCGGCAGGTATTTCTGAGAATTGAAGATATCCCCATGTCTCAGGATAGTGCATATTTACGAGTCCCTGTGGCGACCATACCCAGTTATACTCAGGGTATCTTTCACCTGTTTTGGGGTCTACAGCTTTTTTGTAGTTACCGTTCTCAATCTCAGTTTGCCAATTAACCCTTGAAAAATTGATCCTCCACTGTGTGCCATCGGCGGGAGTATCTCCGAATTCAGTTAGAACATTAAGCGGAAATGCCAGCTCAATTACCCATTTATCGTCTGAGTCAGAAGGGTCATTTATTGTACCATGGAGATTTACTGCAGTTATTATTCCATTAATATTCCATGCATTAACAACCCGGCCATTATCTCGGTATGGTTTTGTCAGGACCATATCCCAGAGAGTGTTATATGCATTCATCTCAAATTCCATGTATTCATGCGTGTCACCATCAGGGTCAATGAATACTTCAAAATCATTATCATAGAATATTACTGTATCTCTTTGTTTGAGTTTTGCCCAGATATGCGGTTCAGTAAGTTCAGCAGCAATATAAAGATAGTTGTCACCCCATAGCATTTTAGCTCTCGTACGGTGCAGAGGCAATGGTTTAAGCTTCCCTTCGATATCCACAAAATCGTTTGTCCATTCGGCAGATTCCCATGAATTCTCATCAAGATTACCGTCTATGGTAATTTGATCAGCCTTATAGCATATATAATTCTCTGGGCTGAAATCAATTGCCTGCACCTTAATTTTTGCCGGGCGGACATTATAATAATTTATGCACTTATTTTCATTATTTCGGCAGGCTGTTATGAACAAAGTAACTATTGTTGATGTAATAATAATGTTTAGTGATTGATGGTATCTCAGGGTTTTTAACATGACGGAAGAATAAATTATTTAAGAAAACGGCCTTATGACATATTTTTTAATAAAAATTTGATTGTCCAAGATAGTAAAATTAGACTTATATTTGCTCAGGACAAGTATCGAATCAGTAACAGAAAAAGAGAAATTAATAATCAAACAGCAGGTTAAAAATGAAAAAAGATACAGTAATATTTGATCTTTTAGAAAAAGAAAAGCAAAGACAGCTTAATGGTATAGAGCTTATTGCATCTGAGAATTTTGTGAGTAACCAGGTCCTTGAAGCCATGGGATCTGTAATGACAAATAAATATGCAGAAGGTTACCCTGGCAAACGTTACTATGGTGGTTGTGAGGTGGTTGACGAATCTGAAACCCTAGCTATTGAGCGACTGAAGCAGCTTTATAATGCTGAATATGCCAATGTTCAGCCTCATGCTGGGGCACAGGCCAATATGGCTGTATTCCTGTCAGTGCTTAACCCTGGTGACACATTCATGGGCCTTGACCTGTCGCATGGCGGACACCTGACTCATGGTTCACCGGTAAACTCATCAGGGATTCTTTACAGGCCCATTGCCTATGGTGTTAAAAGGGAAACAGGCATGATCAACTATGATGAGATGGAAGAACTAGCTGTTAAAGAAAAACCCAGGCTGATTGTAGGTGGTGCATCTGCATATTCCAGGGAATGGGATTATGAAAGGATGAGAAATATTGCTGACAGCACAGGAGCCATATTAATGATTGATATGGCACATCCTGCCGGGCTTATAGCTACAGGGTTGCTCAAAAACCCCGCTAAGTATGCACATATAGTGACATCCACAACACATAAAACACTTCGCGGCCCCAGGGGAGGTTTTATCCTGATGGGC
Source organism: uncultured Rikenellaceae bacterium (assembly GCA_964577305.1). Taxonomy (GTDB): domain Bacteria; phylum Bacteroidota; class Bacteroidia; order Bacteroidales; family VadinHA17; genus UBA9300. The sequence continues at coordinate 5,487 of CAZNYS010000118.1, forward strand.
AAGGATTTTGATAATCCATGGGGTAAGACAACTAAAAAGGGTGAACTGAGAACAATGTCATCACTCCTTAATTCAGCTGTTTTTCCCGGTGTACAGGGAGGCCCACTGGAACATGTTATAGCCTCCAAAGCAGTGTCTTTTGCTGAAGCCCTTAGCCCTGAATTCAAAGTATACCAGGAACAGGTGAAGAAAAATGCCGCTGTAATGGCCGACGCATTTATTAGTCTGGGTTATATGGTGATATCAGGAGGAACTGATAATCATTTAATGTTGATTGACCTAAGGACTAAATATCCTGAGATAACAGGTAAACAGGTTGAAAACACTCTTGTTAAAGCTCATATTACAGTAAATAAGAATATGGTACCTTTCGATTCCCGGTCACCATTCCAGACATCGGGGTTGAGGGTTGGAACTGCCGCTATAACTACACGTGGATTAAAGGAAGATTCCATGGGGGAAATTGTGGAACTCATTGATAAAGTCATTTCCAATATTGATGACGAGACTGTTGTTGCTGAGGTAGGAAAGCAGGTAAATGGTATGATGAAATCATATCCGCTTTTTACCTGGTGATTAGCGGTAGGTTCAAGGTTCCATGTTTCAAG
>CAZNYS010000119.1:0-6010 GCA_964577305.1 uncultured Rikenellaceae bacterium
AATCCACATTTCCCATATCTTCATGTCTATTTCTTTCATGCGCATCCTCCTCAGTTTGCCTTTCTTAAATTTACATACCAGCCTGTGACTATACAACTCCTCACCATATCTTGTATGAGCAAATACTTCACCTGATGGTATTTCAATCACCCCTGTAAACCAGTTAGCAAATACTCTATCATTGGTCTCAAACAGAGTATGGATTCCGAAGTCAGCCTCAGGATCAGGTGGGTATATCTTCAGATCAATGAGGTATAGTTTTTTATCCTGGAGTTCCCAGGTTGCTACATATCCTCTCCAGCAGGCAGAAGAGAATTTATTTCTATGTATATTCATTAAGCTGAAATTAATCTGGCCTTTCAGGGGTGTTTCCCTAATTTCATGCTGGTCATCACCGATAATTATTCTGTCTTTTACCTGTATTGTCATATTCGGACTTAAATTTAGATTGTGAGTTTTAGTTATGTATTATATGTGTTGTGATACGATTTGCTTGGATTCTTTGTCATTTACAGGAGTAAAGGAATAGTCAGATTGCATTACTAACCATGTGGATTTTAAGTAAGAGTCAATATAAAACACATTTTTTTTGTGTAAATAAACATGCGTCCTTATTGTTATCCTGTCTGAAATATAGTATATCTATAAGTGAAGCTTTAACTAATAGCTTAAAATGGCTGTAAATGGCTTTATATCAAGGGTATAGATATTTGACGTATTAATATATTGATAGTAAATCAGATGGCATTAACGGGAATTTGGGAAGTAGTACGTTAATCACTTTCACTATTCATTCATTTTAAATTTCACTATCTGCTTACTGAAAAGTTTTTTAAGAGGAAAAAAGCTCAATTTTAGCCCATCAGCCCACATTACGCTTGTACAATGTTGGTAAACGTTTTTTATTCTTTTTCATCATCTTCTCCAAGGTTAATGTCCTTAAGTAAATTCATGTCAAGATTGTCCTCTGCCTCTTCTGTTCCTATTTCCAATGCTGGAACTGGTTGAACTGCATTACCAGCAATTCCTTTAATAGAGTTGTACATGAAGTTAGTATTGAGTACAACTTTGTCGATTTGTTTCTCTCGTCTTTTCCAGTGTCCTTGCATTGAACGTTTTTCTTTTTCCAAATCCTCTTTCATTTGAGTAAATCCCTCAACTATTGCCTCAATCTGTAAGCGAAACTCATTACTTGTCAGGAAGTCGTAAAGCATTGTCATTTTATCTCCCTTATTCTCCTGAGTGGCTATAGCATTGCTTATTTGAATTACGGATTCTCTTAGAATAAAGCAAAGACCTTTAAATTCGGCAAAGTTGCAAATCCAAACTCCGTCCTTTTGCCCCATTCTGTCCATGTCTGCTGGCATTGCATCAGTCACAAGTACACCAGTGTTTGCACCCTTGTCACGCATATCATTCCGGAATTTTTCTATCCAACCTGGTGAAAAGGTCTTAGTGCGCTTGCTCTCATAGTAAATAGAACCACAGTTTTGACGTGTCCTTGTATGGATAATTTGTAAGCAATCAGCCCCTCTTGCTCCTTTCTTTACTTCGTCAATTGTGTCAAGGGGGAAGTTTTTTGTTAAAAAATCTTCAATAGCGATTTCTTGTGCCTCTCCTTGCGCCTGCATAGAGCCTTGTTCCATTTTTCTCTGTGCTTCTTTTAGCTTTTCGCTGAGTTGTTTAATTAAGTCATCCTTTTCAACCAGTTTTAGTTCAATTTTATCTTCCTCTGACTTCTTGATTTTTGCTCTTTCTTCTTTTAATCTCTCGTTAAGATTTTGTTCCATTTCTGCTTCAAGTTTGTCTTTAATCTCATCCTTTTCACGTTCAAGTCGCTGTATCTGGGCTTTGGCTTTGTTAAATTCCTTTACTTCGTCTGACTTCTTTTGAAGTTCATCTTGCAGCATTTTAAGCTGCTCTGACTGCTCGTCTAGGATTTGGTTCCTGAGTTGCTTTTCAAGTTTCTGTTTCTCATTCTTGAGCTTTTCTCTTACCCCTTCATTGATTTGTTCTTGAAGTTTCTCCTTTTCCTCATCGAGATTCGCTTTTTCGGCATTGAGGTCTGCTACTTTAGCATCATACTTTTTCTTTTGTTCAGCAAGCTTGTCGCTGGATTCTTTTTTAACTTGTTCTTGGAGTTGATGGTAAAGAATCTTGTTTACGTCAATCTTTTCTCCGCATCTTGGACATTCTATCGTATTTTGTTCAGCCATAATTATTGCATTTTAAAAGTGAACGACTTAGTTGTTGTTTCAATTAAGAAAATGTTATCGCAGAAACAAACTTGCTTGATTGGCGATTTGAATTTAATATTGCCTTCGGTATTACCATCTTTGTCAAAAAGGGTAATCTGTTTTTTTTCTTGAAGAATGATACCATTGTTAAACCATCTGTAATTACCACTATCATTTTTCAAATAGTTAATGGTCTTATCATCCTGTAAAATGTAGAGGTACCAATGAGTCAATATGTATTTCCTGGCATTGTACTCAGTCACAAAGGAAATTGGGTTTGTTGTTCCGTAATCGCCCCTCTTGTCTTCTGGCACTATGTATATTTTCTCGGTAACGCCGTTTGGATTTATTTGATAGATTTTACCTGAGTAGCAACCCAGATAAATCCTTGAAGCATCATCTGAAATTCCCGATCCATAAATCCAATCTTCTCCTGAGCCTAAAGAGAAGTTCATCTCAAATGTGAAGCTGCCAACTTCAAATTTGTAAATGTGATTTAAATTCACCCAGTAGTACTCGTCTTGGTTTATGCCCTCAAAAGCTGATTGAGCATCTTCGCCAGATAAGAATTCATATGCTTGAATTAATTGCTTGGTTCTTTCTTCTGCTTGTGTGTTGTTTGGGTTCCTGTCCGGATGCCATTTGATAACTTGTTTCCGAAAAGCAGTTTTGATTTCTTCTTTTGAAGGATTATCATGTAACTCTAACAATGAGAGGAAGTTTTTTACTTGCTGCCTCATGGTGTTTGATCCTTCGACCTTTCGTTTCTCATAACCATCCTTGTGCGGAACTTGCCAAACAGCATTCAGATTCATATTTGAGTCGAGTACGTACGCCTTATCAATAATTGTGAACATTAAGCACGACTGGTCTGACGATAGCTCAATTCGTCTTAGATGAGTATGCCCTTCAGAATAACGGGATGCATCAAATTCCCCTAACAACTGTAAATCCCAATTGTAGTGGTAAACCTTCAACTCTCTTGAGCTTGATAAGAATGAGGTTTGATTGGAAGATTCACGAAATCGGTAAGTGTCGTTTGTAATGGCTAGAACCGATGGCAGTTCCTTGTAGATTATATTATTCTCATTAAACGAAATGTTAGGTAAGGATTTTGGTAAGAACTCGCTCTTTTCTTTTAAATCTAGTATTGAAGTTCCGTCTCGTTGTTCAATTTTGTATCCTCTTGGCTTTTTAACTTCTTGGAGAGGTTGCAACCTATGTGATTTAATTACAAATTCAGGTTCATCAATGACTATGAGGTCTTTATCTGGAATTTCTATGTCATTTAGTTTATTCAGTTGGGCAATGACTTTGTTGTACTTTTTAATATCCGTGTTGGTGTAATTGGAACACTTTTCAAAAAGTTCAACTAGTTCATTGAATGCTTCTTGGTATTTCTTCTTCTTTATTGCTTTGTCAATAAGTTTGCGGTAGGTACGCAGTAAGTATGTGTAGTACATACGGTCACGGTGGTACCAATCGTAAATACTTAGCCATTGCTCCTTGGCTTTGGCATACCATTGTCTATAATAGTGGGAATGTGCTTTCTGAGTAATTGAGTAGTATTTGTCCCAGTCTTGCTTTACCTTGTCTGCCGGGTCAACTGGTCTTTCAAATTTGAGCTGTGGAAGTTGAACTCGCTGGGCTTTTGAAATATCAATCTCGACAGGGTCAGTCGTTCGTTTGTCTCGTCTGTCATGTTTATTTTTTGTAAGTCTTTTAACGATGTCTAAGAAATCCAAAGTCTGTCCTTTTTAAATGTTTGCCAATTGTTTTTATGATTAATAAAACCAAAAGTATAGCTCCATATCGAGAATTATTGTTTGTTAGGGGATCAATATATTGCAACTAGCAAGTTACAAAACTTTCCTGAATTGAAATCTCCAAAATCCCGGATGGTAACTTAGGGTCAGGTTATTGCACTATTAATTGAAAAATATTTCTTAAATTAGTAATGCTCGATGCTCACCAACCAATATTATCAAACAGATGATTCTATTGTATTGCAGACATTGTTTAATGCATTGAGCTTAGGGTGACGCATCCTATTTCTACAGCACGTAGGAAATGCAGCGAGACATTTCAAATATGCGTCACCCTTTTCTAAACTAAGTGGCTGGGAATTAATATGCATAAAGTGGTACAAACCAATTAATTATATTGAACAAGTTATGCGAAGTTAATTCTTTTTCTTTTCAGCTTAAACGTTTGATTATCTATTATTACTTGATATAAAGGGACATTAAGGGCATCTGAAAGCCTTTTTATAATGTTTATTTGATCTTTCGGGAAGGATAAACCTATAATTATACATCTATAACACTCTTTTGGAAGAATTCTTATTCTTTTGTGCATGGATAGTTTATTTGGATACGAATTCAAAAAGAATCTGTATTCTTTTTCGTACTTCCAATTATTTGCTTTTGAGTGTGATTTTTGAAACATTTTTTGGATGAAATCATCGAATGGGTCAATTTGAGGAAATTCTTTAGTATAGATAACACTTGCTACGTTACAATCATAGAGAAAATTTACTAGTTGCTTACGATTGAAACCTACACAAAATCCTGTATGGTTTGCTGAATAATGAGTCCACATTAAAATATTATTCCAAATTTTCGAAGTACAAAACACTCCAAAATATAGATTTCCTTCTTTTAAATAAATCTCATTTAATTTTTTCTGATAGATTGAAGGATTCTCTTTCAGATCCTTTTTTAGAAGGTTGACATATTGAGGTATATCTATGTTCTTGGCCTTTAATTTGTTTAAGTTTCTTATAATAAAATCATTGACATACTTTTCAATTTTCTCCTCAGTATTGAGCATATAAAAGCTTTCTGGAATTCGACAATCAAAAGGATCATTAAATTCTTTTGGTGATGGGAAATATATCTCTCGTTTTGTAATTATTGATTTGTGGAACTTATCTTTCCAGTCTCTAAATTTATAAATAGTCTTGGGATGATCAGAAGGTTTTAGAATTGTTTGTTTCGAGAGAGGTTCCATAACACCCAATTAAAAAAATAATGAAATGTTTATTAAAGTTAATCATATTCGATTTGGCAATGCAATTAGGACTGAAATATTGTCTGCTATATTTCTTGCCAGGATAGAATAGTTTCAGGAATTTGTACATTTACATAAAATCAATTTTATCAATCTCTTTCATTAATCTATCTGTTTCAGTGAGAGCTACAATTATTTTCTGATAGTGTCTGATATCTTCATATGATAATTCCCTTCCTTTCCGTTTTAACACCGCTTACAAACGGTACCACCTATCAAGACATTTTGATACCACCCTTTTGAGTTGTTGATCTGTTGCGGGATTCACAGGGACGTTATTTGCCTTATTCCGGTGAAGATTTTCATGTCCGGTTTTCATTTTAAAACAAGCAACTATTCTTGAGTAATTGTCGGCACTAATCTCAGAGCATGATGTGTTACATATTCCATTGATTATAAACCATATAAGGATATCAAAAAAGGTGCTAACTTTTGTCAGCACCTTACCTTCTGTCCTGGTCGTCCGGCTTGTATTACCCTTTTTCCTGTTTATCCTGTTCCTTTTCAGCATACTGTTTCTGTAGTAATTCACTCTGATACATTCGGTAGCTTGGGCCATCGATCTTTACGATGACTGAGTGGTGGAAGATACGATCCAATATGGCAGTTGTAGTAATAGGATCCCCAAGGAATTCCGGCCAGTCGGACTCCTCGACATTGGTTGTAAAGATCAGGGATTTGTTATCGTTGTACCGCTGGTC
>CAZNYS010000120.1:0-6002 GCA_964577305.1 uncultured Rikenellaceae bacterium
ATTAATGGAATAATGGATTATTGGGTTATAATTAAAAAACCTCAAATCTTAAATCTTAAATCTTCAATCTCAAATCAAGGTCACCTCCAGTCTATTGCTTCCTGCTCTGTAAAAATAAGGAATTCATTGCACTGGCTGAAGTGATTATTTCCAAAAAATCCCCGGTTCGCCGACAGGGGAGAGGGATGAACCGATTCCAGCACCAGGTGTCTGTCCCTGTCGATGTGGGCACCTTTCTTCTGTGCATATGATCCCCAGAGAAAAAAAACTATATTTTCTTTCTCTTCGGCTATCATACGTATCACTTCATCAGTAAATATTTCCCATCCCTTATTCTGATGTGAGCCGGGGGCATGTGCTCTCACCGTGAGTGTTGCATTAAGTAACAGGACGCCCTGCCGTGCCCACCTTTCCAGGTTCCCTGATTCATAGCATTTCACTTTCATGTCGTTGCGTATTTCCCTGAAAATATTTACCAGGCTGGGAGGGTGGCTTACTCCATCTTTCACCGAGAAGCATAGTCCGTGTGCCTGTCCCGGACCATGGTATGGGTCCTGACCTATGATAACGGCCTTTACTTCATCATAGGGGCATTTTTCAAAAGCATTAAAAATCAATGCACCGGGAGGATAGACAGTGTGATTCCTGTATTCATCTTTAATGAATTCTGTTAGTTTAACGAAGTAATCTTTTTCAAATTCAGTATTGAGCTTTTCTTTCCAGCTCTCTTCAATACGTACTTCCATCTTGTGTCGTATCCGGTTAACCTTAACAAATATACCAAAAGCTTTGAAAATGAATTTTTTCTTAAAGGAAGAATGATGCTCGTAGAAAGATATCATAATAAAATACAGAAACTTATAATATGCAGGTGCGTTTAAATGGTGTGAGCACGCAAGAAACATCAAACCAGCCTGGAAATATTTATCAGATGAAAGGTAATGAATAATTTTTTTAAAATATATTACAAACGAATCATCTTAATAACTATTTTAGTAAAATAGTGCGGATTAAACTTAGGCGCCTCTATAGTGAAAACAACTGACAGTCTTCTTTTCTTCACGGGGGATATTGACTTTAAATATCTTGAATCTCATATAGGAAATTATGGGTTTGATGCTGTTTATTCCAGCGATGAAGAAGAATTTACACAGCTTTGCCTTGAGAATAAGTATGACCTGATTGTCTATAACAGTTATGAAGCAGAAAGCATCGATAACCGGATATTGAAGAGTCTGACAGGGGCAAAAAATATCTATACCCCTATATTGATCATTGCCGGGAAGGAGGATGAGGAAGTGATGAACATCATTCTCAGGCATCATTTCGATCTGTTAGTCTTTCCCTTTACGCCACTGGAACTAATTACAAGGTTGCAAATGGTTGTCAGACGCAAGAATACAGAAATAACCATACATAATAACCTTATCGACTATAGTGTTCTTTTTCAAAATTTTCCTTCAGGTATTCTGCAAACAGATGTTAGGGGGAATTTTATCAGGTTTAATAAGGAGTTGAAGAATATTCTGGGCATGAACGAAAAGGATTTTACCGGCATAAATTTCTTTCAGTTATGCCATCCTGATGATTACCTTATTGAAAGACAAAGCCTTGACAGGATGATAAGGAAGGAGTCGGATAGAGTTTCATTTGAAGTACGCCTGATAAATAATGATGGCAAGACCATAGTCAGTAAAATCAGGGCCAGTGCTGTCTGGAAAGATCATAACACGCTGGGATCTTTCATTTTTTTAATTGAAAAAATAGGCTGAGGACCTCGTTACATTGTTTGTCTGATACTGTTCAATGCATTTACCAGTTTCTGCCTTATTGTATCTGCTATTTCTGCCACAGAAGGGTTATTGATCATTTTCATGGATTCCGTAGGATCAATCGCAGCCACTTCAGTATAATCATGACCTGATTCCTGTATGATAACATTACATGGAAGTAATGTACCTATTTTATCCTCTGCCTGCAGAGCCTTATAGGAAAAAGCAGGATTGCATGCACCCAGAATTATATATTTACGAAAATCAATATCGAGCTTCTTCCTGAAAGTCTCATGGCACTAATAGCATTGTATCTTTTCAGAAAGGGCAAATGGAAACTAAATGAGGTTTAGGGACTTCATTCCTTTTTTGACTATATTTATAGTCATAACAAGACTTTAAAATATAACCTATGAGCAGAACTTGTTTTAATATTCTCATACTTTTTTTCCTATCGTCATTAAACTTTTATGCTCAGCTGACTGAAAATAATGATACCCTGGAAACTAAAATGCAGCGTATCGAAATATCTGAAATAGCCCTGGAGGCAACAAATCTTAATTCAGGCTTGCTTGGTATACAGGGATATTTGCTTTCTGATAAGGAGATGTCACAATTTGAAACTGATGTTGATACCTTGATTTTCAAGCTTAATTTACAGAGAGAAGACCCCAGGCTTGACAGGCTGGATGCCCTGTCATTAATAGAACTGAATAACCTGGATAATGAATGGAAGATATTAGGATCCTGGTTAAATAATATCCAGTCTGAACTGACAGAAAGGGCAAAGAAAATCGAAGAACAAAAAAGTTATCTACAGGATAATCTGGAAAAATGGAAAAATACAGGTGAATTCTTGAGAGAAACAAGTGGCACAGCTTCAGCTCAAAACCAGGTTGAATCATCAATAAACATGATAAATGAGGTCATTGCACGCTTCAGAAAGGATACAGAATACATGCAGGATATCCTTGCCAGGGTTACCAATAATATAATCTTTGTTAACGATTTAATTGATGATATACAGAAGGCTAAGGATGAGGTAACACGCAACATGTTCCAACTTAACGAACCTCCTGTCTGGAAAATTTTTAAAAGTACAGATGAAAGCTCCCGGATATTACCCCGAAGATCTTTTATGTCTGATACGTCGACCCTTTTCAGAGACTTTTTCAATACTTACGCTTTCAGGCTGATATTTCACCTGATTCTTTCCATTCTGATTTTCATTTTCGTTTTTTATTCATTCAATAATCTCAGACAGACTATACCGAATGATAAAATCTATGAGATAAATACAATAAAGACTATAATCAGGAGACCCGTCTCAACATCTCTGCTGGTCATTTTTCTTATTTCTTACTTCCTGTACGATAATATTCCCGATACTATCAATTTAATTAACCTCGTGATGATAATGGTACCTGTACTGATTATCCTGTACGACATATTGCCAGCAAATACAAGGAAGTTTATATGGTTGCCACTGATAGGCACAGTTCTTATACAGGTTCATCTTATGATATATAGCTACAGCCCGATCAGCCGTTTGTTGCTGTTACTGATTATTGTTTTCTGCCTTTTATCACTTATATGGATAATCAGGGGCAGGACACTCAAAAGCTATACACTTACCAGGAGGATAGGAAAACTTTTATATTTCCTGAGCCTGGTGGGCCTGATTCTTATATCGATCTCATTAATTGCAGCAGTTGCCGGTGCTGTTATGCTTGCCGAATTTATCACATATGCCACTTTGAGGAGTGCAGCTTTAATCCTTGTGTTTTATGCACTGAACCGTACTGTTGAGAGCATTGTATATACCACGATATACAGTAAATATTTCATAAAATTGAACGTTATCTCCCAGTATCACAATAAAATATACAGAACTACCACACGATTGATCATTATAATATCATGGTCAGTCTGGGCAATTCTTGCATTTAAACTGTTTTCAGTATGGGACAATATTTACAGTGGCCTTAATTATTTTTTTACCAATGATTTCAGTATAGGGAGTATTAATATATCTCTGGGAGATATAATATTATTCATATTCCTGATATGGTTTACCATATGGTTTTCAAGGATGGTAAGGATAGTATTCGAGAGCGAAATAGCTACGAGGGTTAAAATGAAAAGGGGAGTACCCGGCGCTGTGTCACTCATTATGAGAATTGTTATAATAACAGTAGGTTTTCTTCTGGCAATAGGTGCTGCAGGCGTTGAGATAGATAAGCTAGCCATTCTGCTGGGGGCGCTGGGAGTTGGAATAGGTTTTGGGCTGCAGAATATTTTCAATAACCTGGTGTCAGGGATTATCCTGGCGTTTGAGCGACCTATCCAGGAAGGAGATATAATTGAAGTAGGGGAAGTATGGGGTACAGTAAAAGAGATAGGCATTAGGGCAAGCACTGTTTTTACATTCGATGGGGCAGAAGTGATTGTACCTAACGGTAACCTGATATCAAATGAGGTAATTAACTGGACACTTACTGATCAAAACAGGAGGGCGGAGGTAATGGTTGGTGTTGCCTATGGTACTGACCCTGATAAAGTACTGGAAATTCTGAACGCCGTTTTGACCAAACAGGATGATATACTTACCGAACCCGCACCTCTTGCATTGTTTACGGGTTTTGGTGAGAGCTCACTTGATTTCAGACTGCTGTTCTGGATACCCAAAGCTGAGAACAGGTTTGTTATCCAGAGCAATGTAAATGTTGCTGTAAATAATGCCATTAAAGAAGCAGGTATCGAGATTCCTTTCCCGCAAACAGATTTGCATGTCAGGTCTGTTGATAAATCGGTTTTCAGAGGATTGGATAAAGAGGACAGTAAATAGGGTATCTCAGTCAAGTTTCGTGAAATCCTCATCCAATATTTTGGCAACCCATACACTCATTTCCCTGGCAGTCATTTCCATCCATGCCGGGTAGATTACCCCGTTATAGGCATCAATATCAATATAGTCACCGAAAAAGATATCGCTTTCAGGAATGAATGTATTTTTGCTAACCTTATAGTTTTCGTAAGTCTCCCCGCCATCATCTGAACGGGCGATCCATACTTCAGTTTCATTGCCAATGGTCTCACTGCGATCATAATATGCTATATATATTATCCCTGTTAATGGGTCCACAACTATATTGGGAAAAAACTGGTGGGTGTTTGTGCCGCCGGTGTTTACCATCTTTCTGTCAGTCCAGCTGTTACCTCCATCCTCCGATTTCATAATGAATATATCCGTATTATTTGCACCGTTTCGCTGATCCGACCACATTACATATATATTGCCGCTATATTCTGAATCACTGTTATCACATACCGTAAAGGGCATACCATTACACCTGTAAATACCCGGAATATCAATAGCCCAGCCCCCCGGCATATCGCTTATGATCATATCCTGGCCAAAAGTCTGGCCACCGTCCGTGGATTTATCAAAATATATTCCCTGGGGCCCTGCCCACGCAATGTAGATAACTCCGTTATTGCCAACACAGGGAACAGCTCCTTCCATAGTATTATCACCATCAAGGCAGTCACCCTCTGTATCACTTATAACTATCGGATCTGACCATGAATCAGACTGGTCCTGTGAGTAGGAGAATCTTATCCTTGACATGTCAGCAGGGTCTGCGCTTCCGTACTCATCAAATTCAGTCCAGCTTAAGTACAAATTACCCGAATAGGGAGAATTACTTCCGTCAAAACATAACCATTCCTTGTCCTGCACTTTTGTTCCACTGAGACCTATCCCTCTGCCGTCATCCCAGGTCTGACCTCCCGTTGTTGATCTTTGTACCACAATACGATCAACCCAGGCATCACCTTCAGGATTAGAGAGATGACAATAATAAATAAGTCCCATGTCATCAAACATTACTACAGGATCGCCCCAAACTCCATGCTGTGAGGATACTATATTTTGTTCAGTCCATGAGCTACCACCCGTGAAGGAATAATAGTACCAGTCCAGGTTTGAGCCAATCACCACATTTTCAGTATTCAGTGGGTTAACAGCTACAGTTATTTCATTTGCCCTGTCATTACTGAAACTACTAACCCTGTAAACAGGCAGTTCAAATTTTTTCCCCTGTGGCTTCTTCTCACAGGAGTTTGCCACGGCCAGCAAGACGATAATCAAATAAATCAGTCTTTTCATTGTAATCGATTTTTCAATATCAAAGCTATTAAAAAATCTATATTATTAAGAGTTGCAGG
>CAZNYS010000121.1:0-5821 GCA_964577305.1 uncultured Rikenellaceae bacterium
TTAACAATTTATTAGTTGTGCAACAGGCACCCTGGCGAAGGTGGGATCCGTGCCACTGGGGTTCGTCGAGCTCGCCCCGAATCCTCGGGGCTCGGTTCCAATATTCCATTTTTATACATTAAGCACTACTGATCCTGAAATAGTAGCATGTTTTAAGGGTCCAAGTTATTCGTAGAAATGCATGTCTTTGATATACTGCCACACCCCCGGAGGCAGGAAATGGCGTATATCTTTGCCCTCCCTGATAGCTGAGCGGATAAAAGTACCTGATATGTCAATTATAGGGGCTTCAACAACATCAATATCTGCTGACTGAAGCATTGATTTCACAGCAGGGCCGGGCTCTTTCCCTTTATTTAGCCTTGGGTAAACGAAGATCTTGTATGAGTCAATGAGTAACTCAGCATTCTTCCATTTATTTATGGTTGAGAGATTATCACTTCCCATTATAATGGCAAACTGATGCATGGTATGTTTTTCCCTGAGATAGGTAAGTGTATCAATAGTATATGAAGGCTGGGGGAGCTTTAATTCTATGTCAGAGACCCTGAATCTATGATCGTCCCCAATAGCTATTTCAGCCAGGCGTATCCTGTGATGATCAGCCAGTAAGCTGCTTTTTTTCTTAAGTGGATTATGCGGACTTACCACGAACCAAATTTCCTCAAGCTCGGAATATTCGTATATATAGTTTGCTATTGCCATATGGCCTATATGTACAGGATTAAAAGAACCAAAATAGAGTCCTGTTTTCATGATTTACCCATTATTATTTAAAAAGCCTTTGCATATTTCCAGGGCTTCCATGCATGCTTTATCAAGGTCATCATTAATTATGACTTTATCAAAATTAGAGGCCTCACCCATTTCCTCAGTCGCTTTATTGATACGCATTTCAATTTCTGACGGATGATCAGTACCTCTTTTTATTAATCTTTGCCGGAGTTCTTTAATACCCGGGGGCTTAATAAAGAAAGAAATTGCCTTTACACCAAACTCTTCTTTAAGGCTCAGCCCTCCTTTTACATCCACATCAAATATAATGTGCCTGCCCTTATCCCATATCCGTTTTATTTCACTGCGTAAGGTGCCATAGTATGTGTTTTTATAGACTTCCTCCCACTCAACGAATTCATTATTGTTTATTCTTTGCCGGAATTCATCAGCAGTCATAAAGTAGTAATCCACCCCGTGTTTTTCACTTTTGCGCGGGGCCCTGCTCGTTGCTGAGATTGAAAATTCCAGTACCGGCTGATTCTCCAGGAGATATCTAACTATACTTGTTTTACCTGATCCTGAGGGAGCAGAAACAATAATTAATTTTCCTTCACCCTGATCTTTTTTCATAATACATTCAATAACTGCTCCTTAATTTTCTCCAGCTCGTCTTTCATCATCACCACTATCTTTTGTATCCTTACATCATTCGCTTTAGAACCCAGGGTGTTAATCTCCCTTCCTATCTCCTGGGTTATAAAACCTAATTTTTTACCGTTGGTATTCTCTGATTCAACTGTCTGTATGAAGTATTCACAATGTTTCTTTAACCTTATCTTTTCCTCATTAATATCCAGCTTTTCCAGGTAATATAGTACCTCCTGTTCGAACCTGTTTTGATCAATATTTTCATTTCCCAGCTGTTTCAGACTATTATTTATTTTTTCTCTTATTTTAATTATTCTTTCTTCTTCGTAAGGTAATATCTCATCCAGGTATGACTCAATAAGGCTGATTCTTTCCCTGATATCCTTTTCTATTGATTTCCCTTCTTCCACCCTGAACTCATTAAGCTCCCTGATTGCTTTATCCAGAAGCTCAGTTATCAGTTCCCATTCCTCTTCACTAATCGTTTGTTTATCAGTCTTAAGAGTCTCAGGAAGCCTCATGATGATTGACAATAATTCCTTCCTGTTTTCGATATACAGTTCACCGGCCACATCAATAAGTTGGTTATAATAGCTTTTTATAGCAGCTTTATTCAGTGATGGCAGATTCTGGTCATCAATGGCATCGACAAAAATAGCCAGGTCTGCTTTTCCCCTTACGAGATCCTGGCTTATTTTTGACCTTATTTCTATTTCCTTTTCTTTATAATACCATGGTATTTTGGTATTTATATCTATTTGTCTGCTGTTTAGTGATCGTAACTCAACAGTAATTTTTTTTCCCGGTGTTTCGGCAAAGGATAAACCGTAGCCTGTCATTGATTTGATCATAACCTGTTACTTTGTTGAACAAATGTATTAAAAATAGAGATTTTATCTAACCTGTGGTTTAACAATAACCTTTTTCTTCCAGCGACCTGTAAGGTAATATATCCATGACATAATCAGGCCTGTTCCCCAGCTCATAGGGAATGACCACCATATACCCGTTTCTCCAAGCCTGTTAGACAGGAATATAGCAAAAGGTATTCGTATGAGCCAGAGTGAGATAAGAGTAAATATCATTGGGATGAATGTATCACCGGCACCTCTCATCACCCCGTTAAAGGTAAACATGAAGGCAAAGACCAGGTAAAAGAGGCTCACTATAGTGAGGTATTCTGAGCCAATATCTATAACATTAGTGTCACTGGTGAAGGCATCGATGAAAATATTACCAAAAGAAACAATGACTGCAGTTGTTGCAACAGTAACGATACTTGTAAGCAGGATAGTGGATAGTAAACCGGTTTTCACCCTGTATGATTTATTGGCTCCCAGGTTCTGGCCTACAAATGTTGCAAGGGCCTGTGCCATTATCATTGCCGGTATAGTAGCTATTGCATCAAGGCGGCTGGCAACTGAGAAAGCTGCGATTACATCTGTCCCGAATGTATTTACAACCCCCATAATAGCCATGTTTCCCAGAGCAACAAAACTGTGTTGAAAACCGGTGGGTAAACCTATTCTGATACTGTGCTTAAATATTTGCCTGTCGAATACAAGTTCGTGCAGCCTTATATTAATTATTTCATGGTACCTGTTAAGGTATAATATGGCAGTCACCAGTGCACCAGTCTGTGATATAACTGTGGCAAGAGCAACTCCTTTTACTCCCATATTAAATACGATAACAAAAAGAAGATCGAGTCCCACGTTGGTGAGGGTTGAAATTATAAGGAAATATAGAGGTGTTTTTGAATCTCCCATACCTCTTAATATGGCACTTGTACCATTAAAACCGAAAAAAGAAATCATACCCAGCAGGTAAATATTCAGATATTCCAGTGCCATGGGCATCACTTCCTCGGGTAGATTCAGCAGTCTGAATATATCCTCGCTGAAGATGATCCCCACCACAGTAGTCCCGATGGAGGCAATAAACATTCCTATATACATAGTGTCAATCGCTCTTCTGACATTATCATAATCTTTGGCACCAAAATACTGTGATATGACTATAGTAATCCCTGAAGCCAATCCTATTATCATGGAGATCAGCACAAAGATCACAGGGAATGAGGCTCCAACTGCAGCCAGGGCTTCTTTGCCAATGAAGTTACCAACAACAATGCTGTCAACAACATTATAAAATTGCTGAAACAGACTCCCGGCCAGCATTGGCAATGCAAACTGCAGGATTAGTTTACCTTCTTTTCCTGTAGTCATGTCTTTCATGGGATCCCTTTAAAATGATTTGCAAAAGAAATGAAAATACCACCAACATCAAAATTATAATTTAAGGTGTATATCTTTTTGTCCAAATTCCGTTATATTGAAGAAATGCCTTAATTTTGGCATTTCTTTTGTAAAATTAGACAGTACTTAAAAACTACTATTAACTTGACCAATAATAAGGTATGTTTAAGATCCCAAGAAGATTTCTCGTTTTTATTATCGCATGTTTAGTCACATCCATTTCAGGTAATATTATATACGCACAGGGAGAAGTAAAAAGTGATTCAGCCGGCTTTGTTATTGATACACTTATGCGGGCTAAAACAGTTGATTCCCTGGCACATGCCATAAGTATGAATGTGCATTTTGATGCAGAACAGGCTATTGATTACCTGTCAGCATGGTATGAGAGTGATATGTGGAACAGTAAGGATGATCCACTCAGAAAATCGATTCAAAGACTACTTTTTGAAGCTACCAGTGACCCGCTTTACATAACCGAGGACTTTATCAGGCAATATCAATGGGAGAAGATTAAGATTCCGGCAAGCAGTTTCTATATGTGGGATACAATACTTATACCAATTCCTTCTGAAAGTAATAAGCAAATAGATTATAGTAAAAGGCAGGATATCTTTGACCCCTTCCTGGCTGATACTTCCCTTGTCAAATATGATACAGTGAGTTTATATGAACCAGGTGATACGACTTTAAACATCAGGGATAGTATTATTACAGTTGATCCGAAGGATTTGAACAATATCTTCGTACAGACTGACAGGCAAAGACCTGCATATCCAAGGACTGCAAAACATGACAGTATTATTATTGTTATATCGGATACTCTGACGGGAGTAATCAGTTCGAATCCCGAATTCCCTTTCCGGTATTATGATTACCCCCTGGTGGGAGATTCCATTCATTCTGCTATAAATAAGGTGATCGACCATATTGCAGAAAATGATTCAAGCAGGGTTATTATTACCGGAACACGTAATTCAGTACCTGTATGGCTGAGTAATAATACATCAAGGATGACCAGGCTATGGCTTAAAAATGAATGGGATGAGGATGTTTCTGTCTGGATAGGTGGTACGTCACGTGATTCCATAAATATAATAGTTGAAAGAGGGGTGCATTTCAGGAGACCAGACAAAACAACGAATATAGCTGATGCTAAAATAGAGCTAAAAACAATTGATAACTCCAAGCTTGCTGAGACGAGGAAGATAGATGTGAAGCCGCAATACTGGAAATTCCTTTCTGAAGCCTCCTTCGTTTTTAACCAGGCGATGATAAAAAACTGGGCCAAAGGGGGAGAAAGCAATATTTCCACCCTGCTCGATATTACCGGTACTGCCAGCTATACCAATAAAGAGAAAAAAATGGTGTGGGATAATATTGGCAGGATAAAGTTTGGCTTAATTACTTCTGCAGGAAATGGCATACGTAAAAATACTGACCAGATTGATATTATTTCAAAGTTCAATAATAAGGCTTTTGGTAAGTTCAACTTCAGTGCTACAATGTTATTCGAGACACAGCTTGCCTTTGGTTATAATTATCCAAATGATTCAGTGGTAGTATCCAAATTCTTTAATCCTGCCTCGTTAACCCTTGGCCTTGGCCTTGATTATAAACCTAACGATAACACATCGATAAACTTTGCTCCTTTATCGTATAAAGGAACATTTGTACCCGATACTGCAATGATTGATCCAACTAAACACGGATTACAAGCCAACCAGAGATCAAGGCATGAACCTGGCCTGAGTGCACAGATAAGCCATAAAACAACTGTATTCAAGAATATTAACATGGTAAATAATATAAGATTGTTTACCAACTATATTGATGATCCCCAGAATATAGATATCGACTGGGAATTAATTGCTACAGCTAAGCTCAACTGGTTTACTGATTTAAGGCTGAATACACACCTGATCTACGATGATGATACACTCATACCTGTCACAGATGAGAATGGTGAACCGGTTTTGAACCAGGATGGCACACCTAAGAAAGTTCCAATGGTCCAGTTTAAGGAGCTAATAGGGATATCAATAATTTTCAGATTCTGATGATGGTTTTTGGTTTAATTACGTCACGCATCAGCACAACTAATTACGCGACAGCCTCAGCTTTACAGTGTCCACCGTAGCTTTAGTGCCTGTTGCACATTAGCCTCATTACTTATGCTTTATTTTATCTTATTTGGA
>CAZNYS010000122.1:0-5787 GCA_964577305.1 uncultured Rikenellaceae bacterium
GAACCTTAATATCTTAACTTTGATAACTAAACATCTAAACATCTAAACATCTAAACCCCTCAACACCTCAACACCTCAACAATCACCGGTTTCTCAGTCTCCATAAATTGAATGACACAATTTGCTTGTAATATGATTTTACAGGCATACCATCCTTAACAGCAGGTTTCCAGTCTTTCATACTCTTTATTACTCTGATAGCCTCCTGGTCCAGTTTTTTACCGGCAGATTTTTCGATCACAAAATCACCCGTTTTACCGGCCGGACTGTTCAGGTTCAGTAACATTCGGATTATCAACTTCCTGTTTCCACATTATTATTAACTTTAGAATAAAATTAAGATCATAAGATATGAATGCATGCAGGTCAATTCCGATTATCCTGATAATGTCTTTATGCCTGTCTGTTCAGGCAAGAGCCCAGGAACTTAGTTATACAACCAACAGGGGCATAACAATAGGATTCGGGCCGGGTGGCTCATACCAGACATCTGATATAAAGAATTCATTCGGTGGCGGGTTTGATTTCTTCCTGGGAAGCTATCTGTATAAGAAACAGGGGGCTGTTTTTGCATTGGACTGGAAATTCCGCTTCCTGGCAGGCTCGAATTATGCACATGATCACCGGATAAATACCGACGACACATATAGCAATATAAATTTCAGACACTTCAATTATGACCTTGAGCTGGGATTAACACTAAACCGATTAAGAGAAAAAACCCGGATAGTGTTCTCAGCTTTTGCAGGTGGAGGAATAAGCCATGGCCTTACAAGTACTGATCTGCTTGATGCTGATAATAACCCGTATGACTATTCAGTAATCAACCCGGGTCTTTCAAGATCGCAGGTAAATGATGCCCTGCTTGAATTATCTGACAGGGTGTATGAGACTAAACTCGTAAATAAAGCTGCTCTTCTTCCCACAGCCGGGCTATACCTTGGTTACCAGCTCTCCCCTTCATTCAGATTAGGAATTGTACATAAAATAAACTTTTCATTAGGTGAGGACAACGGTACTTTCAGTATTGATATTGATAATAAGATAGTGGAAGGATCTGCCATAGATATGAACCACTTTACCGGTATTAGTTTCAACTGGACCTTCCGCGGGAAGTCATCGCAAACATATACTCCGGACAGGCCTTCCCCGGTTTACCCTGACCCGGTTCCTGTTACACCACCGGTAACAGCTCCTGCCACAGGACTCCCGGTGGTTAATATTACGGTGCCTTATAATTCTGTACACTATACACAAAACAGGGATGTAAACATTATTGCCAGGGTCAGAAGGGTTAATAATAAGCAGGATATCTCCGTAAATTATGATGGGAATGACATAGACTTTGAGTTTAGTCCTGAAAATGCCAGGGTCCAGGCTTCTGTATTTATGGAAAAAGACAGCAGCATATTTACTGTTTCATGCAGAAATAAGAACGGACTGGCAAATGATACCCTGGTTTTAATCTTTAAGGAAAGAACTAATATCAGCAACAGACAGGGAGCAAGAGTCCCCATACGAGTTACGAACCCTGTAAGGGTAAATAATAATACAAATATAGCACAGGTCAACACGAAAAATGAAGTTATAAGAGAAGATGAGCAGGTCAATGTGGTTAAACCTGTAAAGGCAGAAAGACCTGTTATAAGCTTTATAAACCCCGCCTCTCCCCTTACTGTTGATAATAACATCTTCCCGTTAAAAGTACAGACTTCAGGTGTTGCATCCTGGAGTGATGTGGATATGGTAATTAACGGCGCAGCTAACAGCAATTTCTCATTTACCCAATCGGGAGTGGTAAACCTGGTTATAGGGCTTAGAGAAGGTGTTAATACTATAGAGGTCTCAGGTAAAAATGCCGCGGGCAGAGTCACAGAAAAGACCACCATTACCTATAAAAAGCCGGTTGAAATCACAGCTGTTGTCACAGAAGATGCTCCATGTCCTGCCCCTGAAATCAACGCCGGTGTCGATGAGATCAACAGTGGAGGAATTACTCATAAACTCAGAGGTACAGTCACAAATGTCAGTATCAGGGCAAACATATCTGTTACAGTTAACGGAACGGGAAACCAGTCATTCGGCTTCCATCCTGCAAGCGGACTTGTGACGGCTGATTTCAATCTCACACCGGGATTATATACTATTATACTTACCGCAAGGAATGATTGTGGAGAAGTCAACAAATCATTTACTGTCAATATTGAAAAAGTGGAAGAAGAAGAAGTGGTTGAAGAGGAAGATATTGATGAACAGGAAGAACAGGCTCAGGCTCCTGTAGCAGAAGGGATAAGGATCAATCCGGGAAATTCTTCATGGCAGTTCTGTCTTATTACACCCGGAGGGCAATATAACAGTGAAAACCTTACTGATCCCAAATTCAGGTATTCAGGCCAGGCCAGCAGCCTGTACTTTTTGCCAATAGGAGGAGGCGGAAATGCTATTGTAAATGGTAAAACATTTGCCCTTAGATCAGGAATATTCTACCTGTTCGAAGGGAACCTGAAGGTAAGTGTAAGTACACAACATAAGAATTCTATGGGGCACTGGTCAGTAAAAATAGAAGCGGACAGGGCACCTATATCAGGTAACGGTAATAACCGCCCAAAAAGTCCATGTGAAACGACCCGGCCAAGGAATAATAAGAATTAAACCGGGATTCTTAAACAGTACCTGTATGGAAAACTCTATGCCCTAGTTGGCTAACTATGGAGTTCGAAAACCTTAAGCAAAATTAGAAGTTATAACAAAGGGACTGAATAATTTTAATAAAATCAAAAGTCACTTTATATCCTTGCCAGCGTAAATAGACGAAACGTTTCCCGGGCGGTCAGGCCCTGAGCCAACCCGATACGGAGGCAACCCCGCTAATCACATCAGAACGAATATAGTATCCCTGTCATTTCAATATAATAATATCATCTCAATTTATTTATGTATGATATTTCAGTTACTATATACAATAATCATAATTTATGAATGATATTTCATGCATATTTCAGTTATAAAATTTGTATTCTTTTGACAAATTATGTATATTTGAATGATAATTTAGTCATTAAACCCTAAAAACATACTTTATGAATGATAAATCATACATCAATTGGCTTTCAATGAGTGATGCTGCTTTAGCTCTGACCATTGGTGAATTTGTCAGGCATCACCGCTTAAGCCAGAACAAAACACAGGGTGAGGTGGCTGAGGCTGCCAACATCAGCAGGTCCACTTTATGCCTGCTGGAAAAGGGGGAATCTGTAACCGTAGCAACACTATTGCAGGTTTTAAGAGTATTAGATCTTTTATCTATTATGGATATTTTTAGGGTAAGCCATGAAATAAGCCCTATAGAATATGCAAAGTTACAGGAGAAAAGGAGGCAACGGGCTGGTTCAAGAAGTAAGAAACCGGAATCTAATGAAGATTTGGGATGGTAGATTATGCTTATGTAAAAATATGGGATCAATTGGTCGGTGTTGTACGTTGGGATGAAGACCGCGGACTGGCTGGCTTTCAGTACGACAATAAATTTTTATCCAAACAGTGGGATCTTTCTCCTGTTAAAATGCCTGTCAGCAATGGCGATCGGGTTTACAGTTTCCCCGAACTGCTTCCATCAAAGGATGATACTGAAGGTACTTTTAAGGGCTTACCAGGTATGCTGGCTGATTCTTTGCCGGATAAATATGGTAATCAATTAATCGAGAAGTGGTTGGCTCAGAATGGCCGTCCTCCGAACAGTATGAATCCAGTTGAGAAACTATGCTTTATTGGAACCAGGGGGATGGGTGCACTGGAATTTGAACCTGCACATTTTAAACCTTCCAAACAGACCTTTGCCATTGAAGTAAAAAGCCTGGTAGATATAGCACAAAAAATGCTTTCTGACCGTATGGATTTTAAGGCCGATCTGAGTGCTGATGATCAGAAGGCAATGAAAGAAATTTTAAGAATAGGTACCTCAGCCGGTGGTATCAGGCCTAAAGCAGTTATTGCCTTTAACAGGAAAACCAGGGAGGTTAGATCAGGACAGGCGAAAACCCCAAAAGGATTTGAACACTGGATAATAAAGCTGGATGGAGTTAGTGATACTCAATTCGGTGAAAGTCACGGGTATGGCCGTGTTGAATATGCTTATTATTTAATGGCCAGGGATTGTGGGATAGACATTATGGAATGCGATATACTGGAGGAAAACAGCCGGGCACATTTTATGACAAAACGTTTTGACAGGGAAGGTAGTAACGCCAAACATCATGTACATACTTTATGTGGGATACAGCACTTCGATTACAACAACCTTTACGCTTATGGATATGAGCAATTATTTCAGACAATGCGCCTGTTGAAGCTCAGTTATAAAGATGCCGAGCAAATGTTCCGCCGGATGGTATTTAATGTGATGGCAACCAACTATGACGATCACACTAAAAACTTCTCATTTTTATTAAGACAGGGAGGCAGATGGGAATTGTCGCCGGCCTATGATGTTTGCTACAGCTACAATCCTTCCAACCAATGGGTAAGTCAGCATACTTTAAGCATTAACGGAAAACATAGTGATATAGAACATGTCGATTTAATGACTATTGCCAGGGCTAATAATATTAAGAAGGGAAACAGGATTATTAAGGAAATAAAGGATGTGGTCAGCAATTGGGAACAGTATGCAAAACAGGTTGGGGTAAGAAAGGATTTAATGGAATCGATCAGTAATACACTGGTTGCATTGAAATGTTAATAAAGGATCAGGTCATCTAAGGGCTCGCCGAGTCCCACCAATGTAACCTTCACTACCGCTATAAGGTTTTTACCCAAGATAATAAATCAACTATGGAAAAAATACTGTCGCTTACCATCATAGCAATGCTTTTTATTACTTCGTGTACAAAAGATGATCCCGTTCCAACCGAGGGGGTATAACAGGGCATAATGCCATTGATCTTTCAGCCATCCCGGACGAATGGATTAACAAAGCAAATACTGCAGTCAAGCGGTCAAGCAGTCCAGGGGCAATACCTGTTTAAGGGGATGCTTACACATGGGGCAGCATCATTGGAATAAGGGATCAATATTGGTGTATTATCAAAACTCTTAGGTCATAGTAGCATACAGTTAACTCTGGATAGTTATGCGAGTGTCATGGACGAACTTATGCTAAATAATGTGAGGATGATAAGAGAAAAGTTTGTTGCTGATGATGGGCGTTATAAAATCACTGAATTGAATGATGCTACCGCAGTTCACGAAATCATAGGCAATTTTAAACAAGGTGATTCAAAGAATTAGTGCGATTTGATTACATATAGAAGCTATACTTCAATTGCATCGATTCTTCCGGATCAAGATATTTTAGAATCTCACCAACATTTCGTGCGCACTCAATAGTAATGGGAAATTTTCTGTCAAACTGAGTATTGTTCCAGTTCATCTTTGTTAATGCAAGTATCTCATCACAAATTAGATCAGGGGATTCATCATGTTCGAAGAATCTAATTTCTATTGGACTTGGAATATACATACCTGTGTATGTTTCAAAATACGGGACTGATCCTCTTGTATATAGCAAATGTCGGTCTTCAGAAATATGCAAGTGTGTTCCTCGTAAAGGGGGGTATTGACCTTCACGATAGAGACGAAACCTTGCTGGTAAAATTGTCATCAGATCGATCTGAAATACATTTGCATTTCTTGCTGCTTGGGTAAATCCATAAATTTCATCCGGGCTAAAATTTGAAGTTTTATGAATAACCAATCTTTTTGGATAGATTTTTACAGCTTCATAATATT
>CAZNYS010000123.1:0-5599 GCA_964577305.1 uncultured Rikenellaceae bacterium
AATAGTTTAATTAATCAAGTATCTACTACCCGATAAACTCTTAAACCACTTAAACCACTTAAACTCTTTTATTTGCTATAGTGCACCTATTTCTGCGCTCTTTTAGCGTCGATGCTGAGTGTAGCATGAGGTACCGCCCTGAGCCTCTCTTTGGCGATCAGTTTACCCGTTTCGCGGCATATACCGTAAGTCTTGTTCTCTATCCTTACGAGAGCAGCCTGCAGGTGCTGTATAAATTTATGCTGCCGCTGGGCAAGACGCCCTGCTTCCTCTTTTGAAAGAGTGGTTGCCCCCTCCTCAAGAACCTTGAAGGTGGGAGAGGTATCCATTGTATCGTTGCTTTCTTCGTGAGTTATACTACTCTTCAGAATCTCATAGTCTTCCCTGGCTTTTTCCAGCTTTTGCAGGATGATCTCTTTGAACTCCTGGAGTTCCGCGTCTGTATATCTTGTCTTCTCCTCCATAACCCTAAAATTTTGAACAGTATCAAAGATAATATTTTATTTAATATTTACTAGGTATTATTATATTGATTTCATATTTATACGAGGCCTTCTGACCTGTGTTACATTGACTTTCTAAAAAACAGTATATCAATTAAATACAGTCCCGCCTCAGGATTTCCTTATACGTATCCTTACCGGGATATCATCTATATCAACCCAGCTCACATCTTTTGTCTCCTCAAAGGATGATAATTCAATATGATCGGCAAGGGTCTGCGAACTGATATAGGTTGAATGCTTTCTTACCGCCGGGGCTATCCCATCCAGGTTCTCTATCGAAACGTGTATCTTATCCGTTACATCAAAACCACTCTCCTTGCGCAGGTTCTGTATCCTGTTAACAAACTCCCTGGCTATGCCTTCCTGCTTAAGTTCCTCTGTTACCGTTACATCCAGGGCCACGGTTAGTGTTCCTTCATTGGCTACCAGCCAGCCCGGGATGTCCTCCGATATTATTTCAACATCATCAAGGCTCAGGTTCACCTCTTCACCTTCCAGATTAAGGGTATAACTTCCATTATTCTCAAATGCTGAAATATCTTTCTGCTCCAGCGAACCTATCGCTGCTGATATCTGCTTCATCATCTTACCGTAGCGCGGACCCAGGGTCTTGAAATTGGGTTTTATCTTCTTCACCAGTATGCCCGAGGTATCTTCAATATATTCAACCTCCTTGACATTAACCTCTGACAGTATCAGGTCCTTAACTGCCTCAAAGCGTTCTTTGAATTTTCCGTTGGCAACGGGGATCATTATCCTGCTAAGTGGCTGTCTTACCTTTATACTTACCTTACGGCGCAGGCCCAGGACCATCGATGACACTTTCTGTGCTATATCCATCCTCTTCTCCAGCTCTTCATCAATATGATCCTCATTCCATACCGGGAACAGTGTAAGATGTACCGAATGCTCATCGGACTTACCGGTCACACTGTTCAGGTCGGTGAACAGCCTGTCCATATAGAAAGGAACCACCGGGGCAGCCAGCCTGCTTACTGTATCAAGGCATGTATATAATGTCTGGTAGGCAGCTACCTTATCCTTATTATATTCACCTCCCCAGTAACGCTTGCGGTTGAGCCTTACGTACCAGTTACTGAGGTCCTCGGTTACAAAGTTTTGTATAGCCCGGGCTGCACGCGTGATATCATAATCTTCGAAGCAGCCATTCACCTCTTTAACCAGTGAATTGAGCAATGATATTATCCAGCGGTCAATCTCCTGCCTTTCCTCCAGCGGCACCTCTTCCTCCCTGAAGGTAAAGCCGTCAATATTGGCATAAAGGGCAAAGAATGAGTACGTATTATATAATGTACTGAAGAATTTCCTTTTCACCTCGTCCACACCGGCAATGTCAAACTTCAGGTTATCCCATGGTTGTGCATTGGTCAGCATATACCAGCGCAGCGGGTCCGACCCGTATTCAGCTATGGTATCAAAAGGATCGACCGCATTGCCCAGCCGCTTCGACATTTTGTTGCCGCTCTTATCGAGCACCAGGCCGTTGGATATAATATTCTTAAACGAAACGGAATCCGATATCATCGTTGCTATCGCATGCAGGGTAAAGAACCATCCCCTGGTCTGGTCCACACCCTCCGCAATATAGTCGGCCGGGAAAACCTTGCTGAAATCCACATCCCTGTTAAAAGGATAATGGTATTGTGCATAGGGCATGGCACCCGAGTCGAACCATACATCTATAAGGTCCGTTTCCCTCTTCATTGGTTTACCCGAATCGCTCACCAGTATTATATCATCAACAAAAGGACGGTGCAGGTCAAACTGTTCGTAGTTCCCGGCACTGTTGTCCCCTTCTTTATACCCGGCCAGCGGGTTCTCTTTCATGAAGCCGGCGGCTACCGACTTGTCTATTTCTTTCTTGAACTCGGCAACCGAGCCTATGCATTTTTCTTCCGCCTTGTCCTCTGTAACCCATATAGGCAAAGGGGTTCCCCAGTATCTCGATCTCGACAGGTTCCAATCAACAAGGTTCTCCAGCCACTTGCCAAACCTGCCTGTACCGGTTGAGACAGGCTTCCAGTTAATGGTATTGTTCAGCTCTATCATCCTGTCGCGCAGGGCTGTCGTCTTTATAAACCATGCGTCCAGCGGGTAATACAGGACAGGCTTATCGGTGCGCCAGCAGTGAGGATAATTATGGACATATTTCTCTATCCTGAAGGCCTTGCCTTCCTGCTTCAGCGTTACGGCTATATCAATATCAAGGGTGTCATCCTCATCAACAACCTCGTCACTGTATTCATTCTTTACATAACGGCCGGCAAAAGGTGAATAAGTATCCCTGTTGACATAACTGTCCATAAAGGCAGGATCCATATCTTCTATAGGCATCATCCTTCCTTTCCTGTCGACAAGCGGACTCATAAAACCGTCATGCAGCCTGACCAGCAGGGCGGGTATGCCATTCTCCCTTGCCACTTTCAGGTCATCGGCACCAAAGGTGGGAGCAATGTGCACTATTCCCGTTCCTTCTTCCGTGGTCACAAAATCACCGATTAAAACCCTGAAAGCACCTTCCCCGGGATTAACCCAGTCTATCAGCTGCTCGTAAATAATATCCTTGAGCTGCGAACCGGTGAATTCACCGGTCACTATATACGGAATCTTTTTATCCCCTTTATTATAGTCTTCGATTTTAAGTTCTGCATTATCCTCGGGGAATATCGTATGAAACAGTTCCTTTGCGAGTATAACCGTAATGGGATCGCCTGTATAGGGATTGAAGGTCCTTATCTTTGCATATATTATATCCTTACCTACAGCCAGCGCTGTGTTCGACGGCAGTGTCCATGGCGTTGTTGTCCATGCCAGTATATGCACATCAGGGGTGTCGGTATTTTCATACAGGAATTCAGATTTTTCATTGCGTATAATCCTGAACAGTGCGGTGGCCGTGGTATCCTTCACATCCTTGTAGCATCCCGGCAGGTTAAGCTCATGGGAGCTCAGGCCCGTTCCTGCAGCCGGTGAATATGGTTGTATTGAATATCCCTTGTATAAGAATCCCCTGTCATACAGTTGCCTGAGAAGCCACCACAGTGTCTCTATATACCTGTTATCATAGGTAACGTACGGATCATCCATATTAACCCAGTAGCCCATCCTGCGTGTCAGGTCAACCCACTCCTTTGTATATCTCATCACATCTATACGGCAGGCCTTATTAAAGTCCTCCACTGATATGGTCCTGCCTATATCCTCCTTGGTAATACCCATGTTTTTCTCCACGCCAAGCTCCACTGGCAGGCCGTGCGTATCCCATCCTGCCTTGCGCTGCACCTGGTAACCACATTGTGTCTTGTAGCGGCATATAGTGTCCTTGATGGCACGCGACATTACATGGTGTATGCCGGGTTTCCCGTTAGCTGAAGGAGGGCCCTCGTAAAAAATATAATCACCCTTGCCATTACTGCTCTTTATACTTTTATGGAAAGTATCATTCTTATCCCAGTAAGCCAGGATATCCTTGTTAACCTCCGACAGGTCAAGACCTTTATACTCCGGAAACTTTTTACTCATCAATACTTTTTCTTTTGAACATGCAAAGGTATTAAAATCTGTTGAAACGTTAAACTGTTAAATTGTTGAATTGTTTATTCGCATTAATTCATTCTCCGCTGGCGTGGATCTCGCTCACCCTGCTCACCCTGCTGGCTCGGATCTCCAGCTTCGCCCTCAGATGCCAGAGATCTTTGGTCTGTCGGTAAAGCCCGTGTTGCTCGGTCGTGCCTCCCTAACAACGAAAAGGCTTTGCCTTCCAACAGCACTCACTTTCAAACCAACGACCACAGACTAACGGTATTAACTATTTGTACTACAGATTCTCCCGTTAGTCCTTCGTCGTTTATCTTTTGTCGTTTAATAAACCACTTAAACGACTTCAACTCTTCAACTTTTAAAGGCTACTTTGTCCTCTGTTCTTAATCATTTAGCAGTAAGCACATTGAAACCCCTCGGCTACTTTCCTTAGCCTTCTCCGCCCTCCGAAGCTTTCTTGAGAGCCGAAGCCTTGCTTTGTCAACCGTAGCTTTGCAAAGGTTGGGCGAAGGCTCTAGCGAAGGAGGGAGCCTCTCATTATTTTATCTTTTTATTTTTTCTAATAAGTATATCGCTTCTGCCTTCCCGCCTCAATCTTGTATATGATTAAGAATTTGATTATATTTATTCAACCGCAGGAGAGGGTTAAAAACAAAAAAGGATGGTACCTGTATACAAAGTATGTTTATTAAACAATGAAAAAGCGATTTAACATATTAGCTGAAATAAAACCGGCTTACTTCTGGGATTTAGATGTTAAGAAACTTGATGCTGAGAGATCCAAAAGACTGATTATTGAGAGAGTTTTTACCCTGGGGAAAGCAAATGAAATTTTGATGGTCACAGATTATTATGGAGAAGATGTCGTTGTTAATGTGCTTAAAAACCTGAATTATATTAACCCAAAAACCCTTAATTTTGTCTCAAAATTTTTTAACGTACCCTTACAATCCTTTAAATGCTACATACGCAAGCAGTTGAACCCACAACACTGGGACTGATAAAATCACTTCAAAGCAGGAATTATTTAAATGGATTTTACCTCGCAGGTGGCACAGCCCTGTCATTTTATCTGGGACACCGGATATCCATTGATGTTGATCTTTTTTCAGCCTTCAGCTTTGATACCGCTCAATTAATTGAAAATCTTCAACAGGACTATCCGCTGCAGCTTTATTCTACCTCTGTAAACACTATTAAGGGAAACATTGAAAACGTTAATGTTGATATTATTGCACACAGGTATCATTTATTGAACGATCCGGCTGAGATTGAGGGTATCCGCATATTATCTGAACCAGACATTATTGCCATGAAACTCAATGCCATTTCAGTCAGTGGTCAGCGATCAAAGGACTTTATTGACATATATTTTATACTGGTAGATAATAAATACTCACTGGCGGATATGCTTAAATTTTACAGGATAAAATACAGCCAGCAGGGGGATATGCATGTACTTAAAAGCCTGATTTACTTTGACGATGTTGATCTGGCGGACTGGCCGGTAATGTTACGGAAAAAAAACTTAA
>CAZNYS010000124.1:0-5581 GCA_964577305.1 uncultured Rikenellaceae bacterium
TGATTAGAGAAATAAATTACGAATCTAAATTATTAATCGGACAACAGTGATAAATTATCAAAAAATTGAACCGCGTTACCATATTTCTATGGCAGACCTGTTGTTCCCATATCACTTGCGAACTTCTGGTAATCTTTCAGAGTATTCAAAATATTTCCAGATCAGTACTATGCATGAGTCTTCAAGATTCCTGATATTTTCGTTAAGCATTGGTGATTTTTGTCATTTAGTATATTATGATAAAGTAAAGAAAGAAACGATGGTATGTAATACCCCATCGGATCTTGAATTTTATAAGAATAATGAGTTTTCCAAGACTCGATGTATCGGCTTTTCAAATGATCTGGATCAGTTTGTACCAATAGGAACAGATAAAAATTTTTACATAAATAGTAATGACGAGTTTGTCGCTGTAATACCTGCAGTGGAAATTAAAAGATGGTTTAAAATGAATCCTGATAAAGAAGCCAGTCTGCCGGAACATCTCCGGACTTTTGGAGACATCAAAGAGGAAGATAATCCCGTTATAATTGTTGCCAGACTTAAAAATGCGGGCAAATGATAAGCATATTGGGAAAATATAAAATTACTGCAAAGAAAATAATCCGGCTCTTTACCATTTGTGCTGTTTCACTCATGCTTTCATGTTCAGGAGAGAATAAGTGTTCCCTACAGGTAATGCCAGACCATTTTGAGAAAATGGAGTTTTCACTTGATCACATAGCAGGAAACCTGAAGATAATTCCACTTTCAGATAGTATCCCGGTTCTAAGGTCCGGTTACATTGAATGGCATAATGGGAAATTCTACCTTGGAGATTTGGTCAACGGAAAGATATACAGATATACGGAAAATGGAAAGTACATTGATATGCTGGACAAGCAGGGAAGAGGTGAGGAGGAGTATCTTTATATAGTTGACTTCTTTATAGATGAAAGAACGGGTAATCTTTATATAAGTACAAATATTGACAAAATTGTGGTTTATGATGAAAACTTTGAATTTATCAGAAACATCAAATATCCTTATGAGAGAGAAGGTATGTTGGATACCAGGTGGCTTAATGGGTCCATACATCTTTTCTATCTTAATTTTTCAGGTAAAGGATATGATTGGGTAAATATTGATACGTCAGGTTATATTATAAACTCAAGAAAAGCAGTTGATATATTAAAACTACCCTGTCTGATGACTGATATTCAAATCTTTGAAAATAATGGCCGTTTATACAGATACTATAATGATAATGATACAATATATGAGATAGATAGTACAGGCTATCATCCATATTGTTTGGTTAACAGAAAGTTTAAGGACGGTTTTGACCTGGTAGTTGATGAACGTCCCGGAGGGAGAATATATTATAAAACAAATGATCCATACAGGGAATTTCGGTCGATATACGGCATTGGCGACTACTGGCTGATTAATTACAGGAAAATTGTACCATCATCAACATGGAACGTAATTGAAGAAACGGTTTTATATGACCATAAAATGAATATATCCTATTTGATAAATAGTTGCAGGTCTGAACGTGGAGTTCCGGTACATATAGGCCCTCCAAACGACTGGACAGGCTGGGGCGCAATATTTCCGGGAGGTTTTCTGACGATCAGGGATAAAAGATATATACTTTATCCTATGGATTCTTACAGATTTCTTGAAAGAGTACTTAATGATGAGTTTATAAACAGCGATCCCTCAAGACCGGAAATCAAACAAAAAATGCTTGATATTGCTGATACACTAACAATTGAGGATAACCCGGTATTGATTCTACTTAAACTTAAATAGCGTTTATCTCTAATTTTCATTCTTATGAAAAGGAAATTTCTTGTAGCCTGTATAATTATTTTTTTATTACTTTCAATTCACTCGTGCAATAAGCCTGGAAAAGGAGACATCCCTGAACTCAGGTTCCAGGAGGTTGAAAATACAATTGATATTAAACTATCGGATCTTGGTGAAGATTTCTGGATAATAAGGTTTGAAACAGATACTTCTTTTCTTATCAGTAATATTTATGATTACCTGATTGGAGAGAAGTTCATCATCATTTATAGCAACAGTCATTTATTACAATATTCAATTGATGGAAAATTTATAAGGTGCCTGGCAGAAAGAGGCAGGGGACCGGATGAATACACTTCGATATCCACACTTTTTACAAACACTGACGAGACATACCTGTACTATCATGATTACAGCGATAAAGGTGTCAGGGTATATGACCTGGAAAAAGGCAATCAACCGGGATTTATCAACTTTGTTCACGGAGGAAGGGCGGAGAATGCTGTGATGATAAATGATAACAAGCTTGCGGTCATTCCTTTTCACCAGGAAGATTCTGAGTATTTGGTTTATTTCCAGGACCTTGATTCAGAACTTATTTACGGAATAGGCCAATTCAGGGAGGGTGCCTGGGTTCCAATGTCAGGCAGCATGGATCCATGTTTGATAGGAGATAAGATATATTATTTTAACACTGCAGTTTTTGGTGATACTGTATATTGTATAGATGAAACAGGAATGTCTCCGTTCGTTTATCTTTCAGGTGGCCCTGAAATTGATCATATTGGGATGAATGACGGCTTTACTTCTTCACTCGTCCATCTCTCTGACAGAATTGCACTTTTAAAGAACACCCATATGAAAATATCTGCCACTGAAAGTACAATCACATATGACAGGTCAGAAGTTAAATACTACTATTACAATATAAAATCTGATGAGCTGTATGAGATATCCGGGTTTATAAATGATATTCTCAAACTGGAGGTTCGGGATACCGGCCTGCCATTCTTATACCATACCCTGAGGCTAAACTATAACCGAAGATTAATAAGCTTGTGGTGGGATGCATATGACTTTATTGAGAAATCAGCAGCTATAAATCCCTCTGAATTATCACCTGCCCTCAGGCGCCAGTTCGAAGCTATAATTGTTGATCTATCCGGAAATGATAATCCTGTAATGCTTTTTGGTAAGCTTAAATAGACTGACCCGGGTAAGCACTTTCAAATTATTGAGAAGTGAAAGTAGTGACAAAAGCCAATACTATTAATTTATAAAAAACCAAACCTATGAGAATATTTTTGTACTTGTCAATAGCCCTTTTACTGCTTCCGTCATGCAGAAAGAAACCGACTGCTACGGATATTATTAAAGTAGGCGGTAACGGAGTATATGTTACGCATGCCGACCAGGTAACCGATACCGTTGATATCATGCTTAGTGATATGCTGGATTACTGCGAAGTTATTCCCCTTGAGACAAAAGAGGAATCATTTATATCCAGGGCACATAGAATAGCCGTGTCGGATAACTATATTGCCATTAAGGACAGTGAGAGAACTCCCCTGAAGCTGTTTACCCGTGAGGGTAAATACCTGTGGGACATAGGCGCAGTGGGCAGGGGCCCGGATGAATATAATATTTCATTATACGGTGTGCAGATTGATGAAGCACAGGACTGTCTTTACCTTCTTCCTTTTGCCAATGCCAGGCAGATACTGGTCTTCGGTACCGACGGTATTGCCCGTGAACATATTCCTCTGAGATTTCAGCAGAGGAAATTCAAGGCATGGGTTAATGGTGATACCGTAACAGTACTCGGAATGCCTTTTAAAAATGATTCGGCCGTAGTATATCAGCAGACAATTGATGGTGAGCTGATACAATACATACCTCCCGAAGACTACCACCTGGCCCTGGAGTTCAGCAGCGAAGTTATCTCGTCACATAATACCGGGGCATATGATTTTTTCCAGGCTATTTACAGCACAACTCCCAAAGACACATTATATCATTATGATGTTGGTTTGAACAAACTGATCCCCAGGTATACCCTGGATTTTGAAACGGAAGAATGGCCACTTTATATCTGCTATGATCTGCCGGGGTATTATTATGCCTGGATATCAGGCAGGGGAATTATCCTTGCAGACAAGAAGACCACTGAAACCAATTACGTAAGGTTAATAAACGATTTTTATGGTGGGATAATAGTATCTATGCACTGGGATACTTCAAACGGCATGTTTATTTCTTCAATACCGGCCATTGAGCTTAAAAAGGAAATAGACCGATGCCTGGAGGAGGATCAGGATGAAGAGATGATAAAACGATTGAAAGAACTGGATTCTGCAATTGACGAAAACAGTAATGATATATTGTTTGTGGGAAAATTCTCAGGGGCTAGGGATGACTTAGTGACTAAGTGACTTAGAGACTGTAAGTTATTGCAAATAAAGTAAATTAATAGATAAATTGTCAGGGATGGAATGAAGAATGACGATTTAAGATTGCCTTACGGCGAGCTCGAATCACTCGCTTGCCTACGGCAAACTCCCAATTCTCGGTTGAAGATTTTAGATTTTTTTATGACTGCGAGACCGCTAGACTGTCCCGAAAAAGCAAGGCTTTTTCGATGATCCTCGAATCGCAGATTCGGGACCTGACTATTTGACAGCACCATCTCCTAATTACTTCAAGAGACTGACATAGAATATGTTAAATATATGAATTGTTGTACTGATAAGAATAACCCCCTTGATTATACAATAACATTAATTATCTTTGTAAATAGAATATATTAATATTTATATTGATTATATGGAAAAAATAAACAAAGATATGATGGGAGCTTCGGCTATACCAATAATATTATCATTACTGAAAGAAGGTGATACCTATGGGTATCAGATAATGCAGAGGGTAAAGGAATTATCTCTAGAGAGAATTAAGTGGAAGGAAGGGAGCCTTTACCCGGTGCTTAAGAAACTCGAGAGCCAGAAGATGATCAAATCATACTGGAAAATTGAAGAAGGAAAAAGACCCAGAAAGTATTATTCAATACTGGCAAAAGGGGAAAAGAAACTTGATACAGAAAAAGAAAAGTGGAGTCTCATGCAGAGTATTTTTGACAAGCTGTGGGGCCTCGAATATCAAACCACTGATACTCACTGAAAATAAAATCTAAAATTCCATTGACTATATCTTAATCTATAAAGATAATCGTATTCTATTCTAGAATTTAATCAACACCTTACCTATAATATTTTCTTCGGGAACAAATCCCCATGCCCTTGAGTCGTATGATATCGACCTGTTATCACCTATTACAAAATAATATTTTTTTGTAAAAGTATAATGGTTTATTATTTTACCCTTACAGGTATAGCCCTCATTAGTGGTTGTAATGGTGCAATTTTCATATTTCCTTATTATCCCTCCGTATAGATCTAGATTATCATCCGACAGTTTAATTTTACTTCCTTCCGCTGGAATAAACAATGGTCCGAAATCATCAAATGTCCATCGTTTTCCGACAATGAATTCCTGTGTGCCATTTATTGGATTGGGCCTGGCATGTGCAAATAGTATCGTGTCAATACAAGCTGACGAGCTGATAATTCCTTTGTTCTTTAATGATAAATCTATCAGAAACGAGTCATATCCATGTCGGATTTCTGGAAATACATTTGGATCAAGTCGTAAAAGAAGGCTGTCAAGTGACGGGGAATTATTAGGATAGAGCTTGTAAGAGAATTTAATATCAGCATGGGTTTCAATTTTC
>CAZNYS010000125.1:0-1348 GCA_964577305.1 uncultured Rikenellaceae bacterium
AATCAATATCTATCATTGCGATACAGCATAGCTTTTCCGGCATATCCGGCCTGTAAAACCTGTCGGGAGCTTCACAACGGCTGATGAATAGTATAAAAGGTATTACTATGCTTACATAGATAGTCACTGAAATGTTTCTATGGGAATATCTTATTTTGGAACGGAAAACTGCCATTGGTTGTTGGTATTGTTAAAGCAATTGTATGCATTAGATATAAGATAGTACGTTTATTTCAATATCTCGGACTAAATTCAACAATAAGTTCTTTACTTCTGCAGACAGCAAAAACTCCATTCCCGCCTATAATATTCCCGTTTAGGTAAACCGGTTCTGCGAATGGGTCATCCAATATGTTTTTATAGGTATACAGGCTTTTTTCAAAAAGATATAATTCTTCCGGAATGGATAATAGCTTAATACGAACCCATGATAGATATGCAATGGGGGAATAGCTATCATGAAATTGAGTCGAAAGTGTTATAAGACATTTATTATAAAAAGTTTTGCTCCCATCAATAAAATAGGCATAAACTGGATATTTTTCACCGCTAAGCCCATCGTGCTCACAAATATGATGGAACGTATTTAGACCCTGCATTTCAGCAAAGAACCCTTGTGTATTGCTTTCCCTGATCATGAAGTTAATAGGGCCATAATAAATAATAGGATTAGGAAATGGGTAAATGGTACCTCCTCCCTCAATTATCAGGGCATAGTAATAATTTTGCCCACTGTTGTTATTGAAAGAGATACTAAATACTGCTGTATAAGCGCTATCGAAAGGATGATAACATTCAAGTTGTTCTGATAGTACTGTTGTTTCAATATTATAGGATATTAATGTAATCCCGGGAGGAGGTCCCGGTACAGTACATTCTGCAGTTATTTCAGGGAAGTCTTTTTCATTCGCCCTGAAATAATACTTTTCCCCTGAAATAAAATTTATGCTATCTGGAATCTCAAAATACAAAGGACTTTTTAAGGGAAGGGCACTTTGGTAACTATATAATTCTTCATTGATAGTTGAAATTTTAAATGAAATATCTCTTAAAGAATCAACAATCTCTTCAGGGAACTCCTTTTGATAGGATTTTTCGAAAGAGATGAAACGCACACTGTTTCGTATATCAAAAAAGTCGCGAAGAGAAAAATCATAATTCGTGGTGTCGTCAGCATCAATAATTCCGATGCTGCATAGCTTTTCCGGCAGATCTGGCCTGTAGAACCTGTCATTACTTTCACAATGGATGAGAAATAGTATGATGATGATTATCAGACTGATGACCTGGAATCTTGTGAGGGATTTATTGGAGTGTTTCATTGTTTATTTGATTGCGGATTGCAGAT
>CAZNYS010000125.1:1448-5221 GCA_964577305.1 uncultured Rikenellaceae bacterium
GATTGCGGATTGCAGATCAGAATTTCTTATAAATAATACAATATCAGATTTTAATATCAGGGAGACAGATTGATAGTAAGTTCAGTACTTCTGCAAATTGCAAAAACTCCATTTCCGCCTTTAATATTACCATTAAGGTAAACAGGTTCCGAAAATGGATCTTCTGCTACCTTTCCATAAGTGTAAAGGCTCTTTTCAAAAAGAAAAAGCGCTTCAGGAATTGACAGAAGTTTTATCCGAATAGATCTGATAAATTCAAACGGAGAACGGTCATCTTGAAATTGGGTTGAAATTTTGACAATACACTTATTATCAGGGATTTTACTGCCATCAATAAAACAGGCATATATTGGAACTTTAATCATGGAAGGTCTGTCATCTATGCATCTCCATTGACACATTGTATATCCAGGGAATACAGCAAAGAAACCTGCAGTGTTACAATCTCTGATAGCAAACTCCAGTTGGCTTTTTTGAATGGGAAACGAAGAACTAAAATTAAAACCATTGCCTTCAAGCAGTATTGCATAATATAAATTTTGCCGGCTAACATTTTCAAATGAAAAATCAATTACTGCCGTTTTAACATTAGTATATCCGATGCATTCGGTAGGTTCAGAAAGTGTTGTTATTTCTTTGTTAGCTGAAATTAATGTAAGTTTTGAAGGAGCTTCAGGAACAGTGATCTCTGCTGAAATCTCAGGTGTGCTTTTTTCGCTTGCACGGAGATAGTACTTTTCTCCTGTCCGGAATTCAATGCCGGTGGGTAGTTCAAATCCCAGTATACGTTTTATTGCCGTATCACTACGAAAGTTAAATAATTCTTTATCTGATGAAGAAATTGAAAATGAGAACTCTCTTAAAGAGTCAATTAATTCTTCAGAGTACTCTGCCTGGTATGACTTTTCAAAGGATATGTAACGTGCACTGTTCCTGACATCGAAAGGCTCAGGGTAAGAGTTATAATTTACAGTATCATCAATATCAATGATCCCTATGCTGCATAGCTTTTCCGGCAGATCTGGCCTGTAGAACCTATCGATATCCTCACAACCTGTTAGTAAAATAAAAACTGCGGTTATTAAAACTACGACCAGGTACCTTACTGAAGATTTTCTGAAAAGTCTGCCTTTTACTTTTCTTGCGATAACTAACGGTATATGATAATTAAGTTTCATTTTTGCAAGTTTGAAGATATACATCCTTGTATAGATTATATGGTTCAGGTTTTATACATGTTTATTTCTGACATTTTACGGATTTCCCTTAAACACTTTTCGGATAGATTTGCGGTTAGATTATTCTTCAATGGTATCGCTAATATTTTATTGTTACCGTCAATGAAGGCATTACTGGAAACAGGGATATATTCTTATAGTAATATATTTTTTCGTTTTCATCATATGTTTCCCTGAAGTAGTAGGTGTTCTTTCTGTTATACACGTTATAAATATCAGCATCGATAAGTATTGAGAATTTTCTTTTGTAAATTATATACCTGCATGCCAGATCGAGCCTGTGATAATCGAAATACCTTATATTGTTTTTTGTTTCAAACCATTCCCCGTATGATGTATTATGCATATATATGGTTGCCGGGGAGCCGGAAACAAATACCCAGTTAAATCCAAAACTTGTTTTTTCATTTAATCTATATTTCATTGTAAGGTTTATATTATGAGGCCTGTCGGCATTGGAAGGGATCCATATCATGCCGTCCGGACTGCTCCATTCCCTCTCTGCCCGGGAATAGGTGTAGGCAGCACTGCCGGTAAGCTTACCTTTTCTTTTTATTATACCGGCTTCCAGACCATAGGCCCTTCCGTTGATCTTATCGAGAAGATCCTCAAACGATGTATCAAAGATGAAACTTGCCCCGGGACTGAAATCAACCATACCCGAGATCTTCTTATAATAAGCATCCAGTGTCCAAACGAAATTATTATTAATATGTCCCTGGAAACCGGCAGAGAAAACATCAGATATTTCTGGACCGAAGTCACGTGATACAGGGAGCCAGAGCATAGTTCTTAAACCTGCATTTGATCCTTCGACCGAATGATCGAACTGGCTTAATCTCACGAAATTAACGTGTGGCGAAATAATTCCTCCCTGATTATATGCCAGTCTTAACCTTGGCTCGGGAACAAAAAACCCTGCATCGCTGGTAATGGCTCCTGACAGTCTGATGCCGGCATCAAGTTGCAGGTTTTTTGCAGGAACCAAGGTAATGGAGATAAAAGCTACCGGTTCAAGTATCCTCTCGTCTTCTCCGAATACATTTTCCGTTATTGTGTCATTAAGGACAGATGCAGCTACAATATTTGGTGAAAACAACCTTACCCTGTTTGATATACCTGCAGAATAGCTGAATCCTGCATTTTCGCAGCTCATCACTATTGTTGAGCCAATGCTATTGACGGTGGGTGAGATTGAATATGACACTTCACTTGATTCAAATAAGTCGTCGGTTGTATTCAGGAATTTATCGGTTCGGGTATATAATTCCCGTTTCATTGTTATCCTGTTATAGTTCAGGTCTAATCTCCATTTCAGATTATTTTTTGCGGGCAAATACCACTGAAGGGCATGTACCATATTATTCCATCCTGTCATCATCCCGTCTTTATAATGGATAAGGGTATCACCAGCCAGACTTTTAACCTCATATTCTTCCTTCCCACTGTCATAATTTCCAAAGAACAAATAGGTGATATTTCCCCATCTTTCTGAATTATGTGAAAGCCGCAGATAACCGTCATAAAATGAGTAGTTGTCAGGGGGCAGGTTTTCGGCTATTTCGGAGCTGACAATTTTCTTTAGTAAAGGTGCATAGAACGAATAGTTACCACGTTTGATTCCGGCAGTAAGGTCCCAGTTGATCTTATTCAGAGGCAATTCAAGAGTTATGCCTGAAGACAGAAGTCCCAGCCTGAGTTGAGCCGCAAGGGAATCGGACCGGGGTTTCTTAAAGTCCAGGTTTATTACTGAAGATGCTCCTCCACCTAATTCTGACGGGAAATAATCTTTATACAGTTCAGCGCTTTCAAGAAAATCAAGATCAAAGGGTGAAACGAATCCGAGGAGATGGGCAGGAAGAAAGAAATAACAACCATTTGCCAGAAAGACATTCTGTCCCTTGCTTCCTCCTCTTACATATATATCTGAAGACCCGTCCTTACCCGGCACCACACCGGGCATCAGTTGGATAGATTTCATCAGGTCGGGCTCGCTGAACACCCTGGGATACTCATTAACAGCTACAGGTGTGATAACATAGCTTCCGCGGGATGTAACTTCCATATTCCTTAAAGAATCTGCAACCACTTTTACTTCTCCTACCTCTACCGGTAATGCTTCAAGATAGATATTGATCGTGGTATCCGATTTAAGCTTAAAGCTTATTTCTGCAGGTTTATATCCAAGCATCCTGGTACTTATTTCTTTCCTGCCGGGGGAGCAAATGAACATATAGTGTCCGTACCTCCCGGAAGTGACAATCCTGTTATCAGGTTTCAGGCTTATTACACAGTTAGGTATTATGCTTTTATCCGTCATGTCAAGCACTTTGCCTTCTATTGTAATTGTCTGGGGAAATGCAAGGTTATATGCCAGAGTTAAAATGATGAGTAAAATGGCCGGTTTTTTCATTCTTGTATGCAAACAATGATTATAATTACAGCTTATAACACATCAAAACGGGAATTGAGATGAAAAGATCAGGTCAAATCCTTGTATACAGGCAATCACAAGATTATCAGTTCAGTCAGTAT
>CAZNYS010000126.1:0-5168 GCA_964577305.1 uncultured Rikenellaceae bacterium
ACAAAACCAATTAGTCTTGAAGAGATACAGGAGAATCTCAAGAAAGATGAATCAATTATTGAATATTTCTTGTCGAATAGAAATATCAACGGAAAGAGAAAACTTTACATTTTCACAGTAACGAAGGACAGATTGCACTTTCATAAAACCGATCTGGATTCAATGTTTTTAAAAGATGTTGAGACAATAAGAAAAGGCACAGTTCAGATTCAAAATTCGAAGACTACATTGAATATCTATAGGGACTATACCAGAGCGCTTTTCAATATGTATGATAAACTGATTAGACCAGTGGAGACTGTTTTTTCAGGTGAAAAGCTGATAATTATTCCAGATGAAGAGATAGCATACCTGCCTTTTGATGCATTTCTTATAAACTATCCGGATACAAATCAAATCAATTATGAGGGACTGCAATATCTCATAAACCAATTTACGTTTTCTTATGGGTATTCCTCCTCTCTGATCTTCAGTAAAAAGGAGAAG
Source organism: uncultured Rikenellaceae bacterium (assembly GCA_964577305.1). Lineage (GTDB taxonomy): Bacteria > Bacteroidota > Bacteroidia > Bacteroidales > VadinHA17 > UBA9300. Next base: position 487 of record CAZNYS010000126.1, read on the forward strand.
GGAACAAAAATGGGAAAAGTATATGCCTTCTCACCGGATTACAGCAATGACTCAGTAAGATATTATACGAATTCTGATTATCTAAGCGGAGCTGTTAAAGAGATTGGTTCAATTTACAGATGGTTCCGGGGCAGAAAATTTCTAGGTGAACAAGCCACAGAGACTAATTTTAAATCAGTAATTCAGCATCCTGCAATCTTTCATCTTGCTATGCATACTATACCTGATCCTGATAATTCCAAATATTCTTCCCTTTTGTTTAATGCGGTAAATGATACATTGGAAGACGGGAGATTATATAATTATGAAATAAGTATAAACAGGATAAATTCACCTATGATTGTTCTGAGTGCATGCAATACCGGATCAGGTACTCTAGCCCATGGAGAAGGGATAATGAGTATTGCCAGGGGATTTATTCTCGCGGGAGCATCGTCCGTTATCAAAACTTTCTGGGATGTTAATGATGATGCAAGTGCAAAAATAATGATAGATTATTATTACCATCTATCTAGGGGCAGGGCTAAGGATGAATCTTTACGCCTTGCAAAGCTCGCTTACTTAAAAGCTTCTCCACCGGCATATGTCAATCCCTGGTACTGGGCAGCATATTCGGTTACAGGTGATAGGAAACCGATTGCGAAAAACAATAAAATCAGATTATTATTAGTGTCCAGTGCGGTTATATTACTGGCTGCAGTTATTTTAAGCAGTTATTTAAGACGACGCAAAAGATTCCTTGCTTTGTTTTGGTAAAAACCTTCTGATCCGGACAGAGCCTCAAAGCAGGAAACAGCTTTTGATTTGTCTCCTGTATGCAAACAAGATAATCCAAGATACCATTGAGCATCTTTCTGGTAATCACTGGTAATACTGATTAATTTTGAAAGCAAAGCACTAGCTCGTGAATAATCGCCAATTTCCATTTGAGTTATTCCTGCAAAGAATTGAATCACAGTCGACGAAGAATCCTGTTGGATCAAATCGGTGAAAATAATAGCAGCGGTTTTAAAATTGCCCTTATTATACATTTCAACACCTTCGGTAAATTTAGCCATCAGACTTGCATTCATATTACGTGTAACAGGTAATAATGCACTCATTGGCTCATAATACTTTTCATAAAGCTTCTCAGGATCATTTGCCGGGACCAATACTTTGAATACGCAAAACAGGGCAATCACAGCAGCGGCTGCTAGAACCAACATCCTTTTTAAATGAATTCCTTCCCAATTTGATATTCGTTTGTGTTCTGTTGCTTTTTCTGTACTATCAAATACTGACTTGAGTGATCCTGTGATATAATCCCTTATTTTTCTGATGTTCTCATTTAAGTTTTCATCACTATGTTTTCTCTCGTTCCACTCTTTTACCCATTCTTTTGAAATATGATCAATTCCCAATTCATTGATCTCTTGTTTTATACACTCTATCTCCTCTTTTTGATCCCTATCCGATGATCCATCGTTATTCAGAGAATCCTCAATAAACTTGCGATTTATCCTGTATTTATCCTGTTTTGTATTATATCTTGATAATATTTCTTCTATATAAGGCTCTATTGTAGGCAGAGCAGGATCATTCCTTGCATCTTCCAGATCAAACTTGGCTCTCATATACTTATTGAATTGATTTAATGCAATATTTCCCTGAAACAGTGTTTTATCCTTCATAAGTTCTTTTTCATACTTTCGCTGTGCTCTGTTTTTCAGGCGCCCTTCTGACCAATCAATTATATATTTAATATTACCTGTCATTTAAATTCCTATCGCTTTTAACTTTTAAGACTTTAATAACTTAACCATATACAACATTCTTAATCGCTTTTTCTGTTTTCCTGATTATCTTATATTGAGGATGGACAAGGAGCTTTTTTAACAGATTACCCTGGCTTTCACATTTTTTCTTTCTGACATACCCGTAGGTATATCCAAGTTTCTCCGCTATTTCTTTCGGAGAATAATCCTGCCAGTATAGTTTCAGAATCTGCTTGCCCACTGGATCAAGTGTCTCATAAACATCTTCAAAGATGTTTTGGTACAGATTATTATCATATACTTCAGTGAAATCTTTTTCAGAATCAATGTCAACTCTTTTGTTCAAGTAGTTTTCAGCTGCTTTACGTTTTGCCAGAACTGCTTTCCAGAGATTCTTGCAGACACTGAATAGGAATGTCTTGAATTTACATCTGAGCACTAACTCATCATTATCTATTTTCGCAAGCATTATTAGCAATCCATCCTGAAACAGGTCTTTTGCGTCTTCAGCACTTCCTCCCATTTGTGTAACCATCAGGCGGATCATTGGCATGTACCTGTTAAAGAGGTAACGTACTACATAGCTCTGTCTCTCTCTTAGACACTGGATGATTTCACTATCGGTATACTCTTTCACGGCAATTTAGGATATCCCTAAAACATAATTAATTGCATATCAAATGTAAGAAATTATTATAGAAGTGATGATAAAATTCGGTTCAATAAGGTAACAATTTTGTATTGATTCATATTAAACCATGTATTTACATGTATTTAAATGAATCGAAATAACTTTTTTGTTATAAATGATTCATTTTGTGAGCTTTGTTGTTTCCGGGAATGGGAGTGACGGGGCTTTGGCTTGTTTGAACATCTACTCCAAAAAATGTTAAAATATTGAAATGCCTGATACAAAAGTTTTAAGATCTCCTGACAAAAGAGGAGATTATATTGGAAATGAAATTAAGGAGAGAGGATATTTTCCGGAATTTTATTTTTACAAGGCCATTGAAAATGCAGGTGGTGTCCCTTTCTATCTTGTTTTTGGTAACGAATTAGAAGAAGGACGTTATTTGACAATAGGTAAAGGAATCACTGAGTTACTTGGAATTCCAGCGGAAGAATTTACAGAGAAATTATTTCAAAGCCTTATTGAAAAAATTGTGCCTTTAACCGACAATATTCCTGCAGATCTATCACAATCACGCGAGAAATTTGTAAAAGGGGAACTGGAAAACTATAAAGCTGAGATTCTGATAAGAACATTGGGAAATGAGAAAAAATGGATACTGGACTCGTCGGTCCCAATTAAAAATGCTGAGACAGACAAGGTAATTGGTGCTTTCGGTATCCTTTTCAATATTGATGAAAGCAAGCAGATTCTTGAGAAAATGGAAGCTGCCAGGTTGCAGGCGGAAGAGAGTAATCGTTTAAAAACAGCTTTCCTCAGAAATATATCACATGAGATAAGAACGCCACTGAATGCCCTTGTCGGATTTGCTACACTTTTAGGTGAACCTGAATACGACCAGGTGCAGCGGCAGGAATTTGCCAATATAATTTCAAATAAAACAAGCCATTTGCTTGAGATATTAAATGACATTATCGAAATGTCTGATATAGAAGCAAATACTGTAAAAGTAAAAAAGGATGAAACAAATCTTAATATGCTGGTCAGGAGGGTGTATAAGAGGTTTAAGACAATAGTCAATGCAAAAAATATTCAATTTGAATATTCAGTTCCATCAGAAGACAACGAGGTTAAAATCACTACAGATCGTTTTAAACTCTTCCAGATACTTCAAAACCTCGTAGGAAATGCCATTAAATTTACATCAGAAGGTAAGGTCCACTTTGGGTATAAAGTAAAAAATGGTGAACTGGAATTCTATGTTTCAGACACAGGAATAGGTATTTCTCCTGAGCACCAGTCTAAGATATTCAACAGATTCTTCCAGGCTGACAATAGTTACTCGCGGAGGTACGAAGGTACGGGATTGGGTCTGGCAATCTGCAAAGCTTATGTTGAACTTTTGGGAGGAAAGATCAGATTCTTCTCAACGCCCGGTGTTGGTTCAACGTTTAATTTCACTCTCCCTTTTGAAAACCCAGCTGATGCTGTTTAAACTCTTCTTTCAATTAAAATACAAACCAATTTAACACTCCCCTAGAAAGAAGAAGAATTCGGTGAATGAAGATATTAATAGTCATTTATGCAATGGGATGAACAATTTCATTTACAATAGGATTTGGTGGAAAAATTATAAACAATTGATTGTTAATAAAATACAAGTTATTTTTGATTAAAAACTGCATGTTTTTTGTATCTTTCTATCAGAAAACCATGCAGTTATGATCAGATATACATCACAAAATCAAATGACCATCGAAGAGTTTAAGACACCATTCCAGGTGCGGCTTGACAAGAACAACAGGTGGGTAAAGCTCGGAGAATCAATGCCATGGGATGCCCTCGCAAGCATTTATTATCGTTCGATGAGTTCAGATATGAGAGCACCAGCCATAGACGCCAGGATAGTAATAGGCGCTATGATAATAAAGCATAAGCTGAAATTAGACGACAGGGAGACCATGGAGACTATCCGTGAGAATATGTATATGCAATACTTTCTTGGTTTAAAAGAGTATATCAATGAGTATGTTTTTAACAGGTCACTTCTCACGACATTGCGTTACAGGCTGGGGGCAGATAAGTTTGATGCCATGACCAGGCAGATCATACTCAGATCAGAAAACAAAAAAGATGCTGCCGAAAAGGATCTTGATGACCCGGGCGATGATGCGACAATTAATAAGTTGGATAAAGGTACTGAAGAAGGCGATTTAAAAGAAAATGAAGGATCAAATGAAACAGCAACTGAAGAAAAACCAGGAAAGAACAAAGGTAAGTTGATCATGGATGCC
>CAZNYS010000127.1:0-5154 GCA_964577305.1 uncultured Rikenellaceae bacterium
CAAAGCTCTTGTTTTTCTAAGATGCTGGAGATGAACTAACATCTCACAGAGTTATATTGCATTTGATGAAATATATATCCTGAATGCAAAAAATCAATAAAAGACATAGGTGAAAAATATTTTTTTATTAAGTTTAGGTATAAAAAAAGGTGAAACATTGTTTACATATAATTAACAATCTTTAATAAATAAAATTGTATGAATGAAATAAAATTAGGTACTCTTATAAGAAATTTAAGAATTCAACAAAATCGTACAATCCAGCAGATATCTGAAAGATGTAACCTATCTAAGAGTATGATATCAAAAATTGAAACCAACAAAGTATTTCCATCTGTTGCTACTCTTATTAAACTTGCAGATGCACTAGGCACAAAAGTTTCTGCCTTATTAGAAAAAAATGATCATTATGGATCAATCCATATTAGTTCCAGTACTTCTGAAAACCAGACTGTGCTTACTGAGCGTGGGTACAACATATTCCCCTTTGCTTCTGAATATCATAATAAGAAAATGCAACCATTCCTTTTTGTTGTGAGGAAAGGGGAGGTAAAGGAGCATCATTTAGCTCATACTGGTGAAGAATTTATTTATATATTAGATGGTTTAATGAAATTTCAGGTAGGAGATGTCGAATATTATATGAATAAAGGAGATGCTTTATATTTCAACGCACTTGAACGTCATCAGGTAATTCCAGTTAGTGATACAGCAAAGTATATTAACATATTTGTATAATGATAATGATAATATTATTATTTTGAAAGATCTAAGTAATAAAACATTGGGCATTATACATGCCGCGTTAATTTCATCAAGAAGCGTTGAGCCTTTCATTCAGGAGATTATTCCTGAAGTAAAGGTTGTTCATCATGTTGATGATACAGTGCAGAACTTGAATTTTCTTCAGGAACCAGGGGTAATCCCCAAAGTTAATCTATTTTAAATTTGCCACATATGCTCATTTCCTTCAGGAGGCTGGGGTAGATCTTATTTTGCTGGCTTGCTCAACTTTCAACAGGGCGGTTGAATTTGCACGACCAATGATAGATATACCTATGCTGCAGATTGACCGACCGATGATGGATATCGCTGTTGCTGAAGGTTCACGGATAGGATTGTTAGCAACATTGCCATTTACCATTATTCCATAAGAGAGATTATTAAAAAAGGCCGCAGAAGAGGCTGGTAAAAGAATTGAAATTACCACAGTACTTTCCAGCAATGCATTCAAAGAGATCCAAAAGGGTAATGTGGATAAACACAATGAGATTCTCTTAGATGAGGTTGAAAAGCTTCCAAATAAGCTTGATGTAATCACAATGGCACAGGTGTCGATGAGTGCTCTGGAACCTTTTTTAAGGGATATTAAAGTGCCCGTTTATAATAGTGGGAGAACAGCTTATAACAAAGTTAGGGAAATATTGTCTGAATTATGACCAAACCGATAGCAATAGGTAGTGATCCTAATGCTTCTGCTCTTAAAGAAGTTTTAATGGTGTTTCTTTCTTCACTGGGATATGAGGTCGATGATTATGGGAGCGATGATATAATTTATGCCAATACTGCACATAAAGTTGCAAAAGCAGTTGCAGGAGGAAAGCACGACAGGGCTGTACTATTATGCGGTACAGGACTCGGTATGTGTATTGCTGCCAATAAGGTGCCTGGAGCTTATGCAGTTACCTGCACGGATGAGTATTCAACTGAAAGATCTATACTAAGTAATAATGCAAATATCCTGACCATGGGAGCTAAAGTTGTCAATGATGAAATAGCAAAAAGCTTAGTTACAGTATGGATGTCAGTTCAATATATTCCAGGAGGAAGATCCCAGCCAAAGATTTACAGAATTTATGCCATAGAAAAAGAATATACAGGATCTGAAAAATAAAGAGTGAAAAAAACTATAATAGCTAGTTTGCCTCAGGTATACGCAGCTGATTTGCTCGATTTTAACGGGCAGTCTTATTTTGGTATAGGTTCAGAGGGGGAATATCCACTTTACCTTATAGGGCTTGAAGAAAGAAAAATGGTAAAAGTATCAGACGGACCAGGAGGAGTTATGTGCATGGTTATTTTACCTGGGGCAAGGAAAAGACTTGTGTCAATAATGGGCCTTTTCCCACCCTTTTATAAGTGAAAAGGCAGCTATATATCTACATGAGGAAAAAAGGGGGAAATGGAATACAAAGAAACTAATCGATCTTCCTTTTGCTCATCGCTGCGAAATCCTTACTGTAGAGAATATCAATTGGTTGTTTGCAGCTTCCGTAAGTATTTTTAAAAAAGATCCTGAAGACTGGAGTCGACACGGAGAGTTATACATAATACCTCTTGACAAAGAAGGAAATCTCCAGGAGAATCCTGAACTTTACATCAATAATATTACACATAATCATGGTATGATTAAAGCAAACCTCAATGGTCGGGAAGCAATATACATATCCGGCAGGGAAGGGATTTATGAAATAGCCCCGGACCTTAAATCAGGTTGACAGGTCGATTTATTGTTCAAAGAAGAGGTGAGTGAATTTACTTTTTTTGATATTAATAATGATTCTGTAAAAGAATTTATAACTATTGAGCCTTGCCATGGTAATACCTTAAATATATATAGTAACTGCTCTGATAGATGGACAAGGAGCTACCAATCGGATTTGGCATTCGGTCATGGATTTAGCGCCGGTACTTTCAAAGGAAAACCTTCTGTTGCTGTAGGTAATAGAAGGGGTAACAAAGCTCTTAATTTGTATGTCTATGAAGAAGCACATGGAGGCACAATCAATAATAAGATTGTGGAGGAGGGCGTGGGGCCTACTCAGATAAAAATCTTCATATACAAGGCAAAGGATTATATTCTAAGCTCAAATAAAGTTAAAGGGGAGGTAGCCCTTTATCACTTAATATTCAGGTATGAAAAATATTATATATGAAGAAAGGATTAAGAAAGAGGAACTCCCTGGGAGATCCCTTAAATGGTTGATAACCCCTGATATGAATGTCAGCTTAAAATTTTCACTTAATACGGTAGTTATTAAACCAGGAAATACTGTGAAACCAGCTCATGCCCATCCTGAAATGGAAGAGTTGATTTATGTAACTAGTGGTAACGGTAAAGTCTATATAGATGGTAATGTCAGGGAGATAAGAAAAGGTACAGCAGTGCTTTTTGAACCAGGATCAATACATATGGTACGCAATGATGGAAAGAAAGATATTAAGCTAATATGTGTTTTTATTCCACCAGCTACCATGGATGATTACAGATATTTTGAAGACATAGAGTTTCCAGAAGGTAAATTTTGAACTTTCATATCATGCATAGAATTATTAATGATCCAGATAATATTGTTGACGAAATGGTTGCCGGATTTAAAGCAGCTAATAAAAACCTGGTGGCAGGAACAATAAACCCCAGGGTCCTGAAATCCCGTGAAGCCCCTGTAGAAGGGGAAATAGGCATAGTCACAGGAGGAGGTTCAGGCCATAAACCTGCTTTTATTGGTTACCTCGGAAAGAATATGGTTGATGCTGTGGCTATTGGCGAAATATTTACATCCTGGCCGGTGAGATCATGAGCTAGGGCGGATTATCCCGGAGACTGATAAATTTTGTGAAATCTTTTTGGGGTCACAGACGTTCAGGTTTACCAATAGTAACCGTTGCGTCATCCCAAATGTTTGAGGCTGTATCTGGTGCTTCAGCAGCAACATGTGCTGCTATTGGAGGCATGATGATTCCCGCCCTGGAAAAAAATGGATACTCCCGTCCGTATTCTACAGCACCAGCTGCCTGTTCAGGAACTACAGGTGCTCTTACCTCCAAGCATACCTTTGCTTATATACGGAACCACAGCTAATGTTTCAATAGAAAAGCTTTTTATGGCCGGAGTGGGCCCTGGTCTCCTTATTGGTATTGGCTTAATGGGTATGAGCAAATATCTTGGAAGAAAATTTTTAGTAAATGTAGAAGATAAATCAACTCTTAAAGAAAAAATAAGCAGTATTAGCAGATCATTACCTGCACTTTTACTTGCGATAATTATTTTTGGTGGAATAATGGGTGGTGCTTCTCAATATTTTCTTGTTAATTTTTGGAATGTTTATTGATGTCGCTCCTGGTTTATTGATTGTTGTAACGGTGCTTCTTCCCATTAGCGCTGCAATCGAAATGGATACAGGCCTTTCCGCTGTTCATTTTGGTGTGATGGTTGTTTCAAACTTGATAATTGGATTGATTACTCCACCAGTGGGAACAACACTTTTTGTAGCCAGTGCTGTTGGCAGGGTGACAATTTCATCTATGGTGCCGTATGTCTTACGATTCCTTCTGGTTATTGTTGTTGTCCAACTGATGATAACCTATATTCCTTTCATTACGACTGCATTGCCTTGTTTAATGAATTAGTGTTTACTAATTATTAAAAATGTTTCTAATAAATTCAGTATAATTTTCAATGAAGCATATTAATATTTAAAGCATTAATTTTCTGTACACTAAATTTATATTTCTAAAATAATTTATAAACATAGTTTTTTACTATTTTTTTGATTTATTAAAATATTAATTTATCTTAGCATTATTAATTAATTAAAGGTTAATATAGGTCAACATTGTTTATTAAATGATTTACTCAGTTTCACCTAGTATATTAATTAAAGATGGTAACTAGTTCTTTTATTAGTTATTAATAATCATTCTAATTTTAAGAGCAATGTGTTATTTAATTAATAAAGTCAGATTCTTTTAAACAATTATTAAGGTCAGATAATTATATGTAAATATTACTCTTTTTGTTATAGGTATTCCCTTTTAGGTTTTAGATTAGGTTTACACTTATTCTTGGGAATAAGGGCTCTATGCCAATAGAGCCCTTTACTTTAAAGAAAATAAATTGAGAAAGACACCCACCAGACACACAAGTTGGAATACTACCACTTTTGGGTATCGTAAAAGGTGACGCTCTTGTTAGCGCCAAAATTATCCATGAGAAATCTGACAATAGTTTTTTAAAGATTTTGTTCCCGACAATCTAGTACAGTATGCGCAAAGATTAGAGCTCATTTTAGTAATCAACGAGATATTCAAGGAAACAACTGTAAATGGGAAATAACAATGTCGATTTTTTAGCAAATAAGAATGTAGGTTTTT
>CAZNYS010000128.1:0-5149 GCA_964577305.1 uncultured Rikenellaceae bacterium
AAAAACTTTAATTATGAATTTACTTGATAATCTTAATATTAATCCAGAAAAAGTAATTGTTAATGAGAATCTGTGGAAATATACAGGTGGAGGAAGTGATTGTTGTTTCATTTTTTGTCCTGAAGGAGTAATATGTGGGAAAAACGGTACTGGAGGAGATTGTAGTGATGTGCCGGTAGAGCCTGGATGTTCAGCTTTACCAGGTAGTTGTGCAAATTGCAGTATGGTATTGGAATAGATTTTCTAACACCATATTTAAAAAGTTGATGCCTTAATAACTTGGTGTAATATATCAACACATCGTTTACATATTTAAAACTTAATAATGTATCAGCAGTTCGTTTACATGGCCCCCTAGGGGGCGCGCTTTCTAAAGAAAGAAAAATATCAGCAGTTCATTGACATATTGTTTTTCAATCAACAGGCATTACAAATGGGAATACATGATGGATTATCCCATCCTGCTTTATAAGAAGTACGTGTTGGTTTACAACAATCTCAGCGATTATATAGGTGTATACTAGCTCTTTTTTCACTGTAAACCCAGTTCTTAATATTGTCAGTTTTCTATCACTTCTTATGAAGCGAATGAAGATTACTGATCCTTCAATTAGGGGGATCGGATCCTCCAGATTAATAGGTCCAAGTTTTTGTTCCTCAGAGATAGATTCTATCTGATTAGGGTACTTACTCCCTTGGGTAGAGTACCGTTGATTCTGATTATGAAAATCTGATAACTCAGGTGCTTTCTCTTCGAGTTCTTCAAAAGAAGTAAACTTTTGAACGGAAAAGAAATACTTGTATAAGTTCGAATTAAACTTTTCAATTACTCCGTTTCTCCAAGGTTCAGATGGTGGAATGAAGATCGGTGTTATTCCTTGAGATAAAGCTAATCTAAGCACAATGCCAAGACTCCTGGGATGGCGATTACTCCCTCTAAATGATAATTCATTATCCATCTGGAGATAATCAGGCATCCCATAGTCGGTCCAAAAGCGAACGAGACTTTTGGCTACTGTAGTGGAACTCTTGTCTTTTATCGGAAAGACCCCAACATGATGGTTTTCAATATCTATAATGTTCTGAAAATAGAATCGGGAACCTCCTGTAAGATATCTGGGCCCCACCAGATCCATCTGTTGAACCAGAGTGAAATGGTTTGGGTATTCTATACCCTTTCTCTGTTTTACACTACTGGTGTTGATCAGATTGTTCCGTTTCAATATCCTATTTATCGTCGATATTGAAGGCGATTTCAAACCCAACCGTTCTATCTCATACATGATGGTCAGTGCACCTATTTGAGAGTAGCGATGGCCTGTCAGAGCCTTTCTGACATTAATAACCAGTTCCTCTTCATTTTGAGGAGTCCTATTATACACTTGCTTTGGTGAAGTCGACTCGGAATGATACCAAGTATCACCATCTTTGGTGCGATAACGCGTAAGCCATTTATGTACCCATTGTCGAGATCGACCAAGCTTTTGCGCAACATCAGATATTGGAACGCCGCTTAAACATAGTTCCACAGCCTGTTTCCTGAGAATAATTTCGTCTTCCATAATCATAAAGGTTATGGCGACAAAAAACAATATTTCAAAGAACGCAATCAAGCGTTATGTAAACGATGTTATGAAATTTATCAACTTGGATTTAGGCAAATTGACTTTATCATGCTTTCTTCAATGTCTCGGGATTATATAAAATTAATCCCGAGATATCGGGTTTAAACTATGCTGCACACAAGTATTCCTGTAATAGCCTATGTTGCGAACCCAGCTATGCGATCTTACGAAAACAGCGGTGAATTGCCTAAGACATCTCAGAGTAAGGAGGGTAAACTTTGTTTAGCGCAGTTAACTTATTTATTAATTTAGCTATATGAAAAGGTCAAAAAATTGGTTGGGGTTAGTATTTCAACTATTTATTATTCTTGTAATAAGCGCAAGTTGTGTGAAAAAAGATGTGAATGATATTCAATCAATTCCAACTGACTATGAGAGAATCACATTTTCTTTAGATAGCATTGCGTCTGATTTATTAATAATACCACTTTCTGATGAAATTCCTGTACCATATTCATACTATGTGGAATGTATGGGCAATTATATCTATTACTCATATCCTCCAACAGGAAAAATATATCGTTATAATCTAGCTGGCAAGTTAGTTGATGTATTGGACAAAAAGGGTAGAGCAGATAAAGAATATCAATACTTATATGAATATATGTTAGACTACAAATCTAACATATACATAAGTACAGGTATTGATAAAATTGTTGTATATAATAATAAATATAATTATTTACGTGATATAAAATACCCAGTAAAGAGAAATGGGTTAATTAAAGCAAAGTTTTTTGATAAGTGTATACACTTATTTTATTTCAATTTTTCTGATTCTGGGTTTTCATGGATAATGATAGATACTCTAGGGGATGTGTTAAATTCATACCCGGTATTAGATAAGTATGAGCCATATACTAGATCAAATGACATACAATTATTCTCTAATAATGGATATTTATACCGTTTCTACAACAGAAATGACACGATTTATGAGATAGATAAAAACGGGCTCAAACCTTATCGGATTATAAGCCGGAATTTCAGTGATGGTTTTGACCTTGTAGTTGATAATGTAGACACAAATCGGGTCCAATTACTACAAGAACCTCATAGAGTTATTAATTCAATTTATGGTATTGGAGATTACTGGCTTATTGATATGTGGAAATACCAATCAGGAAAACTCTTTGAAGTTGAAACTGTACTATATGATTACAATAACAACAGATCATACCTTATAAATAAGGTTGAATTCAAAGATGCTGATAATACCGTTATGGGTATCCCAAATGACTGGATTGGTTCAGGTTCAATTTACCCCAGAGATATTGTGGAGATAAATGGCAAAAAACATCTTCTTTATCCACTTGACGCTTTTAACTTTATTAAATATGTAAATAGTATTGAATTTAAGGATAATGGTGCGAAAAGGCCTGAGTTAAAACAAAAATTTCAGGATGTCGCTGATAATCTTACCATTGAAGATAACCCGGTATTATTATTACTCGAACTTAAGTAAATCTCTTTTGAAATTTCTATTTTGCAGACAATTGAATACCATGGACTGCGGTCCTTCATGCCGGCGTATGATCGCAAGGCATTACGGTAAATCATATAGTCTTGAGTATTTAAGGTCAAGGTCATATATCACTAACTGGGGTGTTTCAATGCTGGGTATTAGTGATGCTGCGGAGTCAATAGACTTCAGGGCTGGTGTTTAGCTGACTGCTGGTGCAGTCCGGTTGAGATTGATAGAATTGCCTGAAAATTATAACGCCGGAGGCGTTAAATAGTAATAGCTACAGTAACACCTGTGGGTGAGGATATTGCCCACACACCGGCCACCGCGCGGTGGAGGATGTGGGGTATGTGCTTTTATCCCCGGGGTGTAACCCTGACGTTCCCTGCAGGAGGTCAGGGACTACTTTTCGGGCTATTATTATTAATCCACGGAGTGGATTCTTATTTTTAATAATCAAGCTATTTTTCGAGCATGCCTGCTTACATGCAGGAATGTAAGCAAATATACTCTCCTGGGAATCCGATGCAGATTAATGCAGAAAGATGCAGATATTTTCAGTTTTGTGTAGAAGAATGAAGAAAAATCCTGCCGTTAAAAAAGATGTATTTCCGGACTTTGGATAAGTCTGATGATGGTGGCCCCCATCCTTCTCCCAAAAAGAAAGGAGGTGATGTGACAAAGATAAATAAAATCTGATTGGAAAAATGGAGTAATGGATAATTGGATTAATGGCTTAGGAATCAATCCCAATATTGACTCAACCTGCTGGCGCGGGTCTTCAGACCCGTGCCCCACGGTTCGTCGGGCTCGTCACCTTCGTTAGCCTTTGGCAACCTCAGCCTCCTCGGTTCCACCAATCCAACAATCCAATATTCCATTAGCTTTTTGTCCTTGAAATGATATATAGGGCATTTGAAATTATATTATTAACTTAATGCAAGGAATTATGGAATTACTTACTAATCTTAAAATTAGTCCAGAAAAAGTTATTTCTGATAAAAGTCTGGTTACTCTTAGAGGAGGTGACATGCCGGTTGATGAATGTATTCATGTTACATGTTTTGGAAGTACCGGAGAGTGGTATGGTGTATATGAAACCGCTGGTGATCTTCAAGCAGCAATTGGTACCTATTGTGCCTCTGGAGAAGCAACAATTGAAACTGCCCAGGGTTTTGATTGTGTCGGACTATAGTATATTTAGGGGGCTTTGCCCCCTTTAATTCGCAATTGTATTATGGATTTTCTTAGGAGAAATAATCTGGTTATACTAATGATTGGACTTATCATCCTCTTCCAATCCTGCATGAATAAAGAACAATTAATCAGTCCAATTGAAAAGATTGATCTGTATAAATCCTATCAGAACAGAGGTGAAGTGCCTGTTAGTAATATCGCTTCTGACATCGAATATATCCGTTTGGAAACCGGAGAAGAATGCATGTTGAATGACCCACACCTGGTAAATGTAAAGGACAGCATGATTCTTTTCATTGGTTTCAGAAAATTATATGTTTTCAGCCGGCATACCGGCAAATTTCTTTATGAAATTTCAGCTTATGGAAGAGGACCTGATGAGTATTCTCACACAACAAATATCTATGATGAGGACAAGGACCTGTTTTTTGTAAGTTATAATTTTAATAAAAGAGATCAGAACAATTTTCCAATTTATTATGCACATGATTTTACCGGTGAAATAGTTAAGTCTGTAAGTAAACCAATTTTATTTAATCAGGAAGGAGATGAACTTCCAATAAGCCGTTTCTGGCCTCTTAATGATTCAATATATATTGGATATGTTAATAATATGTCTGGCGATCTACCGGAAAGAATTGTTTTATTTGACCAGGATGGTAAATTATTAAAATCCTATCCAAACTATAATACTTATAAAAAGGAAGAAACCAGGTCTTTTGTAATATCACTCAATAAGGGAAAGTTCTTTAATGCCGGTGACACAGTAAGATTTTATGAGGAACATACAGATACAATCTTTAATATAAATTATCACTAGTGTCCGACTAAAATAATAAAAGAAGGGGTACTCCCAAAAGGT
>CAZNYS010000129.1:0-5005 GCA_964577305.1 uncultured Rikenellaceae bacterium
TTTGCGTGCTTCATTAATTCAAAGAACACTTTCTGAAATATGAGTTATGAGTTATTAATTATTATTCCTGATACCCCTGCTACCACATCTCACCTCTCAGAAACCCGCCCTCGCCATTGGCTTCGGCGGATAATATATCTTTCAAAAAACTTCTGTCTTGTCTGAATCACCTTTTTACCCGGATTTAATCCGGTGGAGGGGCGACAAAGATACAACTTTTTTCTGTCTTTTACCAAAAATCTTCTGAACGTTCGCTTTTAAAGCGGCTGCAAAAATAGATATCTTTTTCGATTCCCAAAACAAATGTTGAAAATATATTCCTAAATCTTCAGGCAACAGAAAGGAGGAGGAAGTATGGAAGTGTTGAAGTGTTGATTCATTCTATGTTTGGTTTAGCATTGCCTCCCTTGGAGAAGTTTTGATGAACATGCATTCATATTGTTCCTTACTCTCCCTGTTATATTCAAGTTCTCCAATTGGTTCTTTACTAACATTACATGAATACAACAAAACCAGAATCAAAGGGATTATTCTTAATCTATTCATCCTATTAATAACAATTTATGTATAGCATTGTGCAGATCTTCTCATAAATCGAAGTATATCCGGAACTACACAATATACTAAATTTCCTGATTGCTGGAAATCCAAAAATCTATTTTCTTAATAAATCTATTCTTATAATATTAAACCCGGTGATCCAAATAATCCAGATTTCATTCTATTGAGGATCATGCCTGTATGGAAATGGATTTCTCAATAGTTTGCGGGGAATTTATATTTGATTCACTAATTCTGCAGCCAATGTAATTTGCTTCATTTACTCGCATATTTATTTGATAATAAACATCCCACCGAATTAACGAATTAACAAATTAACGAAATAATACTAATGACCTGTACCCGATATATGATCACTAAATAAGTATCTTATAATTACCGGATTATCATCTTCTTTAATTTTGTATAATATTCCCTTGTCTCTCCTATTTAAGAGCAATGTGTCAATAAAAAATGATGTCTGATGAGCATCCGAAATATAGTACATGCTTTCATTATCTGTCAGCACGGGAGGCAGTAACAGGTATGGCTTTCCAAATTGGCTGTGAGTTACACTTACATCACCGGAATGCTTATTATATTTCATTGAATACATCATTTCATTATGGTAGAAAAAAGCAAATATATAGTTGTCATTTTCATTTTTATCCACTACGAAGCAGTACTTGTCTGAATTATCAGTCATGAATCCGGTCCCGGGATGGCCTTTGAGATCCTCCGGGTTAAAATTGTACCTGCCAAAATCCAGTTCGTACTTCTTAACCAACTCCATCAGTCCGGTATCCATCCTGAAAACGTCGTTTGCCGTGTAACTGTATGTAAAATAATATTCATTATTATAAAAATAGAAAGCTTGAGAATTTACAGATACAACGTCAGCATCACGGATCACCAGCCCCGAATCAAATGAATTACTCTGTATTTCTCCTTTCAGTAATGAATAAAGGATGAATGTTTTACCATCATATGAACCGGGTCCTGCATAAAACAAGTAAAGGTCCTTTTTCAGTATCCTGAAAGTTTTGAGCGGCAGTATCTCCCCTGGAAGATTTATAAATCTGATGAATATAAAATCGCGACTGTAAAAGCTTATTCGGGAGAAAGGTTCAAGTATTTCAATATTACCGGTGAACCGGTTTATTTCAAAGTCGATTATTCCTTTATACTCTTTAGGACCAGATCCCTGATGACCGGCAGTGTTGTAGAGAAATTTCCCATTCATATCAAAGACTTTCAGGCAGGTACTCTGCCGGTCGAGAATATAAAACCTTCCATTGTGAAGTATCACTTTATCACAATTGTGTAATACAGACTCCTTATTTGTTTCCAGAAGGATAATTTCTATATTTTGAAACCATTTTGAAGGTGAGTACGGCTCACTATCTTTAAGGTCAACACCTATTTTAGTGAAATCAGATGTGTCTTTGGCCTTATCACATCCAATAGCAGACAACAGAAGGATAACTATAATTAAAATATATTGCAGATTTGTGTTTACTCTATTCAAGATGATACTTTTTAAACCGGGAATTAATTATCCCTCCAATGAAATACTCGATTTGAAACTGGTTTATAACTGAATATATTTCTCTTCCTACTCGGATTGGTTGGAATTTGAATAATCCAAAGACTTATATTCTTGCTGAGTATAAGCAGATATTGAAACAGATATTAATAATATAGTCAGTATCTCCTTCATCTATAATAATATCTTTAGTTTTCATTTATAATAATTGATCTATCAATTTTATCAATGTTTCTTCCTGTCTTGGTCTTGGGGCATCCCCGTCAACCACATTCCCGTTTTTATCGATCAGCAGATAATGCGGAATACCTGTGAACCTGAACCTCTCAGCCAATACTTTAAATTGATCATCAGTAAGCAGATAATGGTTGCCTTGTATCTGTTCCTCAGCTATAGTGATTTTCCATGATTGCTCAGTGCATCTGTTTGCCAGGTAAACAAACCTGACATTCTTACCCTCATATTTTTCCCGGACTTTTTGGGAATAAGGCATTTCCATCATACACGGACCGCACCAGGGTGCCCAAAAATCTATATAAACTACATTGTTTTTGTGTTTAATCAATATGGAATCCAGGATTGGTTGAATTATCTCTTCAGGTATTTTACTTAAGCTGGTATTATCCGAGAAATGAGGGTTTTCAGCAATAACTTTTGATTTCCTGTACTTTGACTGCAGTATATCATTCAGTGCCTTCTCTTTTATAGGCGCTGAGGGGCTGACTTCCTCATAAACATCAAGTTCGCCTTGTTTCAGGATAGTATAATACAGGTTTGAAAGTATCATATCCTGTGAGAACTGTGGAGTGTTACTCATAACATGTCTTATTACCATCTTATAGAGGCCGGCTTTATCTCCTTTCCTTGATAATTCAGTTCTTATTTCAGTTGAATCTTTAGGAAAGGAATCATCAAACAGGTACATGCCAAATTCATTAATAAAGCTATAATAGCTGGTTGTAACAACGGCATCTCTGTTCTCAGTTGCAGACTCATTCAGGAATGAAAAGTAATCATGGGGTATGGAAAGACTAAAAGAATCACGATTAATCCTGTTTCTCATGGGATGCATCCATCTATATCTCATTAAGTCATCAAGGGCATCATATTCTATTTTTAAATATACCCATTCCCGAAACTCCTTACAGGTTTTTTGCCTGAGGTTAAAGATTTCCGTTCTTTTGAGATATTCAACAGTCCGTTTATCTATATATTCTTTGTATTGCCCGGGTGTACTTTCTCTCAATATCTTGTCTTCAGAAGAATAATCATATAATGAATCAGAATAGAACTTATTATAGGCAATCATATCTTCATTCATTTTGGAAGCGGTTCCCGCGACTTTGATTAAATCATACCTATTGAGATTCAACTCCCGTGAATGCGAAAAGCTACTGTCAACATCCAGGTATATGCTATCACCCGGAGCGACAAAAAGCGACACCAGAGTTCCGTAATAAAACATAAAATCCTGTGGATATGGTCTGTCAGTTATATGTTTAAACTCGCCATTTTCATTGATCTGGCTTATTTCAACTTTCTGACCTTCTAAAATATCATTGAATATTATTTCAACAAGTTTATCATCAGAATCACTGTTATAGCCATTGATCTTTCCTGCAATAATGATCCTGTCATTTTCTTGTTCTTCAACTTTTGAGCAACTATTTGTTAAAGATAAAATGATAAAGGCGAAAATACATAAGTTGGTGGTTTTCATGTTAGTAGTATATTATTGGTTTGGCTTTTGCATATCTTATAAGGTTAATCAAAATCAAGTTCGCCGGATAGTTTAATGAGATAGTGTCAGTTTTTTTTATATTCAGGATTTGTTTTTGCAGTAATAATCAACAACATAAGAAAAAATACGGAAATTCAAGCAACCTTGCCTGATATTATCAACAAAATTTCTTGCCGCAGAGGCACACAGATTATTACGGTCATACTGTGTCAGTGACTTACATCAATGTAAAAGCAGCTGATCCTGCCGATCCGTTTTTCTGATTCACTCATGATATTTTTTCATGTAAAACTAACCTGATTAATACTCTTTTATAATGGTTCCTCTACGGCATTTATATGACAATTATGCCATTTTTTGTAAATGAGGATAAAATCATAATAATAGTGGCGATTATTAATATTTTTAATCATGGCAGTTTTATTCTGACAATATTGACATAATCACCGGGTTGGGTACCGGACACAATCCAGTATATTGTTTTTGAGTTTTAAATTATTTCACCATAATAGGCCTGCCATCTGTATTCAGGTTCCATTTTAAAATTAGGCATATAGTCTATCCATTCTTTCTTTTTTGTTTCCCTGTCATATATAAAAAACATTCCATCTGTGGTACCAATGTTAATATCATGTCCTGCAATTTTACTCTCTGTTAATTTATTTAACATGTCACATTCAAACAAATTTACATCCTGATCTTTGGTTGTAATACTTTCAGACAGTTCTTCATTGTTACCTGTTTTATTAAAATTTATACCTTTTATCTTTCGTAAATTCAGATCATAGAATTCATGGATACTGTCATTTATATTTGTTGTGGTATTTGTCCTGAAAGGGAAGGGCATATAAAAGTCATACGGACCTCTTCCCTTAAGTCCGAATTTTCCCCTGAATTCCAGGCTGTGCTTATCATAAACATGAAAGAAATATTCATCGCAGGCAGCGATTAAGACGAGGTATGAATCATAAATAAAGGCCGATTTATAACAACCGTCCCATATCGAGGTTGTGTCAACGACTTCTAAATCCTTGCTGGTCACAAGGGGAGTGATCTCTGTTGTAGAAGTGGAACATGAAATTAAACTCCAGAAAAAGAGTTAGATGAGAATTTGTATGTATTTTTTCATGTCTTTAAGAGTTGAAAGTCTGTGATTATGTTTTATGCAATATATCATT
>CAZNYS010000130.1:0-2522 GCA_964577305.1 uncultured Rikenellaceae bacterium
ACGGATAGTTAATATAAGTTACAAAAAATCCATTTTCCTGGGTTAATCTTTAATACAGCGGACTGCCAGACCACTTTCTTTACCCTCTGAATATAGGTAAGCGAATGCATTAGAAATTGCAACTCCCCAGGCACTTTGTAAATTGTCTTCTGTACTGCTCCAAAGTATACAATAATTCGTAGAAAAATTTGACTCAGTATCCCTCATACCAGTACAAAGGGCTGAAAATCCACTTTCATTTGTTGCCTCATATGAACCTGCAATAGTACATAATAATGGATTAGCGAGATCATAGCCACCTTCCGTTAATTTACTCCCGGCTTCCTCTCCCACGTATTGTATAAGAGTTATCCATTCCTGGTCATCTGGCACATGCCACCCGGTTGGGCAAAGTTTTCCTGTATTCACAGTGGACCAGTTATAAAGACCACCATAGCTGTTCTTATAGGTTAGAGAATCATTATCGTACCAGCAATAGCCCGGAGTGCTTAGTTCTGTCCATTCCAGACTGCCCATGACCAGGGGAATTGTCGAGCCATCATTGTATTTCGTGGTTTTAAGATTTTCAGTCATCCATGTCTGCGAACCTATAGTCATTGTATTATAAATATTGTTGTCTGCGTCAGTTAATGTTAAAGTATTAAATGTTTTGAAAATCTGATCCTGGCCATAATAAGTTCCGAAAGAATTTACAGCTTTTATCCTGTAATGATAAACTGTTTCAGGAAGTAATCCGGACAGCGTGATATTAACCATATTATTTGAAGGTCTTGTCAATGGATTATTATCAGGAGTAGCAATGAACTCATATGCAGTTGATGTCCCATATTCAAATGAGACATCAGTTACATCACTTGTTCTTATAAATCCATGCAGCCTAGCAGATGTTTTTGATAAGGCAGTTACTCCAACAGTTAAGGCCTTTGTTTGTTTGAGTGCTTGAAACGTGGAAATGCAAATTCCTCCTTTAGGTCGAATCTTAAGAATGTTCTCGTTCAATGTTAAGATTTTGAATTCATCACCATAAAATATCAGCGTTCCATCGTCTTTAAGGCTCCATGTGGCACCATAAAGTATTTGATACATTCCCTGATACTGAAGATATCGGCCTTCAGATTCAAAAATATGAGTATATATATCTGGATCAGAATCCCAGCCACAGATATTTTCCTCACCCCAAATTGCTGATGTTAGTAGATCTCTATCAGACCTTGGGGGAGAAACATCCTTTTCACAACTACTGAAAATCACAATAAAAATGCCTATGATCACAAAAGAATAGGTAAGGAGCAATGAATATCTTATAATTTCATGATTCTTGCCTTTTAGATTTGGTATACATTTGAAAAATGCTGATGTTCTCATGGTTAATTTTTTCAATATTCAGATATGAAACTCAAGATTATGGTTTTAGGTCAAGAAAGTCAATTTTGTATTATCAGGAATCCATTATTATGGCATTTGTCAATGAATGTTAGCGGGAGAGGATAGAAGCACGCTGGCTTTTGAAGGACCGTTCCAGTCCATTTCCAATAAAGTATGTTATGTGCATCAAGTTTCATTTTACCACTGCTGCCCGCTTACTTATAACCTTAGTCCTATGCTGTTAATTAATTACAATCGGATTATAGTCGATAAAAAAAGTATATTCCAAAACTTGGTTGCATTTCTAATGCTGAGACTGAAAAAGCAAATCCACCTTCCAGATTAAGCCCAACCTTTCTGGATAGATTAATATCTCTGCCCAATCGTAAGTTGAACAGAGGACCCCATTCATATTCGCTATCCGGAATAAGAATGTTTAAACCAGCTTTAAAATACAGGGGAGGTCTTGCTGATAATCTCGAATGACCCGAAAAGTTCCAAAAAACATCTCCAGAAATTGATGTTACAAAACCACCAAGGCCTAAACTAATTCCTATCTGCAAAGTATCCTGTTTCACCTGATATCGGGCACCAATATTCAAACCATCAGGGAATCCAAGTCCTCCGGATATATTAAATTTCTCTTGTCCGAAAGTTTGATTTCCGATACCAAATAGAAATATAAACAACAGCGAAAAATAAATACTTAATCGTCCAGTATGCTTCATTTTTTTTAGCGTTATAATTGCACAGAACTTGTGTGCAAAAACCGGACATATTGACCACCCTTCTACGATTTAAATTGACCACCCCTAATTGCCCATCAAAAAAAGAACATTTTTTTCAGTTGTCATTGGTTAAACAAATTTACACTTTTTCTTCATTTGTGATTTTTCTTTTTCTTCTCATTGGTTCACCAGATAATTCTATACGGTGAGATTGGTGGATTAGCCGGTCCAATATTGCATCTGCAATGGTTTTTCTCCAATAATATCATACCACGCTTTTACTGGTATTTGTGATGTTACTATTATGGATCCTTTATTATGCCTGTCTTTTTATTGACCTTTGATCGTACGTTTATTTAATAATAAAGGCACGAAAATACGGCATTGACATCATGAAAAAATCGTAATTTTATTGGTGGTCAATTTGCT
>CAZNYS010000130.1:2622-4775 GCA_964577305.1 uncultured Rikenellaceae bacterium
GGGTAAGGTGAAAATTAAAAACCCACCATTTGAAATAGTAAGTAAACTTCCAGCAACAGTCCAAACTCCATATGCACCCCTAGAATTATTAAAGATAATAACTCTTGCAAAACTAATATTCGATATGGCATATATTTGAACTTCTCCGTTTTGCATAATGTATATAGAGTCTTCATTAGCAGCAATAAATTCACCAGCAACTGGATCATTCGATGAATTTAACCTCATTTCCAGCCAGCTCCCATAAGCATCAATTGTTAAAGCTTTTCGATTAGGAACCGATCCTATTGGGGCTTTAATTGTACTGCAACAGTTAAGTATTACAATTAACAAAATAGAAATAATCAACTTACCTTTTTTCATATCTGCTATTCCAAAATGTTTCCTCCATATATGGCTCTATCTTTTTGTAATCAGGCGCAGCCAATTTCAAATACCGCGAAGGTCGGTTGAACATAAGATTGAGTTTTCGAAAATTTTGTTCTCTTACCCACTCATCGCGAATCCACTCAAGATAAAATCCTTTCGAATCAAGAAATAATTCAGCATTTTCGAAAGGAAGACGGTATTTAATCCGGTAGGAGTCTCCCGGATAAGTTACCAGGTACTTGTTATTATCAATAAGATTGCATAATGGATATGTTTCTGTTCCTGTTATAGTTTCAACCTGATAAGGTTGGATCAAGGTTGGGGCAACTTTTTCTGTAATTGTCGCTAGCGCAAGATAATCTATTCTCCATAATCCTTTATTCAGCCTCAGCTTTAATTCAACTTCACCATGCTGATTATTTTCAAGCGGGATAATATTAAAGTCTGTTGCAATAGGACCTGTTTCATTTATTTTCCCTTCAAGTTTCCAATTACCGTAAGTATCTTTACTAAATACTTCAATACCACCCAGTAGCTCAAAAATGTTTTCCCCTGGTGTAATCTTATTTCTTTCAAATTCAGCCATCCAATAGGTAGTAGATTTTCCCATATATGCCAATCCCTGGTACATCAGGAAAGTAGTTAGAAGTGTTTGTCTTTTACCAATCAACAATCCAACTTTTCCGTCATTTTCGACTTCAAATGTTACTATTATTTCCTCTTTTGAATCAAGGTTGTTGGGATCAGCTGGTGAAAACAATTCAATTCTGTCAACGTTAACAACTTCAGCCAAACATTCACCATTATTATTTTGGCATCCAGTCGGTGGCAGGATACCTTCGGTTTTGTAAAATATTCCTTCCGGGCTATAAAAAACTCTTTCATCGTTTTGTTTTTCAAATACTAACACATTTGCATAGCAGATAGAATGTGTTTCAAGAGCTTCGTTCGTTACAACCAATTCAAAATCATTTTTTGCCTTGGCTGTATAAAGCATATCAATATCATTCTTCTCTAATGAGGGGGAAATACTTGAAGAAAATCCTTCCGCTTGAATTTCCAGCGTATCTCCATCCGACGCATAGAAAGTGGGACAAGAACCAAAACAGGCTTTGGGATTTATTAAACAATAGACTCCAATTCCTGCTGTGACGCCTGTAACTACGGTTAAACCACCTGCAAGTGACGGCCCCGGATCATTAGTTTCGAGTAGGGCAATGTCAGAAATATTTATTTTGTAAGGTTCCGCATTGGTTTTGGCTCTTGTTTTTAGATTGCCGCAGCTTGAGATGATATTTCGATTTATATCTAAAAATAAGCCGTAACCATTTAATGAGTTAGCAGTAGTATCAAAATGCCAATCATATAGAATGTATACTTTCCCATCTATCATATGAGCTTTAATATACTTAAATGACTGATCGATAGTAGCAATCTCATTAACTTTTTTTGTCTCTCTCCTAACGGGAGCAGTGGCACAACTTATTAGAAAAGACATGATAAGTACAATTAATATGTAACCTGGTCCTTTCTGATTAAAAGTTATGTAGCACCTAATTTTTACCATTCGCAAAAGTCTTAATTTGAGGTGTATATATAGTGAATACACCTATAAATAATAATAAATATTTTTGTAGGCCCCGAGGTGGTCTCAATTCAGGTTGTTTGTTATAAGTTATTGAATAAATTTATGAAATTAGGAATTACCATCAAAAAAATAATTGTGGTCTAAATGAATAAAATCATAATTCTTCATATCCCAAATTTCCCCTCCTTTTCGGAAA
>CAZNYS010000131.1:0-4605 GCA_964577305.1 uncultured Rikenellaceae bacterium
ACTTTAAATAATAAAAAATGAAAAGTTTGCTACACTTTTTAAAATTTTTCCTTTTATTCCTCGTAATAATTGGATTAAGTCAATTATCATCAGCACAAGAGGAAGAATCTTACGATTTTAAAACAGTTAAAAAGGAGGTATACAATGCAATCTTACAATTTTATCAGTATGATAAAACAATCCCCCTTGAATTAAGGACAGTTGACAGCATAGAAAATGAATCTTATAAAAGGAAAACGGTAGTTTTTAATGGTATTAATAACAGCCGCGTGGTAGGTTATCTAGCAATCCCCAAAAAAGGGCAACCACCCTACCCGTGTGTCCTGCAAATGCATGGCATGACAGTCTCGAAGAATGATTTCTGGGGAGAAGAGTATCATCATGGGGAATTGGTAACCGAGGGGTTACTCTCTGCCGGATATGCAGTGTTAGCATTAGATATGCCATATCACGGTGATCGTTTATATGAAAATAACTTTGAATCTACACTAATTACTTTTTTCAGAAAAGGTCATGAATTTCGTATTCGAGATATGGTTGTTCAAAGTACTATTGAATACAGGAGAGTCATCGACTACCTTGAAACACAAGCTGATATAAATATAAATCGAATTGGTGCAATCGGTTATAGCCTTGGCAGTGTGGTTACACTTAATTTAATCGGAGTTGATAATAGGATAAAAACTATTGTAGTCTGTTCAACAGCTGTTATAAATCCAAGGACTTTTTCCCTCCCTGAAGAATATTTATCCGGTATTGCACCGCAAACATTTATTCCGTACTTATACGATAAGCCGATATTAATTCTGGCGGCCAAAAATGATAGATTTAACTGTACAGTTCAGGAAGCTGAACAACTTTATAATTTGATAAATGGTGAAAGCAAGGAATTAGTCTTTTATGATAGTAACCATAAATTGCCTCCAGAACATGCAGAAAAAGCAGTAGAATGGTTAATAGAAAATTTATAATAGAAATTATCGGCATTATTAATGAACTCGGTAATAGGGCATAACAATGTGTATGCTCCCTTTGGAAGGAGCATAGGCCACAGCCACAACATTCTCTAGAGTCAGGTGCTCGCCATCCAAAAGAGCTCTGTTCACGTAGCTGTACTTTTATGCATCTAGGATAGCACCCTTATCCCCTTCTGCGAGGAGGTCAATTATGATGTCGGCAGCGATCCGCGCGGCAACGCCACAAACCAATGGACATTTTTCTAGCCCGCCAGCTTTGTACCACTCCTCAGCCTCCTCATCTTGTTTTAAATCAAAGCCTCTGCCGAGTAGCTTTTTTTGTATCTCAAAGCAAGTGGTGCTCCCCATTTCCTCCTTGAATCTGTCATACATCTGGTACGATGCTGCCATTGTATCCCTATAGGCCTGTATATCGGCCTGGTCTTTGCTCCCGAGCACCAGGCCGATGGCCATGATACCGCCGATAAGTGCGCCACAGGTCTCGCCCATACGAGCGATTCCTCCAGCCAAGGCCGTACTCGCTTTCAGAGCGCCTCCATCCTCCAGGTGAAGGTGGACCTGCAAGGCATACAAGACAGAGCGGCTGCAACCCTCATACACCCTATCATTATAATACGCCGCCCAAGCGACCCGATCCAGCAGTTTTACCCTCGATCCCGGTTCGACCCGGCGAGTGCCATAGTCGGCCAGTTCAA
The DNA here is from genome assembly GCA_964577305.1 of uncultured Rikenellaceae bacterium. Taxonomy (GTDB): domain Bacteria; phylum Bacteroidota; class Bacteroidia; order Bacteroidales; family VadinHA17; genus UBA9300. Next base: position 1,673 of record CAZNYS010000131.1, read on the forward strand.
TTCTCTTTACAATTTCTTCCAAGCTCATATCTCTATTCTCCATAAATTTAATCGATCATTTTAACTATCTTTTCATAGCTCTCTGGCAGAGGATACTCAGGCTGGAACGAATAGCCACTGGATAGTTTGGAACCGGTCGAATTGACATGCCTGAGTCCAGCCATCAAATCCTCCAATGTAATTGCCCCCTTGCTTCACTTTAGCATGGGAATTTTGACCCCACGCGCTTTGGCGACCTCAATCGCCTTTTCCAATCGCCTTTTCGTAGCCAGTGCCCACATGGCAGCGATACCACAACCGGGGTTGGTAATTTGCATGCTCTTCAGACGGCACTCCCCGCTTCGGGAGTACCATCGGCAACGATGACCATACCGGCGTGCTGGCTGCGAATCGCCACCCCAGACCACTGAGTGCAACCGCCGTCCAGCTGAAATATCTTTTCCGAATTGTGTGACCGCATAACATATATCCTACTGCCAATAGCGGTATAACAAATAAATATAAACACATTATCCAAGTAATCCAATAAAAAATTCTCGTCTGCAGTATAATATGAAATATACGAACTTATCATCAACCATTCGACTGCGATGATATTCGCAGAGCTCATATCATCTTGCTCAGGGACCTTTGGCCGGTGGAATTAATTTGTTGTAGTGCAGATTGTCCGTTATCTCTCATCATCCATGAAGTAAATTTTGGAACGCAAAGAGCAAAGTGTGCCGGTACCTGACATTCCCAATCCTTCCAGCTTCTACCTTTTGCCTTTCGTCGTTTGTCGTTAGTCGTTCTTCGTTCCCTGTCCGCCGAAACCCTCCTGAGGGCTGTAGCCTTGGCAAAGGCGGAATCGTTAGTCGTTGGTCGTTTCATTGGTGAAAATTTTACCTGCCGTTGCATGCCCGAATTAATTGTCTTAAACCAACTGATAATCAGTAATAATTGGTAATTTTATCTGATAATTGGAGTTTTTACACAAACTCCCGTTCAGGCACATTGACTTCGTCGAGCTCCGCTTTGCTACGGTTGGCTTCGCCGAGCTCGTCCCGGTAAGCCGGGACTCGGTTCAGCTAAAGCTGAAAAATACCTTCTATCAGGGATCTTATGTGGAAATGAAACTATAGTATCTTTGTTTTACTATATGAAGAAACACTACAGAGATGCGAGACAGATTGTTATTTATTGATACAGAGACAGGAGGCTTGAATCCAAACAAACATTCGTTATTATCATTAGCTATGGTTATTTGGGAAGATATGGAGATCATTGATTCACAAGAGTTACTGATTAATGATGGAATACTTTCTGTTACTAAAGAAGCTTTATCTATTAACAAGATTGATATAGAGAAGCATAAGCAAGCGGCGATTTCCTCCCCTCAGGCTAATGAGAAAATATTTCTATTTATCAGCAAACACTTTCCTCAGCAAAGAAAAATTACATTAGCCGGTCATAATGTTCACTTTGATGCTAATTTTCTAAGATTTTTCCTTTTCAAGAATAACAAAGATTTCAGTAAATTTTTCTCACATAGAATCATTGATACATCTTCAATCCTATATTATCTATACCTGGCAGGATATATAAAGAATAGAGCAGTTTCATCTGATGAAGCCTTTGACCTTTTTGGGATTAAAGTCGAAGGAAGACATACGGCAATAGGTGACGCAATTGCTACAGCAAAACTCTTTACAAGATTACTATATCTTATTAAGTAGAGATTCAAAGTGGTAATCCTCAGCAGGCTTCCCCAACTTATCTGGTGGTAAAAAAGGGATTTGATTTAAAAACTCGTCTGCCTGCATTGCTTTCTCAAAGCTTCAGCGACAGCATTCGGAGCAAAGTCAGCCAGGTAGTGAATAAATACTTTTGTTAATAATTTTTCCAGTACTGTGGACATCAGAATTTGGTAATCATTCGAAATAAAAGCTACTTTTGATAACTAAATAACCTGAAAATAATCAAAAAGAGAATAAAGGAATGGCGCAACAATATTTAGATCATGCAAAAGCAATTTTAACTTCTAATCGTTCAAATTTTAAAGGAGGAAGCAAAGGTTCTGGAATTATCTCTTTATTTGGGTATCAAAACGAATATGATCTCAGAGAAGGTTATCCCTTATTGACTACAAAAAAAATGTTCACAAGGTCTATGTTTCATGAAACAATATGGTTCTTAAGAGGTGACACTAACCTTAAATATCTTGAAGACAACAACTGCCCTATCTGGAGGCCTGATGCCTTTCAGGATAATCTTCCGGGGATGATTAAAGAAGGAATATTTCCTGAAGGTCTTGTAAAATATTCTCCTGATTGGGACAAAGCGATGGCAGAATATGGTCAGAGGATAAAAGAAGATGCCGAATTTGCAAAAAGATGGGGAGATGCTGGACCAATATATGGTAAACAATGGAGAAGATGGGAATATTATGATCATGACAAAGGAACCTTTGTTGAAATAGATCAACTGGGAAAAATGATTGAAGGTCTGAGAAAGAAACCAACCGGGAAAAAACATATTGTTGATTCATGGAATCCCGGAGATACTCCAAACATGTCATTACCTCCATGTCATGTGTTATATCAGGCTACTGCAAATGAAGAAGGAGAGTTAGAATTACAGCTATACCAGAGAAGTTGTGACCAGTTTTTAGGTGTTCCTTTTAATATAGCCAGTTATGCTGCGCTTACCCAGGTAATTGCACAAGGAGCAGATATGGTGCCGAAAACATTTATCCACACTTTTGGGGATGCACATTTTTATACCAGTATTGGAAAGAGAACTCAATGGTACAGAGATAATTTCAAGGAAGTGCAGCAAAGAATAAGAAATGTTTCTCAAAGAGAAGATTATTTAGAAGTTGCTGATTGGATTAATAAAAATGCTCCCCGTGACGGAAATGAAGAAAAATATGATCATGTAACTGCAATTCTTGA
>CAZNYS010000132.1:0-4515 GCA_964577305.1 uncultured Rikenellaceae bacterium
ACAGACAATTAATTTCCTTATGCCTGAGCAATTCAGGGTGCTAATTGCGGCAATATACGGTATAATACTGGGCGTAATACTTGCTTTTGCTGCTATAAGCCAAGCTGATGTTTAACATGTTTTAAATTGAGTTTAGAATTTGTATATTTAAGGTCCTATTAAGTAAAGATTAATAATGAGACACGATATGAAGTCGAAAGTAAATAATGATAGTACCCTGTTATTATTGTCTGTGATTATTCTTATGCTTATGGGAATTATAGTATTGCTAAAAGAAAAAAAATAAATTAACAAACAGGGGCGGTTTGGACAGACTGCCCCTGTTCATTTTTGAACCCTGGCTTAAAAATTTATATTTATGAGAAATACACCGATAGACTCTTCGGTAGTTGAAGCAAAGATCAAAGAGAGTGATCTTGCTTCCCTGGATAATGCAAGTATACGTGAGATAGTAAAACTTGTAAACCAGATTGAAAAAGAGACAGGTGAGAAATATGTAAGGATGGAAATGGGAGTACCGGGTTTACCTTCACCACTGATAGGTATTGAAGCAGAGAAAGCAGCTCTTGATGATGGAGTGACCTCAATTTATCCTAATATTGAAGGATTACCTCAGTTGAAGGAAGAAACATCAAGGTTTGTCAAGTTATTTCTGGATGTTGATGTTCATCCTAAAGGGTGTATTCCTACAGTTGGATCACTCATGGGTAGTATGGCCAGTTTCCTGGTTGTAAACAGGAATGACAGAACAAAGGAAGGCACACTTTTTATTGATCCCGGATTCCCGGTTCAGAAGCAGCAGATAAAGGTACTCGGCCAGGACTATATGTCGTTTGATGTATATAATTACCGTGGAGAAAAACTAAGGGCAAAGCTTGAGTCTTACCTGCAGACGGGCAAGGTGTCGAGCATCCTCTATTCAAATCCTAATAATCCGTCATGGATGTGTTTCACAGATGACGAATTGAAGATAATTGGTGAACTGGCTACTAAATATGATGCTACTGTTATTGAAGACCTTGCATACTTTGGCATGGATTTCCGCAAGCAATACGGCAGACCGGGTCAGCCCCCCTATCAGCCCACTGTAGCTAAACACTGTGATAATTATATCCTGCTAATATCCAGTTCAAAAGCATTCAGCTATGCGGGTCAGCGTGTAGGTATGCTGGTAATATCTGATCATCTTTACAACCGTCGCTACCCTGACCTGCGAAGGTATTATACCAGTGATTTGTTCGGGCATGCCATAGTGTTCGGTGCATTATATGCATTGTCAGCAGGTGTTACTCATACTGCCCAATATGGACTCCATGCCATGCTGAAAGCAATTAACAACGGAGAATATAACTATATCGAAGATGTTAAAGAGTACGGGGAGAGGGCAAGAATGATGAAGCAAATGTTTATTGCCAACGGATTTAATATAGTATATGATACTGACATTGACAAACCGATAGCCGATGGTTTCTATTTCACAATCTCATTTCCAGGCATGAGCAGTGGTGAACTACTCGAGCATCTGCTATATTATGGTATAAGTGCAATAACACTTAATATTACCGGTAGTGATAGAACCGAGGGATTGAGGGCCTGTGTGTCACAGATACCGAGAACTATGCTGCCGGTACTGGCAGAAAGATTACAAAGATTTTATGAGGATTTTAAATAAATGATTAATAATTTAATATAGAAAATATGGCCAAACTTATGGGATCGATAGTTATCGATAAAGAAAAATGTAAAGGATGTGGTGTATGCGTTACTGCATGTCCTACAGAGGTTATTGCATTGTCGTCAGAGGTGAACAGCAAGGGCTATAATTTTGCAGAAGCTGTAAATATGGATGTATGTACAGGCTGTACAAACTGCTCGGTGGTTTGTCCTGATGGTGTAATAACCGTTTACCGGATAAAGGTTTAATTCATAAAAAGTATAAAAATCAAATATGGAAAAGGAATTAAGATTAATGAAAGGCAACGAGGCTATTGCTGAGGCAGCAATCAGGGCCGGTACCGATGCTTATTTTGGCTATCCCATCACTCCACAGAGCGAGGTCCTTGAATACCTCACGCTGGAAAAGCCTCATGAAAGAACAGGAATGGTCGTTTTGCAGGCTGAAAGTGAAGTGGCTGCCATTAATATGGTATATGGAGGTGCAGGTTGCGGAAAAAAAGTAATGACATCTTCCTCATCACCCGGTGTATCACTCAAACAGGAAGGTATAAGTTATATTGCAGGTGCAGAGTTGCCCTGCCTGGTAGTAAATGTTGTAAGAGGCGGACCAGGGCTTGGAACAATACAACCTTCACAGTCTGACTATTTTCAGGCAACAAAGGGAGGAGGCCATGGTGATTACAAACTGATAGTCCTGGCACCATCTTCAGTGCAGGAAATGGCTGATTTCGTTGAGCTGGCCTTCGACCTTGCATTTAAGTACAGGAATCCGGCAATGATACTTTCTGATGGTGCAATCGGTCAGATGATGGAGAAAGTATGGCTTAAACCACAGAAGGAAAGATCGAAAGAATTACCAGGCTGGGCTACCACAGGTAAAACCCCCGACAGAGAAAGGAATATTATAACATCCCTCGATCTCGATCCCAATAAGCAGGAGCAGTTTAATATTAAGCTCCAGAAAAAGTACCGTGAGATGCAGGAAAAAGAGGTGAGGTATGAAACTTTCCAGTGCGAGGATGCGGAATACCTGCTGGTGGCTTACGGTACCAGTTCACGTGTATCGCAAAAAGCCATCCAACTGGCCAGGGAAGAAGGTATTAAGGTAGGCCTGTTACGGCCAATTACTCTCTTCCCTTTTCCCTCAAAAGAGATAAATGAACTGGCCAACCAGGTTAAGGGGATTCTCTCAGTTGAAATGAGCGCAGGACAGATGGTTGAAGATGTGAGATTGGCCGTGAATGGCAAGGTGCCGGTAGATCACTTTGGCAGGATGGGTGGTATAGTACCAACAGCTGAAGAAGTTGTTGAAAATTTAAAAACTAAAATTATTGGAGGATAATATCATGGCAGATAATATAAGTACAAAGGAAATCATAAAACCCGAAAACCTTGTCTATAAGAGATCATCGGTGATGACAGACAATACCATGCATTACTGCCCGGGTTGTGGACATGGAACTGCTCACCAGGTCCTTGCAGAGGTTATTGAAGAGATGGGTATCCAGCAGGATACAATAGGTATAGCTCCGGTAGGTTGCTCGGTGCTTATGTACAATTATTTGGATATTGATATGCAGGAAGCTGCTCATGGACGAGCACCGGCACTGGCTACGGCAATTAAAAGACTGATGCCTGAAAAATTCGTGTTTACTTACCAGGGCGATGGCGACCTGGCAGCTATTGGTACTGCAGAGACCATTCATAGTTGTAACAGGGGTGAAAATATACTGATTATCTTTATTAATAATGGTATATACGGAATGACCGGTGGCCAGATGGCACCCACCACAATTGAAGGTATGAAATCATCTACCTCCCCTTATGGAAGGGATGTTAAGCTAATGGGTAATCCACTGAAAATGACTGATATAGTAGCTACCCTACCCGGTACATATTATGTTACACGACAGAGTGTGCATAAACCGGGTAATGTGAGGAAAACAAAAAAGGCAATCCGTAAAGCATTTGAATATCAGAAACTAAATAAGGGTACCTGCTTTATAGAGATTGTATCTAACTGTCCTTCAGGTTGGAAAATGACACCGGTGGAATCAAATAAGTGGATGGAAGAAAATATGTTTCCATTCTATCCGCTGGGTGATTTTAAGGTACCTGAAGAATAATAGTTTAACCAAATAATTGAAAACTGACAAGTTATGACAGAAGAAATAATAATAGCCGGATTTGGCGGACAGGGGGTTCTTTCCATGGGTAAGATAATGGCCTATTCAGGAATAATGCAGGATATGGAAGTAAGCTGGATGCCCTCATACGGGCCTGAAATGCGCGGTGGAACAGCTAATGTAACAGTGATACTGAGTGATGAAAGGATCAGCAGCCCTATACTGAGGACTTTTGATACTGCAATAATACTTAACCAGCAATCACTTGATAAGTTTGAACAAGCGGTGAAACCGGGAGGTACCCTGATTTACGATGGACACGGTATCGCAAGACATCCTGAAAGAAAAGATATAGTTATTTACAGGATAGATGCCACGGAAGAGGCAACCAGGATGGAAAGTTCAAAGACTTTCAACATGGTGGTACTTGGAGGATATCTCAAAATAAAACCCGTGCTTAAGATGGAGAATGTACTTATGGGGCTTAAAAAATCACTTCCCGAGAGATATCATCACCTGCTTCCAATGAATGAGAAAGCACTTGCAAGGGGCATGGAGATCATCAGGAAACTAAATTAATGGAATGATGGAGTAATGGATTAATGGAATAATGTGCAGATAGCTACTCTATACATCATTCCAATATTGACTCACCCCGCTGGCGCGGTTCTCCAGCTTTGTCCACCGTAGCCCTGGTGCCTGTTGCACATTA
>CAZNYS010000133.1:0-4395 GCA_964577305.1 uncultured Rikenellaceae bacterium
AATGATGGAATGATGGATTTAATGCAATTTGATCCGAGTATCCAGTACCCAGTACCCAGTACCCGGCATAATACAATCCCTTTGTCCTCCTCTTTCTCCTTAGCCTTAGCCTTTATTATTCTTCCATCACCTTAATTCCTGAAGGATGCTCCCTGTCATGGTAGATCCTGATAGTTGCTTTCTGAAAATCATCCTCATCACATTCGTATATATTAACAAATTTCTGGGGATTTCTGTCGACCAGTGGGAACCAGCTGCTCTGTACCTGGATCATAAGCTTATGACCTTCCTTGAATTTGTGTGCTATATCCGGGATACTGAAGCTTACTTTTGTTATTTCACCCGGGACAAATGGTTCAGGATTTTCAAAGCTGTTCCTGTACCTGCCTCGCATCACTTCCCCTCTGACCAGCATCTGGTAGCCACCCAGCGGCACTTCAATATCGGCATCAGCCGGTGGGATTACCTGGTCGGGAAAAACATCAACGATCTTAACAATAAAATCGGCATCGGTTCCGGTTGTTGATACCCACAGGTCGGCTGTTACCGGGCCTGTAAGAGTTATATCTTCAGTGAGTGTTTCTGTCTGGTATACAAGCACATCCGGGCGCCTGGATGCAAATCTCTGGTCATCAATCATGTATACCGCATCCCTGCGAAGATGTACATCTTCCATATAGGGCACCGGTTTGTCCGGATCAGAAATATATTCAGCAAAGTTTACCTCAGCATCAGGTGCAGTGAAACTTATTCCACCACCGGGCTGAAAGTATATTGTCTTTTCAAGGGCACCTTCAGGTGGCCAGTCCGCATATTCCTTCCACTGGTTTTCTCCTGTCATGTAAATATATGCTTCAGAAAAATCTTCTTCACCTTCATCTTTCAGGTAATAGTTAAAGAAATCGACTTCAAGCTCATGGTACATATCATTTGTGGCCATTCCCCAGTATACATTCCCGAGGTTTTCAGCACTGCCATTGGCCCATTGTCCGTGCGACCAGGGTCCCATTACCAGGTAATTGGGATGCTTGGCCCTGTTTTTTTCCTCTATCGATTTATAGGTATTTAATGCGCCATACAGGTCTTCCGCATCAAACCACCCGCCAACGGTCATAACGGCCGGTTCTATATTTTTCAGGTAGGGCAGGGGAACCGTGGCTTTCCACCAGTCGTCATAATTTGGATGCTCAAATATCTCATGCCAGTATCTTACGGAATCGGGGAATACCTTCATGGTATTTTTAATTGGTCCCATATCCAGGAAAAAATCATAACTGTCCTCTGATCCCCATTGGAAATTGAGCGGGTAATTCCTTCTCGATTCCCCGGGATGGGGATCACCGAAGCTGGTATAGAAGCTGAACCCGTCAATCAGGAAAAATGCACCATTATGATGCCAGTCGTCACCTAAAAACCAGTTTGAAACCGGCGCCTGGGGCGATACTGCTTTTATGGCAGGATGATCTGCCAGTATAGCCATGGTTGCATAAAAACCAGGGTATGATATTCCCGTTACGCCTATCCGGCCATTATTGTTTTTTACGTTATTAATAAGCCATTCGGCCGTATCATAGGTATCCGAAGCTTCATCTACCTGTTTTCCTTTTTTGTTCGGGATATAAGGTCTGACATTTACATATTCTCCTTCACTCATAAACCTCCCCCTCACATCCTGGAATGCGAGTATATAACCTTCCTTTATGAACCTGTGGTATATTGAAACAAAGTAATTAAATGCATCTTTGCCCTGGCCTTCTGCATTATATGGTGTCCTGAAAAGAAGGATGGGTGATTTTTCAGTTGATTCTTTGGGAGAATAGATTGATGTGAACAGTCTGGTGCCATCCCTCATCTCAATATAAACTTCTTCCTTATTATAAATTTCTTTTAAATGGGCAGTGCTTCCTTCAGGGAGCTCAGGAGGTACGCGGTTAAAACTGGTCCTGATATTCAGGTCTCCCTGGCTGAAATAACCGATTATCTGGGTATAATCCAGGTCAGTTATCCCCTCAAACGAGAATCCCGCAGGGACAAAAGTGAATTTAAATTCCTGGTCTTCCAGGCTTACTGAAGTTAAAGGAATACCTATTGCGCCCTGATCAGGTACGTCAAATGTCCCTGTAAGGCCCGATTCGTTCTCCTGTAAATGCAGGTTCATCTGCAAATAAATGCCCTGTATATCCATCAGCCCGTACCAGTCACCACTGATTGATTGAGCTGGTAATTTTGCGGATAGTAAAAACAGGATTATTACAGAATATGCTATTCTGTTTAAGCTGGTTCTTTTCATGTCATTCTGGTTTAATGATTAAATTATTGGTGTAGAGACGCAAAATTTTGCGTCTCTACACCGCTAAAATTAAACAATTACATTAAAGACAGAAAATAAATCTTGATGCTGCGCAAAATAAGGCAAAGGACTGGTGAAGAATATGCGATAATTTATATCTCCACAAAAAATATCTTTATCTTTATATTAATAATAAACAAGTAAGCATAAAACATTACGGGTACGTTTAATGTTTTTCACATTATGAAATCAATCAGGATACAGTTCGTAACGGTTATAATACTTTTCGTATTTCTGTTTTTTCTTTCATCATGTGAGAAATCAAAGGATAAAGACAGTTTTACCTTTGCATTTCTTCCCGATATACATGTTCAACCAGAAAAGAATGCAGACCTGGGTTTCAGACAAGCCATAGACACAGTAAACAAACTGAATCCCGATTTTGTAATCATGGGCGGCGACCAGATAATGGATGCCCTGGGCCAGACGGAGTCAAGGGCAGATTCTTTATATGATATGTATATTGAACTGTCAGGCTTATTGAATATGCCCGTTTATAATACCATTGGAAATCGTGAGTTGTTCGGTATCTACGAAGAGAGTGGGGTGGATCCTTCTCACCCTCTTTACGGGGAGAAGATGTATGAAGAAAGAATAGGTGAACGATACTATGCTTTCGATTACAAAGGCTGGAAGTTCTATATACTGGATTCGGTTGATGGAGAGGAAGACCGACAGGGATATTGCGGGCAGGTAGACAGTGAGCAACTGGCATGGCTGGAAGATGAACTGGAAAAGGTGGATCCAGGGACGCCTATTGCAATTAGCATACACGTACCTGTTATCACTTTACAAACCCAATTCCCAAAAGGTACAAATGCTGCAAAGGGAGAAGTCCTGGTGATAGACAATGCCACTGATGTGCTGTCTTTGTTCCGGGATCATAACCTGAAACTTGTTTTACAGGGACACCTCCACATTCTGGAAGATATCTATGCCGGTGGTATTCATTTTGTTACCGGTGGTGCCGTATCGGGCGCATGGTGGAATGGTCCCCGTAATGACACACAGGAAGGATTCCTGATGGTGCATGTTGAAGGTGAAAAATTTGACTGGGAATATATTGATTATGGGTGGGAAGTGGAAAAATAATCGATTAATCAGGATTATTAATCCTGCCAGACCCGGAATGCGACCTGTATCTTTAAATAATTGGAAAATAATTTTATGAACCATTAATAAATTTATGTTATGAAAAGTTTAAAAAAACAATTAGTGCCGGTCATAATATTTTCCGTGATCCTGTTTTCTTTCTCATCATGCAATGCGCCTGAAACTGAGAAAGCAAAGGATGAGGATGCTTTCAGCTTTGCATTTCTTACCGACATACATCTGCAGCCAGAGAGGAATGCAGGCCAGGGCTTCAGGCAGGCTATTGACACTGTCAATAAACTGAATCCCGATTTTGTAATTACCGGTGGCGACCAGATAATGGATGCCCTGGGACAGACGGAATCAAGGGCCGATTCTCTGTACGATATGTATATTGAACTGTCAGGCTTGTTTAACATGCCTGTCTATAATACGATGGGTAACCATGAGGTATTCGGAATTTATGAGCAGAGTGGTGTGGATCCCTCAAACCCGCTTTATGGGGAGAAGATGTATGAAGAAAGGATAGGGGAGCGGTACTATGCTTTCGATCACAAAGGATGGAGGTTTTATATACTGGATTCAGTTGATGAAAGAGAAGATGGTGGGGGATACTATGGGCATATCGACAGCCTGCAGATAGCATGGCTTAAAGAAGATCTTGAAAACGTGGCCTCCGGGACCCCGATAGCAATCAGTGTGCACATCCCATTCGTCACCATACAGACACAACTGGTACAGGGAGCTACTGCTCCCAACAGCGAAGGCCTCGTAATAACCAATTCCCATGAGGTACTTTCATTGTTTCTTGATCATAACCTTAAGCTTGTATTACAGGGGCACCTCCACTTTCTTGAAGATTTATATGCCGGTGGTGTTCATTTTATTACCGGTGGTGCCGTATCAGCCTCCTGGTGGACCGGTCCGCGTGGCGACATGGAAGAAGGATTCCT
>CAZNYS010000134.1:0-4290 GCA_964577305.1 uncultured Rikenellaceae bacterium
TTTGCCTATAATTAATATTATGTTAAATAGAATATAAATAAACTGTTGATATTATATAATGAACCCCCCTTCTTAACTAAAATAATTCGTGATAATTCGATAAAATTTGTGATAATCAGCGATAAAAAAAAAGACGCAATAAATTGCGCCCCTACATTATTCTATTAATTGAATAATTATGAATTCATAATTAATCATTCATAATTACTCGCTCCCACAAGCCACAATCACAGCCCGCTCGTGAGCTCGCAGTGCTCGTTTGCTGGCGCAACCTCTCTCCGCTCGGTTCATAACTCATAACTCATAACTTATCATTACTTCCCTCCTTCAAGCTCTGCAATTTTGGCCAGAACTTCTTGATATTTATCAGTCATCTGCAAACGATAATAGAGTTCCTTGAGGCTTGTCAGGGTATCAAAATCAGTTGGGTTAAGTTCCCTGGCACGTTCCATATAAGGAAGAGCACTAGCAAATACCTCTTTGGCTTCTTCAAAAGCCTTGTTATACTCATTCGGATCCATTATTTCATTAGCTGCTTCAAGCATACTGGCTCCTTTATTATAATAACATACACCGGTGTTATACTGGCTTTCAAAGTATTCATTATCAAGCTCAATTGATTTTAATAATGACTCCAGAGCCTTATCATATTCCTCAGCCTGCATATACAGTACTCCCTTGACGTAATGGAAATTATGATTATCCGGTGAATCTTCGATTGCAAGGTTGAGGTAATCAAGGGCATCTTCCCGCTTATCATTATCAATGAAGAACTGGATCATAATGAGCAGTACCTGCTCATCTTCCGGAAATGCCTCTAATGTTTTTCTTAATGTCATTTCTGCATTTTCAAGATCTCCTTCTTCGCTATATGCTTGATATTTAAGCAGATAAGGTGTTGCCTCTCCATAATGTAAATCTATACTCTGGTCGAGGTACTTATGTGCTTTTTTAAAATCTTTAGCATTATAAGCAGCCAGTGCGGTGTTAAAAATAACAACCGTATCTACATTTCCCATGTAGATATCACTTTTCTGGATATCGAGTAATTTTTCAAAAGCAATAGTTGATTTATCATAATTCTGCTCTTCGAATTCCATAGCAGCCCACGACAGGAAGTCATTAGCAAGTGCCGGAAGCTGAACAATAACAAGTTTTTCCATATTGTTCTTATCATCCAGCTTGATTGATTTAAGATAGCTGTCATATGCATATATTAACTGATCGTCATATGCATTCATCAGTTTCTCGTCCTTACTTTCAGAGCCTTTTTCCCACATTGCCTGGGCAATACGGCCCATGGCATAATGTGTTTTAGGCCAGTCTTTTGTTTTCTCATGTACCAATGCAGCGTCGACAGCTTCCTGTGCTTTATCAAGATTCCCTGTCTCAACAAAGTTCAGGGCACTTGATACTTTACCTTTTTGTGCTACTGCTTCAAGTGTAGAGCAGGCGGAAATAGATACTGTCATGGCAGTTATTATCAAAAGTGATATAAAATTACTTTTCATATTAATATGTTTAGTTACTTATTTTAAAAATTCCTTCAAATTTAAAACATTACTTATTAATCTTCAAAAACTTTCAAGCAAATTAAGTTAAGTTTAACTTAAATCTTCCTCTCCGGCCTGAATTTCTGCATCATTGTCCTCTTCATTAACCTCCACATTGGTTACAGAACCTATTGAATCTGATTCCCTGAGGTTAATAATCCTTACACCCTGTGTTGCCCGGCCCATAACCCTGATTGATTCTACCGGTGTCCGTATTACAGTACCTGACTGGGTTATGATCATAAGGTCATTACTGTCGGTAACTGACTTCAAAGCAACGAGATGCCCGGTTTTTTGAGTGATATTTATTGTTTTTACTCCTTTCCCTCCCCTGTTGGTAAGCCGGTAATCTTCAATTTCTGACCGTTTCCCATAGCCTTTTTCTGATACTACCAGTATATTTTGCTCTTTATTGTCAGGATCAAGAACCACCATACCCACTACAGTATCAGCATTATTTCTCAGTGTGATACCTCTTACTCCTGAAGCTGTTCTTCCCATAGGTCTAACTGCATTTTCATGGAACCTTATAGCACGGCCTGACTCAACAGCCATCATAATATACTGATTACCGTTTGTCATCCTTGCCTCCAGCAGGGTATCTCCTTCTCTTACGGTTATTGCATTTACACCATTCTGGCGGGGCCTGCTGTATGCCTCGAGCGATGTCTTTTTTATTATTCCCTTGGTAGTACAGAGAATAATGAAATTATTATTAATATATTCTTCATCATCCAGCGTTTTGACATTAATATAGGCCATTACAGTATCACTGGGTTCTATATTGATCAGGTTCTGCATAGCTCTACCCTTGGAAGTCCTTGTTCCTTCAGGTATCTGGTATACCTTAAGCCAGAAACATTTACCGTTCCGGGTAAAAAACAGCATTGTGTTATGCATGGTGGCTATGAACAGGTGTTCAATAAAATCCTCGTCGCGTGTAGTACTTCCACGTGATCCGAATCCTCCCCTGTTCTGCCTGCGAAATTCACTGAGTGGAGTTCTTTTAATATATCCCATATGTGAAATGGTAATCACCATTTCTTCATCAGCGTAGAAATCTTCGGGGTTAAATTCTTCAGCATTGGGTACTATCTCAGTCCTTCTTTCGTCACCATATTTTTCTTTTATATCGGCCAGCTCATCCTTAATGATTCCCGTCTGGAGATCCCTGCTTTCAAGCACACTGCGCAGGTATTCAATTTGCTTCAGTAATTCTTCATACTCTGACCTTAGTTTTTCCTGTTCAAGGCCGGTAAGCTGCCGCAGGCGCATTTCAACTATGGCCCGCGATTGCACTTCAGTCAGGTTAAAACGTTCCATCAGCCTTTCCCTGGCTTCGTCAGGTGTTTTCGAGGACTTAATTATGGCTATTACTTCATCTATATTATCACTTGCAATAATCAAACCCTCAAGTATATGTGCACGTTTTTCTGCCTGGTCCAGTTCAAAGCGTGTACGACGGATAACAACATCCAGGCGGTGATCAAAAAAATACCTTATTAAATCTTTCAGGTTAAGTGTACGTGGGCGCCCATTTACCAGTGCTATATTATTAACTGAGAATGAGGTCTGTAGCTGCGAATACTTAAATAATGTATTTAAGACAACATTGGCAGTGGCATCTTTCTTAAGGATAATAACTATCCTCATCCCATTACGGTCGGATTCATCATTAATATATGATATGCCTTCAATCTTTTTATCATTTATCAGGTCAGCAATTTTACGTATCATTTCTGCCTTGTTGACCTGATAAGGTATTTCAGATACTATTATGCTCTCCCTTCCTGAATGAGTAAGCTCAATATCTGTTTTAGCCCTTACAACTATCCTGCCCCGGCCTGTTTCAAATGCATCTTTTATACCCTGTTCGCCATAGATAATACCACCTGTCGGAAAGTCAGGTCCTTTGACAAACCTCATCATTTCATCTGTAGTAATGTCGTTATTGTCTACATACTCAATTGTGGCATCAATTATTTCCGAGAGGTTATGAGGAGGCATATTTGTGGCCATACCAACAGCAATACCTGAAGCACCATTGATCAGGAGGCTGGGTATTTTTGTTGGCAGAACAACAGGTTCTTTGAGGGAATCGTCAAAATTCAGCTGGTGGTCAACAGTATCCTTTTCTATATCAGCCAGTGTTTCCTCAGCTATTTTCTGCAGGCGAGCCTCAGTATACCTCATAGCTGCCGGGCTGTCACCATCGATTGATCCGAAATTACCCTGCCCATCAACAAAAGGATACCTCAGGGACCAGTCCTGTGCCATTCTTACCATAGCCTCGTATACCGACGAATCACCGTGAGGGTG
Organism: uncultured Rikenellaceae bacterium; assembly: GCA_964577305.1. GTDB lineage: Bacteria > Bacteroidota > Bacteroidia > Bacteroidales > VadinHA17 > UBA9300. The sequence continues at coordinate 3,873 of CAZNYS010000134.1, forward strand.
ATATTTACCAAGCACCTCCCCTACTATTCTTGCTGATTTCTTATGTGGTTTGTTTGATAACAGTCCAAGTTCTGACATTCCAAACAGCACACGCCTGTGAACAGGTTTCAATCCGTCGCGCACATCGGGCAAAGCCCTGGAAACAATTACCGACATCGAATAATCGATGTAGGCAGACTTCATTTCCTCTTCAATATTTATCTTTATAATCTTCTCTTTATCCGGCATTTAAGATCAATTTAAACTTATCTTTTTTTTAAAGCTATCTCCTCAAAATTTGCAGGTTACGAAAATAGTGATTTATTCCCTATTTACCGTATATTGAGATGTGTAATTATCAACATTTATTGTTAAAATTGGGCATGCTATTTGCATTGTCCTATATTGCCTGAAAAGTAGATAGATTTAGGTTTTTTAT
>CAZNYS010000135.1:0-4287 GCA_964577305.1 uncultured Rikenellaceae bacterium
AAACGGTTACAAGTAAACCTGATTTGAATATGTTTTTCATTATAAGAGTAGTTAGTTTACAATATTTATAAATAAATATTGTCATTTTATTAGTTAGTACGTAAAATGTGGTCGATATGCTGCTGACCTCTGCTATAGGCCACAACTTTTATGCCAGAATAATGATGAATGTACTCCCCAAAATCCCTGTGTTAACTTGGGATCAGGATATTGTATAATTAATTGAAAAATATTTCTTAACTTAGTGATGCTCGATGCATTTCTTTCCTATACCTACTTCAGACAGTAGATTTTATATTGCAGACATTGACTTAATGCATTGAGCTTAGGGTAGCGCATCCTATTTCTACAGCACGTAGGAAATGCAGCGAGACATTATATTATGCGTCACCCATTTTTAGTTTAAGGGGAAATTGGGAACAAATCTAAAAAACCATAACAAGCTTATTAATTTTATTGACCGTGTTATGGGCTGGCCTTATTTTTGTCTTATAACCGGCACATTGTCCAGTTAATACAATTCTTTATGCTATTTAGCTGGACAAAATATTTATCATGGTACAGAATTTGTCTCAAGTCAAGGGAGGGAGAAAAATTTTAAAATTCGGTTATTTAAGTGTAAGCACTTTTGCAATTTTGGGTGGAGTTAAGTCATATAGAATTACAAATGTCCTTACACCTTTAGGATATTTTATTATCAGGTAATTACAAAATGAAGATATATTAATTGAACTTATTTCCTATTTTAATTCCGAAGTAAACCGTTCTGGGAGATAACGTGCCATAGATGTATACCGGATTGCGATTAATTCCCATATCAAAATCAGACTGGAATGAATTAAAGATGTTCTTAATTCCCGCGAAGACCTGGAGTATTGCAGACCTGATAATTCAGGTTCAGAAAAACAAACTTAATGTCTGATTTCAATAGAGAGACCGCCATAAAACAATGTACCATAGACGGGAGCATACATAAATGCTGCATCATCAAGGTGTTTTTCATCCTGCAGGTAATTAAAAATGTTATTTATTCCTGCATAAAGTCTAAAGTGGTTTAGTTTCTTTGAGACACTTGTGTTGAACAGCATATAAGGATCAGTCTTTTTGATTTTTGACTGATCGCCTATTGAGGGATCTATATCCTCATTATAATAGTCAATATACATGGTTCCTTGGAAATCGCCTGTAATAGAGAAAATCCAAGTGCCGGGGTTATACTCGATTTCCAGATCGCTTGTCATTGCCGGAAATCTCGAAATATTTTTACTGTCGTCTTCATATTGCGTACCCATCCAGTCTTCCCTTGCGTTATCGTATTTGCCCTGGTTTAAAGTAAAATCGACGCCTAATTTGAGATTCCTTACGAGGTTAGCCTGCAATGATAATTCTATTCCCTGTACAAAAGCATCATCAATATTTTCCCATTGGTAATCATAACCTAATGCAGCAACTTCATCCGACGCATCGACAAATCCGATTTTGTTTTTCAGATCAGTGCGAAAAATATTTGTACTTATCCTGATGTTTTTGCCATAATAATCGGCGGAGAGGTTATAGCTTAAAGATTTTTCTGGTTCCAGGTTCGATGATTTCCATACACGGGGAGATCCGCTGCATAGATGCAGATCTTCGGAGAACCCAAAAGGAGCCCGAAAACCTGATCCTATATTTGCCCGTAGCGAAAACCTATCCGACACTTCATATTTAACAGCAAACCGCGGGTTTATGCTTGTTTCATCAAAATCGGTTCTCGGGAAAGTAACCGATTTAAAAACCTGCCTGTCGGTGTTGTATTCTTCACTTGAACTATGCAGATCAATTCTTATCCCGGGTACGGCAGCCAGCTTTTGAGAAATATCCCATTCATCCTGGATAAAAGCGCCAAATTCTGATGCCGATTTATCACTTACCGACCTGTATGATTCACCAAGATATTCACTTTCAGGATCAACTACGACATACATTCCTGATTCTTCAATCTTATCATAGAATTCCTGTATACCGGAAAGGATATTATGATTTCCCCATCTGACTCCAAAAGTTAATAAAGAGGTCAGGGTGTTTTCTTCAGCAAGATATGGGCGCATGCCCCGAAGATCTGGTACACTGTCATTATGGGTTTCCATATAATCATTAAGAAATGAATCATTTGTGGCTAGCCTTGCATGTTTAACATAACCCAGGCTGAAATTTATCTCATATTTTGCACCTATTGGTTTTTTGTAACTTAACTGCGCTTCATAGCGGTCTGTACTTATACTTTCAGTCCCGTCGGTCAGGGGATTTCTGTAATAATCATCTGTCATTGTACCACCCTCTCTTTTCTCAAATACGGTTTTCCCCCTCAATGTTAGTTTATCGTCATTAAAAAAGAGGCCGTTAAAAAACAACCCGAAACCGCTATTTATAAGATTTGTTTCAACCCTGTCGGAAATTCCGTCTTTGTTTTTTACTTCATCTTTTGTATTACCGGAACCGGTTTCATCTATTGCCTCTCCGGTAAGTTTCTGGGCAAAAATGTTCAATCCGATATTTCCTTTTTCATTTTTTAAGGAAGATGAAAACTCATATTTATTTGTACTATGGTTTCCAAGTTGAACATCCAGTGTTAAGGAAGGTTCATATGAGGGTTCTTTTGTAATAATATTTATAGCTCCTGCAACCGCACTGCTTCCGTATAATGCCGAACCTGCTCCTTTTACTACCTCAATTCTTTCAACATCAATGGTACTTAGCTGTTGCAAGCCATACACACTGGCGAGACCTGTGTATAATGGTTGTCCATTAATCAAAACCTGTGTATGTTCTGCTCCGAGCCCCTGCATTCTGACCATTGTAAAATTGCAATACTGGCACTGACTCTCAACCCTGATACCTGGCAGGCTGGCCAAAGCCTGAAAAAGGTTGCCGGCATTTTTGTCTTTCATCTCTTGAAGAGTAATTACTTCTGTCCTGACAGGTGCATCTTTAATATAATGTTCAGTTCTAGTTCCCGTAACTACAACCTGTTCAAGGTTAAGGACATCATCATCAAGCTCAAAGAATAAATTTGCAGCTTTCCCTCTTTCCATAAACACCTCCTTTTCCTGTGATTTATAACCAAGCGATCTAGCTATGATTACGCATTTCCCCACAGGCAGGTTTGCCAGTTTATAATGACCTGTTTCATCTGTAGTTGTTCCGAGCCAGGTACCTTTGACTATTATTGCCGCAAACGGTATGTGTTCACCTGTAGATGCAGATTTAACATCACCAAAGAGCATTGCATCTGTTTTTTCCTGAGGGGAAAGTGTTGGTATATAAAGAATTATAATAAAGAACACCACTATATATTTTTTCATTAAACAAGCTTTTTAAATTACACAATTAGATTAGTATGCAAGGAATCCTGCATAGCAAGGAGAATCGATAATTCTCGATTAGAGATTTGATGTGCAATTATAAAGTTGGTGCTCTCGGAAGATGTTTACAGAAACGGTATAAATTAAAGTTAAAATTCTCATAAATAACGAGTAACCGGGTATTTAAGGCCTTTCGAATAATTGCATTCCCCCAAATTAAAATTGGAGCAATAGTAATGAAATTCGAAATAAACAGAATCAATATAAATCCATTTTTTGAATGATTGTGATTAAAAGGGACATTTCCTGATTTTGCTTTATACGGGTGTGAATGTACAATAACTACACCGTCAACTATATGAGTATGAGAGAAGAATGTAATGGAGCTAAAATACCCCATGAAGAGTATTAGTAGAAAGTACCCCATTACTTTTTTATTGAGCTGTTTTAACAAAACTAACCTCATTTTTTAGTGTGGTATCAGGTTGTAAATATACTGATTCTTCCCGATAAGAATAGTTGATTGTTAGTAAATTAAAACTAGGTTCTTTTTTGATACAAATTTGGCTTTTTTGTATTTGCATTTTAAAGGGTTGTATGTAGATGCAAAAGTGCAAATTAGTTTCTCTTGAATTTTAAAATTTTTATGTGCTGGCAAAGTCCCGGTAAATGGTACAGAGGTTTAATGTCAAGATGAAGGCTTGTTAATAGAACAAATTAATCCTTTTCTAATCTTTTTTAACATTTCCTCCTTCTTCCTTCATATGCATCTTAATCAGAAAATACCGAGGTACACGTTTCATGTATAAAGTTATAATATCTTATGTAAATAGTGCGTAAGCCCCAGGGAGTATATGCAAAAAGCATGACAAGGCTATTAATTATACCGCATGTGCTTGTTGCACAACTCAATCTTTTTGTTGATAATTCTAAAGGTAATGAATTG
>CAZNYS010000136.1:0-3859 GCA_964577305.1 uncultured Rikenellaceae bacterium
ACGCTTCTCCGGTAATTCTCTGCTTCCCAAATGTCAATAAATTTAATCTGTTCTTTGGTGAGGAATTTTTGCCCACCAAAATTCTCTGACAGAAAGCTTATCTGCATCATATCCTGGAATACTTCCATTGACCTGGCAGCAGACTGTTTATTCTTACCGGCAGATACCAATCCTGTCTTTTCAAGGCCTATGATCATGGGGAAATAGTTATATCTGGATTTAAATGAGTCTATATCACTGATAACTTTTTCAGCTTCTGTCCCGGAAAACAGGTATTCAGATCTACAGTAAACAATATTATCCGGAGTGAAGGGTCGTGCTGTTTTAATGAATTCCGTGCTGCCCTGAACAAATAATCCTGTCAGCTCATTATTACCGTATACAGAAATAAGTTCCCGGTTGCTGAGATAATCATTAATTTTATCTAATAATACTTCTGAATCGCTTTCAGGAGGTAAATAATCCAATTCAGGCAGTCTTTTTTTAAAACGACTACTGATGGTACCTATAATCCTGTCGCTAAGGGTTTGAATATCCCCGGCATTTTCACCACATACTATCAAACCATGGTTCTGCAGGAAAACCACCTGAGGTTCGTTTCCATGAAGAGCTAAATACTCGCTCATTATTTTTTCTGTTCTTTTAAACAGAGTATACCCCGGATCTGTATATTCAACAAACATTACTTCATTGCCAAAAAGGTTTCGTGTTTCACGTTCGGCATTGACTGAGCACAGGAGGGCATTTACAACAGTCGGATGGGTATGTATTACAAAGGGATAACTGAAAAGGTTATGCAGGGAGGTTTCAACCGAAGGCCGTTTGTTTTTATTTTCAGTTACAGCAGCCCTAAGATCCCTTTTAACCTCTTCTTCTCTTTTAAAAGGATCTTTACTATAACCTGTCGAGGTAACTTTGTTCAATTTAGTTCTTGAAAGGCATACAAATCCGGATTCATCTATGTCGGCAAGTGAGGTACCACTGGCTTTGATCCACATCCTGTCACCTTCCTTATACGAAGTATTCCCACCACCGGCAATAACATACCCCGGATTACTGCCATAATACCTTGATATGGATATTAATTCACTGTTTATGGCCATTATTATATCATTATTACTTTCCGTTTAATGTTTTGCCTGATATTTAAATCCCTCAACAGTAAAATTATAGTTTCCTGAACCCAGTATAAGCATAACATAATCACCATTTTCTTCTAATATATTTACTTCCTCCACTCCTCTGATACTTCTGCCGCCTTCGGTGATAAGTTCTGCTGAAGAGGCCGGGAGATAAACTATGGTACTGGTATTGACAGGTATCTCAATTTCAATATTAAAAAGATCATTTTCGATTCTCCAGTTAGATCTGATAAGGCCGTAATAAGTATTCAATTCGCCTTTTGCGCTGCTCAGGCCTCCACCTGGCTGTGGTTTAATGATAAAATCCCTGTATCCCGGTTCTTTCGGATTAATCCCTGCAATTATCGTATACATCCATTCACCTATTGCGCCATAAGCATAATGGTTGAATGAATTCATTGAAGCATACTGGAATGAGCCGTCAGGTTTTATACCGTTCCATCTTTCCCAGATTGTAGTAGCCCCTTTCTTAACGGGGTAAAGCCATGATGGATAAGTATCCTGTAATAATAGTTCATATGCTACATCCAGTTGGCCATACCGGGTAAGCACGTGATTTATATAAGGAGCGCCGAGAAAACCGGTAGTAATATGATCATCATATGCCCTGATATTATTTATTAGTCTTTCCACAGCCTGCTCTCTCATATTCTCCGGTAACAGGTCAAACTGGAGTGCCAGCACATAGGCTGTCTGGGTATTTGAAACCAGTTGCCCGTTTGGAGTAACAAATTCATTATTAAAAACCTCTTTTATCTGACCATGTAAGGCAGAATAATACATATGATCATCCTCCATGCCCAGTAAAGACGCTACTTCGGCAACTATTTTTGCCGAGTTTGCAAAGAAGCACTGGGCTATAAGAAATTTATCAGTGACAGCCGAGCGTCCACCATTATCATCATCCACGCTGTAAAACAGCCAGTCGCCGAAATGAAAACCATTATTCCTCAACAGGTCATTACTTATATCAACCAGATAATCAACCCAGGCTTTCATACTGGGATATTGATCATGTAAAATCCTTTTATCGCCATATATCTGGTAAATATTCCAGGGTATAATAGTGGCAGCATCTGACCAACCTGCGCTTCCTGCACTCCTGTTTCCCAAAACATTAGGTATCACTACCGGTACATTACCATCATCAAGCTGATCAGCAGCCAGATCCTTTAACCATTTGGAAAAGAAATTATTAACATTCATATTAAATGCAGCAGTCCTGCAAAATGCCTGGGCATCTCCCGTCCATCCCAGTCTTTCATCTCTTTGTGGGCAATCAGTTGGTACATCCAGGAAATTACCTTTCTGCCCCCACTGGATATTACTCTGTAACTGGTTAAGATCAGGATTTGAAGTGATAAAATTACCTGTCTGTCCCATATCAGAATAAAGAGCTACTGCTGTGATATCATCCGGATTGGGTATTTCTCCCAGGCCTTCTACTTTTACATACCTGAATCCCTGCCATGAAAAATGCGGCTCAAAACCCTGTTCCCTGCCATTGAGAATATAGATATTCCTTTGCAGGGCACTTCTCAGGTTATCAGTATAAAAATTTCCTTCCCTGTCCAGTACCTCGGCATGATGAAGTATGATGCTGTCCCCTTTATTTCCCATGGCCTTAAGCCTGACCCAGCCAACCAGGTTCTGACCAAAATCAACTATTGTATCACCTTCAGGACTTATTAATATTTCCAGGGGTTTTAATTCCTCGTGCTTTCTTACTGGCTCATTATAAGTATGAATAATGTTAGTTTTACTATAGTCTTTTACAAGTACCCTTTTCCATGATGAGTCATCGAAACCGGAGCAGTCCCAGCCAATTATCTCTTTTCCCGAATCATATATTTCACCATCATAAATACTGGAACTAATAACCGGCCCTGTTGATGTTTTCCAGGTATCATTACTTTTTATTATAATAGTCTCGCCATCAGCATATTCAATAACCAGTTGTGCCAGCATGGCTGTTTCAGATCCGTATACTTTACGTGATATCCTGCCTTTATACCAGCCTTCACCAAGGATAACACCTATTGTGTTCTGTCCCTTATCCAGTATTTCCTTTACATCGTAAACCTGGTATTGTATCCTGTTATTATAGCTTGTCCAACCCGGTGTTAAATACGCATTTCCTACACGTTTGCCGTTTATACTGGCTTCGTACATACCCCTTACCGTCAGGTATGCTGTTGCTTTTAAGATTTCCTTCTTTTTATCCGTCAGAAAATCTTTCCTGAAATAATATGCCGTGATATTATTTTCATGCTCTGCAGATACCCAATCAGCTTCCCAGGCTGAGGGATCCATCAGTCCTGTTTGCCACCAGTCTGTTTCGCTCCATTTTGATACATTACCTTTGTTATCCCATACTTTAACCCTCCAGAAATACCTGGTTCCGGGTTTTAAGGACTCACCAGTATAATCTATATGCACTGATTGAGATGACTGTATTTTCCCGGTCGACCAGAGGAGGTGTTCTCCTTCTTCCAGGTTTTCCCTGCTGTCACTCACTCTTATCTCATATGCATTTTGTAATACCTGCCTGTCATCAGAAGCAATTATCCATGTAAAGCGTGGTTGAGGTTCATCCAGGCCCATGGGTTTATGCCTGTTCTCCACGAATGTGTTGACAACCCTTAACTGCGCATTTACAATAGTGACTAGTAAAAATAAGCCGGTTAAAATAATAGATAAGCGTTTCATAATTTTTG
>CAZNYS010000137.1:0-3525 GCA_964577305.1 uncultured Rikenellaceae bacterium
TTAAGAGTCTTTGGTTAAATATTAGAAAATTATATCATTCTCAGGGATCAGGGACTATTGTCTGCTCTAAATCATTCAATGTTTATTTTATAATAGCGGTTGTATACGGCTGCCTGGGAATTTATGGCTGTAAGGAGGGAAACATACCAGTCATATACATAGATAATCTTGAAAAGGAAGAGTATTATCCTGTTACTGTTTGGTTAATAAAAGGCCCATACGGAAATGCAGATATCTTGCAAGAACTAAACAATGCACAAATAAGTAACTGTTACAGCCAGCAGGCTGCGGAGTTGTTCTTTAATGCTGATGATGGACCCGGAATTATTTATGATACTGATGTAGAGTATACAGATTTTAAAAAAATATCTGATAAAAATGACGACTCTGATGCTGTATTTTATTCACTTGCATTAATAAGGTCACCAAGAAAACAGAATGCAACTATAATGTCGGGTAACAGGAGAGGAATGGAAATATGGCTCAATGAAAAAAATATCTTTAGGATGAAGAGAAGAGAGGTTTATAATAACTACAGCCATTACCTGAACTATACCAATGTAAGGTTAAAAAGAGGGAATAATGAGCTATTCGTAAAACACTATTTTTCCAATGAGGATGATGAATGGAGATCAAATATTATGATCACATCAGAGGGATATGCCAGAGACTATTATTACCGTAAATCAAACTTCGACCTTATAAACCCAATATTTGTGCAGAAAGATTCGGCTCTCAGGATAATGAACAGGTATTATCATGAAGGCACTGAATTCACATGTAAAATCCTCGTCAGGTATAAAGAAACAGTTATAAGCAAAAGGCTTAATAAAGCAGGCCCAAACAGGATCAGGCTGCCTGATTTTCGGGAGGGCTTGTATTATTGCTCTGTAAGCTTTCCAGATTTTTCAGTTTGCGAACCTTTTTTTTACGGCAACGCTGACAGTGCCCTAACCTATTACACGAACATTATACTTAGTCTCAAAGATAAGCATCCGGAAGGGGCAATCCATCTGGAAGCCTTGAGACTAAGGCTAAAACACCTTATAAGATTCAGGGCAGTACCGGGCCAGCTAACATCATATTTTGATGTCGATATTTCTGATGATGGGAAAGAGATGATCAAAATGTTCTCAGGCGAGAGCAGGGCAACAAGAACCGAAGATTGTGTAATACCTGTAAACCGGAAAACCAGATACATCAGGTTTACAGGTCATATGAACGCAGCCAACAGCTATAATAATATTGCCGAAATGATTATTACCGGTAGGGATAGTATAGAATTATCTCCGGGCGAAATAAGTGCCAGCGGTTATTATAATAATGAAATTCCGGAAAACATCTTTGATAAGGATTATAATACTGTATGGTCACAGGAGGGTGATGGCAGATGGATAGAAACAGACCTTGGAGAAGTAAAATACATACAGGATATAGGGCTCGCATTTCGGGCATCTGTTTATGATCCCGAACTTGAAGTTAAACTTTGGGAACGAAAGATAATTATCTTACTGAATGAGGCAGAAAAGCATTTACAAAAAGATGAAAGAGGCAGTGATTTGTATCACTGCTCCCCGGGCAGGCACCTGCGTGGGTATATCTCGAAAACGGATAATGATACGCTTAATTATAATATTCAGGTCCCGGATGCCGTTAAGGCAGGCAAACCATTGCCACTTGTAATTTTTATTCCTATTGATATGGGTACACGAAGTCCTTTCCTAATGAGTATGCTGGCTGCTGATATACTCAAGGATGACAAGATAAGTATTGAAACGGAGCGGCATAATATGATGGCTGCTATTGTCTCCGGCAATAATTATGAATCGGAGCTGATGCCTGGTTTTTATACTGAACTGAACTCAATACTAAGTGACATAAACAATGATTTCCCGATAGATACAACAAGAATTTATCTATATGGAGTATGTATCTCAGCGGCCAAGTGTTTGCAGTATACCGCAAATTTTCCCCATAAAATTGCTGCAATATCAAATGTCTCTGCTGCATTTCATGATGAGAATTATCATAATATAGAAAATTTAAGTAATATCCCTCTGTTATTCATACACAGCAGGGAAGATGAACATACACCAATATCACAACTGGCGTCCTATATAGATACGGCAAGTTCAAAATCCCTGTACCCTGAGATCAGGCTCTTTAGGAATTCCAGCCATTATGCATATTCAAATTCTTTTGTTAACCTGTCGTTTGAGTTTTTCGAAGATAAGGAAATTGATTATTCACCTGATGAGATAAGGTTTTTCATAAAAGAGCTCAAGTATAACAGAGTATACTGGATAAGGGTTGACAGGATTGATTATGGAGGTAATCCTCACCTGGAGGCAAAGGTGAGGAATAATTCACTCCGGATTGAAACATCGGATATTTATAGCTTGTCGCTTTTTACTGACTCGATTCCTTATGACCATTCCAGTCCTTTGAAAGTAATACTGAACGGGAATAATATATACCGTGATATTCCCAGGGACAGCATATTCTCATTTCAGGCAGAACCGGACCCTGAACAGAGTAATAATTTTCAGAAAAGTCATTTAACAGAGGGGCCAATTAATCATTTTTTTGCAAACAGGTTTATTGTAGTAGAAGGTACTATGGGCAATACTCTTCAGTGTGAGGAATCATATGAACTTGCGAGGTATCTTAAGCAATTATGGAAGGAATATTATTATAATGACTGTTTGTTAAAAACCGATACGAGTATTACGGATAAGGATATTAAAACATCCAACCTGTTGCTGACAGGTAATAATAAAACTAATTCTTTAATTAAGAAGGTTGAAGCAAATCTGCCATTAGAATTTAATGAGGATGGCTTTATTTTCAGGAATAAACAATATAACCAAAACAATTGCATATTTATTATTTATGCTAATCCGATGAACCCGGAAAAATATGTTCTGATTGCAGGAGGCTCGGAATTGTCGAGAATCAAATGGTTTGCAAAAACATCACTATTTGTTGAAGCTAATGATTATATAATATTCAATCCTGATAGTGGGGAAATCGTAGAGAGAGGTGATTTCAATTCAGATTGGGAGTGATAAAAATACTCCCCTCTTTTAGACAATTGTTTTCAAATTTAAGTTTGATTATGCTGCCTGTTCATATATTCGCTGAGATTTTTCATAATCCAGAGACTGATGTCGTCTCCGGGTGTTGTAAAATTTCATATACCATTTGATCTTTTCATATAGCTCAATTCCATCTTCAGAAGGTTCCAGGTAGATTTTTTCATACTTGATATTTCTCCAGAATCGTTCGATAAATACATTATCAATCCACCTTACCTTGCCATCCATACTCAGTTTACACACTTAACTAATTAGGGTTTGCTGATTTTCTAAAAGAATATTTATATATTGTTGATAAACAATGCTTTAAGTTAATAAATATATAACAAAAAGCAAGGGAAAATGAAGAATATTTACTAAAATCGTTAAAATTCCTTGCACTTATGATAAACTACACACCATCAAACCAGCTTACATTGGAAGGATT
>CAZNYS010000138.1:0-3287 GCA_964577305.1 uncultured Rikenellaceae bacterium
AAGCAATTACTAGAAACCAGAACCCAGTAACCAAAACATCATTCCATCATTCCTTTATTCCAATATTCCAGCCTATATTTCACTGAACCTCATCAGTCTCTCTTCCCTGACACCTTTGGGTGTGTCTTTCAGGGTACAACATTCCGTGTGGATATCATGTTCAAAAAACAGTATGTATTTATTTGATAGTGACTCCTCAAGAATATCCCTTTTTTCTTCTATAGTGGTAAGCTGATCAAGGTCGTAACTCATATTCCAGATCAAAGGTATATGGGCCACCGTGGGTATCAGGTCGGCTGCATAAACAAGTTTGGTTCCCTTATAATTTATTACCGGGATTAATTGCCCCGGGGTATGTCCGTTGACTATCCTAACTGAAAATCCTTCGAACAATTTCCCCGATTTTTCAACCATATGAAGCTTACCATGCCCCATCATTGGCAACAGGTTTTCCTCCAGGAAGCTGTCGGCCTCGCGTGGATTAGGATTAACGGCCCAGTCCCATTGTTGCCTGCTTACCCAGTACTTTGCATTTGAGAAAACCATTTCATAACCTTTGCCACTCGCTGCCTTTTTAACTCCTCCTCCACAATGATCGGCATGAAGATGAGTAAGAACCACATCCGTGATATCTTCGAGGCTGTAGCCGGCCTTTTTTAAGCCTACCTCCAGACCATCACCTCCATTCAGGTGAACATGCCTGAAAAATTTTTTGCTCTGTTTATCACCCCATCCGTTATCGATCAATATTACGTTTTCTCCATTGTCAACCACCAGTGAACGCAGGGCCAGGTTTATCAGGTTGTCTTTATCGGAAGGATATTTTTTACTCCATAAAACTTTTGGTACTACTCCGAACATAGCACCCCCGTCAACCTTAAAATTTGATATATGTACCGGTGACAATTTCATACAATAAAAAATTTTTGACAAATATACAGTGCTTAAACAGAGATAAAAAGTTATTTGTTGAAACGTTTAATTGTGAAATCGTTTAAATGGGTATTTTTGCAAAAATTATCTGTATGAGGATCCATTTTATTGCCATCGGCGGAGCCGTAATGCACAACCTTGCAATAGTATTACACAGGAACGGTCACCTGGTTAGTGGTTCAGATGATGAGATATTTGAGCCTTCAGCAAGCAGACTTGCAAAGCATGGACTGCTTCCCCCTGAAAATGGCTGGTATCCTGAAAAGATAAGCACTGATATTGATACAATTATACTTGGGATGCATGCGCGCAAAGATAATCCCGAACTGGTAAAAGCACAGGAGCTGGGATTGAAAATAAGGTCTTTCCCTGAATACCTGTACGAACAGACCAGGAATAAGAAGAGGGTGGTGATCGGTGGCAGCCATGGCAAAACAACAATTACCTCTATGGTAATGCATGTATTGAAATCATGCGGAATGGAATTTGATTATATGGTAGGTTCACAGGTTGACGGTTTTGATACAATGGTTAACCTGTCAGACAATTCAGAAATTGCTGTTTTCGAAGGAGATGAATATCTTAGTTCAGCCATCGATCCACGACCAAAGTTTCATTTGTATGAAGCAGATATTGCTGTCATTAATGGGATATCCTGGGATCATATAAATGTATTCCCGACATTTGATACTTACCTTGAACAATTCCGGATTTTTGCAGATAGTATAAGCAAGAATGGTAAGCTGATGTATTACAAAGATGATGCCCTGGTTGAGAACATAGCCAAAGGAGCCCGTGAAGATATTACATTAATACCTTATAACGTTCACGGTTATTTCCAGAACAGGAAAGGATTCTTTGCTGCCACCCATAACAGGATTCAGAAGATGGAAGTCTTTGGTGAGCATAATATGCAGAACCTGAGTGCTGCAAAAACTGTGTGCAGTGAAATAGGAATAAGTGAGGATGACTTTTACCAGGCTATTGGCAGCTTTAAAGGATCAGGTAAAAGGATGCAACTTATGAGTAGAAGTGACAGTTGTGCAGTATACCTTGATTTTGCCCATGCCCCGTCAAAAGTAAAGGCAACAGTAAATGCTGTAGCCGAAAGGTACCCGCGCCACAGGCTGATTGCCTGCCTGGAATTACATACCTATAGCAGCCTGAGTGAAGACTTCCTCAATAATTATAAGGGCAGCCTTGATGAAGCCGACAAATCGTATGTGTACTATAACCCACATGCACTTAAACTTAAAAACCTTCAAATGCTTGACAAACAAAAAGTAAGACAATCATTTGGTAATGACAGCATCATGGTTACTGATGATTCAGATGAATTATTCTACAAAATAAATGAAGAGGCAAGCCCTGATACAGTATATTTGTTTATGAGTTCAGGTAACTTTAATGGCTTCGATCTTGGTTGTTTTGCTGAAGGGCTGATTAAATATTGACCGTTTAATGCTAATAAATATGGAATTCCCTATCGTTCTGAATGCATTTTTACTGACACTCTTTGCCGGCCTTTCAACCGGTATCGGTTCAGCACTTGCTTTCTTCACAAAGAAAACAAATACGCGTTTTCTTTCGGTCAGCCTCGGATTTTCAGCCGGAGTTATGATATATGTATCGTTCGTTGAAATATTATTTAAAGCCAGCGAATCGCTTACCGTTGTTTATGGGGAAAATAAAGGATGGTGGTTTACGGTAGCTGCATTCTTTGGAGGGATATTACTTATTGCACTTATCGACAAACTTATACCTACTGTTGAAAACCCTCATGAGGTGAGACTTATTGAGGACATGGACAAAAAGCCTTCAAAAGAGAGGCTTATGCGAATGGGTATGATCACTGCCCTTGCCATTGGTATTCATAATTTCCCTGAAGGGCTGGCAACCTTTACTGCTGCGCTCAGTGATACTGAACTGGGACTGGCTATTGCCATAGCTATAGCTATTCATAATATACCTGAAGGAATTGCTGTGTCTGTTCCTGTATATTATGCCACGGGAAATCGCAGGAAGGCATTTACCCTGTCATTCCTAAGTGGATTGGCAGAACCTATTGGCGCTTTGATAGGATATGCAATACTGATGCCTTTTATGAGCGAACAGTTATTCGGGATGCTTTTCGCATCTGTGGCAGGTATAATGGTTTTTATTTCTCTGGATGAGTTGCTTCCAGCTGCCAGGGAATATGGTGAACACCACCTTTCAATATACGGACTGCTTGCAGGCATGGCGGTTATGGCTTTCAGCCTGCTGATAATATGATTTTAAGCATCCCCTTTGAGAAGCAACTTTATTTCACTAAAATTGTCAATCTTTAAGACTAAGTTTTATATTAAAAAAAT
>CAZNYS010000139.1:0-1476 GCA_964577305.1 uncultured Rikenellaceae bacterium
CAGGATTGGTTCTGGTTACGAATTTGCTTTGGTGAAATGTGATTTTAGTGGAAATATTATCCAGTCAGCCGTTTTCAATAACGGTGTTGATGACCTGGCCTATGGAAACGGATTTCTGTGGATTGCTATGTACGACAATATCGTTAAGTTTAATACAAACACCTTTCAGGCAGTTGAAAACTATCAAATACAAAACATTACACATTCAGGAGGTAATCTATCTATAGAATTCATAAATGGTCAACTCTGGATAGTTGATGACCAGAATAATTTCTATATTTCAGATCTTAACTGATTTGACTCATAGTGATCAACAGTGACATCACATTATTTGAAATTACTGACACTGTCTGAACATTGTCATATACTCATGTCTAACCGTTTAACTTTGAACTGCATTTTGTGTATATTTGAATAACAAAGATCCTATAATCTATAACTAATGGCTGACAATCCTTTCAAATTCTGGCAGGAAATAAAACGCAGACGTGTCATCCGTATCATACCGGTATATGCCGCAGCTTCTTTTGCTCTCCTGGAGTTTGTGGATATTATTGCGGAACCATTTGGACTACCTGATTGGACATTAAAGTTTATATTTGTCCTTTTGTGTATCGGATTGGTTATCTCCGTTATCCTGTCATGGGTATATGACCTAACACCGGAGGGGGTGAAAAAAACAAAACCCATTGACGCAGAACCCAAACCATATGTTGAAAAGCTTTCAAAAACAACAGGCTGGAAGATAGCGACCTATGTGAGCCTTGTTATAATAATTTCCCTGATTGCGCTGAATATTTTTAGCGGTAAAAGGTATAGGTCAGGGTTGGCTTCGGACCTGGAGAAATCCATTGCTGTTCTGCCTTTTAATAACTTAAGCAATGACACCACCCAGGCTTATTTTTGTGAAGGTATAAGGGAAGAAATTCTGTATCATCTTCAAAAGATTGATGCTTTCTCAGTCAGATCAAGAACGTCTGCAGACCATTACCGGCATACCGATAAAACCACTTCTGTTATTGGAAATGAACTGAATGTTAATTACCTGGTGGAAGGAAGCATTGGAAGTGAGAGAAATGAATTAAGAATATGGGTACAGTTGATCGATACCAGGACAGATAAACACGTCTGGGCGGGCGACTTTATAAAAGAAAAAGTCAAAATATTTTCTATCCAGAGTGAAATTGCACAAAAGATTGCATCCGAATTAAAAGTGGTTCTGTCTCCCGGGGAAATAGAGCAAATAGATAAACAACCAACGGATAACGTGGAAGCATTCGAGGCCTTCCTGAGAGGACGCTATTACGCCGGGCAGCCACATTTTACGCTAAGTAACTGGATCAAGGCTTTAGAAAACTTCCAGGAAGCTGTTGAGATCGATACAACATTTGCCCTGGCTTATGCCGAACTCGCAAGGGCCCATGGGAGGCTCCGTTATTTAAGGCAGGATCTGTCTGAATCGCGCCTTGAAAAAGC
>CAZNYS010000139.1:1576-3158 GCA_964577305.1 uncultured Rikenellaceae bacterium
TTGATCCGGAACATGAATGGTGTCTTTTTTCATGGTACTTTCAGGAAGTGGGGGAACATAATTTTGAAAACGCTCTGGAACTTATGTCTGATACTGCAATGATCTGGGGCGTACATCATAAAATGTGGGCAATGCCCAGGACAATGATGGCTGCATTTATATATGATTACCTGGGTGAACAGGAATTAGCCGAACAGGGGTATGTAGCAGCGGTTGAAATTTTAGAAAAGAAAGTAATAGAGGTTCCGGATGATCCACGTTACCACAGTGCACTCGGCATCGCCTGCGCAGGATTGGGCATGAAGGATAAAGCCATAAATGAAGGTCTGAAGGCTACAAATTTATTATCTATGAGCGAAGATGCCACATACGGAACCACATGGGTATATGACCTGTCCATTATATACACCATGCTGGGAGAATATGATCTTGCCCTCGACCAGGTTGAATACCTTCTTTCTGTACCCAGCTGGCCGTCACCTGCATGGTTAGACATGGATTTTCGTTTTGAACCCTTGAAATCACATCCAAGGTATAAGGAGTTGATAGAAAAATATGCCCTTGAAGAATAATAAATAAATGTAAATACCTAATCTGTATCATTGTCCCGAGGAATGTCCCGGTAAAAGCCTTAGAAGTTAAATAACAATAATCTTTATCTTCCTTTGATCCTGTAACCGACTGAAACCTGAATGAAGTTATTTTTCCAGGGATCAATATATTCAACATCGTTTGTGACTTCCGAAAGTCCGAGAATATATCTTACCGTAAGATTAATCCTGAGGGGAAGGTTTGCCTCAGCACCAACCACCAAACCAATATCCAGATTATTATACCAGTCTTTAATATCAATCTTATCATCACCTGAAATATCATCCTGAAGGGCGCTAATCATATAACCAAACTGAGGTCCGGCATGTATATTTAAAATCTTTACAGGCTGGTACCTTATTAATACTGGCATATCAATGTAAGTCAGAAGATCCCTGGTATCGGTATATGGATCATCCCACTTTGATCCTTTACCCGAGACCAATAATTCCGGTTGAATGGCCAAATTATCAAGGAAAAAATAGTTTAGATATACACCTCCGTGAAACCTAATAAGATTCTTAACATAAACATTCTCAGCTTCATCGGGTGAAGTCTGGTTAGCGACATTTATACCTCCTTTTACCCCATAACCAAGATTGGACTGGGCAACTGAAATTGAAAACCCTGCATAAATTAGCATAATCGTCAGAACAGCAAATAACTTTTTCATAAACTTGTAAGATTGAAGTGAATACTATTAATCTTATACAATTTAAATAAAAGGTCGTCACTTGTCAAGTAAAATCCTGCAACTATTCTAATGCCTTAGGGCATTTATGGCAGGGGGAAGGGGGTATGAGGGAGCAGGATTAAGCTACGCTTGATCCGTAAGGGGAGGATACAACAAAGAAAAAGCCCTTTAATCACTTCGCTCATAAAGTTTTAACTATTTATGACCCTCACGAAAGCGAGCTTTCTGTCGGGTCATAAACAATTAAACCCTGTCAGCCTTTCGGCCGACAGGGCTTTTTCTTTGTGATTCAGGCAG
>CAZNYS010000140.1:0-2991 GCA_964577305.1 uncultured Rikenellaceae bacterium
TTGCTCATTGCTCGTTTAGGGGAAAATGTTTTTATTAAGTAACTCCTACCCGGCACAGAAACCATCACCTAGTACCCAGAACCCAGTACCACTTCATGACTTTTCTCTCATCTCTCAAAACTCATAACTCATAAACTCATCTTTCCTTGAACTTGTCATCTGTGAATTTAATAATAGCCTCGTACCATTCCTTGCTGTATCCTGGCTGGGAAAGTTTAGGGGTAACATATATGTAGCCTTCTGGCACTTCTCTCTTCTCTTTTACATTGCCGTCCATATACTTTGTGAAAAGAAAGGCATAGAAATCTTTCCATTCTGATACTGTATTATTACCTGCTTCAACTGAATAATCAGTAATATATTTTATGGCAAGTGAGGGATCTGTCTTATAAAGTTCTGCTGCAATTTTGTCGATCATTGCTGTTTCTGCAACATACCTTTTCTCCAGCTCTCCCTGCTTATTTTTAATATCATCTTCCATAGGCATTCTCCTGTGATATGCAAAGTTTGATACCTGGTTGAATACCCAGAAAGCAGCGTCATCGCTGAAGTTCATAATATCTCCATTCCCTTTTTCATATGAATGAGGCACTTCCTGCATGCCACAGTACATGGGTGAATAAACAGTATAATAAGTGTCGTCAACTCCAAACCAGAATATTCCTCCGACAGGGTCAGGCAGCCAGTTGCGGCACTGTGCAACAAATGAAAAACCTGTTTGCTGTGTTGAGGTTGCTCTTTCATTAAAATAGGTTTCCCCGTTCACTTCCCATGTCATTGGTCTCCATCTCACTGTACTTGCAAAAGGGCCGGCCCCTATGTCTTTTGACATATCCATTGGAGTATCCTGGTAATAGTCTCTCATCAGTTCCATTACATCATGTGCACTTAGTTTCTCGTCTGGCTTGATCCACAGTGGCATACGTTCCTCAAGGTCCAGTCCCATGGCATAATCAAGGTATTTACCCATTTCATCATTAACCCTGTTGAACATGGCCCACACGCGTGCTTCGCAGAAGCGGGCAGCTCCAAAATCAACAGGTGCATACGTGTCGCTGAAGCTGAAATTTTTATCCTTTCCTTCGTACCAGCCTTTTTCTCTTGCCAGTTCAATAATATCATACGCATATACCGTTTCCACAGAGGGATCAAAAATTTTATCAAGTTCTTTGGATGTTATTGACAGCTTACCATCGGCCAGGGGAAATGTAGTTATCCTTGCCTGGTTTGCATGTCCGGAAATATAACCATCAGGAATTCTCCGTGCAACCCATACAGCTCCTTTTTTATCGGGCCCTTTCCCTATAAGCTCCATTATCCACACTTCATTCTTGTCGGCTATTGAGAATGACTCACCCGAACTGCAATAACCGTATTGCTTGACCAGTTCCGACATTGTTTTTATTGCTTCACGTGCATTCCTGGCTCTCTGTAATGTTATATATATCAGGCTGCCATAATCAATTATTCCCTCGCTCCTGAGTTCCCTCCTTCCCCCGTAGGTTGTCTCTCCTATTGCCAACTGATGATTATTCATATTGCCAACTACATTATATGTATGTTCAACCTGGGGTATAGTCCCTAAGAATTTTCCTGTATCCCATTCATAGACTTCAAGTATTGAACCCGGTTCCCAGTCTCTTTCAGGCCAGTAATATAATTCGCCATACAGCACATGTGAATCAGCTGAATATGTGATCATGGTCGAACCGTCCTTGCTGGCTCCTTTTGTAATTAAGAAATTTGTGCAGGCACTGGCTATGGGAAGAGCTACGCCCGCTATCATGATTATTGTAAGTACTGTTAAACCTGTCTTTTTCATGTCAGTAAATATGTTATTGGAATGTTAATGTATTATATATCAATTGATAATAAACGAATTGTTTTTAGTTCACATTATTTAAAATAAGTCCAAAGGTAGTGAAAAATATTTCTTATTTTTGATGCCTTAATCAAAAGGAATACCTGATGAAACCTAGTTTATTAGTATTGGCAGCCGGTATGGGCACCCGTTATGGTGGAGATAAGCAACTTGATAAAGTTGGCCCTGAAGGGCAGACAATTATTGATTATTCCATTTATGATGCGGTGAGGGCCGGATTCGGAAAGATCGTTTTCGTTATAAGGAGAGATATTGAAGAACAGTTTAAATCATCTTTTATGAAACCACTTGAAGGCAAGGTGGATATAGATTATGTTTTTCAGGATCTTGATGACCTGCCACGTGACTATAAGCCTTCACCTGATAGGGTTAAACCATGGGGTACCAGTCACGCTATACTGGTTGCAAGGAATAAAATAAAGGAACCTTTTGGTGTTATTAATTCCGATGATTATTACGGTGTTGACTCATTTATGATCCTGCATAACTTCCTGGTTAATGACAAAAATGACAAAAATTACTGCATAGTTGGATACAAAATGGGCAATACACTTTCAGATCATGGCCATGTTAACCGTGGGGTATGCATGGTTGATGAAAAGGGTAACCTTATACATATTGTTGAGACGCGCAGGATTGAAAAAAGACCTGACGGTATTTTTGTGCCGGGTGTAAAAGGAAGAGAAATTGAATTTACCGGTGATGAAATAGTCTCAATGAACCTCTTTGGTTTCAAACCCTCATGTTTCAGATACCTCGAGGAAGAGTTTATTAATTTTGTTGAAAGAAGTGCAGGTGACCCAAATACAGAACTGGATATACCAACATCAATGGATGTTTACGTCAAAAAGGGCGAGATCAATATACAGGTACTGATGACAGAGGAGAGGTGGTTTGGCGTTACTTACCGTGAAGACAGGCCGTTTGTTGTCAGCAGCCTCCAGAATATGGTTGACAGAGGAGTATACCCTGAGAAGCTCTGGTAATCCTGGGTCCCGGGTAACCGGGTTCTGGATTCGAAGTTCCAGGTTTAAAGTTCTAAGTTCCAGGTTTAAGTTTCAGGATGTCTATGCCTGAATAGAGTTGAATCCTTAGCCTCAGCCTAATAT
>CAZNYS010000141.1:0-2780 GCA_964577305.1 uncultured Rikenellaceae bacterium
TGACTTTAGATTTAAATGATTGTAATATTATCTCCTCTTATAAAATCCTTGAGAACTCGGGACGGGCAGACAAAAGTTCAGCTTTAGCTGAACCGAGTCCCGGTAAGCCGGGAGGAGCTCGGCGAAGCCAATGTGCCTGAACGTTGCGTGTAAGAGCCGTTGCAAATGGCTGTACCGATCGCCCCTGACGGGGGAAAAATGGATTAATGGATTGTTGGATTGATGGATTATTGGGGTTATAAATGTCAATCACGTTTGATTATATTAATCCTTAATGCAGCGGACTGAATGCCCTGCATTTTTGGACCAGTAATTTTGCAGTACAAGGACATTAATTCCGGAAGCCAGCCACCAGAACGATGCCTGAGAAGCATTGATCTCAGTGTTACACCACCAGTGACCGATCCAGCCATATGATTCAAATGATCCGTCGGCATGACGAAAGCCGGCGGGGAGGGCTGAAAACCCATAATCATCTGTTCCTTTATCTCCTTCATTCCATCCCAGACGCGGTTTTAAATAATTTCCGATAAAATCCCATTGCCCTCCGTATCCGCTGTTAGCATAGCCGTTATCAACACTGACAAACGTGGCCATTTCTTCAAGTTCTTCAGCAGCAGGCACATGCCAGCCTTCGGGACATAGCTTCCCTGTGCTCACGGTGTACCAATTATAGAAGGCTCCATAAAAATCGCAGGAGATGGCCCTGTCATTATTAGGCCAGCAATAACCGGGACCTGTGAGGCTACTCCATGCTGTATTATCGATTACAAGCGGTATGGGTGTACCATCGTTGTACCTGGTTGTTTTCAGGTTTTCTGCCATCCATGTCTGGTTACCAATGGTTACGGTGTCATAAAGGTTACCATCTATATCAGTTATACAGTTTTGTGCTATATTATTCTTTTCACATGAAATGATAACACAGACCAGAAAAATAGTTACCGTCACAAGTTGAACTGACTTTACCCTGTTCATAAGCACCTGACTTTTTATATCATCATGAGCTGCATCTTAAAAAGATACAAAAAAAATTAATATAATGCTTCGATATACTGATGTTTCGCTATTACAAGATACTTGTCATCGATAGAACGATCTATCACTTCTGCTACAACGTCCACATAAATATCTGTATTCCATTCAGGTCCATCGTTGCTTACTTTGCCAAGTTTAAAATCAGGAACATAAGGATCATTGGAATCAGCCGGATCGGAGCTCCAGATTAAGCGATCTTTAATAACATATAGTTTTCTTATATCTATATCAGATGATATTTGAAGACTATCAGTATTTACCAAAAATATAAGTGCTACCAGGGGACGCTTTGCTGGTATTGGCCCTCCCGGCATCAGGTTGCGGGAAAGATAGGTTTCCAGGATATATTCACTGTTTTCAATATTTATTGTATCGCGAGAATTGGTATAGAGTGAATTCAGTAAATCAGTATCCTCAAAAACATCAGGTTTCTCACAGGATATTAGTGAGATAATAAATAACAGGGCAAGAGCAAAACTGATGCAAACTTTTATTTTCATGGCAGTATGTTAATAATATCATAATGGTATAAAGGCTATTTTATTTTTTCAAAATATTTTTCCAGTTCATTATCTCTGATCATCTGATTGATTAAGGGAGTATCAGATATTTCATACTTTCTTGGCCTGTTCTGATCAAGGTAAAGTTCAAAGAAAGGATCGGCATCCAGAATGTGTTCACTCAGTACTTCTAAAGGTACTCCTGAACAATTATTATTTATTTCATAGTTAATATATTCCTTAAAAGTAAAGTCAAGGAAAATACTAGTTTCACCAATCTCACCTCCCAAAATGTATCCGTCGATAAGTCTTGCCCTTAGTGTATAACTTGTATCGTCTTCTGTAATTTTAATTCGTGTATCAACAATTGAATTATATCTCGGGTTATAGAATGCAGGATAATGATAAAGTTCTCCTTTTTCGTTTGTCCCAACACTTACATTATGAAAATAATCACCTTTAGTTTTATAAACAGCAAACCCCGGAGCTGTCGCTTCAGGACCTTTTTCACAGCCAAAAACTATAACAATTATTCCACAAATGACTATTATCTTTAATATTGCTTTCATTTTTCCCGGTTCTAATTTCATTTGAGATTATCAGGCTGGTTTACACTTATTTACTACAAAAATCAGACCAATAGTATCTGGAGGATTCATATACCTAACTGTCAGTAATGAAGTTGCATAAGATGCTGCAACATTTCACCATGCTTATCAGGTACACTAATTTGTTCTTTGTTCGATAAACGTTGACAATTGATGTTCCTGTACCAAAGTAGATTATTTCCAACGGCAAAGGTCTCTGAGCTATACTTTTTATTTGACAGCACTGCGATCGGAAGTTGAGGGTTGGGTTGATCCTTTAACCCACAGGTGTGACTGTGGCTATTACTATTATACCCCTCCGGGGCATTTAGTTCCCCGCCTACGCTGAAGCTCCGGCGGGCGAAGCGTGTTCCGGGTTTTAGGTTCTACCTACAGCACCCACAGAGGTGGAATTAATACTGGTTGTTCCATCGGAGTCCAAAAAGATTGTAAATGGCTTTAAATCAGCGGTATATATATTTATTTTGTGTAATAAGCTGAAAAGAGGCGTTTGGCTAATTTAGGGGTTTTTGGAATCAATCTCCAAGGAGTTTATTTGTAGATCGTCAAAATGAGCAGGACAAAAATTATGTATTTTACTAAGTGGTATTTTGTCTGTTCTCATAGGTTAAAATTACGCAATTATTTCATATAT
>CAZNYS010000142.1:0-2718 GCA_964577305.1 uncultured Rikenellaceae bacterium
CATCTGGCTCGAGCTTTTTGAATGGTTTTAGATAGTATTATTCATTTTTTAACACAATGGCTGGGGTGGAATTTGCTGTCCGGCCTGTGATGCCACTTACTGTAACCAGTGCCAGGATCATAGTAATGACACCTGCAATAATGTATATGAATGGACCAATAGAAACCTTGTACGCAAAATTATTTAGCCAATGTGCCATAATATAATATGCCAGCGGACATGCAATAATAAAGGCTATTACAAGCCATCTGATATACCTGCGGCTGAGTGTAATTATTAAGTGCTGAAAAGAAGCTCCCATGACCTTGCGTATAGCAACCTCCGTTCTTCGCTGCTGGGCAATGAATGAGGCCAATCCGAACAATCCCATACAGGCCACAAGAATAGCCAGGAAAGAGAGCAGGGCAAAAACCTGCTGAGTCTGTAGCTCATTCTGGTATAGTGAATCATAATCCTCCTCAAGATAGGAATGGAGGAAAGGTATTCCGGGCATTTGCTCATCCCAAACACCTTCAGCTACTTTGAGAGCCTCGTTATTATTACCAGGATTGAACCTGATCGCCATATAACGTATATTACCTGACTTTGGCCCACCCTGGAAAAATATTCCCATAGGACGCATCTCACGGTGTTTTGATTCGTAATGAAAATCCTTTATTACTCCTGTTATCTTGTAATTATATCGTGTACTTCCGTGGTCATGGATATATTTTCCTATGGGATTATCAATTTCAAGTACTTTAACTGCAGTTTCATTGAGAAGTACTGCTGTAGAATCAGACAGTCTTTCCGGTGAAAAGAACCGGCCACCGGAGATTTCCAGTTTCAGAACATCGTCATAACCCTGATCCGTACTGAATACATTAAGTGTAAAATTCTTGTCAACTCCCTCGGCACCGAAACCAATGTTTGAAAATCCCTTCCCAGGTAAACTTGAAGCATATGTTATATGTTGAACCACAGGATACCTTTTTAAATCATCCATTATTATTTGTTGCTTATCTGAGAATGAGGGAGGTATTTGTACCACAAGTATATTTGATTTATCGAATCCAAGATTCCCATCCTGTAGCAGTTTCATCTCCTTTGTAATTACAATGGTTCCAATGATTAATAAGATAGACGCTGCAAACTGAAGAATTACCAGCACATTCCTGATACCCACTCCCCGTGTTTCGGAAACAGTATTCGCTTTTAATACTCTTACCGGTTTATAAGAAGAAAGAAATACAGCAGGATATATACCGCTCAATATACTGATAACCAGCCATCCCACTATGACACTAGCAATCATCCTGCCGTCACTGAACAGGTTAAGGTTAATGCTGCGGTCAAGCCAGTCATTATAATACGGTAGTAATATTTTTATAATTACCAGGGATAATACCATTGCCAGGAAAGTAATTATGGCCGACTCACCGAGAAACTGCAGTATAAGCTGCCTGCGACTTGAACCGGCTGCTTTCCGTATACCTACCTCACGTGCCCTCAGGGTCGACTTGGCAATTGATAAATTAACAAAATTAATACAGGCTATTATCAGTACAAATAGAGCCACGGCAGAAAATATGTAAATATATTTAATGTTACCGTTGGTTTCCCACTCCCCATTGACATCAGAATAAAGGTGTATCCGTTCAAGTGGCTGCAAAAAGAATTCCCAGTAATCACCCTGTGCTATGTAGGCATTGTATTCTTCCTCACTTCCAAACTGATCAATTACATAATCAACAAACTTTTTCTCCAGCTCAGTGTATGATGTTCCATCTTTCAGGAGTAGATACGTAATGAAATTATTTGCAGACCACCCATCGCTATTTATTGCCTCAGGGAATGTAGTGGATGATACAAAAAGGTCAAGGTGAAAATGGGACTGATCAGGCATATCCCTGTAAACTGCGGAAACAGTGTATACTGACTTCCCTCCGCCTGGAACATCTACCTCTATAACCTCGCCAAGGCAGTCGGTGCTTCCGAAATATTTCCTGGCATAGGTTTCTGATAGAGCAATTGAGTTGGGTTCTGCCAGAGCTGTCTTCGGGTTACCACTGATAACTGGCAGGGTGAAAATAGAGAAAAGTGATGAGTCAGCCATCACCAATAAATTTTCATGGTAGATCCTTTCATCCACCCTGGTCGTGATATCCCTTATCCTGGATGTTTTTACTGCATCTTCTATCTCCGGGAATCTCTCTCTCATTTCGCGCAGTACCCTCGCTGAAGAATAAGCCTGCTGGAATCTGGTATCACCAATACTTGCCCTTATACATAATCTGTATATGCGATCACTTTTTTCATGATGCTTATCATAGCGCAATTCATTGGCTATATATATAAATATCAGAAGACTAACACACAATCCAAGTGTGAACCCAAGGAGGTTAACGAGGAAGAAACCCTTATTCTTTAAGGTATTTCTTAAGAATGACTTAATGAATATTCCAAACATGGATTTTGATCAGTTAGTTTATTATAATGACTCAAAAAAATTTCGCTTGTTACATAGGTGATACAAAAAAGATCAAATATCATTCGTTATGGGTATCTCTGACTCAAATTATTTGAATGGTATAATTTATTATATACTATTAGCAGAAGTCGTAATTATAATAGATTATTAACTTTATATTGATAATTGCATTCCGGTGTACTTTCACATAATTTATTATTTAAATATGAAAACCAGGAAATTAAAATAAATCGTCAAATACCAATAAG
>CAZNYS010000143.1:0-2574 GCA_964577305.1 uncultured Rikenellaceae bacterium
GCTGCTTGCTGTTTATTTCGGCAACCCCTATGCAATCGACAGGCTTAATGGCTTACAGAGTGCAGAAGGATTGATACTTGCATACCAGGAAAACATATACACTGAGGAGCTTTCGGCACAGTTAATTTTCGGGGGTATAGGAGGTCATGGCAAACTGCCTGTAACAATAAACGAAAAATACAGGCAGGGCTACGGAATTATAACACCCGGAGATATAAGACTTCAGTATGGCTATCCTGAAGATGCCGGGATATCAGCTGATAAACTTGAGAGAAAAATAGATTCTCTGGCGCAGGCAGGACTTGAGGCAGGTGCTTACCCGGGTTGCGAGGTAATTCTTGCCAGGAAAGGAATTGTATTCTTTCATAAATGCTACGGATCGCATACTTACCACTCAAGAATAGATGTTCAGGAAAATGATCTTTATGACCTGGCATCGGTAACAAAGGTGGCTGCTTCTACCGCGGGACTTATGAAGCTTGACGGTGATGGTTTGTTTTCACCTGATGACAGGCTGCTGGAATATGTCCCTGAAATGAGGTGCTCAGATAAGAAAGATCTTGTCTTCCGTGAAATACTGGCTCACCAGGCTGGACTATATCCCTGGATACCGTACTGGCAAAATACCATTCGCAATAATGGCACATTCAAGTGGTGGACGATAAAATGTGTTAAGTCAGAACAATATCCGGGTGCCGTGGCCAATTGCTTATATGTCCACCGGAAATACTTCAATAAGATCAAAAGGGCAATAAAACGTTCCCCCCTGGGTGAAAAGAAATACGTTTATTCGGGTCTTGTCTTCTTCCTGGTTCCTTCAATTATTGAAGACCTGAGTGGTGAGGTATATGAAGACTTTTTATACAGGAACATATATCATAAACTTGGTGCCTACGATATAGTCTTCAATCCCTTCAGGTTCTATCCTGAATCAAGCATTGTCCCTACCGAGCTGGACACTCTTTTCAGAAAACAACTTTTACATGGTTATGTGCATGACGAGGGAGCTGCAATGATGGGAGGTTTTTCAGGAAATGCAGGCCTGTTCGCCACTGCTAATGATCTTATCAAGCTGATGGAGATGTACCGCAGGGGTGGCATGTATGGTGATCAGCAGATAATTGATGAAGAAATAATTAAAGAATACACCAGCTACCAGTTCCCTGAAAATGAAAACAGGCGGGGTCTTGGTTTTGACAAACCATTGATAGATGAGAATGATGGTACTGACGAGGATTATCCATGCCCCGGTGCTTCTCCATCAAGCTTCGGGCATTCTGGCTTTACCGGCACCTTTGTATGGGTAGACCCTAAGTATGAGCTGAGCTATGTTTTTTTATCCAACAGGGTATACCCCACCCGCGACAACAACCTGTTGTACGATATGAATATCCGCACTGAAATACTACAGAGTACCTACGACTCTATAGTAGATTGAGATATTATTACCTGAAATGTTCTTTCACCCTGGCAACCATCTGGTTTTCTGTCATATGATCAGCAGACTCCAGGCGGATTGCGGGTTTATCCTTACGTTTTATTAATACTTTCCTCAACTCTTTCTTTACATCAGCGGGACCAAAAATCAAAATGTTTTCAGCACCCGATAATTTGCATGAAAGATCAGTAAGATAATGGTTGAGCTGATGCTTCTCCCTTTTTGTTTTTTTCTTCGAAGGATTGACAAATGCACCACCGATTCTTGAGTATGATTTCGTCTCACCGTCAAAACGAACCCGTGTTTCTACATTTGATTCAACCTTTTCGATGTGGTGTTTACCCCCATTCACGGAAATAACATAGGCTTTCTCTTTGTCAAGCCAGACTCCAACGTTCTTACCCATAATTAATTTTTTGATTTATTACCCGTAAACAAAAATTCTCGTACTTAAAATACGAAAAAAAGACTAAAAAGTCAAGTAATATTTATCATTTAACATTTATTTAAGAAACGGGACAAACCCGGGAGCATTCAGATTTTAAACCTTAATAATCAATACGTTGTAATCCGACCGTTTTTGCATAATCAATAGCTTCCCTGTGTTCAGCCGGCCTGAGTGCCCTGCCCAGCTTATCTGATCTTAAAATCTCTCCACAGGGATAATACTGTGGCATTATATTTACATAAGTATTCTTTGATACACTGTCTGAAATATGACGAAGGATTTTTCTTGTTTCATCCGGGTAACCGGGCATAACAAGATGCCTGACCAGGAGGCCCCGCCTGGCAATGCCTGCATCAGTCAGTTCAAGATCGCCGACCTGCCTGTGCATCTCATTTATTGCCTTAACAGCTATCTTCCTGTAATCACTGGCATTACATGTCTCAATTGACAGATCTTTAGTCCAGAATTTAAAATCCGGCATATATATATCGATGATCCCTTGAAGCGATTTCAGAGTACTTACTTTATCATATGCACCTGTATTAAAAACAAGTGGTACTGTCAGACCCTCACCCGCCGCTACTACCAGGGCCGATATTATTTGTGGTACAACATGGGACGGTGTAACGAAATTTATATTATGGCATCCGCGTTCCTGAAGCTCCATCATCATACCTGCCAGTTGTTT
>CAZNYS010000144.1:0-2504 GCA_964577305.1 uncultured Rikenellaceae bacterium
TTATATCATTTTATGCCAAATATCATACTCCCCGTCCAGAAATCCCAGATAATTCACTATTAACTTCAAATTAACACAAAATTTGATTAAGTTGTTTAACATTGCATCAAAACAACTAACTATAAATATCACCCATGAAAAGAATCAATATTTTTAGAAAGTTCAGGGTTATTTATTCCTTATTCCTGGTATTCGTTCCTTCATTGCTTTTATCCCAACCGGTTAAGTTTAAAATAGAAAATTGGGAAAAGAGGATTAACAACCGTCAACCGCCAGAGGTTGTGCTCGATGAAATAGGCTTTGATAAAGGAATGATGATAGGTGAGATAGGTGCAGGAACAGGACGAATGACACTATGGATAGCTGATAGAATTGGCCCTGAGGGGATTATATACGCCAATGATATTGATGCAGCAGGTCTGAATCATCTCAAAGTGAGGGCCAGGGAAGCGGGATTTGAGAATATCAGAATTATTGTTGGCGAAGTAACTGACCCAAAACTCCCGGATGGTGTATTGGATATAGTGTTTATGATAAATGTTTTTCACCATCTTGATGAT
Organism: uncultured Rikenellaceae bacterium; assembly: GCA_964577305.1. Classification (GTDB taxonomy): domain Bacteria; phylum Bacteroidota; class Bacteroidia; order Bacteroidales; family VadinHA17; genus UBA9300. Next base: position 561 of record CAZNYS010000144.1, read on the forward strand.
TCGGTTACCTTGCTAAAAAACACCAAATCAGCACTCAAGCCCGGAGGATTCCTGGCTATAGTTGACTGTGACCCGGCGAAGGTTGAGTGGGGCAAAAGCCATGGATGTACAGGTAAGGAAGAAATGAGGGAGAAGTTAAAACTTGCAGGATACGAATTGATAAAGATAAGTGATGTCCTCAAGGAAGATGGTATATATATTGCTGAACCCGTGAGGTGAATTAACGGATTTCGTCCAGAGTGACAGTTACCATATCTCCTCTATCTGTTTATCATTAAGAACGTTAATCTCAATAACTACCTCTTTGACAGTCTTTCCCTGCTTATAGGCCTTTTTGGCTATTTCCGAGGCCTTGTCATATCCAATATAAGGAATAAGTTTCACAGCTATATCGAGGCTATTCTCAACATATGACTTGCATTTTTCTTCGTTGGCAGTAATTCCTTTAACGCATTTTTCAGTTAATACTTCACAGGCTGAGGATAATATTTCAAGTGATTGTATAAGATTATAGGAAATAACCGGCAACATGGTGTTAAGTTCGAAATTACCACCTGCGGCTGCAGCTGTTATTGTTGCATCATTACCTATTACCTGGGCAGCCACCTGTAGTACAGCTTCCGGGATTACAGGATTGACTTTCCCCGGCATAATTGAAGAGCCGGGTTGCACAGCCGGCAGGTTTATTTCACCCAGGCCAGCCCTTGGACCTGAGGAAAGCCAGCGTATATCATTAGCAATCTTTATAAGACTAGCTGCAATAGTCTTCAATACACCACTGAGGGAAACCGAATTGTCCTGAGCTGCCTGGGAAGAGAAATGATTTTCTGCCTCCCTAAAACCTATACCTGTTTCAGCAGCAATTTTCTTAATAACTCTTACAGCAAATTCAGGATGGGCATTTATGCCGGTACCGACTGCTGTTCCTCCCAGGCTGAGTTCAAGTAAATAATTTTTCACTTCATTCAGCCTATCAATATCCTTTTCAATCTGGCTGGCATATCCCGAAAACTCATCGCCCAGGGTCATTTCAACTGCATCCTGCAGATGTGTTCGGCCCAGCTTTTTGATACCTGAAAAACTGGAACTCTTATCACTGAGGGATTCTTTCAGTTTATTTAAGGACGGTACAAGCTCATGTTCGATAATATATGATACAGATATATTTAAAGCCGATGGAATAACATCGTTACTTGACTGGCCGAGGTTTACATGATCGTTTGGATGAACCGAAATTTTATTCTCAGTATGTCCGGATATAACCTGGCTGGCTCTCCTGTCAATGACCTCGTTCATATTCATATTTGTAGATGTCCCGGATCCAGTCTGGAAAACATCCACCACAAATTCCTTATCATGCTTACCTTCCATTACCTCCTGTGCTGCCTCCACTATAGCATCTGATATACTGGCATTAAGAAGCCCAAGTTCTGCATTCACATGGGCAGCATGTTTTTTAATAAGGGCCAGGAACACAATAAAGGGCTTTTGCAATCTTAACCCGCTGATCGGAAAATTATCAACAGCCCTCTGAGTCTGTGCACCGTATAATGCTTCCGATGGTACTTTAACCTCGCCGAGTGCATCTTTTTCAATCCTGTATTTCATCAGTTAAGTATTAAGTATTTTGTGAAAATATTGTATACAAGTTAATACAAAAATCGGGTCCACTTAGTTCATCTATTGATTAACTTTGTGAAAACCAAGCCTAAAAGTAATGATTTATTTAAAGCTCCTGAGAACCAGCCTAATTCTGATAATACTACCAATAATCCTGTAATGTAACAGATTATCACAATCAGATACTTCCAAACCAAATGTCCTTAATTTTTCAATTGATGACCTTAATAACTGGATTGAACCTTTGGGGTGACATCCACAGTCCAAAACGCCAGGCTCCTAGATTCCGCAGGCCTATTGTTGAAAAAGCGGTAAAACTTTAAC
>CAZNYS010000145.1:0-2375 GCA_964577305.1 uncultured Rikenellaceae bacterium
TTATATTATGGCATCCGCGTTCCTGAAGCTCCATCATCATACCTGCCAGTTGTTTATCGTCTACCTCCACTCCCCGGCCCAGATGTGAAATATCATAATTCTGACAGAAGTTACATAGCAGGTTGCAGTTTGTGAAAAATATGGTACCCGAACCATAACGTCCCACAAGAGGTTTCTCCTCCCCGAAATGAGCAGAATAAGATGATACCATTGCTTTACGGCCGGTCTTGCAGATACCTTTCTCATCCTCCAACCTGTTAACACCACAGTTCCTCGGGCAAAGGGTACAGGATGACAGTTCCTCAGCCAATTCAACTGCCCTTTGCTTGAGGATGCCCTGCTTATGCAGGTCAGTATACCTATGTCTTCTGGTTTTTTCCGTCATACGGACTTTAAAATACAAAAAAATCCCTTATTTTTGCACACGCGAAAAGAGATGAGAGATGAGAGATTCATTTCATAATTGCTTCACCCCGAATTCTCGGGGTTCAGCGAACTCGTCCCGATTTCTCGGGACTCGGTTCATAATTCATCATTCATCATTCATCGTTCGTGCTTGCCCAGATGGCGGAATCGGTAGACGCGCTAGTTTCAGGGACTAGTGTACGCAAGTACGTGCAGGTTCGAGTCCTGTTCTGGGCACAGAAGGCACAAATAAAACCGGTTGGCAACAACCGGTTTTTTGTTTTAACCGTTTCCGTCTTTTTAAGTTAAGTGATGATCTGTACCTCATTACTTAGATCCCACCCTAAGAACCATATATGGGAACAGTTATAGATTTGAAAACCGGGGAAATGTGAAATTCCTTCCCATATAATACTCTTTTCCCTCCTCTGTTTCAAACTCGACCGTTTTATTATTATATCTCAGTTTACAAAGCTGACCTTCCTTTGACAGGACTCTAAGGTGTACGATATCTCCATCTTTCCATTCCATATCAATTTCAAAACCTCCCCTGGTACATACTCCCTTTATGAAGCCGTCTGTTAGTGCTGATGGGAGAGCCGGGAGCAGGTCGATAAATCCCTGGTGAGATTGTATCAAAAGTTCAACTATCCCTGCTGCTGCTCCAAAATTACCATCTATCTGGAATGGTGGATGAGCGTCAAAAAGGTTAATATAACTGCCACCGCCCCAGTTCACATTTGCCTCTTCTTTGATACGGAAAAGTAGTTTTATAAGTTCATAGGCATGGTCACCATCGAGGAAACGTGCCCAGAAACTGATCTTCCAGGCCAGGCTCCAGCCGGTACCGTCGTCTCCACGGAATAGTAGTGATTGCCTGGCTGCTTTCATCAGTTCCGGAGATTTTTCCCAGGTAATATCATCACCGGGATGCACCCCCCACAGATGGGATACATGACGGTGTTTAACCTCAGGATCATCCTTATCTTCCAGCCATTCCTGCAACTGGCCGTAGCGACCTACCTGATTGGGTGCAATTCGTGGAATTGTTTCTTTTAATATTTCCGCAAAATCATTGTCCTCCCCTATTATTTCGGTGGTTTCAATGCAAGCACGGAATAATGATCTGATGATCTGAATAAGTGATTTCTCCATCAGTTTCAACATTAATCCGTGCCATCCCCTCCAGAGCACCTTCTTTAACCTCTATGGAAAGTGTTTGCTGATTCCCATTGCCGGAAATACTCTTTTTTTCATGTGGGGTGTCCAGCATGAGCCCAAAGCTAAGTGACTTCTTTTGACTTGCAGTAAGTTTTATAGCAATTACCTGGTCAGGATAACTTGCCAGTACCTCACGTGTGTAAGTCACTCCATCCACTTTATATCGTGTACGGCATAAGGCCTGACTGATATCAAGGCTTCTCTCATAATCAGTATATTTTTCATGCTCCGGAAACTCAAGGTAGAGATCGCCAAATGGTTGATAGGCTTTCTGCCCCAGGGGTAAACTCATGAAATACTCCATGGCTATCCTTTCCGCTTCCCGGGTTTTACCATTGAGAATAAGCATTCTTAAAGTATCAAGGTATTCAGCAGCCCCCGGATGTGAATAATCGTGGGGTGCACCAGTCCAAAAAGTCTCTTCATTAAACTGAATACGCTCACGTGTAACAATACCGAAAACCATCGCTCCCATCCTCCCATTACCCACGGGTAATGCCTCATTCCAGGAGCGGGCGGGATGGTCATAGGTCAGAACCTTTGTTGTCTTTGCATTTTTTTTGCCAATGGCTGCATGATATCAGTAATAACAACAGGATAATGCTGAATAAATATCTCATATTTTAATCTTATGCCTGCCAGCTGTTTAACATATAAATTCCAGTGTAATTAATAATATGATAGAATTTCTTATACGCTTCTCCGGTAATTCTCTGCTTCCCAAATGTCAATAAATTTAATCTGTTCTT
>CAZNYS010000146.1:0-2137 GCA_964577305.1 uncultured Rikenellaceae bacterium
CTGTTAATGAGTATCCCAGGGTGTTCAGCGAGCCCGACCTGATGAAATCTATCCAGCTGATGCCCGGTGTGGTACCGGGTAAGGACGGGTCCTCCGATATATATGTAAGGGGCGGCAGCAAAGGGCAGAATGTTATCCTGGCTAACGGCTGTTATTTCTTCCTTCCTTCCCATCTATTGGGTTTTGTTTCCCCCTTTGACCTTGACTTCCTGGAAAGCGCCGAACTGTATAAAGATTATTTCCCTGCTGAGACAGGCGGTGGTGCATCTTCCGTTTTAAATCTGAGCTTCAGGGAACCCCGGACCGATTCACTGGCCGCTCAACTCAGGCTGGGATTGCTCTCATCAGGTTTGACAATTGAACTGCCCCTTGATAATATCAACCTGGACATTACGGCAGGTATCAGGCGGGGTAATTATTCCCTTTACTCATCATTACTGAAAAAAATTGTCAGCACCGAAGTAGCCGAGAACCTCCCTCCCGATGATTACTCATTCTATGACGGATACCTGCAGCTTTCCCATACATCTGCCAAATTTGGCAATCTGAAATATCTATTCTTCGGTAATTATGACAACAGCAGGGAAGAATACGAAGAAACCGGCCTGGCAGGTGATACACTGACACACTACATGGAAGGTATGGCAACAGGCTGGAACAGTATGGTACATGCCATTCAGTGGCACCTGCCTGAAAAGAACAGGCTGAAATGGAGGTTTGACCTGAACTACAACAGGATGGCCATGAAACGGGAATTATACTCGCAAACTGAAAAATTAATTACCACAAGCGATTCGATGATTGGTACAAGTGAAATATCATACTCCATTTTGCCAACTGTCGATAATATAGGCTCTGCCATTATTGTGGGCGGTACGAAAGGCGTTCTTGGTTATTCTGCAGGCCTGTCCGGCAGGATAAGATTTTTCTCCCCTAATATTCTGGCCTATTCATCTGTTAATGATACCCTGACCGAAAATATCTATGGTGAAGATCATGTTGTTTATGAACCAACGGCTTTTATTTCTGCTTTAGTTAAGATATCCAGACTACAGCTTGATGCAGGTCTGAGACTGTCAGGTATCTTTACAGGTGACGCAAAATATTTTATCCCCGAGCCAAGGCTCAGGCTGGCATACAACCCGGGAGGTATTATTTCGCCACATATCAATTATGTAAGGTTGAGTCAGACCGATCATTCGGTTGAAGGGTCAAATGCCGGTTTGAGGACCATGTTATGGTTGCCGGTATCACGGGAATTTGGTCCCGAAATATCGGATGTTTATTCTGCAGGTTTCCAGGGAAATATCAATAATGATATAATCTTGTCACTGGATGCTTATTACAAGAATATCTCCGGCATGGTTGATTTCCATCCCGGGGCAAGCTTTATTTTTGACAGCTCTTTTGAAGAACTGCTGGATATGATAGATGGAAGAGCCTACGGGATCGAGACGGGTATTATCAAAAAGAGAGGACGGCTTACAGGCAATATTTCCTACACTTATTCAAGGTCTGAGCGAGAATGGAACAGCCCGGAAGGTATGATATGGATACCCTCAAGTGCCGACAGGCCGCATAATATAAATATAGCAGCCAAATACAGGCTGAACGAAAGGATGAGCTTCGGACTTAACTGGGTGTTTGTATCGGGATCACCGGCGACAATATACATGCATGAGACATCCTACGGCGAATGGTTCGAGACAAAGAACAATATCAGGTATTTCGATTACCACAGGCTCGACTTGTCATGCAGGTATGTTATTCCAATGAAAAGGTTCTCGGTACTGATTGATGCCGATATTTATAACGTTTATAACAGGAAAAACACTTACTATTTCAGGAGAACATATGACGAGCAGGAACAGGTTTATTACTTTAAGAATATTTCCCTGTTCCCTGTCATGCCATCGGTGAGTGTAACTATAAAATATTAGAGTTTAAGTTTGGAATATGCTGCCAGATAAAACAATAAAACCAATAACCCTTAAATCCTCTCTCGGATTAAGAATTTTTGATTATGATGAAATTATTATGATTGAAGCTGATGGAAATTGCAGACTGGTATATACAATTGAAAAAGAGAAACCTGAAAGAGTACTTAACAATCTATCCTACATAAATAAGAATTACT
>CAZNYS010000147.1:0-2124 GCA_964577305.1 uncultured Rikenellaceae bacterium
AGTAATGAGGCTAATGTGCAACAGGCACCAGGGCTACGGTGGACAAAGCTGGAGATCCGCGCCAGCATCTTATTCCTTAGCCTCAGCCTCAGCCTAATTTTATTTACTTTTGCCTACGATGGAACAACTGAAAAATATTGCCCGTAATCTGCCCGATAATCCTGGAGTATACCGTTTTTATGATAAAACAGGGAGGCTTATTTATGTAGGGAAAGCCAAAAGTCTGAAGAAAAGGGTTGCATCATACTTCGGTAAATCAGTAACGGGCAAAACAAAAGTTATGATGAACAGGGTGGCTGAAATACAGCACACGGTAGTGGAGACAGAATCAGAAGCATTATTACTTGAGAATAACCTGATAAAAAGACATCAGCCCAGGTATAATGTGCTGATGAAAGATGATAAAACTTTTCCATGGATATGTGTAAAAGTGGAACCTTTCCCAAGGGTATTTATGACCAGGAATGTGGTAAGGGATGGATCGGTTTATTACGGACCATATACATCGGTTGTAATGGTACGTACATTACTGGATCTTATAAAACAATTATACCCGCTGAGAACATGTTCGTATAATCTTTCTGAAGACAGGATAGCAGAAGGAAAATACAGGGTTTGTCTTGAATATCACCTTGGCAATTGCCTTGCACCCTGCATGGGTAAGCAATCACAGGAAAATTATAATGAATCAATCAGGCATGTTAAGGAAATACTTAAAGGTAATATTCATACCGTTACAAAACACCTGAAAGAACTGATGAAAACTTATGCTGGGGAATTGAAGTATGAAGAGGCACAGGTCATCAAAGAGAAGCTGGAAATACTTCAGAAATACCGCAGCAGGTCTACCGTTGTTAATCCTCATATAAGAGATGCTGATGTATTCGGAATGGATACAGAGAATGACAAAATATATGTTAACTACCTGAAAATCATGCGAGGAGCAGTGGTTCAGACACATACAATTGAATTCAGGAAACGAATTGAAGAAAGTAATAATGAACTTATTTCGCTGGCTATTACCGAGTTAAGGGACCGTCATTCAAGCACTGCTCCTGAAATTATACTGGGGATAATTCCTGATATAAGAATAGAGGATGTTAAATATACTGCTCCAAGAAAAGGGGATAAGAAAAAATTGCTTGAACTGTCTGAGAAAAACGCGAGGGTGTATAAATTAAACCAGAGGAAAGGAAGGATTAAAGCACCGGAAGACAGAACAAGGCAAAATCTTGAAAAACTGAAAAGCGATCTTCACCTGCCTGCGCTCCCGGTGCATATTGAATGTTTTGACAATTCAAACATACAGGGCTCGAATCCTGTTGCAGCATGTGTTGTTTTCAAGAATGCCAGACCGTCGAAAAATGAATACCGTCATTACAACATAAAAACTGTAAAAGGGGCTGATGATTTCAGATCCATGGAAGAAGTTGTTTTCCGTCGATACAGGAGGATGCTGGATGAAGACAGCTCATTACCCGACCTGGTAATTATTGATGGGGGAAAAGGGCAGCTGAATGCTGCTGTTAAAAGTCTTGAAAGTCTTGGCATAAGGGGTAAAGTCCCTGTAATAGGGATAGCAAAGAAACTTGAGGAAATTTATTTCCCTGGTGACCCCGTCCCTTTGTATATTGATAAAAATTCAATAAGCCTGAAAATAATACAAAACATGAGGAATGAAGCCCACCGTTTCGGGATTAGGTTTCATCGTGATAAGAGAAGTAAAGGTATGACCAGGTCATCACTGGATGACATAAAAGGTATCGGACCAAAAACAAAGGATATTCTTATAAAGAAATTCGGATCGTTGGAAAAAATAATATCTGTTCCAGCCGGAGATCTTGAAAAACTTATTGGGAAGTCAAAAACTCAAAAAATACTCGCTTTTATCCGAAATTCTACCTGAATGACCAATTTTACAGCACACTCGGTAATTACACCTAGTATATTGATATACAATCATATGTAGCATTTCATCGTAAGTTTTAACTTAAGGAGAGATGAATTTTAGGCTGAGGCTAAGGAAAAGGGATTAAATTACAGGTTTCAAGTTCCAGGTTCCGGGTTTAAGAACAGTATTGTGGTTTGTATTGTATTTATAACCATTTGACTAATGAAAAAACT
>CAZNYS010000148.1:0-1850 GCA_964577305.1 uncultured Rikenellaceae bacterium
ATGTAAAACCATCATCAGCTTTGGGATGCGAAAAGCAGGTACAGTTAAAATCCATTCCGACATTCAATTTTTTTGCCCAGTCGATCCATGCCTGGAAATGCCCTGTTTCGATCTTGTCCCTGTCAACAAAATCGCCACCGAAATCACCATAAATGGCATGAAGATTAAATCGCTGTTTACCCGGCAGTATAGTCATAACTTTTTCTAGATCCTGTCTCAGCTCATCAGCGTTTCGTGCTTTACCGGGATAATTCCCCGTTACCTGTATCCCTCCGCCGCCAAGCTCAGCATCAGGTTTTTCAAAGCCACCCACATCGTCAGCCTGCCAGCAATGCAGGCTAATCACTACGTCCTTCATCTTTTCCAGCACCTGATTGGTATTTACTCCCAGTTCAGCATACTGTTCTTTTGCCATAGCATAGGATTCTTCAATTGATTTTATCTTTTTCATTATTGTTGATTTATATTATTATTTCAGGTTTCAGGTTTCAGGTTCCAGGTTCCAAGTCCACGTTCCAGATTGCCTGGCCTGTTCCCCGTAAACCACTTAAACTCATTCTCACCTTGTCCTGCTTCAACATAATATCCATTATTTTATCCATTTCAGCCTAATATGGGCACGGATCCAAAGATCCGCGCCAGCTATTTCGGATATGCCACTCATCCCAGGTTTATCACGAATGTTGATAGTATCAATATTACAATTCCTATTACGAGGACTATCATAGTTTTGCGCCCAGCTCCTTTCCATTCTTTAAGTATTATACCCCAGATATTGCTGAATGCTATATTCAGGGCCATAAGTATGCTCCATGCAAAAACAGCAATTCCAGCCGGCAGCTGTGATTTTCCCATGCCATAGAAATGAAACTGGAGGAACCATAACAACCCGGCCAGGAAAGTAAAGAACAGGTTATTCAGAAAAACAATTCCTGATACTGAAAAATAATCTTTGTATGTTTTGTTCTTTACATTCAGATATGCACAATAACCGAAATTAGTAATGAACCCTCCTATGAGTATGAAGATAAGAGTTACATTACTTTGAAAAAGCGGGTTTACTCCGTATTTAACAGCAAGCTTTTCAATGGGTTGTCCTACTTCGAAACCATAGCTGAAAGCTGCACTCATAATACCGGCCATAATTGCAATCAGCAATCCTTTCTTTAGTGCAAATTCCTTTACTGCAGCTTTTCTTTCCTCCTCACTCATATTCCTGTTTTTCAGGGCGCCGGCGTATCCTATCACGGCTATCCCTGCCACGCATACAGCAACGCCGGTTACCATGAGTATACCCTCTGTTGAACCAAACAGGCTGTCACCTGCAACGAGAGGAGGTATAAGGGTACCGAATGCAGCACAGAAGCCAAGTGCAATGCTCTGCCCCATTGCTACGCCAAGGTATCTTATGCTAAGTCCAAAGGTGAGACCTCCTACACCCCATAAGGCTCCAAAAAGTATTGCCAGCCACTTTGCAGAAGCTGGTGCAGCGCCTATGATATCAAATAATGTACCGCGGGGAAGTGACAATAATGCGAAAATCCAGGGAGCTATTAACCAGGCAGCCACACCCTGGGATATCCAGTAGGATTCCCATGACCATTTCTTTACCTTTCTGAAAGGAACATAAAAGCTCGAGGCCCCGAGGCTTCCTATTGCAATCAAACCTATGGCAGACAGTGAATTCATAATTAGTTATAGTATCTGATTCTTGTATATCATGTACCGTGCACAAAAGTTCATAATTTACATAAATATTATCAGATGCTCTTTGTATTTTTTTTTATTTTGATTTTATGAGTTAAATTTGCACCACCAAAAGAAGAGATGAGAGATGAGATTCGCGCTGC
>CAZNYS010000149.1:0-1774 GCA_964577305.1 uncultured Rikenellaceae bacterium
ATGGGCTATACAGAAAATAAATTACCGACTTAAGAATTTAGTCGGACAATAGTGTTAAAATAACTATTTTAGAATAGATTTATTCAAAAAGTAAAGGCCTGCGGAATCTAGGGGCCTGGCGCCTCTACATTATTTCTCATAATTTCATATCTTTATTACAGGAATAGAAATGGAGCTGTATTAACCAAAAAAGTGCTGTATGAAAACAATCAAACTCATCAGGAAGAGCCATCATGGCAAGAGTTGTATATTCATGTATTGTGAAAATGATCACGTATTTAACAGAATGATCAGGAATTATCCAGGCCGAAAATGGAGCCAATCAGCATCAACCTGGTACATATCTGAGAATGAAGAATCTTTGAAAAGCATAATCGCATATTTCAAGGGCTACTTCAGTATCGACGCAACTGAACTCCACATTTATAAAAAAATGTCATCTTTTGAGAGGCATCATAATAAACCTTATTATTCTGGCTCACAGGGACCTGTTAAAATGACTGTAGATCCATCACAGGGCAGGTTGATAGTAAAATTTATGGGCAGGTACGATAATAGATGGATCTCTGAATTAAAGCAATACTGCAGGCCATATTATGATACATTGAAGAAAGAATGGCATTTACCGGTAACCAGGGTGATCCTGGATTCTCTAACCGATTATTTCAATAATGTGGGGGTACAGGTAATCATAAAGAAGGCTGTGCGGCCAGAGGCTATTAAGAAAGAACGTAATAAAATTAATGGTGAGATAAGGGAAAGGAAATTGTCAGGTGAAATAAGAAGCAGCATAGAGGAATTCATTCAATTTTTAAAGGAGCATAGGTACAGCAATCATACTCTGGATTCTTAGATGTCACATTTAGAATTGTTTTTCAAATATTTTCACCAGTATCACCCGGGAGACCTCAACAATGATAACATATCAGAATTCATGGAATCGGTTGTGATAAAGCAGGGATATTCAGCTTCCTTCCAGAACCAGTTATTATCAGCAATAAAGGCATATTATTACTACCACGGAAAGGGAAAAATAAACCTGGATGAAATAATTCGACCCAGGAAAAGCAGGCCATTACCTCAGGTATTATCTAAGGAAGAGGTGACAAGAATTCTACAATCGACCAGGAATATAAAGCACAGGTTATTACTATATATAATATACTCATGCGGATTAAGACGCAGTGAGGTAATAAACATCAGGTTAACTGACCTTAACAGGGACAGGAAGACCCTGCATATCAGGTTGGGCAAAGGTAATGTAGACCGTGTTGTACCTGTATCTGACAAGGTATGGAGCAAGCTGGATGAATACCTTATTGCATACAAGCCGTCGGTATATTTATTTGAAGGTCAGAATGGTGGTAAATATTCCGTTAGCAGTGTATACAATGTCTTTTGTCAGTCATTGAAAAGGGCCGGTATAGATAAGGACCTTGGGGTTCACAGTTTACGTCACAGTTATGCCACTCACTTACATGAAGGTGGGCTTGATATAAGGTATATCCAGGAATTGTTGGGTCACAAGAGCAGCAAGACAACTGAAATATACACCCATGTAAGCAGGAGAAATTTACTTAGCATCAATAATCCGTTGGACGACCTTGATGTACAATAGACAAAAAGAAGACAGTATAATCCAAAATCAGATATAATTACTAACCAGTTATTTATATTCAATTTTTATCATCATACACCCTGAATTTGAGTAATATTTTGTAACTTTCATAATCATAAAAACAAGTTGAACCTCATTCGGGAGACTGACAGCAAG